>OMYO01000021.1 GCA_900315285.1 uncultured Eubacteriales bacterium | reverse complement strand
AAACTAGGACCACCCTGCCCGAATTAGCTTAGGTGGTCCTAGTTTTTCTTTGATTCGAGCCCGGAGAGCGGAAGAAACTAGGACCACCCTGCTCGAATTTGCTTAGGTGGTCCTAGTTTTTCTTTGATTCGAGCCCGGAGAGCGGAAGAAACTAGGACCACCTTGCTCGAATTAGCTTGTGTGGTCCTAGTTTTTCTTTGATTCGAGACCGGAGAGCGGCAGGAACTAGGACCACCTTGCTCGAATTAGCTTGTGTGGTCTTAGTTTTTCTTTGATTCGAGTCCAGAGAGCGGCAGAAACTAGGACCACCTTACTCGAATCAGCTTAAGTGGTCCTAGTTTTTCTTTGATTCGAGCCCGGAGAGCGGCAGAAACTAGGACCACCCTGCCCGAATTAGCTTGTGTGGTCCTAGTTCCAGTTCCCGGCGGTCGCCGGTTAGACCTTTTCCCTTATTTTTGGAGATCCGTTAGACCAAACGGCCCGTGAATCTTCATTCAGTCTAAAAAATTAAACTGAAAACAGTTGAAAAGTTAGACCAAATGAGAAGAAAAAGGTGGGATGGTCTAACGAGAAGCTCAATCGCCCCAGATAAAGGGCCAAATCGTTAGACCAAATTGGAATTTTTAGGCAAGATGGTCTAACTCCGCAATAATTATTCCCATTCCCGATTAAAATACCGCAGCTGCCGCCGACTATATTCCACGACCTCATCAATGGAGGCAGACTGCCCGGTCTCCAGCCAAGCTTTCCAAGCTCCGACGATGACGCTGCTGCGCATTTCCACAAAGAAGGTGAACTCCGAGGAATGGGTGTCCATTTCCGGGAACAGGACATCAGCGAACTCAATCAAATTTCGGCGGTTGGCCTCCATGATCAGGCCAATCTTTCCCTGCTGCAGGATGGCTGCCAGTTCCTCAGTATGGGCAGAAAAGTGTTCCGCATAGAGGCGGAATGGATCATAGGATATACCGGTTCGTTCATTCTCGGCACAGATTTCCAGAATGCCACGAAAGAAGCGTTCGCACCAAAAGTAAATCACATCATCGGTCCCGTCGAACAGACGATAAAATGTGGAACGGGATGACCCGCACTCCTTGCAGATTCCCTGAATAGTGAGAGGGGCCTTAGGATTTTGGAGAAGAAGGTGCATCGCCCCCACCATGATTCGCTCCGCCGACTTTTCCTGTCGGATGTCTCTCTTGATGTGATACACCAGACCACCCCGCTGTCTCATTTCCTCAAATTCGCTTGGTCCCCCTGAATGCCAGATGATACGATGCATCTGGAACAATAACAAAGGAGGACCTGTTATGAAATACAATAAAAAAATTGATTTTCACGCCCATATTCTGACCCCATCCTACTATGCCTATCTTGACAAGTATGAGGGCCCGACTCCGGACAACTTCGCCACACCAAAATGGGACGAAAAGGAGCATATCAAGCTGATGGACTCTCTTGGAGTTGCCTACTCCGAGATGTCCGTCTCCTCGCCCCATATCATCAAAGCCAGTGGCGATGAACGCATTGACATTATCAATGCCATGAATGAGGAGGCACTGGAAGTCGTCTCCCACCACCCGGACCGTCTGGGATTATTCGCCACTCTGCCACTTCCGGATGTGGATGCCGCTATTCGCTCGGCAGAAGCCCTGCTTGAGCGGGATGGCGTAGACGGAATTGGAGTCACGACCCACTATGATGGAATGTATTTGGGAAGTGACAAGCTGGATCCTCTCATGGAATACCTGGACTCTGTCGGTGCTGTTGTCTGCGTCCATCCGACTATGCCCGCATCACTTCCGGGCGATGCAGTTCTCGACATGCCCATTCCAATCATGGATTTTCTCATGGACACCACCCGTGCCTTCACTAACATGGTCTGGAACGACAAGTTCCTGAAATATCCGAACATCAAGTGGATTTGGCCCCATGGAGGATCATTCCTGAATATCCTCTCCGACCGCTTCGAGAGCTTTGCTGTCCTCGGTCGAAGAGACACTGGAAAGAAGCTGGAATTTTTCGGTGCCCTCCAGCACTGCTGGTTTGACACTGCCGGCTTCTCCGCACCGAAGCAGCTGCACTGCATGAAGATGGATATTCCCGCCGACCATCTTCTTTACGGTTCCGATTGCCCTTACACCCCCAGTATTGCATGCAAAGCCCTTGCAGGTCAACTGGAGGATTCCAAGGAGCTCACATCCAAAGAAAAGACAATGCTGTTCACCACTAACGGATACGCGCTGAACCCGGGTCTGAAGAAAAAGCTGTCCGGGACCTCGTTTCCCGCAGCCAGAAGTGCCACCCGTGGTGCGTTAGGGAAAGCAATGGGGGCAAACACCATCATCCAGAAGAAGAGACAGTAATGATACGACCGGGCGATTCACTTCTTTTTTCTCTGTTAGACCAAACCTGATTTTTTCAGTAAAATGGTCTGACGATTCCGACCACTTTCGGTTGATTTTCGGCGACCCGTTAGACCAAACGGCCCGTGAATCCTCATTCAGTCTAAAAAATTAAACTGAAAACAGTTGAAAAGTTAGACCAACTGAAAAGAAAAAGGTGGAATGGTCTAACGAGAAGCCCAATCGCCCCAGATAAAGGGCCAAATCGTCAGACCAAATCAAAAATTTTAGGGCAGATGGTCTAACTCTGGGCAGTTAGAAAAGTACAACTAGGACCGGGAGTAAGGTGAGCAGCCATTCCAGTCCTAGTTTACTTTTCTTCTAGGCCCTCAGATTGGCGGAAACTAGGACCGAGTTGGTATTTGAGCAGGTGTTCGGTCCTAGTTTTCCCTTGATCTGAGCCCAGAGCGGCACTGAAACTAGGACCGCAAGTGCTGAAATGGGCCGCTTCGGTCCTAGTTTTCCTCTGATTCGAGCCCTAGGAGTAGCTCAAACTAGGACCGCAAGTGCTGAAATGGGCCACTTCGGTCCTAGTTCCCCTTCCCCACAAAACAAAAAGCGCACCGCAGGCCCATTTCCAAGGTCCCGCGGTGCGCCCTTATTATTTTTTCACTTTTTCTTCGGCTTACTCTGCGACGCAGATGTTACCACATTGGGCTTACTCTGGCTCTTTGAGCTGGCGGCCATGGCAGGCATGGCAACCGAGAAGCTCATTAGGAGCGCACAGGCGACGGATGCGGTTTTCAAAGCGAACTTATTCATAGAGTTCATCCTCCTGTTTCCTAAATTTGGAAACAGTATACCCCAAAATAAGCCGAAGCTAACCGCAAAAGTTGTGTCACTGAAGCAACAAATCAGCGAATTGCACCGTACTCTTCATCGCCCACAGGCTCGAGCCATTTATTGGAGCACTCCTCGCCGGGCACCTCAATGGACAGGTGAGCCATCCAGGAATCAGCGGCGGCTCCATGCCAGTGCTTGACCTCCGGCGGAATCAGGCTCATTGGAGACCCAGCTCAGAGAGCCAACTTGTAATTTCGCTAGTGGAAACTTCCGCCGTCAGCCGCTTACCAGGAAGCCACTTTCCGCTCCCCGCCAGCTTTGCCAGATCCTCTCCAGAGCTTCCAATATCACTGGAGCCCGACGTGCAGAACGGCACCACCGTCTTCCCGGAGAAGTCGTACTGCTCCGCAAACGTGTCCATGATCCGCGGCTCCTTGCCCCACCAGATGGGATATCCGACAAAGACCGTGTCATATTTTTCCCAATTCGGGATACTCCCCTTTATGGCCGGTCTGGCCTTCGGGTCATTCTGCTCCCGATTGGCGCGGCAGTCAGCAGTGTTGTAATCCAGGTCCGCTGCGGTGTAGGGGTTCTGCGGGATAATGGCGTAAAGTGTGCCACCGGTGGTCTTCGCAATGGTCTCCGCCGCCGCTTTCGTGTTCCTCGTGTTGGAGAAGTATACGACCAGCACATTCCCATTTTTCTTGGGCGATGCACTATTTGTTTTTGTCTTAGCCTGCGTTCCGCCGCACCCTGCAAGCAGGGCTGTCATAAGAACGGCAAGGACAAGGGCAAATACTTTTTTCATGGGAGGGCCCTCCTCAGATATCCAGCGAGTCCACCCATTTCCGGATGGATTTTTCCGACTCCGATGCCCGCATGAGACGTCCATTCAAGAACCGGGCGTCCGGCGCCGACTTTTTCAGAACGTCAACGGTGCGGCCCATTCCGCTGCCGCCAGAAGTGGCAAACGCCACAATGGTCTTCCCGGAAAACGAAGTGCTCTCGAGAAACGTCTCCACGATTCGCGGCGCAATACCCCACCAAATTGGGAAGCCCACAAACACGGTATCGTACGGCGCAACATCGATGGCGGAATCCAAGAGTGGCCGGCTTGCCTCGTCCCGCATTTCCAGCGTAGAGCGGCTGCCGGAGTCTCTCCAGTTCAGATCTGCATTTGTGTAGATTTCTGCCGGAACAATTTCTGCAATATCCGCACCGAGGGCAGCTGCCATAGTCTCTGCCAGACGGCGGGTCGTACCAGTGGCGCTGAAATAGGTGACTAACATTTTACTCATCAGTAATGCCTCCTTCTCTGTCTCGAGAATAGCACTAGATTCCCAATATGTGTAATACTTTGTGCGAATGATTTTTCATGCGGAAAAAGAATTTCCATCGCCCCGGAGAAGAGGGAGAAAACGGTTCTTGTTCTCTTCCCTGCAAACCATATAGTAAGTAATTTCCGCCTCCGGGTCGGAAAACGGGACTGCCACACGGCCGTTCTTACGGACGTCCAGATTCTCGCGGGAAATATCCGAGACGAAGGACGGAAGACTGGAACAGGCCTCCAGTTCGCCCAGGGCCTCCAGCTGTTCCTGAGGGAAGAAGCTGGCCTTTGGCATCATCTTTCTGACGACGGCCTCCCAGATTCCCACCTGTTTATACATGAGAAAACTCTGGCCGTCCATCTCCGAAAAAGCAATGGAGGAACGGGTTGCTGCCGGATGATTTTGCGGTACCGAGAGGTATAGGTGCTCAGAGAGATACTCCTTGCAGAACATGCCCTCTTCCTCCACCGGATGGGAGAGAAAAACGCAGTTGTAGCGGTGGGAATGGAGCCCCTCCAAAAGAGCGTCATCCCGCTCCATCCGTGAGGAGACTGCCATGCCTTCAAAGCGGGCAGACGCTCCCGGAAGAATCAGTATCTGTGGGCCAGGCGCACAGAAGCCAAGGCTCACTGTGTGCAGGCTCTGATCATAGTTTCGGATACTCTGCTCCATGACCTTTTCAGATTGAAGAATTCCCTCCGCATATCCGGCGGCCATCTCTCCGGTTCGGTTCAAGGTGATTCGATTTCGGCTCCGGTCGAAGAGTTTCACCCCCAGAACGTCCTCCAGTTTCTGCATGGACCGGGACAGTGACGGCTGTGTGATATGCAATTCCTCCGCTGCAGCTGACAGAGTCCCGCAGCGGTGGAAAGCGGCGAGCTGTTCTAATAGATAAATTTCAACCATGGCGACCCTCCTCTTTTGGTTTTAGTATAAGTGAAACGCATACTATAATGCAAGATAAGTACTGTACTTTTATCTGACGCCATTCTATGATAAAGCCAAAGGAGACGATAATGAGGAGGGAAAACTCCGCGCCATCGGCGTCTGCAATTTCTATCCGGACCACCTTGTTGATCTGGCATCCTTCGCACGCATAGCTCCCATGGTGAACCAAATTGAGACCCATGTTCTGAACCAGCGTGAAGAAGATCATAAATGGATGGAAAAATACGGCGTCATCCATGAGGCCTGGGCCCCGTTTGGCGAGGGCCGGGGCAACCTGTTCCAGAATGAGACGCTGAACAAAATCGGTGAGAAATATGGAAAGACAGCGGCGCAGGTCATGCTCCGCTGGAATATCCAGCGCGGTGTCATCGTTCTTCCAAAATCCACACATAAGGAGCGGATGGCACAGAACCTGGATGTCTTTGACTTCCGAATCTCCGAGGAGGACATGAGCTCCATCGCCAACCTTGACACAAAGACGAGCGCCTTTTTCTCCCACACGGATCCGGCCATGGTGGAATGGTTCGTAAAGATGGTGGAGGAGCGAAAAGATAAGTAAAAAAAATCAGGACCACGGGCATAACTGTTGGTCCTGATTTTTTCGGTGACGAAAGTTTATTGAATTGGAATTTTTATCTTCAGGTTCGAGATTGGGTAGGCGCTGCAGGCGTGGAACCAGTTCATCTCTTTATCCATCTCCCGGCGACCGTCGCCAAGCGGGGAGACAAAGATATCACCGGATATCAGCTGGGAACGGCAGAAGCCACACTCACCGGCTCGGCAGTGTGTATCCACTTTAATGCCTGCCCGTTCCAGTGCTACTGCCACTGGCTCCTCACCGACGGCGGGGATGACATCCTCCTGAATACCGCGAACCACTGTGATCTGGTATTTCTTTCCGATATTTTCCTCCGGGAACCCGGGAATCATTTTTACATTCCTAGGCTGAGCAGAGGCGTCATGCCGGAAGCGATACGGGGGAACACCCATTTCATTGAGCGCCTTCTGAACAAAGTTCAGCATGACGAGCGGTCCACAGAACATGTAAGTGGTGTCAGGTTTGGAGTACTTTTCAATAATTTCACGGGAGAGGAATCCTTTCTCGCCCTCCCATTCCGGGTCGTCGCTCATAATATGGACCACATGGACCTTATCACACTCTGCTGCCTTCTCCAGATCGTCTTTCATACAGATGTCTGTGTGGTCGCGAGAGCCGTAGAGAATGGTCAGGTCAACGTCAAGCTTGCCTGCTGCAATCTCTTTGGCCATGGAGGCAAACGGGGTAATGCCGGATCCTCCAGCAAGTCCGACGATGTTTTTCGAGTCACGAAGGGGCTCATAATAGAATTGGCTGAACGGAAGATCCACTTCGACTGTGTCGCCCTCTTCCAGGTTCTTATCGAGATATTCCGGAACAAACATGCCAGGGCCGTTTTTCACTGTGATCTCAAAAAACGGATCCTCTCCCCTCGCCTCAAAAGGAGCAGAAGAAATAGAATAGGCTCTCGTCAAATTGCTGTCACCAATGTGGAAACGGAAGCTGGCATACTGTCCAGCATGGAAAACCGGCACATGCCCATCCTGCGGAACAAAGCGATAGGTCTTCGAAGAGGGTGAGCTCTGTCTGACAGAGGCAACCGTATAATTTTTGGGACCGGGGTGGAGCTGATCTGCCAACGTGCGGATAGGGTCTTTCGTCTCCGGGGTCGGCGAGCCATTCTGAATGCGGGACTCACGGTCTTTTACTATTTTTCCCGCACCGGAGACATCCTCAAAAAATCCTCTGATTTTCATTCTGCTGCGACCTCCTTTTTCGCTTTCTCTCTGAGATAGATATTTTTGGCTGCAAGACGGCCATTCAGGATGGCCGGGCTCATTCCGTTGCCGATGACCCCAGTGGTATTGGCGAATTCAAGGCCTTCAATGTACTGGTCCTCCTTCGTCATCTGGGCTCGGGCGATCATGTGGTTGTCCATGCTGTGGGCATATCCATAAATGGTACCTTTCCAGGCTCCCACATAATGGGAAATCGTTATCGGCGTGCACACCTCAATTTCCTCCACTTTGTCGTGGATAATATTACCGGTGAGCTTTTCATAGCCATCCATCATCTCTTTGGCCAGCGAGTCCTTGAGGTCATAGTAATCCTCTTCTTTAAGGTCAAGAAATCCCTCAATCGTCGGAAGAAATGTAATGGAAAACGCCGTGTGGCCCTTCGGGACACAATATGGATTGGCAAAATTCAGGCAGATGCTGGTGAGATAATCCCAGTTTCCAAGGTGTTTTCCCTCTTCCATGAGCTTAGTCGTGTCGAGAGAGTTCGTGGAAAAGATATTGTAGTTTGTAATGCCAAGATCCTCTGGGTCGCCCCTTAGGATCAACATCACTGAGACCGGACACATGGAGAGTTTGGCGCTGTTTGCCGCTTTGACTGCAATTTCCGGAGCCTCGGACGCCGGCTCAATCATCTGGGAATAGACCTTATTTGGATAGGCGCCGGATACAACATAGTCGGCATGGATCTCATCTCCATGGCGGGTACGTACACCATAGACCTTTCCGTCCTTCACTAGGATTTTCTCCACTTCCTGACAGAATTCAATCTGGGCTCCGTTCTCCTCGGCTTTTTTCTCCATCTTCATGGACATCTCATGGGAGAAGCCGCGGCACACATAAGATCCGCCGGTAAAATAGTCATCCACAAGCATACAGTAGTTTGTGAACGGCAGGTCATCAAAGCTATTGCCCATGTAAATCCAATAGGCGGAGAGGATATCCCGGACCGGATCAGAGAAATTCCAGATATCCATGACCTCTTTTGTGCTGTAGCCCATGGTCTTGACAAACTCCGGATACTTGCGGAGCATGGTGAGTTTTCCCATTTTCTCACTGTCGGAGGCGGCGTGGAAGCCCTCAACGACCCGGTGAGAGAACATCAGGAAGTCATAGACTTTCTCCTTTTCCTCCGGATATTGTTCCCCAATTTCGTCGGCGATTCGGCGGATTCCGTCATGCAGAGTGATATCGACTCCATCGTCTGTTACAATGACCCGGTACGTCTCCGGAACCGGAAGCCAGTCGATATCCACTCCCTGTTCATCAAAGAACTGGCCGACTGCCTTTCTGTTATCCTTTGGTCCAATACATGCCATCTCATGCAATGTGGCCTCCATCTCATATCCATTACGGACAAAGCTGGATGCAAGACCGCCCGGCAGGTTGTGTTTTTCCAGGACAAGGATATCTTTGATTCCCAGCGCCTGCAGCTGAATGGCACAGCCCAGGCCGGAGATGGAACCGCCGATAATAATGACCTGGTAATGATCTTTGTAATATCCCATACAGAGCTCCTCTCAGGTTTTGTTAAATTTCTAACTTTCATAAATATCTTACGGTTCTTCCCATTGAAGAGCAATTCCAGTTGCTGTAAAATATATGCTTGAGAGGAATAAATAAAGAGGGGATGTTTTCATGGAACGGGAACTATTGCAGGACTTTATTGTTCTCTACCAGGCCCTGAGTTTCAGCGAGGCAGCAGAACAGCTGAACCTGACCCAATCCGCGCTATCCAAGCGAATCAAGACGCTGGAACGTGAGGTCGGCGGGCCTCTTTTTCTACGTACAACACGTAAAATAGAGCCCAGTGAGCTCGGCTCACAATTTCTCCCCTACGCTCGAAAAATTCTCACCGCCTATCAGGGAGCGGATACGTTTCTCCAAAAATATCACAAGGTCCAGGAACAAAAAATCACCCTGGCGACAATCCGAAACCCCCAGTATTTTGGAATAGACCGGATCTTCCTACAGTTCCAAAAAGACCATCCGCAGCTGCAGTTAAACCTTCTGGAAGAAGACCCGTCGGAACTCTATCACCTGTTCCAGGCTGGCAAGGCGAATCTGTTTTGTACCGGTCGTCTCTCTCAGAGCAAGGCCTCCCGTGGTGACTATGAATTTCTTGCTGCGGGACGAGGATATCTGACCGCCATCCTCTCCATTGAGGACCCCTTCGCGGCAAAGAACGTTCTTTCCACAAAGGATCTGCTTCAGAGGAAGCTCCTTCTTCCCTCTCCCAATCTGTTCTTTCGTGAGGAAATCCTGTCGCAGTTTCTTCCGGACAATGCTGCGCCAAACATTGTCTATGAAGGAGGGGCCCTCAGTAGCATTGCACTGCTTCAGTCCGGCCTGAAGGGCATTGCCATCCAGCCGGTGGAAATGACTGAAAATCTGCCGGAGAATCTCTGTACCTGCCGAGTTTTTCCTGACCTCCATTACGATTATGGCCTTGGCTACCGGGACATCTCGGATCTCACAGCAGGAGAAAAGAAGTTCGTCAAATATTTTCAGCGACATTTTGCGCTGCAGGAAAACGATGCTCTAGAGGCAGAACAGCCCATGTATCGCCCATAAGAGAAAGAGAAAGCCCCTCCCGAGAAGGCATCTCGGGAGGGACTTCCCCTGATTATGGGTATTGATCACACACGGCGATTGCGGCTCTGCTTATCATAGTGCTTGTTCAGGAATGGACGAACAACATAGTAGAGCAGCTTATTCTCCGCATTGGTGATGTAGATGGTAAATGTGACGGCAAAAAAGGTGCCGGCACCGATCAGAATTTTCTTCAGGATTTTTCCTGCGGTCTCCATTTTTTGGCCTCCCTTTCTTACCAGGCTTCGGAGTCGTCGAAGTCGACGAGCGTCGGATCCAGCGGTTTCTCGTTCATGACGACGGTCATGTAGTCGTTGATGGCATTTCGCATGTCGCGGCGGGAGATGGTCCGGGAGTCCTCCAGATCATGGGGCAGGAAGACGAACTTGAAACCCAGCTTGGCGGCCTGCTCCTCCAACATGGAGTGAACACCGTTCATGCCCTTGCAGGCAATGTTGTCGTTGCAGATGACCATATCGCAGTTCATCCGCTTTGCCCAGTCCCATACGGCGTTGACGTTGTCCCATCCGCCGACGGCGTGGTGGCGCATGACGCCCTTCTCCTCGAACTTGGCGAGATCCTTGATGGCAATATCCGGGTCCTCGGTGTTGATGATATTGTGGCCCATGGTAGAGTCCATGTTCAGGACAATATTGATGCCCCAGCAGTTCTGGGTCCAGGTCGGGAAGTCGGTGTAGTAGACGGCCGACGGGCCCCAGAGGAAGGCGCGGTGACGGGTCTTGCCCTTAAAGGGCTCATATTTCTCATCACAGTATTTGCGCATCATCTTGATGACTTTGCGATCGACTTTGTTGTAGAACGGGTCACGGCCGTTGATGAGCGCCCACTCCACGAGTTTGTAGAGGGACTCGTTGATGCCGCCGAGAACGGAGTACGGAGTGGCCATGATATCCCACTTCTCCATCTCGATCTCGTTCTGCTCATTCATGAGCTTTGCTTTCTCAAAGAAGGCGTCCCAGTCGTACTTGACGCCGTAAACCTCCTCAATTTTGGCAATGGCCTGTTTGAGCTCGGCCTCGGTGTACTCGTGGCCCTCCTCCTCGTTATGCTGCATGGCCATGACGAAAGGATAGGTCTCCATGCCATAGGTGTGGAACCGGCGGCGCTGGAACATGGACGTGGCCTCGCTGGCGTTGCAGGGCTGGTTCGTGCTGATCTCCAGTTTGCCAAAGATGGGGAAAGCGTCGTCAATGGTGACGCCGGTCTCGGCGGAACAGCGGGAGCAGACGTCGGCCGGGAGTCCATAGGACTCGGCGACATCAATATAGTAGGGCTCTATGAACTGATCTACATCGCAGATAACGAATTCGGGGAGCGTCTGCATGGGCTCTGCCTGCAGAGTCGGGAAACCTGCGGTGAACAGCGGCGGAATGGTCTCGTCTAGGCCGATCATGTTCTCCGACATAGGGCCTCCGCCGAGGCGCTTATCGTTGCGAAGCACTGTGCCAATGGTCTGGGTAAGGCCGTAAACAATGGCGTTGCCGTGCAGACCTGCCACCTCGAGCTCCGGCCCGCGATAGCCCTCAAACAGGCGGTCCACAAAGGCGAACGAGCCGAGGAACGAGCCCATCCAGCGGTACTCCCAAATTCCCTTCAGTACATGGACCGGGTCTTTGGCGACCATGAGACCCATGTAGCCCAGGTTCTTGAGCCAATGTTTGTAGTCAACCAGCGTGTCGTGCCAGCCACGCCATTCGCGCCACTTCTCAATGCCGGTCTTGTCGTAGTAACGGTCTCTCTCTCCGCCTTTGCCGTGCTCTGCCTTCCAGATGGGGTCAAAGCGCTGCAGCGGCTTGTCCAGGACGGCAAAGATGGCGTCCATAGGGTTCTTTTTCTTCTTCTTGCTCATCATGCGCCCACCTTTCCATTGTCCTTGATATCCTTGATTTCCAGGCCCTCAACAAACGCCTGGAACCGGGTGCGGAGCTGTCCGACCGATCCGAGGGAATATTCCTTCTCAATGGTGCAGGTGGGAATGCCCTTCTCTGTGCCGAGAATGTAGTTGGAGAGCACTTTCTCATAGCCCCAGAACTCACAGAACTTCATGTTCTCAATGATGATTCCGTCAGCGGAGTAGTCGCGGACAAGATTTTCCAGGAGCTCGTGGCGCTGGTCGATCTTGCAGCCGTCCATATAGCGGGGACATGGATTGGTCTCAATATAGTGGCGGCAGATGGCCTCAAAGGCGGTCTCGCCGTCTTTGATCACGATCTGCTCCCGGCTCGGAATGGAGCCGAAGCAGTAGCGGTCTGCAACGACCATGGCTCCGCAGCTCTCAATGAGCTGGGTGAACTTCGGATCGTCGATTTCGGCGCCGGCCAGAACGATGCGGGCGCGGAACGGGAACTCCTTCTCCGGCTTGCGGCTCTTGAGCTCCTCCAGCGTCTCCTCCAGATACGGCAGGATGAGACGGTGCGGGCAGACCTCGCTCACGAGCTGGATGACATGGAACTCATACCCGGTGATGGGCGGGTTCGGCAGCTTGCGCAGGTCGCCAATTTCCGTGATGACAGCGCTGATCTTGTTGTGATCCTCAATGGCGGCCTTCATGGCGGCCTCCGAGGTGTCAATTCCTATGTCTGCCAGGCGATCCACGACCTTGATCTGCAGCTCCGTCATGTAGTAGTCAAGGGCTGCCTGATCGGACTTCAGCGGCGAGTCAATAATCGTCGAAAAGAACTCGTCATTCTTCACCGGGTGGAGCAGGTCGAAGTGCTCCTCCATTCTCTCCATGGAAGAACAGGCCTCGGCACCGAACAGTGCGGTGAGATAGTTGTATCCGCCCTCAAGTGCCCGCTCCAGAATTGCACGGACATAGGGGCAGTTGCGGGTCGTCATGTAGTAGTTCGCCATCTCCGAGGAGGTGGTGTTCGGCGCCCGCAGCCGGGACGAGAAGCAGCCCGGCAGGTTGAGCAGCGCCTCGGGGATATTGTAGCAATTGTACCCGAGGGCCTTGTCGCCTTCCTTGATGGCCTGCTGGACCAGGTCGTTGTTGGCCTCCTGCAGCAGATCTTCAAAGAAGATCATGTGTTTTAAATCCTTCATAGTGTAATCTCCCTGTTACCCAAAATGGACAGGTGGAAAGAGGCTCCACCTGTCTAATCCATAACAATGTTAGCACGATTGTTGGGAATGGGAGAAAACTTTTTGTGTATAATGACGGATTCGGATGGGTGCACAAATTGTTCTTTGTTAATTATTTTTCTTAACAGACGTTTTCTTAGAAAATGTTCGAACGGAAATTTTTGGGTTCCCATTGGGCAGGCGCTTTCCGAACAGCGGTCGTGCTGTTTGGCGCGTTTTTGGTAGGACACAATTTCATTATTTAGTAATGTGTATGAGATAAAAAATTTCCGTAGGACACAATTACAATATTTTCAAATGTGGTCAATGATTTTGGGGCGATTCACGGGCCGACGTAGGACACAAATAAAAATAATCAAATTGTGTATGAAGAAATGGCTCGAATCTTTATCAAATGAGCATGATTGAATAAGACTAATACCTTTTATTTTGGTTTGAGTATGAGAAAATTTTTAGAATTAAGACACATTTGGAAATAGGTAAAATGTGTATGAAAATTAGGCAAGGACCAGGACGTAAGTTTTCGTGGTCCTGACCCTTTTCCTTTGCTGCATCTCTAAATTTTGGGCGATGCAGCAAATTTATTTTTTCTTTTTCACTGCATTTCTATTTTTTGATTAATGCAGCAAAGGAATGGCGCTACACGGTGTTCAAATCCAGTCGAGGCTCTTGCTGCTTTGGGGAAAAATGGGGATTGCAGCGAAGATTGAGGGCTGAATCGCCCAAATTCCTTTGCTGCATTGGAGCTTTTTGGGGAATGCAGCGTTTGTGAAATTTCAGATTTGCTGCATTGGCGATTATTTTAAGATGCAGCGAAGTGTTTCCTTATGACTACAATTCGATTATTTGAAAATGTGGTCTAATTGAAAAAATCTCGTCATCCGAAATTCCCATATTCCCAAATGTAGTCATAATTTTGGGGCGATTTACCAGCTTCCACAGCCCAGAAACCCAATTTCAGGCATGAAATCCCATCAAGTAAGGTCGATTTTTATCAAATTGAAATAGTTGATTATGACTACAATTAATGTATTTCAAAATGTGGTCATAAAGATTTTTAGATTATGACTACATTTCTAATAATCAAAAATGTAGTCATAATGGTTCCGCTCCCGGCGCCCCAAAGTAAATCCACTAGCGGAGCCCCACCCTGAATCGCACCATAGCAAAAAGAAGAGCCCGTATCCAACCTGGATACGACCTCTTCCATTTCTGGTGCGCACTGCCGGGCTCGAACCGACGACCTCTTCCGTGTGAAGGAAGCGCTCTTCCTGCTGAGCTAAGTCCGCGGATGGCGGCACGGGGCAAATCCCCCGTGCCTGCCTTTATAATTTACTATTATTTTGAATACTTATCAAGTCCATCTTCATCGAAGCGGAAGACGGTGTTGAGAGCAATTTCCAGACCTTTTTGCACGGTCTCCGGGACTACGTTGTCCGGGGTGTCCAGGCGGGTGTGGTAGTAGCGGGCCGGTGCCGGATCCATGGCGACGAAGCAGGTGGCAGGCACGCCGGCCTGAGAGGCAGCGGCTGCGTCGGTGGAGCCAAGAGGGATTGTGCCAATGGGGACGTCACAGCCGGCGTCCTTGGCAGCGGCCTGCAGCAGGTTGCAGCAGCGGATGTCATTCTTCACCACGCCGGACATATCGCCTTTGTAGATGGCCATGAAGTCGGCGTCGCGAACGGTGTCGAAGCCCGCATACATGGTCTCCACGCCGTCTTCTGCATATTCCGGATGCGCCTTGAAGAAGGCCTTGGCGCCACGCAGACCGGCCTCCTCACCGCCGGTGAGCAAGGTGACCACTTCGGTGTTCTCAAAGCGGATGTCGTTGTCGTCCAGGAACTTCATGACGGAGAGGGCAATCTCGGTGCCGGAGAGATCGTCACTGGCTCCGGGGACATGCAGTTTGGGGTTGGTGAAGAAGTAGAGGGCTGCATATGCTGGGAGAAATGCGAGGAGTCCTTTGGTCATGTTCTTCGCTGCATCGCGGCTGCCGAACATGGAGACGAGGGAGGTCGCGGTGTTGTACAGCAGGCCGAGGACCGCATAGCCCGCCACCATGACAACGCCGTGGGAGCCAAGTCGGTAGGTGTAGGTCCACTCGGGTGCGGAGTCTGTGTGGCCCGCCACGAAGATGCGGCGCTTCGTCTCCCCCTTTGCCTTGCGGACGCCGTAGACGTTGCCGGATTCCTTCTCCGGGAACATCGGCAGCTTATCCAGGAATTCCTTGTACAGGCCGAATTCCTCCACAATTTCCACAAGCGTTGCGGCGATGCACGCCAGGGACCCAACGGCGAAGTTTTTCTTCTTATATGCTGACAGGAAATTGAAAGCTGTGGCAGAGAGCAGCAGTGTGCCGCCGACGGGCACAAAGCCCATGAACGCCTCGGGGCTGACTTTATAGGTCTCCCGTTTTACGGTCCCCTCGTCGGCCGCCTTCTTCAGCTCCTCCATGAGGTACAGCTGGGCATTCTTCTCCCCGTCCTCCCCGCAGGGGCGCGGTCCGAAGGTCTCACAGATATGGTAGATGTCGTCGACAGCCGCCTTGGTATAGGCCTTCAGCTGTTCCGATGCGTTCTTGACATGATCAAATACGCTCATTTCACTCTTCCTCTCTTTCCTAATGGAAAACGGTATGCCCCATTATAGGTCTGAACAGCTGCACGATATTGCGAAAAACGGATGTTGTTTTCCCCATTCTTTTCTTTGATTTTTAAAAAATTCGTGTACAATAGATATATTATGATTTCCAGGAGGATCCGAATGAAACGAACTGCATCCCTCCTGCTGGCCCTCGTCATGGTCCTGAGCGTCTTCTCTGCGCTGGCCGTCCCGGGTCTGGCAGCGGGTTATAAAGTACCGAAATCCATCTCCATGAGCCAGACCGGCGGCAAGTTCTCTGAGAGCTTCGCAGACGGCACCCTGACCTACAAGGCAGGCGGCACCGGCATTGACCACGGCGTCGACTACCCGTTCCTCGAGCTCTCCAATGCGGGCACCCAGAACCAGAACATTGCCCGCGTCATGTTTGACCCGGAGGTCCGCTTCGCCATGTCCACGGTCTGCCGCACCGGCAAGGTAAAGAAAATCTCCATCCACAACTATGTGGACCACTACAACTCCTCCACGGACACCTACACCATCTCGGCGTCCAACGGCAGAGTCAACCAGATCTCCCGCAGCACCAAGCGCTACTACAAGGGCGGCATGGACTCCCAGCAGCCCTCCACCAGCGTCTTCACTTTCACCTATGATGACATGACCGGCAACCTGGTGAAAATCAACTGGCACGCCGGCAAAGAGGCCGAACGCACCGTCTTCGAATATCAGAATGGTCAGCTCGTCTCCTCCACCTGGACCTGCGGCTCCGGCAAGGATGTCGTCACCCGCTTCACTCTGGACAGCGAGGGCCGCGTCACCAAGTACGGCCGCATCAAGGTCGAGTACAACAGCAAGGGGCTCGTCTCCAAAATTGACACCTGGACGTTCTCCTACAACGACACCGGCACAATGAAGTCCGCTGTTGACCACGACGTGAACAACAAGGCGGCTGCCTCGTTCTCTTACACTTATACGACGATCTGACGCAAAATTTCATAAAATTTAAGGGGCTGTATCACTGCTTACGTGGTGCGGCTCCTTTTTCATTTGGGGAAATTTGGGCGTTAGACCATTCGCCTTGAAAATTCCATTTTGGTCTAACGATTTTGCCCTATTTCTGGGGCGATTGACTCTCTCGTTAGACCACACCACCTTTTTTCTCCTATTTGGTCTGAAATTCCAACCATATGGCGTACTTAATGGAAGTGGCCACTTTCTATATAAAGCAGATCGATCGGAAAGGAGGTTTGATGCTCAGTGTAATCTTTACTATCCTCTTTTATATTTTTGGATAAATAATATCTTATTCATAATGCCAATCAGGCCCATGAACTTCCATGGGCCCGATTGGTTTCTTTTTCAAGTTGGAGTTTTCCCTCAAATAGAGTATATTGAATATAAACGTCAAAAAGAGGAATGATTTCATGAAAAAGAAGACCCTCTTGCTACTGTTAGCAAGTATTCTTTTTACTGCAGTTTTTGCTGTATCTGTCTCCGCTTCTCCAGAAGGTGCCACAGCACCAAGCGGCTCATCCACTCCATCCGCCAAAAACTTGATAAAATTGCTAGTGGAAACGGATATCAAGAATATTGAGCACTATAGCCAATATGACGACCCCATTGGACAATTTATTCAGGATGGAAAAGACGGAACATTAGAAAGGCAGGATGTTACTGGTAGTGAACTTGCAACTCACATAGCAGTCGTAATCAAGGCTTTTTACAACACCTACAACCCCACAAACAAAGAATTCGGAAGAGTCGGAGTTCTCCCGGTAGAAGATTCCTCCTCGAACCATACTTTCAGCCTTAAAAACATTGCGGTTACTCGAACCGTATTCCCAAATCGGAATAGTACGGATCTCGATTATATCCGCGGCAACCTGATGATCACCCCTCTCTACATCTTAAGGGATGGCACCAATCGGCTCCATGTAATCTGTGATGTCACCAACGTCACCGGCGGTAAGCTGAAATTCTACGGACTTGGCCAAGTACAACTTTTATCCAACGGCGAAATCATTGCGGAGGGCTACTCCAAGTTGTTGGAAGATCCCCTCATCTACTCCAGCCTGCCTCTGGACAAAAATTTCTACGGCTCAAACCACATCATCGACGGCTACCCCTCCGGCGGCTTCATCGACATCGTCTTTGACCCCGGGACTCAATCGCCAAATATTGATGTCGCCAACCTAAACAACATTGCCATTGGGTTCGGCGAGCCGTTCACGGAGCCAGCATAAAGAAAAAAGGATGTATCACCCATCTGGTGGTACATCCTCTTTTTATTCGGGTGGGCGATTCACTTATTCCCACTTATCATAGTGCTTTCCGCCCCAGTATACGGTCTGGGATACCTTGGCCTTCGGGCCGAGCTCCACATCCTTCATGATGTACTTCTTGAACTCGTCGAAGCCGACGCGGTCCACAATGTAGCCCACGTGTTCCTTGCCCTCCGGTGCGGTCGGGTCAATGTACTCCTTCGTGAAGTCATAGGAGTTCTTGACGATTTTCAGAATGCTGTCATGGTCTACCCATTTGATGAAGTCCTGGCCGAGGCGCGGGTTCTTCTTGCCCGTGCGGCCCAGAAGGGTCAGGCGGTAGTACTGCTCCTTGCTGCGAGTCCAGGCGCGGGTCGGGCAGTAGACAACACAGACACCGCAGCCGACGCACTTGTCCGGGTCACGGACGACCTTGTAGTTCACGGTCTTCAGGGCGCCGACAGACTTGCGCTGGCACATGTCGACGCAGGCACCGCAGTTGACGCAGCGGTTCGGGTCGTACTGGGGCTCCGTCATACCGATGATACCAAAGTCGTGCTGGCGGACCTTGCCGCAGTCATTGGAGCAGCCTGTAAAGGCCACTTTGTAATGCAGGTCGTTCGGATAAATGGTCTTGTCCATTTCCTTTGCGAACTCCGTCGTGTAGTAGTTGCCGTAGGGGCAGAGGCTGGCGCCGGGACATGCGGTGACATTCCGTGTGCCGGATGCCGGGTAGCCCGCTCCACGCTCCTCCTGGTTTACACCGGAGGCGTCAATGATGTCCTGGAGCTCAGCGTTGACGGCGTCCCAGTCCTCCAGGGAGATGCCGGGGATCTCAATGCCCTGGCGGTTCGTGATGAAGATTTGGCCGTTTCCGTATTTTTCCGCAATTTCCACCACGCGCTGGAGCGATTCGGCGTTGATATATCCGCCGGGGATACGGACACGGGAGGCGGTCTCCCCGCGGACCTTGGAGACACGGAACGCGTTCTTCTTCAGTTTTTTCGTATTGATATCCATATCGTTCCCTCCTCAGTCCACAAGATATTTGGCTTCGCTGTAGTTGAAGACCGGGCCGTCGAGACAGATATAGGTGTCGCCGACGCGGCAGTGGCCGCACTTTCCGAGGCCGCAGCACATTTTGCGCTCGTGGGAGACCCAGATGTTCTCCTCTTTCAGGCCCAGTTTCAGAAGACCGGCCACAGAGAAACGCATCATAGGAGGCGGTCCGACGACGACAGCCCGTGCCGTGGAGACATCTTTCAGCGTGAGTTTCGGAATGTACTCTGTTACGAATCCGGTTTTTCCGGTGTAACCCTCGGGCGCACCGTCGACGGTCAGGATGAGGTCGAGTTTTTCATCCCAATCTTTGAGGTCGTCCCGGAACAGCATGTCGCTTGGGCTCTTGAAGCCGACGATGACATGCTTGTCCTTCGGCTCGGCAGATTCCGCCAGGGCCTGAATGACACCGCGGACCGGAGAGACGCCGGTGCCGCCAGCAACAATAACGGTCTCGCCGTCTGTGAAGAGATCCGTGTCAAAGCCGTTGCCGTAGGGGCCGCGGAGAAGCAGGGTCTTGCCCGGCTCATAGGTGAAGATTTCGTCGGTGACCTTACCGACTTTACGGATGGTAAAATCCACGAAGCCAGGGCCAATGCCGCTGACCGAGATGGGGGTCTCACCGTATTTCGGCACGGAGATCTCAAAGAACTGGCCGGGCTTTACATCGCCCTCAAAGGAGGTGCGGAACGTCCACTCTTTGCCCGTGTGCTTGATGATGTCCAGAATGGTTCCCGGAAACGGGATATAGGGGTTATCAGCCATGTTATTCCGCCTCCTCTGCTGCCTTAGCGGCCTTCTGTAGAATCGTTATGTACGAGATGTACTCGGGACATACGTCGTCGCACCGGCCACAGCCGACACACATGTTGTACCCGAAGCGTTTTTTGTGATCATAGATCTTATGCATGACCTTGAAGCGCATGCGCTCGCCGTTCTTCCGGCGGTACTGGCCGCCGCCGGCCACCGTCGTGTAGCCGTCCACCATACACGACGCCTGGACCCGGCGGCGCTCGCCGACCCGGCCGTTGTCGGTGTAGAAGATGTCCTGCATGGTAAAGCAGGTGCAGGTGGGACAGACAAAATTGCATCGCCCACAATTGATACAGCGGGAGTCATACTCGTTCCAGAGCTCGTCGTTCCGGATGCTAGCGGGGAACTCCTCTGGAAGGCTAACCTTCTGCTTGTTCTCCGTGACGCTGGCAGGCACGACATCCGTAGGCTTTCCAGCAGAGAAGATGTCGTTAAACTCGCCGTCTTTCACGTCAATGCGGTACTCCCCGTCGGCCTCGTCCACCGAGAAAACATAGTTGTCCGCCTTGTTGCTGCCCATGCTGACGCAGAAGCAGTTCTCAAAGCTCTCGGGACATCCGATGAGGGCGAAGTGGACGTGCTCTCGTTTCTGGGCGTAGAACCAGTCCTCCTCGGCACCGTTGTGGAGATACATATCGTCCAGGCGCTTGACCGCATTCAGGTCACATGCGCGGAGCAGAACGATGACCTCCTCCTTCTCCACTTCCTTGGAACGGCACTCATCCTCCACAAAGTAGAAGAGCGTCTCAGAGAGCGGGGTCAGGATTTCACGGAATGGATAGTCGGACTTCTCCTGCAGTTCCATTTCCTCGGCCGAATGGACATAGTCGTAGCGGACCACGTCCGTGTCGAAGAAGCGCCCCTCCCCGGTCTTCTTCACCGGGGCAAAGATGCGGTAGGATTCCTGCAGTTTTTGGATGCTGTTCCCGAATTCCTCGGGTGTCAGGATATATCCCATGGCAAGACCTCCCAGTCTATATAGTCTGTCTTAAGGATAGCATAACCAGGGGCGATTTACGTTGCTCACGCAACAAAATCTTCCTATAATAGAGGAAAATATAGCTTTGTATGGAGATGGGATTCATGGACAAAAAAGCAATTGGGCAAATGCAGCTGCCGCTGTTTGACGACATCCAGCCGCAGCAGACCTCCGCCCTGCTCGCATGTCTTCAAGGCTGCACCCGCACCTACGACAAGGGAGAATATATTTTTCTGGACGAGGATCCCATTGACCGGGTCGGCGTCGTCCTCTCCGGCACCGTCCACATGCTCAAGGAGGATGTGTGGGGCAACGAAACCCTGCTGGCCTTCATAGAGTGCGGGGAGCTCTTCGGCGAGAGCTTCGCACTGCGGAAAGACAACAGCAGTAAGGTCTCTTTCATGGCAGCTTCCCGCTGCGAAGTCCTGTTCCTATCCACCCAGAAAATTCTCCACCCCTGCGCCGAGTCCTGCGTCTTCCACCAGAGACTCATTGAGAACATGTTCGACATCATCGGGGGCAAAAACCGGCAGCTCATGGAAAAAATTGAGATCATCTCCAAGGGCTCCCTCCGGGACAAGATCATGGCCTTCCTGTCCATGGAGGCCCAGCAGGCCGGCAGCCCCACGTTCAAGATCAGCCTGAGCCGCACCGAGTTGGCCAAATACCTATGCGCCAACCGCAGTGCCCTGTACCGGGAGCTGAATGCACTGGAAGATGAGGGCGTCATAGCTGTAAAGGGAAATACATTTACAATCCTGTAGAATGGCTATTTATGGCGCTTTTGGGCGATGCAGGGGTCTGCCTGGAAAATCTCTGGGGCTGCCTGTGTGCTTTTGGGGTTTGATTGGGCCCTTTTGGGGGGCGGATGGGAGATTTCATACCTTTTTGGGTAAAAATTATTAATTGCAGTTAATTGCGAGGCAGTTAGTACTCGCTATTTAACTGCTTTTTCCTTATTTATGGGGGATTGCAGTTAAGTTGGGGCGGGCTGGGAGTTGGCAATTAACTGCATTCTATTTGGAAATAGCGATTTGCAGTTAATCTGGATCATATGGTCGCGGGGAATTAACTGCAAACCTTATAGTAATAATAAAAAGCAGTAAGTTCAGCCGATTAGCCGCTGGCAATTGTCACTATTCCACAAAGAAATAGAAGGTTAGTGGTATGCCGAGCCAGTTACCCGCCAACAATTACCACCCTCTTCCTCAATAAATAAGGGCTCAGTGGTTTTTTCCCAAAGCTCCCCGCCAGCAATTACCACCTTCTTTCCCTATTAATAAGGGCCCGGTGGTATTTTCCAAAAGCTCCCCGCCAGCAATTACCACCTTCTTTCCCTATAGATAAGGGTTCGTGGTATTTCCAATTAGCTGCCTGCCAATAATTACCACCCTCTTTCCCTATAGATAAGGGTACGGTGGTATTTTCCAAAAATTCCCCGCCAGCAATTACCACCTCTTTCCCAATTAGATGAGGGTTCGGTGGTATTGCCAATTAGCTGCCTACCAATAATTACCACCTTCTTCTCCAACAGATAAGGTTCTAGTGGTATTCCCCAAAACTCCTTCCCATCAATTATCCCCTTCCCCCTTAAAAATAAGGATTCAGTGATATTTCCCCTCCTGCTCTTCTCTAAGAATTCCCCCTCTCTTGCTTCCCTCAATAATTTCTCGCTCTCCCGAAAAAAAGTGTGCCGCCAGACCCACGTCCAGCGACACACTCATATTATATTCAATTGCAGGTATGATCAGCCCTGTGCATCAACTCGCCTTGCAAGCCACCAGCTAAGCGAGGCAAATCAGCCCTGTGCATCAACCAGTCTTGCAAGCCACCGGCTAAGCGAGGCAAATCAGCTTCCCGCGCCAATCGGCCATGAGCAGCCAAGCAAGCCTAGTGGCAACCACTTAGCCCTTAGCCCAGCAGCTTCTCCATACGCTTCATGGCCTCGACGGTGTTCTCGTGGGAGCCGAAGGAGGTGAAGCGGAACCAACCCTTGCCGCAGTCACCGAAGCCCTCGCCCGGGGTGCCGACGACCTGGATTTCCTCCAGGATATAGTCGAAGAACTCCCAGGAGCCCATGCCCTTCGGGCACTTCATCCAGACATAGGGGGAGTTTTTGCCGCCGGTGTACTCAATGCCCAGCTTGTCCAGTGTGGCCATGATAGTGGAGGCATTTTCGCGGTAGTAGTTGATGTTGTCGTCGATTTCTGCCATGCCCTGCTCGGAGAAGATGGCGGCAATGGCGCACTGTACCGGCCAGGAGACACCGTTGTACTTCGTGCTCAGGCGGCGATACCAGAGGTCATAGATGTTGTGGCCGTCACGGACGAGTTCCTTCGGAATGACCGTGTAGCCGCCACGGGTGCCGGTGAAGCCGGCGGTCTTGGACATGGAGCAGATCTCAATGGCACAGGTGCGGGCGCCCTCAATGGCGAAGATGGAGCGCGGGGAGTCGTCGACGATGAAGTGCTCATAGGCAGCGTCGTAGATGATGACGGCGTCCTCTTTGTTGGCGTAGTCCACCCAGGCCTTCAGCTGATCCTTGGAGAAGGCGGCGCCGGTGGGGTTGTTCGGGGAGCAGAGGTAGATGAGGTCGGCATGGACGCTCTCGTCCGGAGCGGCGCAGAAGCCGTTCTCCTCGTTGGACGGGGCGTAGAGGATCTTGCGGCCGGCCATGATGTTGGAGTCCACATAGACCGGATAGACCGGGTCCGTGACGAGGACGACACTGTCCTGGCTGAAGATTTCCGAGAGGTTGGCGCTGTCGCCCTTGGCGCCGTCGGTGACGAGGATTTCGTCTGCGCTGACGGTGACGCCGAAGGAGGCATAGTATTTGGAGATGGCCTCGCGGACAAAATCATAACCCTCGTAGTCCGGATAGCCCTTGAAGCTCTCCTTGTGGGCGAGGTCCTCGGCACCCTTCTTCAGGGCGTCCACGGCCACCTTCGGGAGGGGAAGCGTGACGTCGCCGATTCCCATGCGGATGAGCGGCTTGTCCGGGTGGGCAGCTGCATACTCGGAGGATTTCTTTGCGATGTCGGCAAACAGGTAGTTGGGCACCAGGTTGTCGAAGTTATGATTGATCTTCATAGGTTCTGCTCCTCATTCAAAAATTCTAATAAATTATTTCATTTTTACAGGATACGGTCAAGAAGTTTTTCCGTGGCCCGTCCGTCGGGTTCGCCAAAATGCAACTTCCGGAAGGCGGAGAGTTTCTCGGGCTGGAAATCCTGATCCCGGAAGACGCGGCACAGGTCGTCCATGGTTTTCACGACGGGACCGGGGGCATTCTCCTCGTAGGGGTAGTAGAAGCTGCGCTCGGTCTCGAAACGATCGAGGTCGTAGGCATACAGCACCACTGGCTTCTGCAGCAGGGCGTTGTTCATACAGATGGAGGAATAGTCGGTTATCATGACGTCGGAAAGGAGGCTGAGCTCGTTGCCGTCGGGGTAGTCGGTGAGGTCTAGGACAGAAGGTGAATCGCCACATATTTGCCTCAATATGCCGCGCGATTCACGGTCATTCGGATGCAGACGAACCAGGACAGCCGCACTCCTGCCGGCCCCCTCCGCAGCAGCGGCCAGCAATTTTTCGAAGTCCATGTGAGACAGCAAGTCTTTGTCCTCTTCCTCCTGATCCCGGAATGTGGGGGCATAGAAGACCAGATACTTGCCTCGGCAGGCCGGATAGGCCTCGTCGAAGCGCGCCCGGTGTGTCTCCAACGCCTCTGGGCCCACGTTCTCCGGGCGGAAATAAAAGTCCTGGACCGGGGTGCCGGTGGTGATGACCTTCTCCGGCGGCAGATGGAACGCTGATGCATAGATGGGCCGGATGGACTCTGCGGAACAGACCACGAAGTCAATGTTCTTCTGGGCTCCCAGCTCCTTCTTTCGGACTTCCGGAGGCTGGGGAATGTCAAAGCCAAACTTTTTGAAAGCGCCCATGCCGTGCCAGAGCTGCACGACCTCAGTGCGGCGGTTCGGTCGCATGTAGGCCATGGGAAAGAAGTTGTTGTTCAGGAACAGATAACGGGCACGGCCCATACGAAAGGCATCCCGCGTCATGAAGCGAAGAGCGGTGCGGGGACTTTCGAGTTCACTGCGGGAGACCTCGATGATGTCATATTTGCCGCGGCGGCGAAGGCCGGCCTCCACCTCGTCAATGGAGTCGTAGTGCTCGCCGGCGGTCAGCCGGAAAAACACTGCGCGGTCTTTTTTGGGCGGGAACAGAGCGGCCAGATTGTAGACGGCCGCGAAGGCGCGATAGGCAAGGTCTTTCAGGTCCATGCAATTACTCCCGATCCAGATGGGCGGCGACAATGGCCTCCCCCACCTTCAGGTCAAACGGGTAGGTGATCTTGATGTTGAACTGCTCGCCGCGGACCAGATAGACCGGCTCGCCCTTCATGGTGAAGATGCGGCAGCCGTCTGTGAGCACCTCCCGCTCCTCGGCAGAGAGCGATGCCATGAGGGACTCCAGCTTGCGTGCATTGAAGGACTGGGGCGTCTGCATTTGCCAGAGGCCGGTGCGATCCGGAATGTCCTTGATGAACTTTCCATCCCCGGTCTTCAGGATGGTATCCGTGGCCGGGATTGCCGTGCCGCAGGCGCCGTAGCGGCTGGCCGCCTCAATGTTCTCCCGCAGGATGCGGCGGGTCAGGAATGGGCGCACTGCGTCGTGGGTGACAAGGATGGTGTTCTCGTCAAACGAGAACGTCCGGTCCAGGTAACCGATGGCATTTTCCAGGGTGTCGTTCCGGGTCTCCCCGCCCTCCAGCACAGTCAGGCGGTCGGTCTTTCCAAACTCCTCGGCCAGCAGGTCCCGGGTGTAGTCCACCCAGTCGCCCGGCGTGAGCACGACGACATGGGTGATCTCCGGTTCCCGGAGGAACTTGGAGACCGAGATGCTCAGGATGGTCCTGCCGCCGATCCTAAGATACTGTTTCGGCGTGTTCGCCCCCATGCGGCTGCCGACGCCGCCGGCGAGAACTGCTGCAAATACCATGGAAATACCCCTTTCTCTTCTGCGCGATTTATCATTACAAATCATAGCACAGCGGCCAAAAATATGGTAGTATGATACCGTTATAACGCAAGGAGGATTCCTATGAACATCCTGGTCATCAACGGCCCCAACCTGAACATGCTCGGCATCCGGGAGCCCGGTATCTACGGCTCCGACACGTATGAGGATCTCTGCGCCCTCATCCACGGAAAATGTGAAGACGAGGGAATCGACGTGGAGTTCTTTCAGTCCAACCATGAAGGGGACATTGTCGACCGCATCCAAGAGGCCTATGGCAAGTCGGACGGCATCGTGATAAATCCCGGTGCCTACACCCATACCAGTGTCGCCATTTTGGACGCCCTAAAGGCCGTCAGCATCCCCACGGTGGAGGTACACATCTCCGACGTGGATGAGCGAGAGGAATTCCGCAAATGGAGTTACGTCTCACTGGTGGCGGTCCAGACCATCAAGGGGCACGGGTTCCAGGGATACCTCGAGGCGGTCGACACACTGAAGAACTACAGCAAGGGAGACGCGAAATGAAGAAGAAAAACACGTCCCCGGAGCTGACCCAGTTCCGGACGAAAGAACCGGAAGACGGTTTTGCTGTGGGCTCCATCGCCCCCACCGTACCGCCGGAGTCGTCCTGGCAGTATTTCCGCAAACATTTCTATGACACGAAGAGCAACAGCCATCTCAGCCCGTATGAAATGTTTTGGATCTTCTTCATCAGTGCCGTCCTCGGGGCTGTCATTGAACAGATCTTCTGTATTATTACCAACGGCTACTGGGAGCGCCGCACGTCCCTGGTCTATGGGGAATTTGGCTACGCCTATGCCATAGGCGCCACGCTTCTCACGCTGCTCCTCTTTCGGAACACGAAGACCGAGTGGTGGAAGGTCTTCCTGAAGGCCGCCCTCGTCTGCTCGGTTGCAGAATACATTATGTCCTGGGGCGAAGAGCTGGTCTTTGGCCATGTCTCCTGGGACTACCACAATATGCCTCTGAATGCCAACGGACGTATCTGCTTCCTATACGGCTGTTTCTGGGGTGCCCTGGGCCTGTTCTGGGCGAAAATCATCTATCCGGGCTTTAAAAAGCTCATTGCAAAAATCCCCAAAAAGGCTGGAAAGGTCCTGTTCTGGATTTTCTTTATTTTTCTCCTCTATGACACCATTATTTCCATCTGTGCCACGACCGCCTTCAATGCCCGCAAAGACGGAGACCCGGTCAACACCCCCTATGAAAAGCTCATGGAGCGGCAGTTCCCAAACAAGTTCATGATCTGGACCTACCCCAACTCCTATCAGGTCAAGGACGGGAAAGTCGCCAGCGACACGCTGAATGGCAGCAACTCCAAGTCCAACGGGGGTTCCCTTGAGGATCTGACACGGGATATGACCGACCGGGGCTTCGCCATACAGCAGAAGCAGCCGTCTTGTATTTCCCTCGGGTTCGCCGCAAAGATAAACCAGTGAATCGCCCACACGGAGAATTAGTATGAGTGATAATAAGAAAAAATTCGAGGACATCCTAAGTGATGCTCTCAAAGATATCGACCCACACGAGGTCTTCCGCAAGCTCTACGACCACAGCGCCTTCGCCACCGTACAGGACCGCGGGGGCTTCTCCTTCCGGCAGCAGTCGCTGAAGGACTGGAACCATGTGGATCGCAAGACCCAAATGGAGAATGCCCGGGAGCAGTTTGACTATCTGGTCCACCACTTTTTCGAGACAGGTGATGAGACCAAGTTCAGTGGCTACGAGCTCTTCTATATCTTCATGTTCAGTTCCGTTGCCGGCAGTATGCTGGAAGAACTCTGGTGCCGTGCGTCCAACGGAATCTGGGAGAACCGGACGTCTGTCATCTATGGCCATCTGAGTTTTGCAGAGGGCATCGGCGGCGCCTTCCTGACCGCCCTGCTCTACCGGGACATGGACGCCCCCATCTCAGAGATTTTCGCGAAATCCTTTGTCTGGGGCTCTGCCCTCGAGTACATCATGTCCTGGGGCGAGGAGACCTTCACCGGATACCGTTCCTGGGACTACTCCCATCGGCTCTTCAATATCAATGGCCGCATCTGCTTCATGTACAGCTGTTTCTGGGGGGCGCTGGGCGTCATCTGGTGCAAGCTCATCTACCCCATTTTCAAAGCGGTCATTGAAAAAATACCGAAGTCTGTCGGTGTGCCCATGTTCTGGGCGCTGTCTGCTTTCCTGCTCTACGACATTATCATCTCCGTCATGGCAAAGACCCGCTTTACGCTTCGCCAGGACGGGAAAGAGGCGTGCAACCGCCTGGAGAAAGCACTGGATAAACGCTTCCCCGACGACGTCGTTATTAATGCCTACCCCAACTCCATCCGCTCCAAGCACGGTGAAATTCAGGACGATACCCTGAACAGTACCACCGCCAAGGCCATGGGCAACGACTCCATCAAGTCAAAGCTCAAGGAGGTGGACAATATCCGGGAAGAGGGCGGAAATCTCCGCGAGGTCAATGACGCCCTCCGCACGGCCACCGGAGAATTCCGGGAATATGCCGGAAACACCGCCCGGGATATGACGAATGAGCTTCGGGAAATGGCCACCGACGGCATCCGGGAGCGCACCGAGGACCTGAAATCCAAGACAGAAGATCTTAAAGCAATGACCGAGGACATCAAGTCTAAGACTGAGGCGGCTGTGAATGAGGCCTCCGGGGCCATGAACCGGGAGGCACCCAGAAGAGAGCGCTTTGAGGCACTGCGGCGGGCCGGTGCCATACTGATTTCAATTATCCACCCCGGTGGAGAACCGCACTAAATCGCCCAAACGAAATAAAATTACAAGACTGTACCACAATGGTGAAACGCTATTACGGTACAGTCTTATTTTTTTGGCGCTTTGCCGCAACCATTGCACGACACCCGTCGGTGTCATGTTTGTTAGATTGTTATCTTTTGAAATAGTTGTTAATTTTGAATGCAATCGGTCAGAGGATACGATATAATTGTGGTGGAATAGACTAAAAATAAGGAGGAAGCCATGGAAAACATCACCACAAAATGTGATCTCTCCAAACTTGACCCCGTCCTTGCAGAATATGGTAGCACTCCTGGCAGTCTGATTACCATTCTGCAGCAGACCCAGGACATCTACGGATATCTTCCCCGTGAGGCCCTGGAGCGGATCTCCGGAGAGACCGGAACGCCTATAGCCACCATTCTAGGCGTGGCCACGTTCTACGCCCAGTTCCGCCTGCAGCCTGTGGGCAAATACCTTATCATGCTATGTCAGGGCACCGCATGTCATGTCAACGGTTCGGAGCTCATCTCCGCCGCTGTCACCGACGAGCTTGGCATCCACGACGGCGAGACCACCGAAGACGGTCTCTTCACTCTGGAGCACGTGGCATGTCTTGGCTGCTGCAGCCTCTCCCCGGTCATGATGATCAACGGGAAGGTCTACAGCACCCTCACCCCGGATAAGGCGAAGCAGGTTCTCCGCGGGCTGAAAAAAGAAGCCGAAGAGGGAGGTGCCGAGGAATGAAACTCTTAGTTGGAGAGGGAAGCTGCGGCCTCGCCGCCGGTGCCGGTGCCGTCTATGCCCGGCTTGACAAGCTTCTCAGCGAAAACAACCCGAACCAGGTGCAGCTCGGCATCACCGGCTGTATTGGCATGTGTTTCCTGGAGCCCATCGTAGACCTCTATGATGATGAAGGAGAGGTGCATCGCCTCGTCCGTCTGAAGGAGAAAGACGCAGACCTCATCTATGACGCCGTCTGTTCGAAGGACTTCTCCCTTCTTGACCGCATCCACATCTCCGACGACGACGCGGGCTTCCTGGAGAAACAGACCCGCATTGCGCTGCGGGACTGCGGTCTTATTGACCCCTGCAACATCGACGAGTACATTGCCCGGGACGGCTACGCCGCTATCGGTAAGATTTTGAAAGAGAACTGGACCCAGGAGCAGGTCATTGAGCAAATTGACATTGCAGGCCTCCGCGGACGCGGCGGCGCCGGCTTCCCCACCGCATTCAAGTGGAGAGCAGCCCGGGACGCCGAGGGAGACGAGAAATATCTCATCTGCAACGCCGACGAGGGCGACCCCGGTGCATTCATGGACCGCGCTGTCATTGAGTCCGACCCACACACCCTCATTGAGGGCATGCTCATCGGTGCCTACAGTATTGGCGCCTCCACTGGCATTGTGTACGTCCGCGCAGAGTATCCGCTGGCCATCGTAAGACTGAAACAGGCCATCAAGGACGCAGAGGCGCGGGGTTATCTCGGAGACAACATCATGGGCTCCGACTTTTCCTGCCACATCATCATCAAGCAGGGCGCCGGCGCCTTTGTCTGTGGTGAGGAGACCGCCCTTATTGAGTCCCTTCAAGGCAGCCGCGGAATGCCGCGTCTGAAGCCCCCGTTCCCTGCCCAGGCCGGCTTCTGGTACAAACCGTCCAACATCAACAATGTTGAGACCTATGCCAACGTCCCGTGGATCCTGAACCACGGCGGTGCGGCCTTTGCGGCCATGGGCACCGAGGAGTCCAAGGGTACAAAAGTCTTCGCTGTCACCGGAAAGATCAAGCGCGGCGGTCTCGTGGAAATCCCCATGGGCAAGACGCTGCGGGAGGTCATCTTCGACATCGGCGGCGGAATCCGCGACGACAAGGAGTTCAAGGCCGTACAGCTCGGCGGACCCTCCGGCGGCTGTATCCCCGCCTCCAAGCTCGACACCGTCATTGACTACAAGGCCCTGGGTGCCACCGGTGCCATCATGGGTTCCGGCGGAATGGTCGTCATGGACGAGTCCACCTGTATGGTGGGCATGGCCAAATTCTTCCTGGACTTCACCGCCAACGAGAGCTGCGGTAAGTGCGTCGCATGCCGTCTTGGCACAAAGCGCATGCAGGAAATCCTCGGCCGCATTGTTGACGGCAAGGGCGAAGAGGGAGACATTGAGAAGCTCGAGGAGCTCTGCGCTGCCATCAAGGACGACGCCCTCTGTGGACTCGGCCAGACCGCACCGAACCCGGTTCTCACCACCATCCGCTACTTCCGTGACGAGTTTGAGGCCCATATTACCGACAAGAAATGCCCCGCCGGCGAGTGCCGTGAGCTCATCACCTACTATATTGACCCCGAGGTCTGTGTCGGCTGTACCGCCTGCGCCCGGAAATGTCCGGTCCAGGCCATCCACGGCGAGAAGAAACAGACCCACGCCATTGATACAGATGCCTGCATCAAGTGCGGAAACTGCAAACAGACCTGCCGCTTCGGCGCGGTCAAAGTCCATTGAGAAAGGAGGACGAGAATATGTCATTCACCTACACTCTGGACGGTGTCACCATCACCGCCGAGCCGGAGGATACCATCCTCTCCTCAGCCACCCGTGCCGGAATTGATATCCCCACCCTCTGCTACAGCGACGAGACCCGAATCTACGGTGCCTGCGGCGTCTGTGTCGTCGAGGTGGAAGGGATCCCGAAACTGCTCCGGGCCTGCTCTGCCAAACCCCGGGAGGGCTATGTGGTCCACACCGACACCGAGCGTGTCGTCCGGGCCCGCAAGACCGCTTTTGAGCTCATCTTCTCCGACCACACCGGAGACTGCCGCGGCCCATGTAAGCTGAACTGCCCGGCTATGACCGACTGCCAGAAATATGTAAAGGAAATTTCCGAGGGCCGTTACAAAGACGCGGTGGAGACCATCTACAATGCGTTCCCCATCCCCGCCTCCATTGGCCGTGTATGTCCGCACCCCTGTGAGGACGCCTGCCGTCGTCAGCTCGTCGAGGAGCCCATCAGCATTGCATTCCTCAAGATGTTTGCCGCTGACCAGGTCCTGAACAGCGACAACCGCTACGTCATCCCGGTAGAGCCCGACACCGGAAAGAAAGTCGCCATTGTAGGCGGCGGCCCTGCCGGCCTCACCGCAGCATACTTTCTTCGCCGCTACGGCCACAGCGTCACCATCTTTGACCAGCAGCCGAAAATGGGCGGCATGCTCCGCTACGGCATTCCTGAGTACCGCCTCCCGAAGGCCGTGCTCCAGTCAGAAATAGACATCATCGCCGAGTCCGGCGTGGAAATGAAAAACAACATGAAGCTCGGCAGAGACATTACCTTGGAAGGGCTTCAGAAAGACTACGACGCGGTCCTCCTGGCAATAGGCGCCTGGACCTCCCTGCCCATGCGGGTTCCCGGAGAGGAACTCGAGGGCGTCATCGGCGGAATCGACTTCCTTGAGAAGCTGGGCACCGGTGAAATCGGTCTGGACGAGAAGCCGTTTGCCGGCAAGAGTGTCGCTGTCTGCGGCGGCGGAAACACCGCCATGGATTGCTGTCGCACCGCAGTCCGCCTCGGCGCTGAGAACGTCTACGTCTGCTACCGCCGCACCCGGAATGAAATGCCCGCCTCCGAAATTGAAATTGACGAGGCCATTGAAGAGGGCGTCCAGTTCAAATTCCTCTCGACCCCGAACAACTTCTTCGGCGAGAATGGCCATGTCACCGGTATGAACCTCCAGAAGATGGAGCTCGGCGCCCCGGACGCCTCCGGCCGCCGCCGTCCTGTCCCCATTGAGGGAGACACCGAGGACTACCCGGTCGATGTCGTTCTTATGGCCATTGGACAGGGTCCCAACGTCGAGGGCATTGAAGACTCCGGCATTACCCTTCACGAGCGTAAGAAAACCATCCTTGTGGATGAAATGACGTTCCGCACTAACCTCGACAACGTCTTCGCCGCCGGTGACGTCACGAACCGTGGCGCCGGCATTGCCATCCAGGCCATCGGCGAGGCGCAGAAGGCCGCCCTCTGCATCAACAATTACCTCGAGGGCGACGAGGTCCGCTGCAAGATTCCCTACTTTGTCCAGGACGAGAAGACCGAAGAAGACTTCAAGGACCGTGAGAAGGCTCCGAGAGCGAAAATGCCCGCCGTCTCCGCCGAGGAGCGTAAGGACAACTTCGGTCCGGTCTACAAAGGATTCTCCGAGGAGCAGGCCAAGGAAGAGGCCTCCCGCTGCCTCGAGTGCGGATGCCACGACTACTACGACTGCCGCCTCATCAAGTACGGCAACTGGTATGACGTCCATCCGGAGAAATTCCCAGGCGAGGTCCACCACCGTCCCTACAAGAAGGTCTCGGCTGTCATCACCCACAACCCGGACAAATGTATCCTGTGTGGTCTCTGCTACCGTACCTGTTCTCAGGTGGTTGGCAAGAGCTTCATCGGTCTCTACCACCGCGGATTTGCCACGGAGATCAACCCCATGGTTCCCGCCGACGAGGCCGCCAGCTTCTGCTCCTCCTGCCTCCAGTGCGTGGCGAACTGCCCCACCGGCGCCATGAAGAGCGACATCCCGGTGAAGCGGGTGCTGCATAAGTAAATCCACCAATATTATTTGAGCCGTCGGCGTTGCGCCGGCGGCTTTTCTTGTCTTGTTTATTGGGGTGGGGCATTGGCGAAATCTTTCGTAAAGAAGGCCTCGAATTTTACCGTATTTGAAGATTTTGGGCGATGCAGTAAAACGGGCAAAGCCTTAAATTTGGATGCCCCTACTCCCAATAGAAAAAGCACTATCATTGTGGGCATTGTCGTCAAATACGACGCCGGCTGGCTTGGAACTTTAACTGCAAAACACATCATTTATATCAATTGCAGTTAATCCGTCATGGCGGCAGCAGGAATTTTAACTGCAAAAGGCTGTTCGGAGAACAAATGCAGTTAACTCTCCGCCTGCCGCCAGAGGGAAGTTAACTGCAAACCACATCACATAAATCATTTGCAGTTAATCCGTCATGGCGGCAGCAGGAATTTTAACTGCAAAAG
>OMYO01000023.1 GCA_900315285.1 uncultured Eubacteriales bacterium | reverse complement strand
AATAAATTATACGCCGGCGGTCGCCCCTCGTGGGCGGCCGTCGTCATTTTTGGACAAAAAAGTAAGGAGCTGCATCACTGCTTAGTGATACAGCCCCTTTTCTGGTATGTTAGACCATCCGCTGAAAATTCCTCTATTTGGTCTGACGATATTGCCCTATTTCTGGGGCGATGGAGCCTTTTGTTAGACCATTCAACTAAATAGTTCTCGATTGGTCTAACGAATCCTCGAAAATCAACCGAAAGCAGTCTGAATTGTTAGACTAAATCGCAAAAAAGAAGGGGAAAGGCCGAAGAGGCTTTGGATATAACTGGAACTAGGACCAATCTCCCAATTTGGAAAGCCCCCGATCCTAGTTCCACCCTAATATAAAAAAGAGTGTTCGGATTACCGAACACCCTTGAAGCTGTGGCTGTAAATTTCGAGGATTAAACCGAAGTGTCTTGCCTGTGTGACCTGTTCCTCGGTGACCGTTTCACCGGTCTCCGGAATGGTGTCTCCAACCTGCAGCTGCTTTGACTTGTCAATGTAGCCTTTGTACCAGGTTTTGGAGAAGTGCTTGAGCCCGTAAACCTTCTTTAGAGCTTTGCGACCCTGTTTGTTCTCATGCTTGTTGTCCGTGAAAGCTTTTCTTGCATGGGCGAAAACAACTTGGCCTTTGGAGTTTGTGGCGAGCTCGTAGTTGGGGTTGGTCTTTAGGTATGCAAGGTCTTCCGGTGAGACCTGACCCATAGACGCACTGTAAGGAGCACTTGCCTTGAGCGCTTTGGGCTGTACGTAGTACTTGTGCAGGATTCCGAACCAGTTGACGCAGATGACGATGATGAGCACCGCCAGGAGGGAGAGAAGCGCAATCAAGATACCCAGTGACGTCTTCTTTATTTTTTTGTATTTCTGAAACATAGGCAATATCTCCTCATTTCGCTATGTTTAAAATATACCATAATTTCATGTATAATTACAACTGAGGGAAGGGGGCGAGTGCACATGGGAGACCGTATCATTCTGCACTGTGACTGCAATAGTTTCTTTGCATCCGTGGAGACGGTTCTGCGCCCGGAGCTTGCCAAAGTCCCCATGGCCGTTGCGGGGGACCCGGAGAACCGGCACGGTATTATTCTCGCCAAAAATGAGCTCGCGAAAAAGTATGATATCAAGACGGCAGAGACTATTTGGCAGGCGAAGCGAAAGTGTCCGGATCTTGTGCTGGTGCCGCCCCACCATGAACTGTATCGCGAATATTATGAGAAAAACAATGCCATCTACCTGGAATATACCGACCTGGTGGAGCCCTTTAGCATAGATGAGTCTTTTTTGGACGTGACCCACTCACTCCATCTGTTCCACATGACCCCCAAAGAACTGGCGGACACCCTGCGCCGCAGAATCCGCGAGGAAAACGGAATCACCATCTCCGTGGGTGTCAGCTTCTGCAAGGTCTTCGCCAAACTTGGAAGCGACTACAAGAAACCGGATGCCACTACGGTCATAGGCCGGGAGGATGTCTCGAAAATCGTCTATCCGCTGCCCGTCTCCGCCCTTCTCTTTGTGGGAAAGCGCTCGCAGGAGACCCTGAATCGGTATTCCATCCGAACCTGTCAGGATTTAGCAAACTGCGACCGGGAGTTTCTCGTGAAAATTCTTGGAAAGCAGGGGGAGACCCTCTGGCAGGACATCAACGGGCTTGATGAGGAGTCTGTGCGTTCGTTCTATGACCGCAGGGAAGCCAAGTCCATTGGTAACAGCATGACATTCCCAAGCGACTTACGGGGAGAGGAGGAACTCGCGGCCGGCATCAAGATCCTGGCGGATTCTGTAGCAACTCGCCTCCGTAACCATGGGAAAAAGTGCTGTGGCATTCAGGTGGGAATCAAAGACACAAAGTTCCATTTAAAACAGAGGCAGCGCCAGTTGAAGACACCGACCCATCTGCAGCGGGACATTGAGCGAATCGCCATGGAATTGATCCGGGAGAACTGGGACATGGGAAAGCCGGTTAGGCTTCTCTCTGTAACTGCCTATGACCTGGTAGATGAGGGGGAGGAGCCGGAAGTCGTGGAGCAGCTGAGCCTGTTTGACATGCCAGGACAGCAGGACAGCGCGGAAAATCCCAACCAGGAGGCCATTGAGAACACGGTGGATGAAATCCGAAAAAAGTTTGGGAAGGGGAGCATCTCTTTCGGTGTGCCCAAGAAGCCGATTTCTTGACAAACATTCTGTATAAGATTAAAATTTTTACATAAAATTTAGGGGGCTACCTGTATGGATATCAAAATCACCAAGACCACGAATCCGAAGGCAAAACCGACAGATGTCAGCAAACTCGGATTCGGTCAATTTTTCTCGGATCATATGTTCCTCATGGACTATGACGAAGGAGTCGGCTGGCACGACCCCCGCATTGAGCCCTATCACAACTTCGAACTGGACCCGGCCTGTGTCATTTTCCACTATGCCCAGGAAATCTTTGAAGGCATGAAGGCTTATAAGACCGCCGAGGGTAAAATCCAGCTGTTCCGTCCGGACTGCAATGCCCGTCGTATGCAGGACTCGGCAGACCGTCTGTGCATGCCGAAAGTTCCGGTTGAGGACTTCATCCAGGCTGCGAAGGCCCTTGTTCAGGTCGACAGGGACTGGGTGCCGGATCACGAGGGAACTTCCCTTTATATCCGCCCGTTCATGTTCGCTACAGATGTGACGCTTGGCGTCCACGCATCCAAAAAATATACGTTCTGCATTATTACTGGCCCGGTTGGCGCCTATTATGCAGAGGGCATCAACCCCGTTAAGATCTACGTCGAGGACGACTACATCCGTGCAGCCCCCGGACTCACCGGTTTCACCAAGTGCGGCGGTAACTACGCAGCATCCATCAAGGCCGGCGACCTCGCAGAGAAGCAGGGTTATGACCAGGTTCTCTGGCTTGACGGCGTCAATAAGAAGTATGTTGAGGAAGTCGGTTCCATGAACATCATGTTCAAAATCGACGGAGAAATCTATACCGCTCCCTGCGAGGGCACTGTTCTTCCCGGCGTTACCCGCAGAAGCATCCTTGAGCTCTGCAAAGACTGGGGCGTCAAGGTCCATGAGGAGCATGTCGCCATTGCCGACATCATGGATGCCGCAAAGAATGGCAAGCTTGAAGAGGTCTTCGGCTGCGGTACCGCAGCGGTCATCTCTCCGGTCAAGGAGCTGAAGTGGAAGGGCGACATCGCCAAAATTGGCGACGGCAACATTGGCCCGTTCACCCAGAAACTCTATGACACACTCACTGGAATCCAGTGGGGCAAACTTCCCGACAGCAAGGGCTGGACCACGGGAATCGACGAATAATCGGTCTGGCTGCCCTTGACTATTCCGCCGAATTACAGGATAATAAACTATATGAATTCTTTGTAACTGACGGGCTAATGGGTCACCATGCGGGAACAAAGAATAATTGATATTTTTTCGACCGTTTGGGCAGTCCTGTTGTGTTTTCGACAGGACTGCCCTATGTTTTTTTCCAGAAATGAGGAGACATCCAGCAATGAAAAAAGTAGCAGTTATCATGGGGAGCGACAGTGACCTCCCGGTAGTAGAGAAAGCATTCGGCATCCTGAAAGAATACGGCGTCCCCTATGAGGTTCATGTCTTCTCGGCACACCGGACCCCGAAGGAGTCTGCAGAGTTTGCCTCCTCCGCCAGAGAGAACGGTTTTGGCGTCATCATTGCTGCCGCCGGTATGGCAGCGCACCTCGCCGGTGCCATTGCGGCACAGACCACGCTTCCGGTCATCGGAATTCCCTGCAAGGGCCCGAATTTTGACGGAATGGACGCACTTCTCTCCACTGTACAAATGCCCAGTGGTATTCCGGTGGCAACCGTTGCAGTCAACGGCTCTAAGAATGCAGCTCTTCTCGCCATCCAGATTCTTGCCGTCGAGGACAAAGATCTCGCTGACAAGCTGAATAAAGCCCGCGAAGAGGGGGCGGAGGGCGTTCTCGCCAAGGATAAGGCCATTTCGGAAAAATACAGCGGCTGAGTTTTCCTCTGCCGCATAAAATAACGTAACCAATTTCTTTACGGGAGATAATTTATGTCACAAATCCATGAAGAGTGCGGTGTTTTCGGCGTCTTCTCCAAAGAACCCACCGACGTTGCATCCATGACTTATTATGGGCTGTTTGCCCTCCAGCACCGTGGCCAGGAGAGCTGCGGAATTGCGGTCAATGACGACGGCATCTTCCGGTCCTACCGGGAAGCCGGTCTCGTCAACGACGCATTTACCCCAGAAATCATGCAGCGCCTTGGTACCGGCAACATGGCAGTGGGACACTGTCGTTACGGTACAACGGGAAACAACCCGCGTACCAATGCGCAGCCCATTATCATTAAACACATAAAGGGCAGCATGGCCCTTGCCCATAACGGCAACCTGACGAACTCCTATGAACTCCGGACGGATCTGGAACTTCAAGGTTCCATTTTCCGCACCACCAGTGACACGGAGGTCATACCCCACGTCATTATCAAGGAGCGTGTCCACTGCGGCTCCATTGAGCAGGCCGTCAATAAGGCCATGTATAAGCTCAAAGGTGCTTATTCTCTCGTAATTTCCTCACCGTCCAAGCTTATTGCAGTCCGGGACGAGAACGGTTTCCGCCCGCTTTGTTATGGCCAGACTCCAGACGGTGTCTACGTCGTAGCCTCGGAGAGCTGTGCACTGGACGCAGTTGGTGCAAAACTTATCCGCAGCATCCGCCCCGGCGAAATTCTTGTCTTTGACAAGAATGGTGTCCGTTCTATTACGGATCACAGTGACAAGGCTCCGGAAAAGTTCTGCATCTTTGAATACATCTATTTCTCCAGACCGGACTCCGTCATTGACGGGACCTCGGTCCATGAGGCACGTGTCCGCGCGGGTGCCTGCCTTGCCATGGAGCATCCGGTCAAAGCGGACCTTGTCATCGGTGTGCCTGACTCCGGACTAGATGCTGCCATCGGATATTCCCGCATGTCTGGAATACCCTATGGCATTGGTTTCATCAAGAACAAGTATATTGGCCGTACCTTCATCAACCCGGGGCAGGAGTCCCGCATGAACAAGGTGCGCATCAAGTTGAATCCCATCCGCCCGGTCCTCGAGGGCAAACGGGTCGTCGTGGTAGATGACTCCATTGTCCGAGGAACCACCAGTGCTTGGATCGTCAAAATGCTCCGGGAGGCCGGCGCCAAAGAGGTCCACATGATGGTCTCGGCCCCGCCATTCCTTAACCCCTGCTATTACGGCGTCGACATCGACGACCGGAAGCACCTCATTGCGGTCCAGCACACCACAGAGGAAATTGCGGAAATCATTGGCGCTGACTCGGTGGGCTACCTCAGTCTCGAGGGGCTGAAAAAGCTCGCCCCGGAGTGCCATGCAGAGAGCTACTGCAGCGCCTGCTTTGACGGGAACTATCCTACAGAAGTCCCGAAGACGCAGCTGAAAAATAAATTTGAACAGAAAATCTCGGAATCTCAGGAGGACGACAACGATGAATAAGAACTCCAAGTCTGATGCCTACGCATCCGCTGGTGTTGATATCACTGCAGGCTACAAAGCCGTGGAGCTCATGAAAGAGCATATTGCCCGTACTATGACCGACAATGCCCTCTCCGGCATCGGCGGCTTCGGTGGACTGTTTGAGCTGGATCTGACTGGAATCAGCAAACCGGTCCTTGTCAGTGGTACTGACGGCGTTGGAACGAAACTGAAAATTGCCTTCCTCATGGATAAACATGACACGGTTGGCATTGACTGTGTTGCCATGTGCGTCAACGACATCATCTGTGTCGGCGCTAAGCCCCTAGTATTCCTCGACTACATTGCCTGCGGCAAGAACTACCCGGAGCGCATTGCATCCATCGTCTCTGGTGTGGCAGAGGGCTGTGTACAGTCTGGTGCTGTCCTCTCTGGTGGAGAGACCGCTGAAATGCCCGGCTTTTACCCGGAGGACGAGTATGACCTCGCCGGTTTCTCCTTCGGTGTTGTCGACAAGGATAAGATTTTGGACAAGAACACTATGCAGGAGGGAGACGTCATCATTGCTCTTCCGTCCAGCGGTGTACACTCCAACGGTTTCTCCCTTGTCCGCAAGGTCTTTGACGTGGAGAATGCTGATCTCAAGACCCCGCTCGACGAACTTGAGGGCAAATCTTTGGGCGATGCACTCCTTACCCCCACAAAAATCTACGTAAAACCCATGCTCGCGCTGTTTGACGAGGTCACGGTCCGCTCCGTGTCCCATATCACGGGCGGCGGTTTCTATGAAAACATTCCTCGCTCCATTCCTGACGGCATGTGTGCCAAGGTGGATAAAGCAAGCGTCAGAGTTCTTCCAATTTTCAAACTGCTTCAGAAACAGGGCAACATCAGCGAGCATGACATGTTCAACACCTATAACATGGGCGTTGGCATGACCTGCGTTGTCCCCAAGGATCAGGCAGACAAAGCTCTGGAAGTCCTGAAGGCAAATGGTGAGGACGCTTATGTCATTGGACACATTGAAAAGGGAACGGAGAAAATCGAACTGGTATGAGCAAGGCTAATATTGCAGTATTCGTCTCCGGGGGCGGCACAAACCTCCAGGCGCTCTTAAACGCCGAGAGGGACGGTATCATAGAGAGCGGAGAAATCAAGCTGGTTGTTGCAAGCAAAGAGGGAGTTTATGCTTTGGAGCGTGCAGAGAAAGCCGGTGTTCCGCATTTGGCTGTCCAGCGGAAGGACTTCCCTTCCCAGGAGGCCTATGAGGATAAGCTTTTGGAAGTTCTTGCCAGTTATGACATTGATATGATCGTTCTGGCCGGTTTCCTCTCCATCCTCAGCAGTCATTTTACAGAAAAATATCCTTATCGGATCATCAATGTCCACCCGGCGTTGATCCCGAGCTTCTGCGGAAAAGGGTACTATGGATTGAAAGTCCATGAGGCAGCTCTCAGCTATGGTGTCAAAGTCACTGGCGCCACAGTCCATTATGTCAACGAGGTACCGGACGGAGGGCAAATCATTTTCCAGAAAGCCGTTGACGTCCTTCCGGGAGACACCCCCGAAGTGCTCCAGAAAAGAGTAATGGAACAGGCTGAGTGGATCCTGCTTCCCAAGGCTACCGAGCTGGTATGCAGCAACATCGTGAAGGAGAAATCGTAATGAGCATTTATGACGTGAAGACCATGGGCGAGACCATCAAGGGCAACCCCTATGTTGGCCGCGGCATTGTCACCGGCAAAACTGCTGACGGAACCAAGGCCGCCATTGCCTATTTCATCATGGGCCGCAGTGCCAACAGCCGGAACCGCATCTTCAAGGAGAACGGCACCGAGGTCACCATTTATCCCTTTGACGAGTCCAAAGTAGAGGATCCGTCCCTTATCATCTATTCTCCCATCAAGACTTTCGGCAAGGCCACCATTGTCACCAATGGTGACCAGACCCAGACCATCTATGATTTCCTGAAAGAGGGGAAGACCTTTGAAGAGGCTCTGAACACCCGCTGTTTCGAGCCGGACGCTCCGAACTTCACTCCTCGCATCAGCGGTATCGTCTGCAACGGAGACCACGGTTTCCGCTACAAACTCAGTATCTTAAAGAGTGGTGACGCCGAGGGCTCTGTCTGCAACCGCTACACCTATGTCTATGAGCCCATTGCCGGACTCGGACATTTTATCCATACCTATGTCACAGACGGCAACCCCATTCCGACATTCCAGGGAGAGCCGGAACGTGTCTCCATCCCTGACAATATCGATGAGTTCTTCAACGACATCTGGGAAAACCTCGATGAGGACAATAAGATTTCTCTTTATGTCCGCTACATCGACCTTTCGACCGGTGAAATTGAGAACCGCATGGTCAACAAGAACAGCTAAGGAGAAGAACATGAAAGAATTTTCGCTGAAATACGGGTGCAACCCGAACCAGAAACCGGCCCGCATCTACATGCAGGACGGCTCCGAACTTCCCATCACCGTTCTCAACGGCAGACCGGGTTATATCAACTTCCTGGACGCCTTCAACAGTTGGCAGCTCGTCAAGGAAATCAAGGAGTCCACGGGCATGGCCGCTGCCACGTCTTTTAAGCACGTCAGCCCGACCTCTGCCGCCGTTGGCATCCCCATGAGCCCGGAGCTCAAAAAGGCCTGCTTTGTCGACGACATCGAAGGTCTTGACGACTCGGAAATTGCTACAGCATACGCAAGAGCAAGAGGTACTGACCGTATGTCTTCCTTCGGAGACTGGATCGCCCTCTCTGACGAATGTGATGTGACTGCCGCTAAACTCATCAAGAGAGAGGTATCGGACGGAATCATCGCGCCGTCCTATTCTCCCGAGGCTCTGGAAATCCTCAAGCAAAAGAAAAAGGGCAACTACAACATCGTCCAGATAGACCCTAACTACGTTCCTGCAGAGTTGGAGACCAAACAGGTTTTCGGCATCACGTTTGAGCAGGGGAGAAACAACTGCAAGACCACCCCGGAGAGCCTGACAAACATTGTCACCAAGAATAAGGATCTCCCGGAGTCGGCCATCCGTGACATGATCATTGCGCTCATCACCCTGAAATTTACGCAGTCCAACTCGGTCTGCTATGTTCAGGACGGTCAGGCCATCGGCGTAGGCGCCGGTCAGCAGTCCCGAATCCACTGCACCCGGCTCGCCGGCAGCAAGGCAGACTTCTGGCATCTTCGTCAAAGTGACCGTGTCCTGAACCTCCCGTTCAAGGATGAGGTCCGCAGACCGGAGAGAGACAATGCCATTGATCTCTATCTCGGCGACGAGTATGAGGATCTCCTCAAAGACGGCGTTTGGCAGACCCTGTTTACCGAGCGCCCGGAGCCCTTTACCAAAGAGCAGAAGAGAGCCTATCTCGACACTATTTCTGGAGTCACCATCGGCAGTGACGCATTCTTCCCGTTCAGCGACAATATTGAGCGCGCCAGAAAGAGCGGTGCCACTTATGTCGTCCAGCCTGGCGGATCCATTCGTGACGACCTCGTCATCGAGGCCTGCGACGACCTGGGAATGACCATGGTCTTCACCGGCCAGAGACTGTTCCATCACTAAGAAATCACAAAGAGCGAAAGGGGTTTAGCCCATGAAAGTCATGGTAGTCGGCGGCGGCGGAAGAGAGCACGCCATCATCTCCAAAATCAAAGAAAATCCGGACGTGGAGGAAATCTACGCCCTTCCCGGAAACGGCGGCATTGCTGCAGACGCCACCTGCGTCCCTGAAATTGGGGCAACGGATCTGGACGGCATTGTCAAATTTGCCAAGGAGAACCCGGTGGACTTCGCCGTAGTAGCACCGGACGACCCGCTGGTACTCGGCTGTGTGGATCGCCTGGAGGAAATTGGCATTCCGTGTTTCGGCCCGGAGGCCAAGGCTGCCATCATCGAGGGCAGTAAAATCTTCTCCAAAAACCTCATGAAAAAATACGGCATTCCAACGGCGGCCTATGAGGTCTTCGAGAATGCCGATGACGCTCTGGAATATATTAAAACGGCTCCGCTGCCCACTGTTATCAAGGCAGACGGTCTTGCCCTTGGAAAAGGCGTAATTATTGCCGAGACAAGAGAGCAAGCCGAAGAGGCTGTCAAGTCCATGATGATTGGCGGAAAGTTCGGTAAGAGCGGTGCACGGGTCGTTATTGAGGAGTTCCTGACCGGCCCTGAGGTATCGGTTCTGAGCTTCACGGACGGCAAAACGGTCGTCCCCATGATTTCCTCTATGGACCACAAGCGTGCCAAAGACGGAGATAAGGGTCTCAACACCGGCGGAATGGGTACCATTGCCCCGAACCCCTATTACACACCGGAAGTCGCCGACGAGTGCATGGAGAAAATCTTCCTGCCCACCATCCGCGCAATGAATCAGGAGGGCCGCACTTTCAAGGGCTGCCTGTACTTCGGACTCATGATCACACCGGACGGCCCGAAGGTCATTGAGTACAACTGCCGTTTTGGAGATCCGGAGGCACAGGTCGTTCTTCCGCTTCTCAAGACAGATCTGCTCACCATTATGCAGGCTGTCCGCAACGAGACACTCTCGGAGGTAAACGTCGAGTTTGCGGATGAGAGTGCATGCTGTGTAATCATGGCGTCGGACGGCTACCCGGTGAAATATGAGAAACACTATGCCATGACTCTCCCGGAGGATCGCACCGGAATCTTTATTGCCGGTGCCACACTGGAGGACGGAACGCTTTACACCAACGGTGGACGTGTCCTCGGTGTCACCCGCACGGCGGACACCCTTCCGGAGGCCATCGACAAGGCCTATGAGGCTGTGAAGACCATTCACTTTGACAATGAGTATTACCGTAAAGATATCGGCCACAGAGCACTGGAAGCACTGAACTAAAGCCACTGGGAGGACCGTGCAAATGGTATATAGAATTTTTGTAGAGAAGAAACCGGAGCTCGCCTATGAGGCGAAGACCCTGGCCCACGACATCAAGTACTTGCTGGGTATTAAAGGGGTCACCGGTGTCCGCATCCTGAATCGCTACGACGTGGAGGGTCTTCCGAAAGAGACGTTTGATTACGCCTGCAAGACCATCCTCTCTGAGCCCCAGCTGGACATCACCTCGGAAGAGGTGACAGGGGAGTATGACGTACTCTTTGCTGTGGAATATCTTCCCGGCCAGTTTGATCAGCGCGCTGCCAGTGCCGCCGAGTGTATTCAGCTCATGACAAAGGGTGAGCGCCCTGACGTCCGCTCCGCAAAGGTCTATCTCCTCAGCGGCAGCATCTCTGACGAGGAGCTCAGTGAAATCAAGAACTATGTCATCAATCCGGTGGAAGCACGCCTTGCCTCCATGGATCTCCCGGAGACCCTGAAAATGAAGATGAACCTGCCGGAGTCCGTCGAGACACTGGAAGGTTTTAACGAGCTCAGCGGCGAGGCGCTCCAGAAATTCATCGACGAGAAGGGTCTCGCCATGGATCTGGATGACATTGAGTTCTGCCAGGAGTATTTCCGCTCCGAAGATCGGGATCCCACCATCACCGAAATCCGCATGATCGACACCTACTGGTCCGATCACTGCCGTCATACCACATTCCTCACCACCATTGACAAGGTCACATTTGATGATGAATTCCTGAATGAGGCATATAAGGACTACCTGAAGGCCAGAGAGGAAATCGGCCGCACAAAGCCTGTCAACATGATGGACATCGGCACCCTGGCCGCCAAGGTCCTCAAGGCAGAGGGCAAACTCACCAAGCTGGACGAGTCAGAGGAAATCAACGCCTGCACGGTGAAAATGCAGATCGAGCATGATGGCAAGACCGAGGACTGGCTCCTTCTCTTCAAGAATGAGACCCACAACCATCCGACGGAAATAGAGCCCTTCGGCGGCGCCGCCACCTGTATCGGCGGAGCCATCCGTGACCCGCTCTCGGGCCGTTCCTATGTCTATGCGGCCATGCGTGTCACCGGCGCAGCAGATCCGCTGAAGCCATACTCGGAGACCATGAAGGGCAAACTTCCCCAGCGAACCCTTGTCCGTACTGCAGCCCATGGCTATAGCTCCTACGGCAACCAGATTGGCCTTGCCACCGGTATGGTCGACGAGCTCTACCATCCGGGTTACGCGGCCAAGCGTATGGAAATTGGCGCAGTCGTAGCCGCAGCCCCGGCGGAGAACGTCCGCCGTGAGGTACCCCAGCCGGGCGATGTAGTAATCCTCCTCGGAGGACGCACCGGTCGTGACGGTATCGGCGGTGCCACCGGCTCCTCGAAATCCCACAAACTCGACTCCCTGGAGACCTGCGGAGCCGAGGTCCAGAAGGGTAATGCTCCGGAGGAGAGAAAACTCCAGCGGCTGTTCCGCAACCCGGAGGCCACAAAGCTTATCAAGCGCTGCAACGACTTCGGTGCCGGCGGCGTCTCGGTTGCCATCGGTGAGCTGGCTGACGGTTTGGAAATCAATCTTGACAAGGTTCCGAAGAAATATGAGGGACTGGACGGCACAGAGCTTGCCATTTCTGAGTCCCAGGAGCGTATGGCGGTCGTTGTGGCACCGGAAGATGCCGACAAGTACATCGCCCTCGCCCATGGAGAGAACCTGGAGGCCACCATTGTGGCTGAGGTTACGGAGAAGCCATATCTCACCATGCACTGGAAGGGGAGCGTCATTGTCAACGTCTCCCGTGAGTTCCTGAATTCCAATGGTGCTGAGAAGCACATTACAGTACATACTACGAAGCAGGAGCCCTATGGCCGCAAGCCCACGGGCGACTTTGCGAAGTCCTATAAAGATCTCTGCAGTGACCTCAATGTCTGCTCCAAGCGAGGACTCTCTGAGCGCTTTGACTCCACCATCGGTGCTGGAACTGTTCTCATGCCTTTCGGTGGCAAGACGCAGACCACGCCCATTCAGGCCATGGTCCACAAAGTTTCTGTGGAGCACGGTGACACCAATACGGTTTCCATCATGTCCTGGGGCTATAACCCGTACATCATGGAGAAGGATCAGTTCCACGGTGCTTACCTTTCCGTTGTTGAGTCGGCTGCCAAGCTGATTGCGGCAGGTGCAACATACAAAGACGTCTATCTCACATTCCAGGAGTACTTCCTGCATCCGGGCCGTGTTCCGGAGCGCTGGGGTCAGCCCACAGCAGCCCTTCTTGGTGCTTTTAAGGCACAGATGGATCTGGGCATTGCTGCTATCGGCGGCAAGGACTCCATGAGCGGTACGTTTGAGAACCTGGATGTCCCGCCGACACTCGTATCCTTCGCCATTACCACGGACTCCATTGACCGTATCATCTCCAATGAGTTCAAGGGCGCCGGTCACAAGGTCGTGCTCCTCCATCCGGAGTATGACGAGTACGGTGTACCGAAGAAGGACTCCCTTCTTGCACTCTTTGATGAAGTGGCAGGCCTTATCGGGGACGAGAAAGTCCTTGCCGCATATACCCCGACATTCGGCGGTGTGGCAGAGGCCATCTTCAAGATGGGTCTTGGAAACCGCATCGGCTTCCGCTTTGACAAGTCGGTCTCTCTGGAGGAACTGTTCTCCTATCAGTACGGCTCTTTCGTTCTCGAACTTGCCGATGACTCCATTGACATTGAAGGAGCCACCATCCTTGGAGACACCACCAGCAAGCAGGTCCTCACTTTGGGTGACGAGGCCGTTTCCCTTGAGGAACTCTCCAACGCCTATGAGGACAAGCTGGAATCTGTTTTCCACTGCAATATTGAGACGGAGAAGCAGGATATTCCGACCTTCAACTACAAGGTCGAGTCCCATACCGAATTTGCTCCGACCGCGGTGGCAAGACCGAAAGCTCTTATTCCGGTATTCCCAGGTACCAACTGCGAGTACGACACCATCAAGGCCTTTGAACGGGCCGGTGCTGACGCAGAGGCCTATATCATCAACAACCTTGACTCCAAGGGAATTGAGCGTTCGGTAGAGGAGTTTGCGGCCAAGGTCGCAGAGTCCCAAATCGTCTTCCTTCCCGGCGGATTCTCTGGCGGCGACGAGCCTGACGGTTCCGGTAAGTTCATTACTGCATTCTTCCGCAACCCGGAAATCAAGGAGAAAGTCACAGAGCTTCTGGACAACCGCGGCGGCCTCATGGGTGGTATCTGCAATGGTTTCCAGGCACTTATCAAACTGGGACTGGTTCCCTATGGTAAGATTATCGACACCGACGAGACCTGCCCGACTCTGACATTCAACACCATCAACCGCCATCAGAGTGAGATTGTCCGCGTTCGTCTGGACTCCGACAAGTCCCCGTGGCTCAAGTTCGCTGAGGTTGGAGACGTTTTCAACGTTCCCATCTCCCACGGCGAGGGCCGCATCCTTGCCTCTGAGGAGCTTCTTCTGAAGCTCGCTGAGAATGGTCAGATCATGACTCAGTATGTGGGTCTTGACGGACAGCCCACCATGGACATTGCCGGCAACCCCAATGGCTCCATTTTCGCTGTCGAGGGTCTGCTGTCTCCGAATGGCCATGTCTTTGGAAAGATGGGCCATGCCGAGCGTATTGGCAAGGACCTCTATGAGAATGTTCCTGGCAAGTATGACATGAAACTGTTTGAATCGGCCGTTGAGTATTTCAAAAAGGGCTGAATCGCTCTATAATTTATTCTAAGGTGCCGAACAACCGGAGAGCGGGGAAGAGGCACAAATCTTACGAAAAAAGGTGACCACCGTTGGCTGAAAAGTATTATGAGATGACCATTGCCGGTCTTACGAGAAAACTTCCCATCTGCAAAGTAGATGATCATTTGGACATTGCCGCCTTCGTTATTTTCGGAGACACGGAAATGACTGTGGCAGCGGCCGAGGCTCTTCTGAAGAAGTGCCCGGAGTTTGACTATATCCTGACCCCGGAGGCCAAGGGTATTCCGCTCGGGTATGAGCTGAGCCGCCAGTCCGGCAAGAAGTATTTCGTAGCACGGAAGGGCAAGAAACTCTATATGGAGGAGCCTTTTGGCGTGGAGGTCAAATCTATTACGACGGTCAACGTCCAGCATCTCTATCTGGATAAGACCGAGGCAGACCAGATGAAGGGTAACCGTGTCCTTATTGTCGACGATGTCATTTCCACCGGTGAGTCGCTGAATGCCGTTGTTAATCTCGCTGAGGAGGCAGGAGCCGAAATTGTCGGTAAGGCTGCCATCCTGGCGGAGGGCGACGCGAGCAAGCGGGACGATATCATCTTCCTGGAGCCGCTTCCGCTGTTTGTAAAATAATGTATCTGAACCTTTATCAGGCTCCAGCAAGAAATTGCCGGGGTCTGTTTTTATGAACTGGAGAAGAAATAGCCATGTCTTCCAAAGAAAAACCGAAAAAGCATCTGACTGGCGCATTGCTTACTCTGTGGCAGTTGTTGAAATTTACGGCAGCCGGAATCATTGGATCATTGATCCAGCTCCTGCTTCAGTATATTCTTCCTTACCTGTTCGATAGAGTACGAACCCCAATTCCAATCTGGCTCAATAACCTGTTTCATCCGGCGACTATGTTTGACCGGAGCACGCAAAAAGGGGCAGTTCAGTATGCCACGTACATTGTGGATGCCGGCGGGGTTCTTCGCCTTACCTGGGGATATTTTCTCTCTTTTTTCCTGGCAAATATTCTGGTAAACATTGGGCTCTATATCTGGAACAAGAAATATACATTTCACTCCTATGCCCCGAAGAGTCATTTTGTGATATATCTTGTGATCATGGTGGCCACGATTCTGGCTGCCACCTGGTTTCAAGGTATCTTATATGCACCTTTGTATCAGCATCTCGGAGGATGGACGCGATTTTTTATTCTAATTCCCACGGGGCTCATTCAGATGCTTATTTTCTTCTTTGCCCAGAAGCTCCTGCTGCCAGCCGATAAGCACTAACCTGTTTACGAATTTAGAATTTATCGGTATAATAGAGCGGTATGAATTTCGAAAATCGGTTTTATTATTACAGGAGGATATCCAGATGATCAAAGACGTCATGGACTTCATTGAGGCCTACGACCCCGAGGTCGGCTCCCGCATCAAGAGAGAGTATGACCGCCAGCAGAACAACATTGAGCTCATTGCTTCCGAGAACATTGTCGGTGAGGCCACTGCTCTTGCCATGGGCACTGTACTTACCAACAAGTACGCCGAGGGTTATCCGGGCAAGCGTTACTATGGCGGCTGCCAGGTTGTCGACGAAATAGAGACCATTGCCATTGAGCGTGCCAAGAAGGTCTTCGGTGCCGAGTATGCCAATGTTCAGCCGCATTCCGGTGCACAGGCCAATATGGCCGTCACCATGGCAGTCTGTGAGCCTGGTGACACCATCATGGGCATGAGCCTTGATGCCGGCGGACATTTGACCCATGGCTCTCCGGTCAACTTCTCCGGCCGTTATTTCAACATTGTTCCTTACGGCGTCAATGACGAAGGTTACATCGACTATGATGAGGTCGAGAAAATCGCCCTCGAGTGCAAGCCGAAAATGATTATTGCCGGTGCCTCCGCTTATCCGCGCATCATCGATTTTAAGCGTTTCCGTGAAATTGCCGATAAAGTCGGCGCTGTTCTCTGGGTCGATATGGCCCACATTGCCGGTCTCGTTGCCGCTGGTCTCCATCCGTCGCCCATCCCGTATGCCGACGTCACCACCACGACGACCCACAAGACACTTCGCGGCCCCCGTGGCGGTCTTATCCTCGCCAGTGAGGAGTCCAACAAGCGTTTCAACTTCAATAAGAACATCTTCCCGGGCTGCCAGGGCGGTCCTCTGGAGCACGTCATTGCCGCAAAGGCCATCTGCTTCGGCGACGCACTGAAACCTGAGTTCAAGACTTATCAGGAGAACGTTGTCAAAAACTGCTCCGCTCTCGCTGACGAAATGCTGAACTGTGGCTTTAAGCTCGTCTCCGGTGGCACCGACAACCACCTTATCCTGGTCGACTTGACCAACATCGAGGACCTGACCGGTAAGATCCTCCAGAACAACTGCGACGAGGTACACATCACCCTGAACAAGAACTCCATCCCGAACGAGCCGCGTTCTCCGTTTGTTACTTCTGGTGTCCGCATTGGTACTGCGGCTGTCACTTCTCGCGGTTTTACCGCAGAGGATATGAAGCCGGTAGCCGACTGCATCTGGGATGTCGCCACTGACTTCGAGAACAAGAAGGAAGACATAGACGCCCGCGTCCACGAGCTGGTCAGCAAATATCCAATCTATGAATAATCGGAACATGGCGTTGCAGCCGTGCACCGAACGAGCCCCCGGAAACGGGGGCTTTTCTCTTGCATAAATTTCAAATTTCCCGTATTCTAAAGATGGTTAGTAAAGGCTAACCAATATTTTTTAATCATCGAGTTAACGTAAGCTAACTAAAGTTGCTGCCCTGTCGGCACCGGGAAAGGATAGAATTCATGAGCATTGTCATCGTTGGTGGAAACGAATGCATGGTACGGGAATATAAAAGTCTCTGTAAGGAATATAACTGCAAAGCCAAAGTTTACCCAAAGATGAGTGGGGGACTCCGTAACATTGGGAACCCGGATCTCCTCATCCTGTTCACCAGCACAACTTCCCATAAAATGGTCCAGTGCGCACTGAGCCAGGCAAAGCAGAATGACACAGCGGTTGCCCGCATTCATTCCGCCTCCAAGTCCGCTCTTCGAAAAGTTCTCGAAGAGAATGTTGGGAAAGCAGCTGCTGCTTGCTGAGGAGGAGACATTAATGTCCGATAAACAGCTGGTGGAGCAATGCTCGCCGACGCTTGCAGGTCTTAAGACCGGCAATCTATTCCGCTGTTCTTTCCGGAGCAGGGAAGGGCTCAATTCGGAGATACGACAGTTGAATCGCCAGCTCGGAAGAAAGGGAATTCGAGTCGTGGTCCTTTCGGTTGGTGAAAGTTCGGCGCTCATTTACCTCTATCGACCGGATCATCTGCAGAGGGATATGGATGATCCCACCGCAAGGCGACTGCTCCAAGAGCGGGGCTATCCTGTGGATGACCTCGGGCGCTGCGTTGTGCATCTGCAGCACCGAATCAGCAAGTGTGAGGAATTTCCCCATGAGATTGGTCTGTTCCTCGGATACCCGCCGAAGGATGTGCAGGGCTTCCTCGAAAAGGGACCCCATCGCTGCAAATGCACCGGTTGCTGGAAAGTCTATGGCGATGTAGCCTCTGCCCGCAGCACGTTCTCCCGCTATAAGAAGTGTACGGCGGCCTACAGCCGAATGATTGAAAAAGGAAAAACCATTGAGCAGCTCACAGTGGCTGTCTGAGAGGAGATATATCATGAAAATCGCAATTGTATATTGGAGCGGTACTGGTAATACCGAGGCTATGGCAAAGGAAATTGCTGTTGGCGCCAGAGGAAAGGGTGCCTCTGTGGATCTTTTCACCGCCGCTGATTTTGAAGCCTCCAAGGCAGGCTCCTACGACGTCCTCGCTTTTGGCTGCCCTGCCATGGGAGCTGAGGAACTCGAGGAAGATGAGTTCGCTCCTATGTTTGAGGCTGTTGAGCCGGAGCTAAGCGGCAAAAAGGTTGCTCTGTTTGGCTCCTACGGATGGGGCGACGGCGAGTGGATGCGCACCTGGCAGGAGCAGGTCGAGGGCGACGGCGCCAACATGGTTGCAGACGGTCTCATCGTCAATGAGGAGCCGGATGAGGACGGACTTGCGCAGTGCAAAGCATTGGGCGAGCAGCTTACCGCTTAATATCCCATAGTATAAAAAATATGCTGCTTCCTTTACTGGAAGCAGCATATTTTTCGTCTTGACGTATTGCTATCAGTCAAATAATATATTATTGTAAGTGGGATATCCCACCAACCTTGTTGCAGGGAGGGTGAAATATAGACAGTGTAAAAAGTTACAACGTGCACATTGACAGTAAAAAGCGTGTGACCCTCCGGGGTGCAAAATACCAGTATTATAATGTGAAAGAGTATGAGAACGGTTGCATTCTTTTAGAGCCTCGCGAACTATCTGTTCCTGCTACTATCTCTACTAAGACACTATCTGACATGGATCGTGCCATTGAAAGCTTCAAGGCGGGGAAGAAAAAAGAGCCTATAGACCTCTCTGACTTTGAATAGACATTATCCCATGGCTTATCAAATCTATATGGGAATCCCAGAAATGGAGGAACTCTGGCATTCTCTTCATACGAGGTATCGTGCGGGAGCAATGAGAATGTATTGGGTGTATGGGCCTGAAAAAAATAGTATTACAGTAATAGGATTAGAGCCACATCCAGAGGATAGTAAACATTCTTCATATGACAGAATCAAACTCTCTGAACTTCCTCCATTTCAAAAATAATTTACTAAAAGACATACAGCAGGCAATTGATACTTGGCTGTATGTCTTTTCTAATTCTCTTGACTTTTTTCCTAAGCAAATAGGTAAGTGCTCGAATGGTGGTTGCGCCCCGCTTCTTATTTGCTATAATATCGTCATATTCCATAAAGAAAGGAAATTTCCATGAAAGTTGCAGTCGTATTTTGGAGCGGGAGCGGGAACACCGAGGTCATGGCGGAGTCTGTTGCCCAGGGTGCCCGGAGCGCCGGTGCGGAGGTTGACCTTCTGAAACCCGTCCAGTTCAAAAGCGAGACGATAAATTCCTACGACGCCTTTGCCTTTGGCTGTCCCGCCATGGGCGATGAAGTTCTCGAAGAGGACAAATTTGACCCAATGTTCACCGCAGTGGAGAGTGACCTGGAAGGGAAAAAAGCTGCCCTCTTTGGTTCCTACGGCTGGGGCGATGGACTCTGGATGCGTAACTGGGAAGACCGTGCCCGCGAAGACGGCATCAATCTTGTCCATGCCAGTGTCATTGCCAATGAGTATCCCAGCGACGAGGATCTCAACGAGTGCAAAGATCTCGGCCGCTCCCTTGTGGGCTGACGGCGAAAGGAAGTCTTATCCATGAAATTGGTCGTCATGCGCCATGGGCAGACGAACTACAATAAAGAACACCGGCTGCAGGGCAGGAAGAATATTCCGCTGAGTGACAAAGGACTCTCCCAGGCTGCTGCCACACGGGACGAAATGATTGCTGCTGGTCTCCATTTTGATCGGGTTCTCAGCAGTCCGCTGGAGCGGGCCGTGCAGACGGCAGAAATCGTCGGTGGTGTAAACCGGGAGCAAATCGCCCGGGAAGAACGAATCATCGAAATTGACTTTGGTCCTCTGGAGGGCCAGCAGGTCGAGTCCCTCGACGACAATATGCGGAACTTTTTCAACGACCCAGCCGAGTACATTCCGCCGGAGGGGGCGGAAAGCTATGCGGAACTTCTTACCCGCATGGGAAGCTTTCTCTCGGCCATGCGGGAGGACAAGTCAGATGATACAATACTTGCGGTTTCCCATGGTGCTGCACTCCATGCCCTGTACATGCTGGTCACTGGCATTACCCTTGAACATTACTGGGACAAGGCCATTGGAAACTGCGGTTGGTTTGTCATTAGTAATGAGACAGGGGAGTGGGAAATAATCTCAGAGTCAATGCATGCTGAGGCGTGGACACTGCCGTCTGCCTCTTTCCTGAGTGGGGAATAATGGGCACACGAAGAAAAGCTTTCAAAGCTGCGTTTCCCAATACTATTCCAGTTATGACCGGCTATGTCTTCCTCGGCATCACCTATGGCATGCTCATGGCAACATCCGGCTTTCCGGCATGGCTGCCAGTGGTTACGGCACTTATCATTTACACCGGGTCCATGGAGTTTCTTCTGGTCTCTATCCTGGTTTCCTCCTTTAACCCTTTGTCTGCGTTTCTGACCACTATCATGGTGGGAGCGCGGCACCTGTTTTACGGAATATCCATGCTGGGAAAATACCGGGGGATGGGCTGGAAAAAATTTTATCTCATCTACACGACCAGTGACGAGACGTTTGCGGTCAATGTGTCGGCGGATATCCCGCCGGATGTGGATCGCGGCTGGTTCTACTTCTGGGTCTCACTTCTGGATCAGAGTTACTGGGTCATAGGAAGCGCCTTTGGCGGCATCTGTGGAAGCCTAATTACCGTGGACATGAAGGGACTCGACTTTGTCATGACGGCTATGTTTGCCGTCATCTTCCTTCAGCAGTGGGTCAAGGATGGAACGGGACCGAAATCGTTCTTCACCGATCATGTCTGTGAATTTATCGGCCTTGGGGGTTCTATTCTCTGCCTTATTCTATTTGGCCCGGAGAAATTTATGATTCCTTCCATGGTCCTCATACTAGTTCTGCTCCTGGTTCTCCGTAAGCCATTGGAGAAGCAGATTCAAAAGAAAGAGCAGGCGGAGGAGCAGGGGGTGGTCCCAAATGACTAGTACGCAACAGCTCATAACCATTGGTGTTGTTGTCCTAGGGACCGTTTTGACGCGTTTTCTTCCCTATTTGGTATTCCGGGAGGGGAAAAAGATTCCGCCTGTTGTGGACTATCTAGGCAAAGTTCTGCCGCCGGCTGTTTTCGGTTTGCTTGTTGTCTACTGTCTGCGCAATGTGAACTTCTTTGCGGGTACGCATGGAATTCCGGAAATGGTATCCCTTTCCGTTGTACTTTTACTTTATCTCTGGCGAAAAAATATGCTGGTACCCATGGCAGGAGGTACCATCTGTTATATGGTTTTGATCCGCGTTCTCTCTTAGCGAGAGGCGCGGAATTCTTTTTTGATAAAAAGATTGTACGCAACCGTTGACAGCGCAACTAATTTAATGTAGAATGTTGACAAGTCAAGGATTTGAGAGGAGATGGAAACTTGAATTCAGTTGGACAGCTGGTATCTATCCTGCACAGGCAGTACCAGATCTTTGTGAACAACGCCCTGGAGGACCTGAATATCGGTTCCTCAGAATATCAGTTTCTGGTCCTTGCATGCCGGGAAGAGGGGCTCATTCAGGAGCAGATCTCAGAACGGCTCGTCATTGACAAGGCTGCCACAGCCCGCGCCCTCTGCAGCCTGGAGGGAAAGGGGTATATTTACCGCGTGGAGGCGGAATGTGACCACCGCAAGAAGAAAGTTTATCCCACCGAGGCCGGAAAGGCCTGCCTTCCCATCATCCGAAGCCGTCTTAATAACTGGACGAACATGGTCATGGAGGAATTGGATTCGGACGATATAAAAACAGTGACCGATTCCCTGGAAATCATGACTACGAGGGCATTTGCACTGAACCACATCATTTCATGTGACGAAGAGAAAGGAAAAAAGCCATGAAAAAGATTTTATTCATTGTCGGTTCGCTCCGTAAAAATTCATTTAACCGCCAGCTCTCTGCTGCCGCCAAGGAAGCTCTTGCAGGCAAAGCGGAGGTAACATATCTCGACATTACACAGGTCCCGTTTGTAAACCAGGACATTGAATTCCCGGCTCCGGAGGCCGTCACTGCCATTCGTGAGGCAGTGGGTGCCGCCGATGCACTCTGGATTTTCACCCCCGAGTACAACTTCAGCTACCCGGCACCCCTCAAGAACACGCTGGACTGGCTCTCCCGTCCGGTCGTGGCCGGTGATTATGAGCACGGCACTGTACTCACTGGCAAACCTGTTGCCATCAGTGGCGCTGCCGGTAAGTCCGCAGCAGGCGGAGCACGAAAGAAACTCACCGAACTCCTCAAGATGATTGGCACCGAGCCCATTGAGGATCCGCAGGTTGGAATCGTCCTTGACGGTCCGGCTTTCATGTCGGACAAATTAACCCTGACCGATGAGAACAAGGCTGCCCTTGCCGCTGAGGCAGAGGCACTTCTCGCAAAACTCGACTAATAAAGGAGGCGATACCATGTCCAGAATGCCTGTTGTATTCTCGGGCCATGGAAGCCCAATGCTCGCCCTCGAGCACAATGAAATAACCGAGACCCTGCAAAGCATGGGTGCGAAGATTATTGAAAAATTCGGTAAGCCGAAGGCTATCCTCGCAGTCTCTGCCCACTGGTATGCACCAGGTACCTATATCCAGAGTGCCGCAAAGCCCCGCCAGGTCTATGATATGTACGGGTTCCCGGATGAGCTCTATCGGGTCAAATATCCGGTAGATGGGTATAAACCGCTGACACAGGACGTCAAATCCGCCTTGGGCGATTCAGTCTCCGTCAACGACAACTGGGGCATAGACCACGGCACTTGGACTGTGCTCTGCCACATGTTCCCGGATGCAGATATTCCTGTTGTTCAACTATCGGTGAATCGCCAACTGAGCGCAGAGGAGTCCTACGAAATTGGCCGGAAACTGAACGGACTTCGCGACCAGGGGTATCTCATCTTTGGCAGCGGCAACGTAGTCCACAATCTGCGCCGCGTCGAGTGGGATAACCCAGGTGGGTCAAAGATGACTGTCGCATTCAACGACTATATCCGCAATGCCGTGGAGGCCCGCGACGATGACACGGTCATTCACTATGAGAAAGGTCCTTATGCGGAATATGCCGTTCCCACGGATGATCATTATCTACCGCTGATTTACATTCTCGGAGCAGCGGACCCGGGGGAGAAACCCACAGTGTTCAATAACGTCTGTAATCTGGGGGCGTTGGCTATGACGGGGTTTGCGTTTGGTATTTAATGACGTTTGCTCTTTCAATGGATAAAATAATATAACCACCGGGCTGAAAATATTTCCAGCTCGGTGGTTATTTATAGATTTAGTACTGGAAAGATACGCTGAAGTCTACACCATCATCCCAATATGTCAGTTTACCGTTTTCAATGCGAAATTCATCTGTTCGTTTTGAACGATCCTTGGCATTTATTGAAGAGGCTATCTCCGTAGTTGTTAATCTGGAAAGAGTTCCATTTTTGTATTTATATGTTGTTAAGTAGGCATCATCGGATGGTCCCTTTGACTTGACTTGAGTAACAAAACCATTTTTATCATAGGAGACATTAAATGTATAATACCAAGTTTCCCAATCATATTTACCACTGACAAGTCGACCATCTGAGTCATAGGTATAGTAATGATAGACTGGATCATTAGTTCCAGTCTGTTCTTTTATCTGAACAATTTTATTTTTGTCATATTTATATTCAACGTTAACGACAGTATCACTATCACCTGTAAAGATGTTATAGCTGACTAGTTTTCCATTGTTCACGTGAAAATGGATTTCCTCAAAGTTACTGTTCTCAGAATTTTCATCACTGTTTTTCGGATCCGAATAACGATAATCAATCGTAGTGATCTTTCCGCTTAATATCGCATCACTGCATGCAAAAATATGCGGCTCATGATCCCGAAAGGAATCGAAAAAGTAATAAATATTTCTTTCGTTAAAGGAAGTCAACAAGAGCGGATACTGTTTGATTTTAGAGTAATCAATCAAAGAACTTAATAGAGAATCATCTATGATCCATGTGTCTCCCTGAATCGACAAAAATTTTTCATCGCTACTATAAGTAATAGTACTTTCCATAGTATCTGGATTTGTTTCATCGTATGAACTTGTGTAGGCTCTGATTGGTAGGGGTATTGCAGCAAACGCGGTCAAACAGCATGTACTCATCAAAACGATTGCTAGAAATATGGATATTATACTTCGTCTAATACTACGAACTTTCATGTTTTTTCTCCTCCTTATATACTAGATAGATTAAATATTGCAAAAGAATGTTTTATCTGAGGGAGGTAGAATGATACTCAATATTTATTCACTAAATTATTACAAAATAAGTATGGGAAGTCCCTTGACGCCTTTGCTACACTAAAAGCAAAAGGAGATGTTTCTATGAGCAAAAAAGCATTGGGTCCCAAGGCCCTCATCTATCCGCAGCCCGTTCTCATCTGTGGCACCTATGCCGAGGACGGCACACCTGACGCCATGAATATTGCCTATGGCGGTGTTGTCAATGGTAACCGTGTTCAGATCAATATCGGTGTTCGCCACAAGACTTCCGACAACATTAAAGTAAAGCAGTGCTTCACCATTGGAATTGCCGACGTGAAGAATGAGCTGCAGGCAGACTATGTCGGTGTTGTCTCCGGCAAGGATACTGCAGATAAGGTTGCAAAGACAGGCTGGACGGTTACTAAGAGTGAGTATGTCGACGCTCCGGTCTTTGAAGAACTTCCTATTACGCTTCACTGCAAGGTAGAGGAAATCAACCAGTACAACCAGACGCTCCGCATCGTTGCTGAAGTCGTAGAGACGACAGTGGATGAGTCCGTCCTTGACGCAGAGGGGAAAATTGATACCGCAAAACTCGAGGCCATCTCGTTTGATCCGGGCAACATGAAGTATCTCAAGGTCAGCGAGGTTGTCGGCAACGCATTTGCCGACGGAAAAAAGCTGTAAGAACAAGACCCTGTTTTTCTTCAAAAAATTAGTGCGAGCTCGTTATAACGAACTCGCACGATTTTTTTGCGGAAATTTAATATGTTTTTAGGAGAAGAGGGTTTCCTTGAGGTATCTCACCGCCTTGGAGACCACCTCTGGTTCCATCCACTCCGGTGCCTCCAACGCCATATCCATGGAATATGCAAACATACGAACCGCATGTTCCATGAGCTGCTGTGGATTCGGCGGATCCTTACGCAGAAGACGCTGGTACACTTGCTCATAGACACCGCCCATGACAAATGTGACGCTGTCCTGGATGCGGGGAGAGAGGTCCAAGGCGAAGACAGAGCTGTATCGCCCGGCCCATGAGATATCCTCTTGAATGATGACCTCGGTGACCTCCCGGCTGCTCAATATATCCTGGGTAAAGCGCTGAAGCTCAGGCCCGGAAAGCATCAAGGCGAACTGCAGCGTACCAATTCGAAACAGGTGCTCGAAGTATCCGTCATCCGCCGGCCCACGCTCTTCCAGCCAGCCATTGGCCGCATTCAGCAGGTCCTCGAAGAAGTCGCTGATAAACAGGCTTTTCTTCGGGAAATGTTTCTGGATGTTGGACTTCTGTGTCCCCAATGCATCCGCAATTTGCTGGTAGGTCGTCTTTTGATATCCCACCTCAAGAAACAGCTGCCGGGCTGTTGTCTCAATGGCAAGCTTTTTCTCTGGCTCTGGGGGACGACTCATTTTGCAGTGACCTCCGTAGTCTCCGGTTTATATTCCGGCAGGTGGCGATAGTAAATGTAGTAGGCAATAGCAAGACCCGTAGCGCATACGCCTGCGAAGTAGACATAGAAGTTGCGCATAATGGGATCAAACGACGGCATGATGACAAAATAACCGTCTGCCTGCGCAATGATCAGGGCAATAGCGACACTGGGGCTCATGCCCTTGCGGCTGCCGCGCTTCGAGCTCATCTGGAAGTTCCAAATCACACAGCCTGTGAACGTGGTCAGGAACATGATGTGGCAGAGCGGATCTTCCATGACGCTCCACAGGAACCAGTAGGCGGCAATGAAGCAGACCTGAACGCCAATATACATCCAGATTGCCTGTTTGCGGCTCTTGGCGTGCGGGAAAATCTCTGTGGTCAGGTCATATTTCATGCTCTGGTAATGGACCACGAACTCCATGAGGAACCAGACAACAAGACCGAACCAGAGGAACTCCGAAAACCAGTGGTGTGTGGGGGATGTCTTGTCAAACCACCGCGAGAACCCGACAACATAGCAGAAGTCATTGGCGAAGTTCCACATGTTGGACTGCCAGGACATGCCGGACGTCTTCTGCTTGAAGCCGACCCGGATGCATTTGTAGTAGTACCAATAGAAGCATAGCATAGCAATGCCCCAGCCAATGTAGACTGGCAGATACCAGTCGTTAAGGCGCGCCAAATAGGTGGCCAGTGCATAATGTAGACCCATATTTCATTTCTCCTTTCGTATGGGCGATTTAGTATACATGTATACCTTAAAGATATCCTACCTCTTTACGTTTTGCAAGAGCATCCAATATGAAATTTCAGTTCAAAAAAATACTGCGAGCTCGTTATAACGAACTCGTCGTAATTATTTTGGTAAATATGGTAGAGTAGAGAGGAAGGGAGGGGAACGCCATGATTCTGAGCACCGGACAGCGTACGGACATTCCGGCGTTCTATGCGGAATGGTTCGCAAATCGCCTCAAAGCGGGGGAGGTCTATGTCCGTAGCCCATATCAGGAGCACACGGTATATCGGTACACGCTGGACCCCTCTGTTGTGGACTGCATTGGATTCTGCACGAAGAACCCGGAGCCCATGTTTCCTTATATGAACCTGCTGCAGGAGTATGGGCAGTTCTGGTACGTGACAATAACACCCTATGGCAATGACCTGGAGCCCCGCGTCCCGGATAAACACCACATGCTGGAAGTGTTCAAGACGCTCTCCGGGTATGTTGGCATCCCGGCGATTGGCTGGCGGTACGATCCCATCCTACTCACCGAAAAATATACCCCAGAATACCATCTGCGAGCCTTTCAGACCATGGCAGAAGCCCTGGAGGGTTATACGGATAATGTGGTCATTAGTTTTGTGGACCGATACCAAAAGGTTCGGCGGAACTTCCCAGAGTTGAAGGATGTGCCCCATGCGGTGCAGAGGGATATTGGAGTGGAAATCGTCTCCATCGCCCACGAACACGGAATGATAGTGCGGCCCTGTGCGGAGGGCGACTGGTTGGAGCCTTACGGGGCCGACTGTTCCGGGTGCATGACGATTCCCATGTTTGAGCGGGCTATTGGAGAGCACTTGGACGTGCCGCACCAAACCAAGGGACGGAAGGAGTGCGCCTGTTTTTTGTCCAATGATATTGGGGCGTATGACACGTGCCCGCACTTGTGCAAGTATTGTTACGCTAATAATGACCCGAAGCGGGTGGCGGAGAATTTTCGGGCACATGACCCGGAGTCGCCATTCCTTGTTGGGAATTTTGAGGAGGGGGACCGGATCATAGACCGGTCGCAGAAGTCTTGGATCAGTGGGCAGATGAGATTCTTTTAGTATGGTATAATATCTATGACATAAAATATGACATGAAGAAGGGATCATTATGGGAATGAATGACACCCCGTCCGCGGATCGCATCCATATCGGCTTCTTTGGATGTCGGAATGCGGGCAAGTCCAGCATTGTGAACGCTGTTACCGGTCAGGATCTGGCGGTGGTATCGGACGTCAAGGGTACCACGACAGACCCGGTATACAAGGCCATGGAGCTGCTGCCTATGGGACCTGTTGTCATTATTGACACGCCCGGCATTGATGATGTGGGAGAGTTGGGTGAAATGCGGGTTCGGAAGGCACGCCAAGTGCTGAATCGCGCAGATGCGGCGGTCCTTGTCACGGACTCCACCCGGGAGCTGAACCAGGCGGAGCAGGAACTCATGGACCTGTTCCGGAAGAAGGATATCCCGTTCGTCCTTGTGCGGAACAAGGCGGATTTGCCCGAGTCGTTGCCACAGGTGCCCGCTATTGGGGCTGAGCCTGTCTGTACGGTCAGTGCGCTGAAGAAGACGGGTATTGAGGAACTCAAGGAGACCATCGCCCGGCTTGTGAAGACCGGGGATGAAAAACTTCGCATTTGCGGTGACCTGCTGCACCCGGGGGACATGGCCATTCTGGTCGTGCCCATTGACAAGGCTGCACCCAAGGGGCGGCTCATCCTGCCACAGCAGCAGACTATCCGGGACATCCTTGAGGCAGACGCAGCGTGCGTCGTCGTGAAGGAATATGAGCTTCGGGAGACTTTTGAGCAGCTTAAAGTCAAGCCGGCCATGGTCATTACAGACAGCCAGGTATTTGCTAAAGTGGCTGCAGACACGCCGCCCGATGTGCCGCTGACCTCATTCTCTATTTTGATGGCTCGGTATAAGGGCTTTCTGGACGCTGCGGTTCACGGTGCCGCTGCCATTGACAAGCTGCAGCCCGGCGACAAAGTGCTTATCTCGGAAGGGTGTACCCACCATCGGCAGTGCGACGACATTGGCACCGTCAAAATTCCGCGATGGCTCAAGAACTATCTCGGGTTCCCCATCCAAATTGACACCACATCGGGACGGGACTTCCCAGACGACGTCTCCGACTACTCGCTGGTCATCCACTGCGGCGGCTGCATGCTCACAGAGCGCGAAGTCCGCTACCGCATGAAGTGCGCTCAGGACCAGAACGTACCGTTTACGAATTACGGCGTCACAATAGCGTTTATGCAGGGTATTCTGAAACGCAGTCTGGAAATCTTCCCGTATCTTCTGGAAGAGTTTGAGGAATGAGGGGGCGCCCATGACTTACTACGGAGAAGAGAGCCGGCGGGCGCGGGATAACTTCCCGTTGGAGCACCGCCGGACGGATATGAAACTTATCTACGCCATCGTCGACGTGAAGAAGGCGGCGGCCAAGACCTACCTGAATCTTGGGGTGAACCCCGAGGTGTATCAGGCTATAATCAACGCCTGTGACCGTATCTTGGCGGGCGATGCAGCAGATCAATTCATAGTAGAAGCCCTCCAAGGCGGCGCTGGCACCTCTACCCACATGAATGTCAATGAAGTGCTGGCAGGTATGGCATCCGAACAGTTGGGACGTCCGGTACATCCTATTGATGATGTGAACCGGGGACAGTCTACCAATGACGTATATCCTACGGCTCTGCGCATTGCTTCCATCCGCTGCATTCGGGAGCTCAGCGACGAGTGCGCCAAACTCCAGGAGTCATTGCAGAAGCGGGAGAACGAGTTCGACGCCATTGAAAAACTCGGCCGCACCGAGATGATGGACGCCGTTCCCGTCACCCTCGGCGAGGAGTTTGGTGCCATTGCCCAGGCTATTGCCCGTGACCGTTGGCGCATTTATAAAGTTGAGGAGCGTCTGCGCCAGGTGAACATCGGAGGCACCGCCGTCGGCCTGAGTGACACCGCAGACCGCAAATACAAACAGCGGGTCATTGAGGTCCTCCGCCGCGACACCGGCATTGGCCTTGCCGCCGCTGAGTACCCCATGGACGTGACCCAAAACAACGACGTCTTCGTCGAGGTTTCCGGCCTCCTTAAGGCTCTTGCCGTGAACCTGATCAAACTCTCCAATGACCTGCGCCTCATGAACTCGGGTCCCTATGGTGGCTTCGGCGAAATTCACCTGAAACCCATGCAGAAGGGCAGTTCCATTATGCCCGGCAAGGTGAACCCGGTCATTCCGGAAATGACAATGGAGTGCGCCATGCGGGTCATTGCCAATGATACGGCTATTACCATGGCCGCTTCCCGCGGCGACTTCGAGTTGAATGCGTTCCTTCCTTTGGTGGAGGACGCATTGCTGGAAAGCCTTCATCTGCTTACGAAAGCTTGCGCAATTATGCGGGAGAAATGCATTGATACCCTTGAGGCGGACCCGGAGCGCTGCAAGCAACTGCTGGATCACAGCTTGGCCCGTGCCACTTCGTATGCGCCGGTCCTCGGGTATGACAAGGTTACTGAGGTAATCCGGGAAGGCGGGACGCCGGAGGAGATCATGGCGAGGTTGGAGGAACTGAAGGAGGGGAAATAGGGGCGATTTACCTACAGGTTAAATCTTTTAGCCCTTCTGTAGGTAGAAATCTGCTTTGATTTGCTGAACTTTACCTACGCTTCCTAAATTTATTAAACTATGTAGGTAGAAATTTTTGGTTACCAAAAGGTAACTTACCTACGCCTAAAAAGATTTTTAATAATTGTAGGTAGAATTCAATGGAAAGGCTTTCTCTAAATACCTACACCTTGTACTTTTGGGTAAGTAGTGTAGGTAATTTTGCTTGGTTACTCGGGATTACTTACCTACACATTAGCTATATTAATTAGTTTGTAGGTAATTTCCCGCCTGAAGGAATAATAAATCTACCTACGTTTTCTTAAAATAATGGAACCCGCAGGTATTTCCCATTTATCATCAAACAAAAAAAGGGAGCACCCACCCGGATGCTCCTTTCTCCATATTTCCCAAAAAAACTACTGAAACCTTTTCATCATCTCTTTCATCAACATTTCTGCCGCCGGCGAAAAAGCTTGATATTTCTTCCAGATAACATACATTCCAGAAGTGGCAACCCCTTTCAAAGGACGGAAACAGAGATCACTGGTCTCACTGGTATCCGTCAGCTTGTCATAGGATATGGCATATCCAATTTCCTCGCGGACCATGATGGCAGCATTATAGAAAAGATTTTAAGTCGCAACAATATTTAGCCTTTCTTCCTCTCCAGCAAACCATTGTGGAAAGTCCTGATCAATCCATTGCCTGGAACAGATCAGAGGGAGACCGAAAAGTTCTTCTGGGGCGATGGAGTCTTTTTGGGAAAGTGGAGAGTCCTTTCGCATAATAACACCCCAAATATCGGTCGCCGGAACAGTCAAATAGTTGTATTTCGACAGGTCGACATAGCTCATGACCAGGGCGAAATCGAGAAGGCCCTTGTCCAGACGCTGTGTGACATCCTCCATGTTTCCGCTGTAGATATTGCAGCGAATTTTAGGATGTGTTTCCTGTAGAGATTTTACCGCCCTTGCGAAATATTTGAGTCCATCCGACTCTGCGGCACCGACGTAGATTTCACCTCCGTCAATGTCATCCAGAGACTGGAACTCTGCCATAGTCTTATCCACAAGATCAAGGATATCTTCTGCCCTTCTTCGCAGGAGCATTCCCTCATCGGTCAGATTGATGGAGTAGCTGGATCTGGTGAAAAGCTTGACCCCAAGTTCTTCTTCCAGGTCTTTCAACTGTTTGGATATCGTTGGTTGTGAGATATGGAGACGCTCTGCGGCTCTGGACATATTTCCCTCTCGTGCCGTTTCCAAAAAATAGCGAAGCGTTCGAATTTCCAAAAAATCGCCCCCTGAATTTCGTTCTGAAGATATTCTAAATTAGAATACTGCGATATGCAAACAAACTATTCGATATATCTATTCAATACAGATATACTGAAGTTGCAGAAAGTTCTGGAATATCTCGAAAACGGGGTGAGGTGCTGCCGTGGCACAGGCAAATGACAGAAAAGAAATACTTCATCAGAATTTGATAGACGCTGGGTGCCCCATAGAACTTACAAGAATATGTATGGAACTGGCAGAACAGGGAAATAATAATGCAATGATAGAAATCCTTTCCAGACACCGGCAAGACCTGCTGAATAATATCCATCAGGGGCAGGACGCACTGGATTGTCTGGACTATCTGGTTCACCAGCTGAAAAAACGAACTTAAGCGGAAAGGATATGGACAAATATGATCACGAATGAAATGCTGACATTGAACAATGGTGTGAAGATTCCGAAGATGGCTCTCGGCGTCTGGATGATCCCAGATGAGGAGGTTTCGGATGCGGTCAAAGCAGCTCTTAATCTCGGAATTCGCCACATCGACACGGCACAGGCCTATGAGAACGAGCGCGGCGTCGGACAGGGAGTCCGGGAGAGCGGCATTCCGCGGGAAGAGATCTTTGTGACTTCCAAGGTCGCTGCAGAAAACAAGACCTATGAGTCCGCCTTGGCATCCATCGATGAGACTCTGAAAAAGACGGGACTTGATTATCTCGACATGATGATCATCCATTCCCCGCAGCCGTGGGTGGATGTGAACCAGTCGGACAACCGCTACTTCGAAGAAAATGTGGAAGTCTGGCGGGCGATGGAGGATGCCTTAAAAGCCGGAAAACTCCGTGCCATCGGCGTGTCGAATTTCCAGAAAGAGGATATTGATAATATCGGTAAATTGCAAGTTCAACTTGAACACTGATACGAATTAAGTTTCATCTTTGGGTCGGATTGATATATTTGGTTTAAAAATTCCTCGAATAGTTCCT
>OMYO01000008.1 GCA_900315285.1 uncultured Eubacteriales bacterium | reverse complement strand
AGAAGAAAACAAATTGGATGTCCCCTGTAAAATACAGGGAGACATCCACCGGTAATGGTTAACGAAGAAAATGTGTCCAGAATTCTGGGTACATATCAATTTTCTGCCCCGGTCTGAAAAATATTCAGACTAACAAGGGAGAAATGAATGGCTCTGACTGAAATTCAGTAAGATAGCGCTGAAACTTCAAACTTGGTTCGAATTCTGTGGTAAGGTCAGACTGAATTGCAGGTCCCTCCCTCTATCACCCACTGGTGATATCTAAAAAATTGCATGAAAAAAGGAGAGACCAATGTCTCTCCTGGGTCTCTCCTTTTTTCAGCTAAAAATCATTAGAAAATAAAAATGATTTATTACTGAAAGACGTATGCTGTACGGGAACAGTCTATTTCCAATTCCGGCTGTACCGTAACACGCGTATAGTCGTTTCAATAGGCCACATTATAAGGGAAATGATTAAAAATTTCAAGCCTTTTTTCGGAACTTGTTGAAAAGATAGCCGATTAGCCACAATACTGCGGCAACACACCAGAGAATAATGCAGATACGGATGACCGGCATGACGATAAACGAGGCGGTGTTGGCGCAGATCCATGCGGAGCTCGAGACGAGCAGAGTGATGGATGCGGCAATGTAGAAGAACCGCGTGGGCTGCAGGTATAGTTTGCGGATTTCCGGCTTGATGGTGTACTCCGTGTACTCGAGGCCTGCAATGAAGGACAGGATGAAGAGCAGGACCGCGGCGTCCGAGGTCAGGCCGCCGGAGCCGTCCGGATAGTAGCCCAGCGTGTCAAAGCCGAGGAAGAAGGCGATGATGCAAAAGAGCACCAGCGAGACCGCCAGAAGGATAAGGTTGTTCTTCTTCCAGAATTTCCATTTTTCCTGGACCGATGCGCGATTCAGTTCGCTGATGTCCCGGACCACTTTTCCCAGCATGACGCTCCTCCTCTCTGAAAAGCTTCTTAATTGCCTCTATTGTAACGGTTTATGGGGCGATTTGCAAAATTTTTAATTCCAGCCACGGCGGGAGGGGTCGAGCATGTCGGTGGCGCTATAGAGCAGTGCGTTGCAGATGGCAGTGGCGACGGTGCTGCCGCCCTTGCGGCCGCGGGCGACGATGGCCGGCGTCCCGGTGCGGGTGCAGATCCCGATGATTTTCTCCTTGGCCTCCACGACGTTCACAAAGCCCACCGGGACCGCAACGATGAGCGCCGGCCGGAGGCCGGTCTCCATGAGGTCCGCTATCGTGAACAGGGCCGTCGGCGCGTTGCCGACGGCGAGCACTGCGCCGGCATCGTCGCGGGCGGCCTTCCTCATGGCGGCAGCGGCGCGCGTTGTGGCGTCCGCTCTGGCGGCGGCCGCCACCTCCGGGTCCGCCATATAGCAGTCGGCCCGGCAATCGAGCTGGGACAAAGCCTTGCGGCTGAGGCCGGAGAGGGCCATGTTGGTGTCCGTGATCAGAGGGACGTGGTCTTCTGTCAGAGACCGAATCGCCGAGGTGACAGGATTATTTAGGAAGACAAGGTTTTCCGCATAGTCAAAGTCCGCCGTTGCATGGATGACCCGTTTCACGACCGCCTCTGTGCCCGGCTGAAGCACAATGCCGCGCTCTGCGAGCTCCTCCGTTATGATTTTCATGCTCGTCCTCTCAATGTCGGACGGAAGGTGATGCTTTACTGTATCAGTTCCCATATTGCCTCCATGTTGCAGGCCGCTTCTACACCATCGGCCAGGATGTTCAGCTGGGTGTCCAGGTACTCCGCGTGGGAGACCGGCTGGGCTCCCACGTAGGAGACCCCTTTCTTTTTTGAGAGGGCGTCGGCGAGAGCCTCTACTAAATCGCCCCGGTCAAAGAAACCGTGGAGATAGCTGCCGAGGACCGTGTCCGTGGCGTGGATGCCGTCCGACGTGCGGCCCTGATGAATCTCGTAGCCGGAGATGGCAAGTCCGTTCAGCGCCCCGTCCAGGAAGGGGCAGTCTCGAACAGTAGTCTCAGTGCGGACGAGTTTTTTGTCCGGCTGGAAGACGGTGTCCACGGGGAGCAGTCCCAGGCCACGGACGGAGGGGCCCTCCTCCTCCACCGTGCGGCCCAGCATTTGGAAGCCGCCGCAGATTCCAATGACCGGCGTGCCGCGGGAGGCACACTGCAGGACTTTCGCCTCGAGACCGGATTCCCGCATCCAGAGGAGATCGGGCGTCGTGCTCTTCGTTCCGGGCAAGATGATGAGGTCCGGGCTGCCCAGATCCTGCACCCGCTCCACATAGCGGACCCCAAACTGCGGATGGGCCTCCAGCGGTGCCAGATCCGTGAAGTTGGAGATGCGCGGAAAGCGGATGACCGCCACATCCAGAACACCCTCGGTACCGGCGGCGAGGCGTGGAGCCAGGGAGTCCTCCTCGTCGATATCTACATCGAGATAAGGAATGACGCCGAGGACTGGAATGCCGGTACGCTGTTCCAAGAGGTCGAGGCCGTGTTGTAAAATGGCTGGATCGCCCCGGAATTTGTTGATGAGGAAGCCCTTGATCCGAGCCGTCTCCTCCGGTTCCAGCAGTGCAGCCGTTCCGACGAGCTGGGCGAAGACACCGCCCCGGTCAATGTCTCCAGCAAGAAGCACAGGGGCGTCCACCATGGACGCCAGGCCCATGTTGACGAAGTCGTTTTCCCGCAGGTTGATCTCCGCAGGGCTGCCCGCTCCCTCAATGACAATGACGTCGTTCTCCTCTGCCAGGCTGTGGTAGGCGGCGAGGACATCGGGGATGAGGGATGCCTTTTTTTCATAGTATTCCGCGGCGCCCATCTCGCTCCGGGCAATGCCGTTCACAATGACCTGGCTGCCGGTGTCGGTGCAGGGTTTCAGCAGGACCGGGTTCATGCGGACATCGGGGCGTTTGCCGGCAGCGGCGGCCTGGACGGCCTGGGCGCGGCCCATCTCGAGGCCGTCGTCGGTGACACAGCTGTTCAGGGCCATGTTCTGGCTCTTGAACGGGGCGACCCGGAGACCCTGCCGGGCAAAGATCCGGCAGAGTGCCGCGCACAGCAGGCTCTTTCCTGCGCCGGACATGGTCCCCTGGACCATGATGGGTCTTGCGTGTTGGCGATTCACCGGATCACCTCCTTCAGTGTCTCAATGAGTCTGCAGTTGTCTTCATGCGTTCGGACTGCAGTGCGGTACCATTTGTCATCCAGCCCTTCAAAATTTCCACAGTTGCGGATCAGGATGCCCCGTTCCCGGAGAGGCTGTTCCAGCGGTGTCTCCGAGCGGAAGAGCAGGAAGTTTGCGGAGCCCAGGACAACGAGGAATCCCAGGGAACGCAGCTCCCGCTCCAGGAATGGTCGCTCCTCCCGGATAATCTCCCGGACTCGTTCCACATAGTCCGTCTCCTTCAGGGCGGCAATGCCGGCGGCCTGCGCCGGCGTGGAGACCGCCCACGGCGGACCCATATGGGCCATGCGGTCAAGCAGTTCCTCATCGGTGGACATGACATAGCCGAGCCGGATGCCGGCCATGCCATAGAGCTTTGTGAAGGCCTTCAGGACAAGGACACCTGGTTCAAGCGGAAAGGGATCGGGGTGGTCCGTAAAGTCGAGAAAGCAGTTGTCGAGGAGGAGGACGACGCCGGAGGCGCGGCAGCGGGCGGCATAGTCCCGGACCGACGCGGCGGACAGCAGCTCGCCGGTGGGGTTGTTGGGGTTGCATAGAAAGGCCATCTCGGTCCGGGGACCGAGGGATGGAGTGATCTCCGCGCCGACGGCACAGAGGGCCGCCCGGTACTCGGAGAACGTGGGCTCCATAACGCAGGCACTGCGGGGGCGCAGTGCGAGCACGGCGCGCCAGATCAGGTCTGCGGCACCGGCGCCGCAGAGGATCTGCGAGGCGGGAACGCCCTCGTGCTCCGAGAGGGCGGCCCGGAGTTCTCGGCACTCCGGGTCCGGGTAGGCGTCCGCGTGCTCTGCGGCGGCGCAGATGGCCGCTCTGACGCCGTAGGGGACGCCGAGGGGGCTGATATTGGCAGAAAAGTCGAGGGGCAGCTGACCGCTCTCGTCCTGGAACGAGAACCAGTCGCCGCCGTGTCCGAAAGAATTGCTCATGGATGAATCAGGAAAAACACAAGAGCCCGCAGAAGCAGGCCGAATACAAGTACGAGTACAGTGGACCAGGTCACCATGCGGTTTGCGAGGCGGATGTCGTCCGGCTCGGCGGGCCGATGGGCATCCCCGAGATATGGCTTGTCCACCATCTCCCCGAAGTACGGGGCCGGGCCGCCGAGCTGAATGCCGAGGGCCCCTGCACAGGCCGCCTCGGTGAGCCCCGCATTGGGGCTTGCGGGCAGGCGGCCATCCCTCCGCCTTATGCGTCTCGCCTCTTTTCCACTGCATGCGGGGACCAAAGCAGCCCCCTCCTGCAGCGCAATCCCGGCGATCCGCGCCGGCACATACCCCGCCACATCATCCGTCTTCGCAGACGCCCGGCCAAAGTTGAGATACCTCTCGTTCTTATACCCGAGCATGCTGTCCATGGTGTTGATAGCCTTGTACACCATAGCCAGCGCGCCCCCGCCGATCAGCATATAGATAAGCGGAGCAATGATCCCGTCATTGGAGTTCTCCGCAATGGACTCCACGGTAGCCTTCGTGATCTGCTCCTCATTTAAGGAATCCACATCTCGGCCCACCAGTGCGTGAACCGCCTTCCGGGCGCTGAGAATGTCACCGCGCTTCAGGCAATCCATGACGTCAAGGCCTGCCTGCCGCAGCCCTCGCCAGGCCAGTGCCTGCCAGCACCAAAGCGTGTTGACGCAGAGGTACGCAATGGGGTGCAGATAATAGGCGCCGACGCTAATACCGCCCGTGACAGCGGCAACGGTAAAGATGACAAGGAACGTCAGCAGCCGGCCCGCTCTCCGTTCGCCCTTTGGGGTTTTCGGGAAACGGTTCCGCAGGTGTCGTTCCAATAAAGAGATGTACTTCCCGATGAGGACCACCGGATGGGGAATCCAGGCTGGATCGCCAAAGGCAATATCGAGAAGGAACCCCAGCAGCACTGCGGCACAGGTTATCACTCGACTTCCCCTTCCCAGTGCAGGACATGTTTTGCCTTCCAGGTTTCGGCGTCCACCGTCAGCAGGTGTCCGCCGCCAGCCTTTGTCATCCAGTCCCAGTACTGCTTCTTCACGTCGGCAAAGGAGTAGAGGATGGCCATCTGGGTGCCGCCGTGGGCCACTATGGTAAGGTCGTCCCGTCCCTCGTCAAGGGCGCGATCCACTAGCGGAACAAACGCATTCACGACTCTTTTGCCAAAGCTCTCCACACTCTCCCCTTCCGGACACGGAGCGGTGGCCCCTGTGGCAAGCCACGCCTTGTATTCCGGCCAATCCTTCATCTCGTCGGCGGTGTATCCCTCAAAGATCCCAAAGTCGAACTCCTCAAAGCCCGGCACCGCAATGCGGATGGCGTCGGGGAAAAAGATGTCTGCCGTCTCCTCGGCACGGTACATGGGCGATGTATAGACGATTCGGGGCGAAAAGTCCTTCCTGGACAGTGCCGCGCGGCCAGCGGGGCTCAGGGGCAGATCGGTTCGCCCCATATAGCGCCGTTCCTCGTTAAAGGGGGTCAGTCCATGGCGGAGTACATAGATTTTCATTTTGGGAGTCCTCCTTTCAGGGGTTCCGGTATGCCGCAGCATAGGCGAATAACATTGGTGGCACGCTTGGCAAGTTCACAGGAAAGCCGTCCTGCATTCTCGCGGTATTCCCGTTCCTCCGGGTCAGCGGGCACAATGCCTCCGCCCACCTCGGTGACGAGGATGACGTCATAGGTGCGGCATAAGTTTTCCGCCAGGGCAGGGATATCCGTCCGTTCCAGGCCGCGTGCCCTTTCCTGGGCATCGACCAGTTTTTCTCCCGGCAGGGTGGCGGCGTAGGTGCGCTTCCCGCTGTAGAGCGGGCCGGTAATCAGGATCACAGCATGGCCTCCACCTGCTGGAGCAGGACGAGGGCCGCCATCATCCACCACTCGGCCTTCTGCAGGAACCATCCGGACAGGTCCCCGGTAATGCCGCCGAATTTTTTCCGGGACATGGAGTAGTAGTGCCAGTAGACGAGAAGTGCGGCAATCAGCATGGCGAGGGCGCCCTTGTAGTCACAGAGAAACATTCCCGTAAGGACGACCACACCGATTATCAGTAGACCGGTAGTCACAGTGCGCTTGTCCGATGTCCGGGCAAACATGTGCGCCAGGCCGGTGTTCTTGGCCATGGGGAAATTGGCGACGGAGAGACCGGACAGAATCCGTGACAGGGCAAAGGAGAGTCCCACAAGGATTCCATCCCTCCAGTTGAGTGTCAGCGTCGTGACCAGGAGATAATATCCCAGAAAGTACAGGACAAGGCGGATGACCGCAAACGAACCCACATGCGGATCCTTCAGGATGTCCAACTTCTTCTCCACCGGGCCGTAACTGGAGACCGCATCCACAGTGTCGGCGTAGCCGTCCAGATGGAAGCCGCCGGTGACAAGGACCGGGATAGCCACAAAACCCAGACCGATGAACGGGGCCAAAAACGAGAGCCAGTTGCAGAGAAAGAACCACAGATACCAGAGCAGTCCAATAGCAATACCCACAGCGGGAAATGCTATGAGCTGATACCGCATGGCCTTCTTGTTACGGTAGACCCCGTTTGGCACCGGAATTCGGGAAAACATGCCGAAGGCGATCCCGAGGCTGTCAAAAAATGTCATACTCTTTTCCTTTCACATAGTGGGGCAGTCCGCAGCAGACCTCGCACACCGCATCCGCAGCGTTGGCGATGCAGCAGTTGATCCGCCCCAGCTCTCTCATATACAAATCGGTGTCTCCGGCGTAATGGCTTCCGCCGGAGAACACCTCGTTGGTGACTAATATCAGACCCTTGGAGCGGCTCCGCACCCGTTCGACGCCATCCAGGATGGCGTCCCCCGCGTCGCCGGTCCCTGCCCCCTCCGGGGCAAACATCTCATTGGCGAGCAGATTCCCCAGGCAGTCCAGGAGCACAGTCCCTGGCTCCGGGAACGTGAGATTCGCAAGACCGGTATAGCACTCGAATGTGGTATATCCGTCCGCCTCTCTTCTTCTGCGGTGTTTCTCTATGCGGGCAAGGGCTTCATCGCCAAAGGGCTGCATAGTGGCCACATAATAGCGGGGTCCTTGGCAGTGCCGCACGAGTTCCTCCGCCCACTCGCTCTTGCCGGAGGCCGCGCCGCCGATGACCAGCGTCAGCACGGCTTGTACGGCTCTATGCCGCCCTCCTCGAACGTGTAGGCCGACCGGAAGACGGCCAGGGCCATGTCGAGCAGTGGCATGGCGGCGGCGGCCCCCGTGCCCTCGCCCAGGCGCATGCCGGCGGAAATCAGCGGCTTCCGGCCGATGGCCTCCATGACCGCCTGCACCGCGGGCTCGGTGGACGTGTGGCTCGCCAGCACGGCCTTCTCCGCATTCGGACAAATTCGCACCGCGCACAGCGCAGCCACGTTGGAGATGAAGCCATCCATGAGGACCGGCACTCCGTAGTAGGCACCACCCAGAAAGATTCCGCACATGCCGGCAATATCAAAGCCGCCAAGTTTGGCGAGCACATCAAGCGGGTCGGAGGGATCCGGCTTGTTCACCGCTATGGCCCGCTCAATGACCTGGATTTTCCGTGCAAGTCCCTCGTCCGAGAGGCCGGCACCCTTGCCGGTCATGTCCGCCGGATTGCGGCCCAGCAGGACAGATGTCACGGCGCTGGAGGTGGTCGTGTTGCCTATCCCCATCTCGCCGGTCCCGAGGAGCCGGTAGCCTTTATTCTGGGCGTCCTCCACAAGCGCCATCCCCGTCAGGATAGCAGAAGCCGCCTGTTCCCGCTCCATGGCAGGTCCAACCGAGATATCGCCGGTGCCATTTCCGACCCTCCGGTCCAAAACACCCGGATTCCCTGGGTAGTCCTTGACTCCCATGTCCACCGGGCACAGGTCAGCACCGGCGACCTCCGCCATTTGGCAGACCGAGGTGCGGCGCTGGGCAAGCTCCTCGGTCACAATGGCCGTGACCTCGCTGCCCGTCTGGGTAACACCTTGGGCCACGACACCGTTGTCGGCACACAGCACAAAGATTTTCCGCGGGCTCAGCAGGAAGTCATCGGTCCCGAGGAGGGAGGAAATCTGTTCCAGGTCCTCCTCCAGAACTCCCAGACTCCCCAGAGGCTTGGCGAGCTCCGCCCAGTGACAATGAGCTTTCTCTCTGGCGCCCTCGTCCGACGGGCCAATTTTCGAGAGCAGATTATTCAGTTTTTTCTCATTGCTCTCTTGCATGATATTCCTCTGCGGCCCGCAAAAATCGGCGGACCAGTTCCGGTTTCCCGGAGAAGTCAAAGTGTTCAAAGGCGGCATAGAGGCTGGGACTGGCAAAGCCGGTCTTCCAGCTCCGTCCCGTCACCGGTTTCTCCGCCGAAAGTGCATTTCCTGGTTCGGTGGAGTCCCAGTAGTGGAACGAGTGGACGGGAAGGGTGTCGCCTTTTTTCAACAATAGTGAATCGCCCTCTGCCGTGAGGGTGGCGTAGCCAAACCGGACTGGGTGGTTCGTCCTGTACCCCTTTCCCGGCAGCGCACCGGCCATGGGGTAGACTTTGCCGTCCGCCCCCTCCAGGCTCTGGCCAAGATACAGGAATCCGCCGCACTCGGCGACCGTGGGCATTCCGCCCTGCACTGCGCGCTGCACCGATTCCCGCATGGATTCATTCTCGCTCAGCTCCCGAGCATACAATTCCGGGTAACCGCCTGGGAGATAGAGCCCGTCGGCCGCGTCCGGGAGGGCGTGGTCATGCAGCGGGCTCACAAGGTAGAGGTCGGCGCCAGCTTTCCAGAGGGCATCTAAGGCGTCCCGATAATAGAAGGAAAACGCCTTGTCGCATGCGAAGGCAATAACCGTTTTTGCGACATGGGTATCCATTTCCGTACGCACCTTGGCGGGGCGATTGCCACAGAGGGACAGAAGTTTGTCCCAGTCCAGATTTTCCTCCAGCGCATCTGTCAGGAGGGAGACCCGATGTTGCAGGTCCTGGACCTCATCTGCCGTGACAAGACCCAGATGACGGCTAGAGAGTTCTGCACCCTCCACATGGGGAAGGCACCCGACGACAGGAATGCCGGTCTCCCGCTCCAGAATATCGGCAAGTCTCGTCACATGGGCTGGAACACAGTCATTCAAAAGGATGCCGGCAATATGGCTGTTCTCCCGGAAGTCCAGAATGCCCTTCAGCTCGGCAGCCAAGGTCAGGCTGTTTTTTCCGGGGCGGACCACAAGAAGACTTGGCACGTCCAGCGTGTCGGCCAAATGCCAAGAGCCGGCAGTCGGGGTTGAACCGCCGAGTCCGTCGTAGTGGCCCATGACGCCCTCAATGATGGCGGCATCGCAGTAGGCCGAGTAGTATTCATAATTTTTTCTCACGGTCTCCTCGTCCGTGAGAAACAGATCCAAGTTGCAGCTATCCACATCCAGCACCGAGCGGTGGAACATGGGATCAATATAGTCCGGGCCGCATTTGAAGGCACACGGGCGCATCCCCTTCCGCTGGAACAGCGTGAGCAGCGCACACATGGCCGAAGTCTTTCCGCTTCCGGAGGACGGGGCCGTCAGGAGAAGTTCAGTCATTTTTGTTTCCTGTGATGATAAATGTCGGGTTGCCGGCGAGCAGCAGGTGCAGAGTACCGGCCGGACGGGTCCGGGCGGCAGAGACCTGCAGGATTTCCGGATCCAGAGAGAGCTGCTGCATGGTGGCCCATGCGCTGTTCAGCGTCTCCATAGCTATGGCGTCGGCGCAGATGAGGGCGCCGCTGTTTTTCTCGAGTGCCGTCTCAATGATGGACCGGATTTCTCCTCCGGATCCGCCGATGAAGACCTTATCCGGCACCGGGAGGTCGAGAAGCGCCTCTGGGGCGTCTCCCTCCACAAGCGTCAGGTTCCAGGCGCAGAATTTGCGCCGGTTCTTCTTTATGAGCTCACAGGCCTCGGGGTTTCGCTCTACAGCGTAGACCCGGCCCTCCGGGGCGGCCAATGCCAGTTCCACGCTGACGCCGCCGGTGCCGGCTCCCACGTCCCAGATCACATCGTCCGGGTGTACAGCCATCTGTGAGAGCACCGCAGCGCGGACCGGCTGTTTTGAGAGCGGTACATCACCCCGCAGAAAAGCGCTGTCCGGAATTCCCGGGCTTCGGCGGGGAATGGACGGGGCAGGCTCTATGAGAAGAACCGTCATGGGCGGGAACTCCATGTCGGCGAGCCGCTCCACGGTCGTGGTCTCCACCGTCTCCTCCGGAGAGGTGAGGCAACTGCCCACGGTGGCGGACAGAAAGCCCAGGTCGGCGTCTATGAGTTCCTGACAGATGATGTCTGGAGTCAGCTGACCACCGGTCAGAAAGCAGGTGGGCTTCCCCCGCATGACCTCTGCCACCACATTGCAGGTGACCCCGTGGGCGGAGACGAGGTTCCAGTTCTGCCAAGGCTCCCCGAGTTTGGAGGCCAATAGTTGGACGCTGGATACGCCGGGCAGGAGCCGGTATGGGACATCTTCTTGTTCCAGCAGCGGGACAAGAAAACGTGCGCCGCTGTAAAAGCCGGTGTCGCCGCTGTAGACCACAACAGCCTCCTCCGCGTCGGAGTCCAGAATATTTTGCAGAAGATCCAGCGGCCGATGACAGGCAATGCGGTTCGGCGTGCAGCTGCCGGGCAGGCTGTCCAGCAGACGACGGGACCCCAACAGGAGATCCGCATTCTTCAGGGCCTCAATGCACTCCCAGGTACAGGAGTGCAAGTCCCCTCCGCCCATGGCGGCCAGAGTCACGTTCATGTCATCATCTCCCTGCAGATATTCAGCACTTCGCGATAGGTACTCCCCTTCTCCTCCGGGCTCCGGAGGACAATGAGTTCTGTCCCTGTCGTCTTGGCGGCCTCTGCCTTCTCAGGGAAGCCCCCCACGGTGCCCCCGTCCTTGGTGACGAGGATCTCAATATGGAACTGGCGGATGATTGCAACATTCAATTCAAGGGAAAACGGTCCCTCCATGGCGATGATGTTGCGGTGCGGGATTCCCGCCTGTTCGAGTGTGGCAATATTCTTCGAGCTCGGCAGGACTCTTGGGTAGAGCCGGCAGAGCGGCAGAGCCAAAAACGGCTCCAGTTCCTTAGTTCCAGTGGTCAGCAGGATGTTGCCGGACAGGGTCTTGCAGACCTTTGCCGCCTCATCCGCGTCATCCACTACAATGGCGTCCTGCGGAATTTTTCCCCGTTCTCGCACCAGACGAACATACGGCACATATGCCTGTTCCGCGGCACGGGCGACATTCCTGGTCACTTCGACAGCATAGGGGTGCGTGGCGTCAATGCAGAGTGCCGCCCCCGCAAGGGTGTCCGCCATTTCCGGTTCCGTCTTGCGCCCGGACAGGACCGTGATATTCGGGTGTTCTCCCTGTTCCTCCCTGCCGTACTCTGTGGCGACGCAGACCGTGACGTCTGCGCCGAGATTTGCCAGTTCAAAGGCCAGTTTTCTCCCCTCTGTGGTCCCGCTGAATACGACGATTTTCTTCATTTCGATATCCCCGCGGCGTGACGAGATGTCCGCCGATATTTTCCGTGTCGGAGGAGCCGATAAACACCGTTGTGAACATGTCGGCCTCCAGGTCTTTTAATTCTTCCAAGGTACAGAGCCCGTGCTCCTGTCCCTCCCGGCCAATGTTCCGGACCCAGCCGCAGCATGTGACGGGCGATTTACCATTCTCCAAGAGAATTTGACACGCTCTCTCCAAATGGTCTCTCCGCTTTTTGGATGCCGGATTGTAGAGAACTGTGGAAAAGTCCCCCAGTGCGGCGGCTTTCAGCCTGCGTGCAATAGTCTCCCACGGAGTCAGGAGGTCGGAGAGGGAGATGACACAGAAGTCATTTCCAAGGGGCGCACCGAGGACAGCGGCCCCGGAGAGTGCGGCGGTGACACCGGGTACCACAACAATTTCCACATCCGGATATTCCGGTGAGAGCGTCAGGACCGGGGAGGCCATTCCGTAGACCCCGGGGTCCCCAGAGCAGATGAGAGAGACAGTTCTACCGGCAGCAGCCTGCTCCAGGGCATGACGGCAGCGCTCCATCTCCCCTCGCATTGGGGTCGTATAGGTTTCCTTCCCTGAGATAAGTTCCGGGATAAGGCGCAGATAGGTGGTATAGCCGCAAATGAGGTCCGAGGTGAGCAGTGCGCTGCGTGCCTCGCCGGTCAGCAGATCTTCCCGGCCGGGGCCGAGGCCCACGACAAAGAGTGTTCCCGCCATCAGTTCCAGCTGGGGTGGAAGTCCCGGACGGCCAGCGCCGCCGTGACGCCGCCGAAGGCCGTCTTCCAGCCCACGAGTTCTCCGCCGCCGGTGGCAAGGACTGCGCTGCGCTCGCAGACGTTGTCGACGCCGGTGACCTGCTGCACGAACGTAGATGCCTTGAAGGTGCCGGGCGCTTTTTTCAGCTCCTCCGCGGTGTAGACCGTCAGGGGATATTCGTGCATGTCACAGTAGCGCCGGAGGCCGGGCTCATTCTCCTTTAAGTCAATGGTGGCAATTCCGTCCACCGCCAGTTCCGAGATGCTCCACTCCCGCAGGGCCTGGTGGATAGAGGCGCCGATCATCTGATCCGGGATACCCTTCTTACAGCCCACTCCCAGGATGCCGATGCGCGGCACAAGCCATAGCACATGCTCCCGGATGGTGGGAGAATGGATTCCAATGTAGACGTCATAGGGTGCGGCCTGGGTCATGACGAGGCCATGGGGCAGTTCCCCGGAGATGGGATATTCGCTGCAGATGCGGATCTGGTTTCCGTTCAGCAGTGCCGAGGAGACCCGCTTGATCTCCTCCTTGTTCATGACGCGGCAGCCGTTCCGTCTTCCCCACTCATCAATGGCGAAGACGCCGTTGATATCGGTGGCCGTCGTAATGACCGGCGTGGCGCCGCTGGCAACCGAGATGTCCCGCGCCAGGGCGTTGGCCCCGCCGATATGCCCCGAGAGGATGGGAATGACAAACTGCGCGCGCTCATCCAGGACCACGACAGCCGGATCCGTGGTCTTGTCCTTTATGTACGGCGCAATGGCCCGCACCGCAATGCCGGCGGCCCCGACGAATACCAGGGCGTCACAGCTATCAAAGTGGGCGCAGGTCCAATCATCCAGTGTCACCGGAGGAGTACAGCGGTCCGCTGTGCCTCCGAGCCGGGAGGCCAGACCGTCGGCCAGTGCCTTGCCCCGGGATGTGAATGCTAGATATGCGGTTCTCATCTATTTATCCCCTTTTCGAAAACCGGTCGTAAAACCGGGATCATACAGTTTGCTGCGCTCATAGTCCTCTCCCAGGAAGTCCCCCACGAGAAGCAGCGCGGTCTTCGTGATGCCGGCTTTTCTCCCGCTCTCTGCGAGGGTACCCACCGTACAACGCACGACCTTTTCCTCCGGCCAGGTGGCCTTGTAAACAATGGCCGCCGGAGTCTTACTATTGTATGCCCCCTTCAGGAGCTCCTCTTGTACGTTTTTCATCATACCCGCCGAGAGGAAGAGCACCATGGAGGCACCGTGTTTTGAGAGTTCTGAGAGCTTCTCGCCCTCTGGCACCGGTGTGCGTCCCTCCATACGGGTCAGGATGACTGTCTGGCTGACACCGGGCAGTGTGTACTCAGCAGAGAGTGCCGCAGCAGCGCCACTGAAGCTGGAGACACCGGGAGTCACATCGTATGGGATCCCCTCTTCCTCCAGAGCGTCGATCTGCTCCCGAATGGCACCGTAGACGGAGGGGTCTCCGGTGTGGAGACGGACCGTACTGCCGCCCGCCTGTTCCTCCTCCCGGAAAGCCGAAAGGACCTGTTCCAGGGTCATGGAGGCGGAATTCAGAATTCGGCAGTTCTCCTTTGTCATGGCGAGAAGCGCCGGATTCACCAGACTTCCCGCATAGATGACGCAGTCGGCGTTTTTCAAGAGCTCCGCGCCCCGCAGTGTCAGCAGGTCCGGTGCCCCGGGCCCCGCTCCGACAAAATGGATCATCGACCTGTCCCCCTGACGATCAGCGTCACAAAGTAGCCCGCCTCGCCGGCGGAATTCTCATCCGGCTCCCGAAGGATCCTCTCCCCGGGAAGTCCCACATTTTCCGCGAGAGATGTTGCGGACAGCAGGTCCTTTTTCCGCAGCAGCTCCAACACCTTGGGAAGCTGCCGGCCGGATTTCATGATGACCTTCGTGCCCGGCAAGTCCAGCATGCGCTCCATGTCCGCAAAACCGGCGCTGGCGGGGATAACGATCAGCGGCTCGCCGTCCTGCACCAGTTCCCGGGAGAGCGCAGCCGAGGCCGCACAGAAGCTCGGGACACCTGCTATGGTCTCTGTCCGGTACCCCTGCTCTTCGAGGAGACGGCACACATAGGAGGAAGTGGCATAGACCGACGGGTCTCCCAAGGTGAGCATGGCGACATCCTCGCCCCGATCCAGATAAGCGGCAATTTCCCCGGCAGCAGCAGCGTGGGCGCGCTTTCGCTCCTTCTGATCATTGGTCATGGGGAAAGACAGCGGCAGGATCTCCTTATCGGAGAGATCCATGGCCTGCTGCGCAATATCCAGCGCCAGCATGTGGCCGCCCTTCGTGCGGGGCGCCGCCACTACGCCACACTGTTCCATGGTTCTCAGGGCTTTCAGCGTCAGGAGCTCCGGGTCACCGGGTCCCACACCTATACTGTAACAAATCCCTCTCAATTCTGCCATTTTTTCAAGATCTCCTCCGCGTTCTCCGTGCGCCCCAGTTCCCCGTATACATTGGAGAACACGACGGCGCCACAAAGATATTCCCCTTTTACCCGGCGATTCAGCCCCTGCTGAATGGCCTGCACCAGCGAATCCATGACCGGTTGTTCCAAACCGGCCTCTTTCAGGACCGCAATACACGCGTCTGTTGTGTCCGCCTCCATAAGGGAGCGGCAGACCTCTGTGGATGCGCCGCAGATGGCGGCGTGGGCCGTGAACAGTTCTCTCCGGCAGTCCGCCATCTTCGAGTGGGTGTTCATGATACCGCCGGCCACCTTCACGAGCTTTCCGATGTGGCCGGTGAGGAGCACCTCTTTGAAGCCGTTCACCTTGGCAGCATCCAGGGCCTCGCCGAGGAAGTTGGATATTTTCACGACTGGCGCCTGCCAGTCAGTATTTTTCAAGAAGTCCATGCCGTAATTTCCCGGCGTCAGGATAAGGCGGCGCTTGCCCTCGGCGGCGGCCTGACGGATTTGTACGTTCAGGGTGTCGATCCAGGCCTGTTCGCTCATGGGCTCCACAATACCGCTGGTACCCAGGATAGAGATGCCGCCCTCGACACCGAGTACCGGGTTGAACGTCTTTGCGGCCCGCTCTGCGCCATCCGGCACCGAGATCTCAATGGAGAGGCCGCCCGTGTAGTCAAAGGCCTCGCAGACATCCTGGATCTCCCGGGAGATCATCTGCCGCGGCACATGGTTGATAGCGGCCTCTCCCACGGGCTGGTCGAGCCCGGGCCGGGTGACGCGGCCGACACCCTCGCCGCCGTCAATGCGGATGCCCGGTTTCGCGGAGCGGCAGACGCGGGCGACAATGACCGCCCCGTCAGTGATATCCGGGTCGTCGCCCGCGTCCTTCCGAACTCCGCAGACGGCGGCGCCCTCCTCGAGGCGGCACAGGACCGGTGCCACCTGCACGGTGAGGCCCTTGGGCGTCAGGAGCTCAATCTCGGCAGGGGCAGTGCCTCCGAGCAGCAGCTCCGCCGCGCCCCGGGCCGCCAGCGCAGCGCAGGTCCCGGTGGTATAACCGCAGCGGAGCATGCGGTCCCCGCTGCGCACATAGTGTTCAAATGCCATGGTTCTCTCCCCGGAGCAGAGACTCCGTGTGGTCGCGGTACATTTCCTGGACGGCCGGCACCAGACCAAGACCGCGGGCAGTACAGGTAACTTTATAGCCGTCCGACTCTAAGATAGAGCGCCAGCTGTCCGGCCCGTCACCGTTCAGGTCGTTCATGACGTGGTCGCCATTGACAAGCATGACCGGGACAAGGTGGACGGAACGGTAGCTGCCGTTCTTAAGCTCTTCACGGATATCCTGCAGAGTTGGCCATCCTTCCGCGGTCCCGACGAGGATGTCCTCCCGGTGACGGATATGAAACACCGTCTGTAAGGCAGGATACGTCGTGTTGGCAAAATGCAGGGTGCCATGTCCAAACAGGACAAGGGCCTCGCCATCTTTCACCGGATAATCCTGCATGATGCAGGATGCCAGGCGTTCCAGGTCCTGCTGGTTGGAGAGGAGTGGATCGCCAAAATGGAGGGAATGGAAGCGCCCCCGGTAGCTGCGGGCCGTGGCGGCCATGCGGTCATACTCCGTGCCGTAGAGAAAGTGGGTCGGCTGCACATAGACCTCGGTATAGCCCTGCTGCTCAATAAGGCGCAGCGTCTCCTCAAGGGAAAAGATGGTCTCACCGCGGCCCTGCAGAATGCGGCGGATGGTGGGGCTAGTGAAGGCCCGGAAGAAGTCGGCGTCCGGGAGACAATCCCGGATGACCTGCTCCGCGGCCACAATGTTTTCCCGTGCGGTCGGCACCGAGGTGCCAAAGCTCACGACTACAAGTGCTGGTTTCAAAACAGTTCCTCCAGAAAATCAGGAATTTTTAGGGATGTAGACCGCTACATCGCCCCCGCCGACGGAGAACAGCGCGCAGCCGTCGTCACCGATGCGGACTTCCTCCCCGCCGAAGACCGGCGTCCAGGTCTCCCCGGCGTGGCCTTTTCCAACATACATGATTTTGCTGCCCGCGGCGGAGTCCGTGAGCAGGCACGCGAGGCCCGGCCCCTCCTGGTCGCCCTCCCGGGTCCAGCCGATGACATTCGGGTCGTCGAGGTAGTCGTGCTGCCAGCCGTAGGCGTGGGTCTGCCGGAGTTTGACCATCTTCGTCAGCTTCTCCCCAATGGGGTTCACGCCGTTGTGGGGGATGCCATAGAGGTCGCCGTAGAAGACGCAGGGGTAGCCCTCCTGCCGCAGCAGGATCATGGCATAGGCCAGTGGACGGAACCAGCCCTCAATCCAGCTCTCTAAGGCCTGCCCGCCCTCGGTGTCGTGGTTGCCCACGAGGGTGACGGCCTTGTCCGGGCGGCGCTGCACCATGGTGTTGTCAAAGATGGTGCGCATATCGTAGTTTCCGCCGGAGCGGCTTGCGGTATAGAAATTGTAGTGGAGCGGCGCGTCGAACAGGCTCATGCAGTACTGCACCCGGTCGAGATATTTCAGCAGCACATCCACGTTGCCGTTCCAGTACTCGCCAACGGTGAAGAACTCCCTGCCGTACTTCTCCCGGAGATGGGAGAGCCAGCCCAGGTAGAAGTCGCTCTCAATGTGCTTTACTGCGTCGAGCCGGAACCCGTCCATGCCCACGGTCTCATAATACCATTCGCCCCAGCGGTAGAGCTCGTCGACGGCGGCCTGGTTGTCAAAGTCCACGTCAGCGCCCATCAGGTAGTCGTAGTTCCCACTCTCGGTATCCACATCCTTCTGCCAGCTCTTGCCGACAAACTCGAAGATCCGGTTGCGCTGGCTGCTGGCGTCCCAGTCCACGCCGTCAAAGTTCTCATGGATCCAGATGAAGTCGCTGTACTTGCCCTTCCTGCCTGGGAACGTGAATTTTGTATAGGCCTCGATCTTCTCGTTGCCGCTCGTGACCTGATTACGGTCGGAGGGGTTGACCTCCACGGCGTCGAGCCACTCGGTCTCATCGGCGCCCATGCGGTGGTTCAGGACAATGTCGGCGTATACATCTATGCCTTGGCGATGCAGTTCCTTTACAGCGCCGAGATACTCTTTTCTCGTCCCATACTTTGTGGGCACGGTCCCTTTCTGGTCAAACTCCCCGAGATCATAGGTGTCGTAGACACCGTATCCCACGTCGTTCACGCCGTCTGCCCCTTTATAGGCCGGCGGCAGCCAGATGGCGGTGAAACCCTGCTCCGCAAGATTTTTCGCGTCGGCGGTCACCTTTTTCCAGAGGGTGCTGTCGGACTCCAGATACCACTCAAAATACTGGACCATAGTCCCGTTCATATCAGCACTCCTCCTCTTTTGCAGCAACAAGGCGGATGAGGACCTCCGCGGACTTCTCCATTTCCGGAATGCTCGCATACTCATATCTGCCATGATAGTTGTACCCGCCGGTGCTCAGGTTCGGGCAGGGGATGCCCCGGAAGGACAGCATGGCTCCATCGGTGCCGCCGCGGATGGGTGTGGTGACCGGGTTTGTTCCCATGTGGAAAATGATTTTTCCGGCATTCTCCACCAGGTCCATGTGTTCCTCCATGACCTCTTTCATGTTGTAGTACTGATCCCGGAGGGCAATGTCCACGGTCCCCTCCCCATATTTCCGGTTCAGGAACTGGGCAGCATCCTGCAGGAACTGTTTCCGGTTCTCAAATTTTTGCCGGTCGTGATCCCGCACGAGATATTTCAGAACGGTCTCCTCCACATTTCCCGTCATGGCGTCCAGATGATAGAAGCCCTCATACCCCTCGGTGTTCTCCGGGGTCTCCCCGGCGGGGAGCAGGCTCTGGTACTCCATGGCAAGTTTCATGGAGTTCACCATGACGCCTTTGGCGCTGCCGGTGTGGACATTTTTTCCGTGGAAGGTCACGGTGGCTGCGGCCGCATTGAAGCACTCATATTCTAGGATGCCAAACTTTCCGCCGTCGACCGTGTAGGCCTCTTCGGCCGTGAATCGCCCGGGATCAAAATTCAAGGTGCCGCTGCCAATTTCCTCATCCGGGGTGAAGGCGACGCAGATAGTCCGGTGTGCTTTCTTTGGGTGTTCCGCATAATATTGGACCAGGTTCATGATTTCCGCCACACCGGCCTTATCGTCGGCACCGAGGAGCGTCGTGCCGTCGGTGGCAATGAGCTCCTCTCCCCGGTGCTCGGCGAGCTCCGGGAAATCGTCTTCGGACAGAAGAGAGTCGTCTCCTTTATAGGTGAAAACACGGGGCTTTACGTCCTTCCCGGAGGCCTCTGGCGACGTGTCCATGTGAGCAATAAATCCGAGGGCAGGTTCCGTTCCGGGCAGCTTGGCATAGACGTAGCAGTGCTCCTCGTCATAATCCACCTCGGCGCCCAGTTCCCGGAGCTCCTCCGCAAGGAGGGCGGCCAGGTTCCGCTGCTTCGCTGTGGAGGGCTGCCCCTCCGCGTCCTCGGCGGACTGGGTGTCAATTTTCACATACCGCAGAAAGCGGTCGATAAGGTCCTTGTTCTTCATGGCGATGCAGTTTCCTTTCAGCCCATACAGGGCCTATGACACAAAAGGCCGTCACCCACAGGCTCTGCGGGCGGCGGCTCCGATTATTCACAGATGATTTTCACGAGCTCCTCCGGCGTCGGGACGATTCTCTGCGCCCCTGCCTGCGTCAACTCCTCCACGGTGCGGAAGCCCCACTCCACGGAAAGGCACGGGAGATCCGCATTGGCCGCAGTCTGGATGTCCACCTCAGAGTCACCCACATAGACGGTGCTTCCCGGGTCGGCGCCGAGTTCCTCCATGGCGGCGAACACCACGTCCGGGGCAGGTTTACGCTGCTGGCCCTCCTTGTCCCCGCAGGCAATGTCCAGTCCGAAGAACCGCGCATTCAGGTCTTTGACGGCAAAGTCTACCTTGTTGCTGACGATGGCCAGCTGAACGCCCCGGTCCGAGAGCTCCTGCAGGGCCTCGGGGATTCCCGGGTACGGCGATGTGGTGTCAAACTGATGCACCGCATACTCTTCCTTGAAACGCTGCAGAGCGTCCTCAAAGAGCGGATTGTCCTGATGTCCCGGGACAGACCTCTGCATGAGGATTCGGACTCCGTTTCCCACAAAGCGCCGGATTTCCTCCGGGGTCCTCGGCTTCCACCCGTAGTGATACAGGGCGAGGTTCACTGCGGTGCGCAGATCCTGCAGCGTGTTTAATAGCGTTCCGTCAAGGTCGAAAATTGCGGTCTCATAGCTCATGACTTCTGACTGTGCTCCTTTAACAGCTGATATTTCAGGTCCCAGAGTTTCCGGGACAGGTCAACATAGTAATTGTGCGGGTGTTCAAAGCGTTTGACCTCGTCCCAGAGGGTGTCGTCCACCTGACTTAAGCAGTAGGAGCGGATTTCCTGTAGCGGGCGTTTCTGGAATACGCATTTTCCGCCCTCGAAGACCGGCTCCAACAGGGGCCGGACGGTGAAGTTCTCAATGGTCTTCTGTTTCCAGGTGTACTCCGGGTCAAACAGAAGATAGGGCTTGTCCGGGTCAATAGTCTCATCCTGCAGGGTGATGACGTCGGCTTCGGCCTTGCCGGTGTCCTTATCATAGAGGCGATACACGCATTTTGCGCCCGGATTGGTGATCTTGGTCACGTTCTCTGAGACCTTGATCTTCGGGATGATCTCCCCGTCCCGCTCAATGGCGCTGAGTTTGTAGACACCGTCGAGCACCGGGCTGCCCGAGGACGTGATCATGCGCTCGCCGACGCCGAAGCTGTCCAGGCAGGCGCCCTGATCCAGCATGGTTCCGATGAGATACTCATCCAGGGAGTTAGAGGCAACGATCTGGCAGTCGGGGTAGCCGGCGTCGTCCAGCATTTTCCGTGCCTGCTTCGAGAGGTACACGATGTCCCCGGAGTCGATACGGATGCCAGCGGGCCGCTTGCCCATGGGCTTCAGGACCTCGTCGAATGTCCGAATGGCGTTTGGGACGCCAGACTTTAGCACATTGTAGGTGTCCACCAGCAGCGTGCAGGCGTCGGGGTACTCGCGGGCGTAGGCCTTGAAGGCGTCCAGTTCAGTGTCAAAGAGCTGGATCCAGCTGTGGGCCATGGTGCCGAGGGCAGGAATGCCATAGTCCCTTCCGTCTATGGTGCATGCCGTACCGACGCAGCCACCGATGTAGGCGGCGCGGGCACCGTTGATGGCGGCGTCGGTTCCGTGGGCCCGGCGGGAGCCGAACTCCATGACGCCGCGCCCCTCAGCAGCCCGGACAATGCGGTTTGCCTTCGTGGCAATGAGGCTCTGGTGGTTGATGAGCAAGAGCACCATGGTCTCAATGAACTGAGCCTGGATGACCGGCCCGTGTACTTTTACAATGGGTTCGCCCGGGAAGATGGGCGTCCCCTCGGGGACAGCCCAGACGTCACAGGAAAATTGAAAGTCACGGAGGTAGGAGAGGAAGCCCTCGTCAAAGCCCCGTCCCCGGAGATAGGCAATGTCCTCCTCGGTGAAATGCAGTTTCTTCAGATAGTCCACCATCTGCTCGACACCGGCCATGATGACAAAGCCGCCGTTGTCCGGCGTGTTGCGATAAAACATGTCAAAATAGGCAATGGTATCCTTAAAACCGTTCTGGAAGTAGCCGTTTGCCATGGTGAGCTCGTAAAAATCCGTCAGCAGAGTCAGATTCATTTCACTGTCATACTGTTTATCCATGGATTCCACCCTTTTCAAGGAAAAAATCGTCAGAATTCTCCACAAAAAATTTTACAGTTATTATACCACTTTCCCCTAAATCCAGTATAATTTTTCTATGACTCCGTGAAATTGCAATAATGCTACAGAGAAGGTGTAATTGTGGTACGTCTGCTCTCCAGACTGTTCATCAAAAACCGCTTTGACTACGAGGACCCCAAAGTGCGCGGTGCCTACGGGAAGCTCGCAAGCATCCTGGGCATATTCCTCAACGTCCTCATGTCCGCCGGTAAAATGATCTTCGGAAAGATCACCGGCTCCCTGTCCATGTTTGCCGACGGCTTAAACAACATCAGCGATGCCGGCTCGTCCGTCATCACGCTTGCCGGATTCCATGAGGCCGAGAAGAAGGCGGATCGTGACCACCCGTTCGGCCACGGCCGTGCAGAGTATGTCTCCGGGCTCGTGGTTGCCCTGCTTATCCTGCTCATGGGCATTGAGCTCCTGAAAGAGTCCATCACAAAGATCATTCACCCGGAGCCCATGACGGTGTCCATCGCCGCCTATGTCGTGCTCGCGGTGTCCATTCTCATCAAGCTGTACATGGCATGGTACAACACGTCTATCGGCAAAAAAATTGAATCGCCCGCAATGCGCGCCGTCGCCACGGACTCGCTCTCGGACATGGTCACCACCGGCGTCGTCATTGCCGCCATGCTCATCAACCAGTTTGCCCATGTCAACCTGGATGCCTGGGGCGGCGCTGCAGTCTCCCTCCTCATCCTGTACGCCGGCTACTCAGCGGCACGGGACACCATCTCTCCCCTGTTGGGGCAGAAACCGGACCCGGAGCTTGTAAAGAAGGTGGCCGAAATCGTCCTGCGGCAGCCCGACATCGTAGGCACCCATGACATGATGATCCACGACTACGGCCCCGGCCGCCTCTTCATCTCGGTCCACGCCGAGGTGCCCGGCAGCGAGGACATCTACCGCCTCCACGACGAAATCGACAATGCCGAAAAGGAGCTCACGGAGGAGCTCGGCTGTCTCTCCGCCGTCATCCATATGGACCCCATCGCCATTGACAACGAGAAAATCAGCAAGACGTATGATGCCGTCAAGGCCTTTATGAAAGAGCACTACCCGGACTACACCATCCACGACTTTCGTATGGTGCCCGGCAAGACCCACACCAACCTCATCTTCGACTGCGTTGTCCCCATTGAGGAGACCGACCTGGACAGCATCCGAAAGACCGTGACAGAGGCCGTGCAGGCTGCGTTCCCCGACCATTTTGCGGTCATCACCGTGGAGCACTCCTTTGTGTAAACGAAAAAAATGTGAAATAAAACGTACCGGCGGTGCCTATTACGGCATGGCCGGTATATTTTTTCCCATTTCGTTGTGCGATTCAGCCCTTCCCCGTACCATGGCAGGGAAAGGAGAGATCACCATGATGAATGAACGGATGATTATGTATATTGCCCGCGGCAACGCGGACATTTTCCGCGAGGAGTGGTGCGTCGGCCAGGAGGGTGCGTTCCACCTCCTGCATTTCCCGCTCTTCGACTTCTGGGTGGAGTACTGGGCCACCGACGATAACCTATTCCGCATATCGCTGCTGGCCATCCGCTACCTGGACACCATTGACGACATCTGCAAGGCCAGGGGCTATGACAAGGACAACTTCGAGTCCCTTATGGACTGCGTCAAAGGTCCCAACGCCGCCGAGGAGTTCACGTTTGGCTGCATGGCCGTCTACCAGCGCGGCGGGCCGCTCTACTCCCCTATTATTCTTCACATTGTGGAGGAACTGCGCACCCTCCTCTGTCCCCTCATGGACGACTGGCTCATGCGCGGCCGCTTCTACGTCTACAAGTCGCTGTTCCTCGCCGCCATGGTCACCGTGGGACACATGGACGACCCGGATGACGTGAATTCCTCCATGGAATATCTGCTAAAAGCCCTGTGCCACGCCGGTGGAAGGGAAATTGAGCCCCCGCCGGACGAGCGGGCCAATCTGCCTTCCCTCATGGAGTCCTAGTTCCGGCGTCGGCAAAAGATGGAAATCTAGAAAGAAAAGGGTATAATCTCCTTATATTGTTATAAGGAGCTAAATCTATGGACGAAACAAAAGCTGCCGTCTCTGAGAAGGAGACCGTGCAGGCCGACGCCCCGCAGCCCAGTGTCCCTCAGCCCTATGGCAAGGACTGGCCCAAATGGAAACTGAGCCTTCTCCTGTTCTGGACATTCTTCAAAATAGGACTCTTCACCTTCGGCGGCGGATATGCCATGCTGCCCATCCTGGAACGGGAAATCGTGGACAAGTACCACTGGTCCTCCCGGGACGAGCTGCTGGACATCTACGCCCTGAGCCAGTGTACCCCCGGCGTCATCGCTGTCAACACCGCCACGTTCATCGGCAACAAGGTGGCTAAATTCCCGGGCGCCCTATGCGCCACCATTGGTGTTGTGACCCCAAGCATTCTCATCATCTCCGTCATTGCCGCCCTGTTTCAGCACTTTGCGGAAAACCCCTACGTCATGCACGCCATGGCGGCGGTCCGCGTCTGTGTTGTCGCCCTCATCTTCACGACAGTTCTCCGCATGGCGAAGAAGTCGCTGAAGAACTGGCTCCAGTATGTCATTGCCGCCATCGCATTTCTGGTGGTGGCCCTTTTCGGTGCCAATCCGGTGTGGGTGGTGCTGGGCGCCGGTCTTTTCGGATTCTTCTTTATGGATCCGGACAAACTGAATCGCCACCGCGGAAAGGGGGATAACTAATGCCCACCTTCCTGCTCCTCTGCCTGAACTTCTTCAAGGCCGGCCTGTTCGCCGTGGGCGGCGGGCTCGCAACGCTGCCGTTCATTACGGACATGTCCAATGCCCATCCCGACTGGTTCACCCATCAGGACATTGCCAACATGGTGGCCATCTCCGAGTCGACGCCAGGCCCACTCGGCATAAATATGGCCTCGTACATTGGCTATAAGATGTTCGGCTTCGGCGGCGCCGTAGCCACGACGTTCAGCCTCGTGCTGCCGTCGTTCATCATCATCCTCATCCTGTCAAAGCTCTGGAAGAAATACAAGGAGAACCGCCGGGTCAACATGGTGTTCGGCGCCCTGCGCCCCGCCGCTGTCGGCCTCATCTTCGCCGCCGGCTTCTCCGTGTTCATGATTGCCCTCTTCCCGGGCTGGAGCAATGCAGGTCTGGCCTCCTTCGCCAGCGCCGGCCAGTATTTCGACTGGAAATGCCTGGTTCTGCTCATTGCGTTCATCGCCGCCCTGGAGACACCGAAGCTGAAGAACCTGCACCCCATCCTGTACATCCTCATTGCCGCCGCCCTCGGCATAGTCCTGAAACTGTGAGGTGCCCGTGGAACTTATCGAACTTCAAGAAAAACAGGCGCCGGAGCGCGCCGTCCTCTGCGGTCTTGACACCGGCACCTACGACGCAGAGGAATCAATACGGGAACTCCGGGAACTGACCCGCACTGCCGGCGCAGAGGTCATTGCCACGGTCATCCAGCCCCGTCCTTCCCCGGACGCCGCCACCTATCTCGGCCCCGGCAAGCTGGACGAACTGCGCCATTTCTATGGGGGCAATGCAGATCTTCTAATCATAGACGACGAAGTCTCCCCCTCCCAGCAGCGAAACATTGAGGACTTCACCGGGTTCCGGGTCGTGGACCGCACGACTTTGATCCTGGACATCTTCGCGCAGCGCGCCCGCACCCGCGAGGGCAAGCTGCAGGTGGAGCTCGCGCAGCTGAGCTACCGGCTGCCGCGCATTGGCGGGCAGGGCCATGCCCTGTCGCGGCTCGGCGGAGGCATCGGCACGCGTGGCCCCGGCGAGTCCAAGCTCGAGAGCGACCGGCGCCACATCATGCGCCGCATGAACGCCATCCGCCGGGAGCTGAAGGGCGTGGAGAAGCGGCGCACCTATGCGCGCCAGCGCCGGGACAAGACCGGCGTCGAGACCGCAGTACTCATCGGCTACACCAACGCCGGAAAATCCACGCTCATGAACACCCTGACCGACGCCGGCGTCCTGACCGAGGACAAGCTGTTCGCCACCCTGGACCCCACATCCCGGGGCCTGCGCCTCCCCTCCGGCCGCACGGTCATGCTCATTGACACCGTCGGCCTCATCCGCCGTCTTCCCCACGAACTCGTGGACGCCTTCCACTCCACTCTGGAGGAGGCCGCCTCCGCAGACGTCATCTTGAACGTCGTCGACGCATCCTCCCCCGCCTGTGAGGAACATATCCGCGTCACCGAGCAACTCCTCACGGAGCTTGGTGCCAGTGAAGTCCCGGTGGTCACCATCTTCAACAAGTGTGACCGCCTGACCGCGGATGAGCCGCTGCCTTCACGGCCGAACTCGGTGCGCATCTCCGCCCGCTCCGGCCTCGGTCTTGCCGCTCTGGAACAGGCTATTGAGGACGCCCTTCCCCGTGACCGCGTCCACTGCATTTACCTCTTCCCCTATTCCGACCTCTCCCCGGCCGCCGACATCCGCAGCGACGGCACGGTCTACTCCGAGGAGTACACCGACGCCGGCCTCCGCATGGATGTTCTGAGCAGCATCCGGATGGCGGGAAAGTATGAGGAGTTTTTGGTGGAGAGGGAAGTTTAACAAGATATCTAGATAGCCCGCCGCAGTACCATTTTTTGGCCTGCGGCGAACTTTTTACCGCATCGGCTCAGGATATCCCATATGAGAATATGGTTGTAATTATTTTATAATTATTTTATAATTATGTCTGAAAAGGTGATTCATTCTTGCATTTTGAATGGGATGAAAACAAGAACAAAATCAATCAGCGTAAGCATGGTGTTTCCTTTGAGGAAGCAGTATCTGTGTTCTATGATGATGAGGCATTGGTCATTGATGATCCAGATCATTCCGATTTCGAAGAACGTTTTATCATTCTCGGCCTAAGTCGAAAAGCAAATCTGCTCGTTGTCTGTCACTGCTACCGTGCTTCTGATACCTCGATTCGAATTATATCGGCTCGAAAAGCCACAAGAACAGAAAGTAGATTTTATCAAAGGTAAGTGGATTTTATGCGCAGCGAATACGACTTTTCAAAAGCAAAAAAGAATCCCTATGCAAAAGTCCTGAAAAAGCAGGTGACAATCAATCTCGATGAGGATGTAGTCCGCTATTTCAAGGAAAAGTCAGCAGAAGTGGGTATTCCATACCAGACCTTGATCAACCTTTATTTGAGAGACTGCGTAAAAAAAGGCCGTAATATTGAGCTAACCTGGAAATAACCGGATATATAGCAGCACCATCACGATCCTGTGATGGTGCTCTTTTTCTATCCCGTGACAAGCGGCTGTCCGTTCAGAGACTAAGCTATGGTTTGGCCCTCCGTGCATGAGGATAACTGTAATCCTTATTAAATTGGCAAAATGCAGTTAAGGAGGAGGAAACACTTAAGCAGAAATTAACTGCAACCTTCTTATTTTTAGCAATATGCAGTTAGGCAGGTAGCCGGAACAGAGGAAATTTAACTGCACTCTTTTGAAAGCTCTAAGAATGCAGTTAAATCTACGGGCTGCATAAATCGGGAATTAACTGCAATTCACTTCAAATTTGCATAGTGCAGTTAACTTGGGAGGCCAATGTGGAATCGAGTTAACTGCACTTCCCCAATAATATATAGAGTGCAGTTAATCGGTTTGCCCCCATGCCAAGAATTAACTGCAAATCTAATAAAAGAACCACAGTGCAGTTATTTTGGTAGCAGAATTAAAAGCGGGAATAACTGCAACCTTCCTATTTTTTGGGAAATGCAGTTAAGGCCAAGCGGAAAAGTCCGTGGATGGTTTAAAGAGAGGATGAATCGCCCCAACCCAGCTCTCCCCGGCCCCAAACCAGGATCAGAACACCCTCTTACCGAATTTCTGTCCTAGTTTCCCCTCTTCCCTCTCATCTGCAATCCACTCCCAACCCCACAAAACAGGAAAAGAGCGGCCAGCCCACGCTGACCGCTCCCATTTTCATTCAATTATCCATCAGACTTACTGCTTAATGTACTTCCGAATGAACTCCTCAATTTCTTCCTTCGTGAAGATGTGCTTGACCGGGTACTCCGGGTAGACCTCAGCCATGCAGCGCTCTGCAATGAGGGAGATGTCCTCATCCTTAATGCAGTCGAAGCCGGTAGGAATGGCCATGCGCTCTTCCATGGCACGGATTTCAGCAACGAAGGCCTTGGCCTTTGCCTCGTCGGTGGCACCGGTGATGCCGACAGCGTCAGCGAGGTCAGCCAGTTTGTCATAGACATATGGCCCAAGGAACTCGTCGGACATGACGTGCGGAAGGATGACGGCCATGGCGAGACCGTGCGGAACACCGTACATGCCGCCGAGGCGGTGGCCAATGCCGTGGACGTAACCTACGCCGCCGCGGGTGAAGCAGAGACCGGCATAGTAGGATGCGAGAAGCATTTTGGAGCGGGCCTCGAGGTTGCCCGGGTCATTGTAGGCGGTCTCGAGATACTGGAAGATGATCTTGACGGCCTGAACACCCTTGTCGTTCGTGGCCTTGTCGTTGTACCAGATATTGGTGTAGCCCTCAACAGCGTGGCAAAGGGCGTCGAGTCCGGTGTTGGCGGTGACCTGTTTCGGGAGACCAACGGTCAGCTTCGGGTCCAGGACAGCATACTTAGCACGGATGAACGGGTCCATGATGGGGAACTTGTCGTGGGTCTGGGCGTCGGTGATGACGGCTGCAATAGTGGTCTCAGAACCGGTACCTGCCGTGGTGGGGGCAGCGTAGAGAGTCGGAGGAAGAAGGCCGTTCATCTGAAGGGACGGAAGGGTGACCATGAGGAGGCCCTTCATCTTCTTGACCGGACGGCTCGGGCGCCATACGCGGGCCATGATGCCCTTGGCGCAGTCCATGGAGGAACCGCCGCCGACGGCAACGAGAGAGTCACAGCCATTGTCCTTGTAGGCCTGAAGACCAGCCTCTACGTCCTCAACGGTCGGGTTGGCATGGACGTCGTGGAATACAGCGTAAGGAACGCCGTCCTTGTCCATTCCAGCAAGGAACTCATCCAGAAGTCCGAGTTTGAAGATGTTGGGGTCGGTGACAACCAGAGGCTTCTTCTCACCGCGCTCCTTCAGGATGTCCGGAATACGCTGGAGGGCGTCCGGTCCGTCCACGATCGTGGGCTCCGGGAACAGCCAGCCCCAGAGGTAGAGGAACGGAGTGGCCGCAGCCTCAAAGCCGCGGATTCCTATCTTTTTGGCTGTAAAGAGAATTTCATCTTTGTTCATAAAACAATCCCCCATTTTTCGAAAAAATTTAGCTTTCTCACTAATTATAAAACTTTCCCGGGAATCCTCAACAAGATTGTGATGCTTTTTTCAAATTGGCGTTCAGAAACAGACAAATGGCGACTCACCCTTGATAAAGAAATATCACGTTGCCGAATTTTCCGGGCGATTCACATTCTGGACAGAACCATTCCTCCTCATTTTCCGCAGCAGCAGTACATAGGCAACCGCGAGCAGCAGTGCTGTGGTTCCCCAGCTTATGGGATAGATTGCCATGAGGGTCCCGAACGTGTGGTGGACCCGGAAATAGGTGTAGACGTAGGCAATCCGCAGGCCACAGACGCCGATCAGGGACATGAGGGCCGGCGTTGTGGACTTGCCATAACCGCGCATGGTGCCAGAAAGGATTTCGAGGAAGACGTTGGTGGTCTCGCAGCCGACGATCCATCGCAGACGGGTGGCGCCAAAAGAGATGACGGCCGGGTCACTGTTGAAGAAGCCGATGAGCGTTGGGGCCGTGAGGCAGATGACAGCCGAGGCAACGGCAGTCAGCAGGAGATCCTGGCCAAGGGCGACCCAGAATGTTTTACGGCAGCGGTCCATTTTGCCGGCACCGTAGTTCTGGCTGATGATGGTCGTGGCGGCCTGGGCAAAGCCGTTGACCAAAAAGTATACGAAAATCTCAATGTTCAGAGCGGCAGAGGAAGCAGCCATAGCGTCGGCGCCGAGACTGTTGACCGCACTCTGGATAATGATGTTTGCCAGAGAAAACAGCATACCCTGGACACCGGAGGGAACGCCCACCTGCATCATTTTTTTCAGGATTTCCCGGTCTATTTGGAGCTTCTTGATGCTCAGGTGCATGGAGCCCTTCGAGCGGATCAGAAGGATAAACAGCAGAAGGGAGCTCACCAGGTTCGAGATGACGGTGGCAAGGGCGACGCCGCCGGCATCCATATGGAACACAATAACAAAGAGCAGGTTCAGCAGCACGTTCAGGATGCCGCCGATAAGCAGGCAGACGAGCGGTGTGCGGGAGTTGCCCTGGCTCCGGAAGATGGCCGACTCAAAGTTGTAGAGCAGAATGACCGGCATGCCGGCCAGATAGATGCGAAGGTACAGCGCAGACATAGGCAGAACAGATGCCGGCACATCCATGGCCCGCAGCATGGGGATGGCCACTGCCTCGCCCACGCCTGTGGCGAGGAGGCCAAACAGGAACGATACCGCCACAGCGGTGTGAATGCCGCGGGAGACCGCCTCCTTGTCCCCCTGACCAGTGTAGCGGGCAATGACGACATTGGCACCAAGCGCAATGCCCACGAACAAGTTAATGATGAGCTGGATGATAGGGCTGTTGCTGCCAACGGCCGCCATGGCGTATTTACTGGCGAATCGCCCGACAACGAGGGTGTCCGCCGCATTGAAGAGCTGTTCCAGCATACCCGTCAGTGCGAGTGGGATGGCAAAGGCAATAATTCGCTTGCCCAGCGCTCCCTGGGTCATGTCGACGGTTTTGCTCAATTTGATTTTCCTCCTATCAAGTCGACAACAACCACCTCAGTGGGGTTGTTGATGCGCGGAATGAGCGGCCGGGCGGAGTTGCACAGCCCGGCGCCGATAATCATGTTGCCATACTGGCCGTGGACATACTTGGCAAAAAGACCCTGCTCCGGCGCAAAAAGTCCGATATTCCCCGGCAGGCGGATCTGCCCGCCGTGGACGTGTCCGGCAAGGATGAGGTCAATGTCATGGTCCTGCAGGACGGGACCCTCGAAGTAGTATTCCGGTTCGTGGGTCAGCAGGATGCGAAAGGCGGTCTGACGTTCGAAGTCAGGGAGCCAATCGCCCAAAGTGTAGGGGGTAAGGCCGGCGATGCACAGGTCGTTCCAATACGCCCACGAATTGTCCAGCAGCGTGACCCCGGTGGAGCGGAACTCCTTGGCGGAGATGGCAGGGAATTTCACCTCATGGTTGCCATACGAGAAAAACGTCGGCGCAATGGCAACGCACTCCCGCAGGAACGGAAGCACGCGCCTGTAGGTCTTGCGGTGGCGGTCCACCAGGTCCCCCGCAACAAGAATGATGTCCGGCTCTGCCGCCTTCGTGAGTTTCAGCACCTTGCCATAAGGCACATTGTGCAGGTCAGAGAGCAGAACCAGTCTGCGGTTGCCGACAATGCGGTCTGTGCGGATTTCATATTTTGTGGTGATCATTTCAAGTCACTCCCCTGGACGACGCCGCGTTCCCGCAGCGCCCGGTTCATGCCGTTCAGGACGGCGCGTTTGTTTCCGCTCCAGAGCGGGGCAATGAGCTGGTTCTTCGGTCCGTCCCCCGTAAGCCGGTGGATGACCACATCCTCCGGAATTTTCGGAAGAAGCCGGCAGATGATGTCAATATATTCTTCCTGTTCCAGCGTGCGGAACTCTCCAGCCAGGTATTCCCTTGCCAGTTCCGTGCCGGTCAGCACATGGAGCAGCTGGAGCTTCAGGCCCCAGGTGCCGCAGCGGCAAGCATATTCTACGGAGGCCTGCATGTCGTCATAGGTCTCGCCCGGGAGGCCGAGGATGACGTGGGTCACCGGGAGGATATCCCGCTCCCGAAGTGTCGCTACGGCCTGCTCATAGACTTCATTCGGGTATCCGCGATGCACGCGTTGCGCCGTATCTTCACGCGACGTCTGCAGCCCCAGTTCCACCCAGACGGGCTTCTTCTGCCGCAACTCGCTGAGGCGGTCGAGCACATCGGGGCCGAGACAGTCCGGCCGGGTCCCGATGGAGACCGCCGCAACATCCTGCCGCTCCGCCGCATCGTTGTAGATACGAAACAACTCATCCAGATTTCCGTAGGTCCCGGTGTAGCTCTGATAATACGCTACATACCGGGTGCCCGGGCCCTTGCGTCGGACCCGCTCCTTCGCCCGGTCAATGTCGGTGTCAGCGAAGTCCCCGGAGCCGCCGAGGGAACAGAACGTGCAGCCTCCGGTCCCGATGGTGCCGTCCCGGTTCGGGCAGGTTTCCGCCGCCGAGAGGGCCAGCTTCCAGATTTTTTCGCCGTATTCTTTCCGGAAATATTGATTCAGTGAATAGTAGTACATATTTTCACTTTTCGACAATTCGTTTTTTCTATATAATTTGGGGTATAAATATTATATCGAAAATCAGGTGAATGCCAATGTGCAAAAAGAAACGGGTCCCATACTTTCTTATGGCCCTGGTTCTCCTGCTGACCACCCTGTTCGGCACGGCGGTGCCGGCGCTGGCGGCGGGGGCGGCCCCCAAAAAGAAGACGCTCATCATGGCCACATGCTCCGACTTCCCTCCGTACGAGTACAAGTCGGGCAACGACGTCGTGGGTATAGACCCCGCCGTGGCAAAGGCCATTGCGGACAAGCTCGGCATGGAACTGCAAATTGTCGACGTATCCTTCGACTCCATCCTGGCGGGTGTCCAGACGGGGAAATACGACATCGGAATGTCGGGAATCACGGTCAGTGAGGAGCGCAAGCAGAGCGTCAGCTTCACAGACCCCTACACGAAGTCGGTCCAGGCTATCATCGTGCGAAAGGACAGCCCCTATACCTCGTCCGCCGACTTCTACACGAAAGACGCCTCCGGCAAGAAGGTTACGAAGCCGAGCTTCATGGTGGGCGTTCAGACCGGCACCACCGGCCAGCTATACTCCGACGAGTCCCCGGACAAGAACGGGTTCGGCTCCGACCACGTCACAAAGTATAAGACCGGTGCGGACGCCGTCCAGGCACTGAAAATCAGCAAGGTGGACGCGGTCATCATCGACCAGCTGCCGGCCAAGAGTTTTGTCGCCGCCAACAGCGACTTAAAGATTCTTCCTGTCCCCTATCTGACCGAGGAATACTCCATCGCCGTCTCAAAGGATAATCCGGAGCTGCTCCGGCAGGTCAATAACGCGCTGAATGACCTCATTGCCGACGGCACCGTGGCAAAAATCCGGGCAAAGTATATTAAGGCCACGACCACAGCCCAGGGTGGAGACAACAGCAACACCTGGTGGGGCCGCATGAAGGCGCAGTTCTCCCTGAACTTTGTCCAGGGACAGAAGTGGAAATGGCTGCTGCAGGGTCTCGGGCGCACCCTTATTATTACGCTGTTCTCGGCCATCCTAGGTGTGATCATCGGCATTTTGCTGGCGGGCATCCGTACCACCTGGGACAAGGACCGGGAGTCGCTGGAGAAAAAGGGCGGGTTCACCTACGGGCTCATGAAAGTCCTGAACTTTATTGCCAACCTGTACCTGACCATCATCCGCGGCACGCCAGTCGTCGTCCAGCTTCTCATTGGCTACTTCATCATCTTCGCCGCCAGCAACAGTGAGACCGTCATTGCGGTCCTCGTCTTCGGTATGAACTCCGGCGCCTACGTGGCGGAAATCTTCCGCTCCGGCATCATGGCCATTGACAACGGCCAGTTTGAGGCCGGCCGCTCGCTGGGCTTCAACTACTTCCAGACCATGCGGCATATCATCATCCCGCAGATGTTTAAGGTCGTGCTCCCGACACTGCTCAACGAGTTCATCTCCCTCTTGAAGGAGACCTCCGTCGCCGGTTATGTCGGCATCGTCGACCTGACCAAGGCCGGTGACCTCATCCGCGGCCAGACGTTCTCGGCCTTTATGCCGCTGTTCGCTGTGGCCATCATCTACCTGTGCATCGTGCTGCTGTTCAGCAGTCTCGTCAAAAAACTGGAAAAGAGGTTGAGAAACAGTGACCGATGAAACCCTTATCCAAATAACCGGACTCGAAAAGCAGTACCCCAACGGGTTCCGCGCCCTGAACGGCATAACCACAGACATCAAGCGCGGCGAGGTCGTCGTGGTCATTGGGCCCTCGGGCTCCGGCAAGTCCACATTCTTACGCTGCCTAAACCTCTTGGAAATTCCCACTGGCGGTAAGATCATTGTGGACGGCACCGATGTCACCGACAAGAAGACCGACATCAACAAGTATCGCCAGAAGATGGGCATGGTGTTCCAGCACTTCAACCTGTTCCCGAACATGACCATCCTCCGCAACATGACTCTGGCCCCCACCAAACTCAAGGGCGAGTCGAAGACCGAGGCCGAGGAACGGGCCCTGCAGCTTCTGGACCGCGTCGGCCTGCGAGACCGCGCCAACTCCTATCCGTCCCAGCTCTCCGGCGGCCAGCAACAGCGCATTGCCATTGTCCGCGCCCTCTGCATGGAGCCCGAGGTCATGCTCTTCGACGAGCCCACCTCCGCCCTCGACCCCGAAATGGTCGGCGAGGTCCTGGACGTCATGAAAGACCTGGCCCGCGATGGCATGACCATGGTCACGGTCACCCACGAAATGGGCTTTGCCCGCGACGTCGCCGACCGCATCCTGTTCATTGACCACGGCCAAATCCTTGAGCAGGGCAGCCCGGAGCAGGTCTTCGAGCACCCGGAGGCAGAGCGCCTCAAGAACTTCCTGGCACAAATCCACTAAAATATTTCCTATTGTATTTGGGCGATTGACCCCTGGGTGGGGTCAGTCGTCTTTTTTTATGGGAGATCGGATACCCCCTCCCGGTATTTTTCGATGAAATTCACACCTTTTCCTTTTTCCGAGAGCATTTGGTGTGAGATTTCCATGTCGGCAAGGCACCTACGGCGGGTTCCAGAGGTGAATCGCCCTGAGAATTCAGACCAAAGAAGAATTTTGAGCGAAGTTGGTCTGATTTTCCGGCCAGATACCCCCATGATTTCACACTTTTTTGCCGAAAATGGGCCTAAAGGTGTAAAGCGCCCGCCGCGACTGGCTCCAAAGCCAAGATGCCAATTTGGGTCTGGCATAATATTTATAGGTCAAAGTCAAGGCCCATTAGAGCGCCGCGCATCACAACAGACCGGTCGGAAAGGCAACTATAATGCTTTCCGTCATTATTGGCATTATCCTTAAATTTCTGATTTAAGTTGAGCAAATGGCGGAACAGGTCTGGTTTCAGATTTTCTTCTGGAACCCGACCTGTTCCCATTGTCTTTTTTAGGACGACAGGTTATACTTTTTTCCAAATCAAGAAAGAGGGATATTTGAATGAAAAAGAGGATATTGCTGTCCATCCTATTTAGTATTATCGTCGCCGCATGCTGCGCGGTTTCTGCTATAGCCGCGCCATCGAAAAGTATGCCAACAACCAGAACATCTGCTAGTTCAATTGCCAGCTTTATCAAGCTCGCAGCCGAAACGGATGCTGCTGAATTAAAAAAATACAGCCAATCGCCAGACCCAATTGGCCAGTTTAAACAGGACCTCGGCGATGGGACATTTCTTCGTGATACCGCTGCGGTTGAGGAGATAGGGAACCACATGGCTGTTACGCTTCGAGATGCTTATGATACCTATAATTCTACAAATAAGGAATTCGGGAAAATAGGCCGCCAGACCGTAGAAGGTTCCCAAGAAGGAAAGAATTGGGATATTCGTAATATTGCCGCCGTCCGCACTGCCTATCCTTCCCGGAACCAAAATGACCCGGACTACATCCACGGCAAGCTTCTAATTACTCCCCTGTACATCCTGAAGGATGCCAACGGCCGCCTCCACGTCATCTGTGACACAAAGAATGTCACCGGGCAGAGTCTGGAATTCTATGGTCTCGACAAGGTTGAGGTTCGGTCCGGCGACAAAGTCATTGCCAGCGGCGAGCCAAAACTGATGGCAAATCCCATCGTCTATTCCAGTCTTCCGCTGGACAAGGACTACTATGGCTCCAACAAAATCATCGATGGCTATGCCACCGGCGGGTTTCTTGACATTGTGTTCGAACCGGGCACTTACGATGACACCGTTAATGTGTCCTCTCTGGACGATATCTTGTTCGGATTCAGCAATCCTGTTACAAAGTCAGTACAATAAAATACACACATGAAGGCGTGCTGCAGTAGTATTTGCAGCACGCCTTTTCTTATGTCTTTTGGGCGATTCAGTTATTTTCTAGAAGAAAGCTGAATCGCCCAAAAAATATTTTATGACATAAAAAACAACCTGTAATATTTCGTCGTCTAGTCCCATGAAAAAGCTTTTTCCAATACTCAGATCACCGGCCGGCAATCGGAAAGGAAGAAACATGTTTGCTCTTCTGCTCAGACTGCTTCACATTCTGACTAACATGTAAATTGTCTGGCTCTGTCCAACCTCGGGCAGAGCCTAAATTCCTTTATCAGAAGAATGATTTTGTATATAATAATAATAAAAAAGCAAAAGGGACTGATTTACATTAAAGTGAAACGATTCTTCTCAATTTTTCTGGGCCTTTTCATCATTGTTTCTATTACTGCCCTCCCCGCTTATTCTGCGGAGCGAGTTGCTTCCAGCAATACCCGCACCAATCCGAAATCGCCTGTTGACATCATCCGTTTACTGGCAGAAATGGATATCAACTATTTAAAATATTACAGTCAGTTTCCTGACCCGGCAGCTCAGCTCGAAAAAGAATATGAAGATGGATCCTTTGTAAATGTCGATCCGAGAGTGCCGGAAATTGTCGGTCACTACGGAGTAGTCATGAAGGATGCTTATTTAGCGGTAAATCCAAAAAATAAAGAGTTTGGAAAAGTCGGGTATCTCCCTGTTTCAATGGATACGGAAAAGAGCCATTTTAAGATAAAGAATATTGAAGCAGTGAGCCTCGCCTATCCCTTACAGAATCAACTAGACCCTGATTTTGTTCGTGGAAATTTCATTGTGACACCCCTCTACCTCCTGAGAGATGGCAATAATAATCTTCACATCATCTGTGATATCACCAACGTCACAGGTCAAACGAGGCAGTTTTACGGGTTTCAGGAAGTAGAAGTGAAAGCTGACAATACAATCATTGCCCGGGGAAACCCAAAGCAGATGGAAAGCCCTATCACCCTATCGAGCAAATCTCTAAATCAAAAAACATATGGGACAAATGGAATCATTGATGGATATCCCACCGGTTGCTTTGTGGATATCATCTTTGCCCCAGACGAGTATAACAATAATATTAATATTTCAGAACTGGGCAATATCTCTATCGGTTGTATCTCCAATACAGTCCCTGTAGAATAAAACAATTAGCGACTGGCCATGTTGGCCAGCTGCTTTTCTTTGAATACCAGAATACCACCCTCTCCTGTATCTCAAAGGAAAAGGTGGTAATTTTTCACTCAGATTTTATACACCCTCGGCACCCTCTTATTGATGTCGCACACAAACTCATAATTAAACCGTCCGCACAGTGCTGACAGGTCTTCGACGCGGATTTCGTCGTCCTCCTGCTTGCCGACCAGGACCACCTCGTCGCCCTGGGCGACTTCGGGAATGTCCGAGACATCCACCATGAACTGGTCCATGCAGACTCTGCCCACAATGGGAGCGCGCTTGCCATGGATGAGGACGTAGCCCTTATTGGAGAGCATGCGCGGATAACCGTCTCCGTAGCCCACCGGAACGGTGGCAATGGTGGTCTCCGGCTTGTCTGTGACATAAGTGGAGCCATAGCTGACCGTGAAACCCGGGCCGACTGTCTTCACATGGGAGACATGGCTCACGAGGCTCATGGCCGGACGAAGGTCGAGGTTCTCGGGGTTCACCTCATCCGACGGCAGCAGCCCGTAAATGGTAATTCCCAGGCGAACCATATCCAGATAATTGTCCGTGCCCTCCATGACCGTGGCGGAGTTGCACATGTGACGAATTCGGAAGTTGCAGCCCGCCTCTTTGAGTTTCTTCGTATAGGAGAGGAAGATGCGAATCTGATTGTCCCGGGATGTCTTGTCGGCGCAGTCCGCGCAGGCAAAGTGGGTAAACACACCCTCGACGTCCAGGTTCGGAAGGGCGAAGATTTTGCGGATTTCCTCCACATTCTCCTCTGTGGGCTGGAACCCTATTCGGCCCATGCCGGTGTCCACTGCCACGTGGACCTTGGCCGTTGTATCAAGTGCCTTGGCCGCGTTGCTGATGGCCGCCGCGTTCTCGTACGCAAACACCGTCAAGGTAATGTGGTGGTTGATGGCCTTCTGGTATTCGTCGGGGAATACATGGCCCAGCACCAGGATGGGCTGGTTGATACCGCTGGTGCGCAGTTCCACGCCCTCTTCCACCGTGGCCACCGCAAAGCCGGCGATGCCGATCCCGCTGAGCATTTGGGCCACCTCGACGGCACCGTGCCCATAGGCGTCTGTCTTAACGACGGTCATGGCCTTGACGCCCGGGCCGACTTTTTTCATGGACTCCCGGACATTGTGACAGATGGCCTCGAGGTCCACCTCTGCGTATACTCTCTGCGGTTTCATGGATATCACCTTTGCCTGATAAAAATATGATATAATTTTACATCGAATCCAAGCGGAAAGGAAGTGGGGGCATGGAACCCGTCGCCATCTACCACACAAATCTCAAGGGCAAGTTCGGTCTCCCGCGGCAGGGCACCGTGGATTCCGCGCTGCAGGGTCAAATCATCCTGGAGCCCGAATTCCGCAACCCGGACGCCCTCCGCGGTCTCACCGACTTCAGCCATATCTGGCTCATCTGGGAGTTCTCGGAGGTGCTGGAGAAACGGAAGGGACAGCCCTATAAGTTCCAGCCGACCGTGCGGCCTCCGAGGCTTGGGGGTAACCGGAGGATGGGAGTGTTTGCGACGCGATCGCCGAATCGCCCCAACCCCATAGGAATCAGCGCGGTGCAGCTTCTTGGCGTCGACCTGAACACCCCTCAGGGGCCGGTCATCCGCGTGGCGGGCTGCGACCTCATGGACGGCACGCCCATTCTCGACATCAAGCCCTACATTCCCTACTCCGACTCCATTCCGGATGCCGCCGAGGGCTTCACCGCCTCCCTCTCTGACCTGACGCTGCAGGTCATCTTCCCATCGGAACTCCTCGCAAAGATTCCGGAGGCAAACCGGGACGAGCTCAAAAACATCCTCTCCCACGACCCGCGCCCTCAGTATCAGGACGACCCAGAGCGCATCTACGGCCTCACATACCTGAACTTCAATGTGCGCTTCCGTATATTCGGTGGCAGCCTCACCGTCGTGGAGGTGACCGAGCTTTGATCAAACGCAAGAGCATCGTCTTCCACGGCCGCGTCCAGGGCGTGGGATTCCGCTGGACCGCCTCCCAAATTGCGGGCGAATACGGCCTCACGGGCTGGGTGCGCAACGAGTACGACGGTACCGTGACCATGGAGGTCCAGGGCAGTCAGGATCTCATAGACAACCTCGTGGACCGCCTGTACCGGGACACCTACATTCGAATTGACAGTATGGAAGTCCGGACCCTGTCCGTTGTTCCAGAAGAACGCGGGTTCAAGGTCCGGGGCTACTAATATTTTTCTGTTTTACGGGCGATTCACCGGATTTTTTCCACCGACTTCCGGACCGTCTCCAGAATATAGTCCACATCATCCATGGTGTTGTCCGCACTGAGCGTCAGCCGCAGGGAGGACATGGCCTCTTTTTCGCTGCGGCCAATAGCCAGAAGCACATGGCTCGGATCCAGAGAGCCGGCCTCGCAGGCGCTTCCCGCCGAGGCGCAAATTCCGGCCTCATCCAGCAGGACGAGCAGGGACTCGGAAGCAGCATCTTTGAAGCAGACGCTGACATTTCCGGGAAGTCGGTTGTCCCGCGGTCCGTTCAGCACCGTACCCGGAATTTCCAGCAGGCCGTCTATGAGCTTGTCCCGCATAGCGGTGATTTTCTCGTTCTCCTCCTCCATATTCTGGCAGGAGGTCTCAAGTGCCGTGGCCATGCCGACCATGGCCGGTACATTCTCCGTGCCCGCGCGGCGGCCCCGCTCCTGGGGTCCACCGAGGATGAGAGGAGAGAGGGAGATGCCGGACTTGGCGTAGATGGCGCCAATGCCCTTCGGGCCGCCGAACTTGTGGGCAGACATGGTAAGAAGATCCACATTCAGCTGTGAGACATCAATGGGCATGTGGCCGACCGCCTGAACGGCGTCGGTGTGGAACAGGACGTTGGCAATTTGGCAGAGGGCGCCAATTTGGCGGATGTTCTGTACGGTTCCAATTTCATTGTTGGCGGCCATGACGGAGACGAGAATGGTGTTCTCCCGAATGTTCTCGTGGATTTTTGCCGGGTCAATGTAGCCATCCCGGTCCGGCTGAACATAGGTCACCTCAAAGCCCATGGCCTCCAGCTGGGCCGCGGTCTTCAGGACAGCCTGGTGCTCAATGGCGGAGACAATGACATGGGTCCGCTCCGTCTGTGCCCCAATGGCCGCAGCGGAGAGAATGGCCTGGGTGTCGGCCTCACTTCCACCGGAGGTGAAAAAGATCTCATTGGTCTTGGCGCCAATGCACTGGGCAATGGTGTAGCGGGCGGACTCCATGGCTATTTTGGCCTCCCGTCCAACCGAGTACACGGACGACGGGTTGCCCCAGTTCTCCTGAAGCGCCTCGTTCATGTCCTCCAGGGCCTCGGGCCGCATTTTCATGGTGGCCGCATTGTCTGCATAGACCTTCATAATAATCCTCCAAAACGAACACGCCGGGTAAAAGGAAATCCCGGCGTGTAATTTTTTCTTCTGTTATTGTAGCGTTGTGCGGGCGGTAAGGCAATAGAAATCATAGGGACTCGTCTCGGAAAGTCCGGAGATGCCGTTTCGCAGCACTGTCACCTTATTGACCAGTCCAATGTAGCCGAAGCAGCCGCTGTCGATGGCCTTCTGTACCAGCTCACGGGCGAGCTTAGCCCGTTTCTCCGGCCGCGGCTCGGTGCGGAGCTGTGCGAGCAGGGCGTTAGTCTCCTTGCTGCCGTATCCGCAGACATTGCGCTTTCCGTTCGGGCCCATCGTCTTCTCAAGGAACTCATAGGGGTCGTTCTCCTTGTCCGGTATGAGCGAGTAGAACGCAATATCAAAGTCCCCGTCTTTCATGTAGGTGGAGTCCGGGTCCTTTTCCGTCTGGATGTCGCAGGCAATGCCAATCTGTTTCAGCTGCTTCTGCATGAGCTTGGCAAAGGCGTCCAGATTGTACATGCCATAGGTCTCCACGCGGAGCCGGAGCGATTTACCGTCCTTCTCCAGGATACCGTCTTCCCCTGCCGTGTAGCCGTCCTTTTTCAGGAGTTCCCGGCACTCCTCCGCTGAGAGATTCCTCGGTGCCTTCACTTTACCGTAGCTCACATTCTCATTGAACGGGCCATTGGTGGCGGTCAGCATTCCGTTGGAGAATTTCTCCACAAACTTTTTGTCGAGATACCCGTTGATGACGGTGCGGACAGTCTTGTCCAAGGTCTTCTGGTTCAGATAGAAGAACAGAAGACGGGAGCCCTCTACACTGTGGGCCTTGTATTTGTCCGCATTCTCCTGATAGGAGGGATAGGCGTCCGACGTGACATTTGTGACGGCGTCCAAATACCCGTTCTGCATGCCGAAGAGTTTTGGGGCATCCTGCTTCTCGGTGATGAACCGGGCGCCGGCCAGGCTGACTGTTCCGTCCCAGTAGTTCTCATTGCGGAGCACCGAGACGATACCCTCCGGGTCAAAATTTTTCAAAATGAAGGGGCCTGTGCCGACAATTGCCTTGTCCGGGTCCTTGGATGCATCCAAATCAATGATACCGAGACACGGGCTCGAAAGGGTGTTCTTAAGTGTGGGGATGCCATCTTTTGTGATGATACGGAGCGTGTGCTTCTTGCTGGTATCATACCGGAGCTGCGTAAAGACCGCATACTGTGGATTCTCCTGTCCGGCACGCTTCAGGTTCCTTGCAACCATGTCTGAGGTGACAGGGTTTCCATTGGAGAAGCGGGCGTTCCGGCAGAGTTTCACGGTCCAGACATTGTCAGAAAGGCTCGCAGATTTGGCTAAGCACGGCTCTAATGTGCCGTTGTCACCCATGCGGAACAGGGATTCTGTGACACCATATATAGAGGTATACCACCCCTGAAAGTCCCGATGTGGGTCAACGCTGTCATAATTGAACGGTACGCCGATGGAGATTGTGGCGTTCGTTTTCTTTGGTGACCCGCAAGAGGCCATGGCCAGCGCCATGGCACCGGCCAGAATAACCGCAAGAATTTTTTTGCAAGTCTTCATGGCGATTCCGTCCCCTGTTACTGTCTATTACATTCAGAGTAAATTATAGTGACAAAGGTTAAATCGCCCTTAAAGGGATTACTGGGTGACCCGCTCAAAGTCCGAGGCCGGATGTTTGCAGATGGGGCAAATAAAATCGTCCGGAATGGGGTCGCCCTCATAGATGTAGCCGCAGATGGTGCAGCGCCATACCACTTTGCCGGCAGGGGCATCCTCTTTCTTGGGCTGTGGCTTGATGTTGGCGTGATAATAGGCATAAGTGGCCGAAGGGACGCTGTTCAGGACGTCCATGTCTGCTATTTTTGCGACAAACATGGTATGGCTGCCGAGGTCCACCGTGTCCACCACGTCACAGAGGAAATAGGCGTTCGTACCGCGGGTGATGACCGGGAGTCCGCCCTCCATTTTATAGTCTGTGAAGTCTGCGAATTTATCCGTGTCACGGCCGGACTGGAAACCGAAGTGGGTGAACAGGTCGAAGTCCGCCTCCTCGCTGAGGACAGAGATGCTAAACTTCCCAGTCTCCTTTACGAGGTCATGGGTGTAGTTTGCCTTGTTGATGCAGACTGTCAGCACCAGTGGGTCCGATGCGGCCTGGATGGCGGTGTTCGTAATACATCCGTTTTTCTTGCCGTCCTTTGCCGACGAGATGACAAAAAGACCGTAGCTCAGAGAAAACATTGCCTTATTATTCATTATTCTGCCTCCTTTTGGGAATGATATCCCATTTTCTGTGCTATATTCCTAACAATTGTTGAGTTCGTAGGGAACTTCTTGTAAAATTATACTATAAAGAATGAAAAAGGAATACAGCAATCATGGATGAAAAATTGTTTTCAATCATCGACTCGCTGGAGGACACACATCGCCTGCCGCTGCAGGACTACGAGTATCTGGTCTCCCACCGATCGGATGAGGGTGCAATGCTTCTGGCCCGCAAGGCCTCAGCCATCCGGGACTCCATCTACGGCAGAGACGTGTTTGTACGAGGTCTCATCGAGTTCAGCAACATCTGCAAAAACGACTGCCTGTACTGTGGAATCCGGAAAAGCAACTCAACGGTCGACCGTTATCGGCTCACAGAACCCCAGATCCTAGCCTGCTGCAAACAGGGCTATGACCTGGGGTTTCGTACGTTTGTCCTCCAGGGCGGCGAGGACGGCTGGTTCACCGACGAGCGCCTCGTCTCCATCATATCAAAAATAAGAGCAGCCTACCCCGACTGCGCCATCACGCTCTCCCTCGGGGAACGGGACCGGGACAGCTACCAGCGCCTGTTTGACGCCGGGGCAAACCGGTACCTCCTGCGCCACGAGACGGCGGACAAAGCCCACTATGAGCGCCTCCACCCGGCGGCCATGTCCTTTGACCACCGCATGCAGTGCCTGCAGGACCTGCGGGACATCGGCTACGACGTCGGCATCGGAATGATGGTGGGCTCGCCCTACCAGACGCCCCATGAACTGGCGGAGGACCTGAAATTTATTGAGGAGTTCCAGCCGGAGATGTGCGGCATTGGGCCGTTTATCCCCGCCCACGACACGCCATTTGCAGACTTCCCGGCGGGCACGCTGGAGGAGACCTGCTACCTGCTCTCCATCATCCGCCTCATCGTCCCCGACGTGCTGCTGCCGGCCACGACGGCCCTCGGCACCATCAGCCCGCTGGGACGGGAACGGGGCATCCAGTGCGGGGCCAATGTCATCATGCCCAACCTTTCCCCCGTCATGGTGCGGAAGAAATACATGCTCTACGACAACAAGATCTGTACCGGTGAGGAGTCGGCCCAGTGCCGCACCTGTTTGGACCTCCGCATGGACAAGATCGGCTATACCATTGTCAGTGACCGCGGCGACATCCGCCGTGAAAAATCAGGATCACACGGAGGAACCCATGTCTGAGAATTCGAGAATCGGCTTTATCGGCATCATGCTGGAGGATATCAGCCAGACCGAGGCCGTCAACAACGCCATCCACCAGTACAACCAGCTCGTCGTGGCCCGCATGGGCATCCCCTACCGGGAGCGTGGCATTGCCGTCATCACCCTTGTGGTGGACGGGACGAACGACGAGGTCAGCGCCCTGACCGGCCGGCTCGGCCGTATCCCCGGCGCCACCGTAAAATCCATGCTGGAGAGGAAAAAGCCATGCTGAAAATTGCAGTCTACGGAAAGGGCGGCATTGGAAAGTCCACCATGACGAGCAACCTTTCCGCCGCCTTTGCCCGCTCCGGAAAAAAAGTCATCCAGATTGGCTGTGACCCGAAGGCCGACTCCACATTCAATCTGCTGGGCGGCGAGGTCCCCGAGCCCGCCCTCAACTACATGCGGGTCCACGACGACGAGCCGGAACTCTCGGACATTGTCCGGGTCGGCTACGGCGGCGTCCTATGTATTGAGACCGGCGGCCCCACGCCGGGCCTCGGGTGCGCCGGCCGTGGCATCATCACCACATTCAACATTCTGAAGGAGCAGGAGCTCTTTGAGAAGGAGAAGCCCGACGTTGTCCTGTTCGACGTCCTCGGAGACGTGGTCTGCGGCGGCTTTGCCGCCCCCATCCGGGAGGGCTTTGCCGACGAGGTGCTCATCGTCACCAGCGGCGAGAAAATGGCCCTCTATGCGGCCAACAACATCTGTACCGCCGTGCGGAACTTCCAGGACAGAAGCTACGCCACCGTACGGGGAATCATACTGAATCGCCGAAATGTCCCGGGCGAAGAGGAAAAGGTACGTGCGTTCGCTACGGAAAACAACCTGCCCATTGTGGCGGACATCCCCCGCAGCGACGACATCAACCGTTTTGAGGACCAGGGCATGACCGTTATAGAGGGCGACCCGTCCCTCCCGGTCAGCCAGAAATTCATGGACCTTGCAGACCTGCTCTGGAAGGACCGGAGAGAGGAACCCATTGACCAATATGATCTCGGAAGCTTTTAACATCACGGTATCGGAGCTCAACGAGCGCGGGCCGAAGAATATTCCGGAGGCGTTCATCCCATCCTGCCACCTGGTCTACAGCTCCCCCGCCACCCTCGCCTACAACTCCCCAGGCGCCGTCGGATTCGGTGTCAAGCGGGCCGGCCTCGTCATCCCGGAGTCGGTCATGCTGCTGGTCTCCCCGGCCGCCTGTGGCCGGAACTCCTCCATTCTGAGTTCGGAGGAGGGCTACGCAGACCGCATGTTCTACCTATGTATGGATGAGACCGACCTGGTCACAGGCCGCCACCTGACAGAAATTCCACAGGCCATCCGGGACATCGTGGAAATCTGCGAGCCGAAGCCTAAGGCCGTTGTCATCTGCATTACCTGTGTGGATGCACTGCTCGGCACAGACCTCGAGAGAGTCTGTCGGAAAGCCCAGGAGGAGACCGGTGTCCTCGTGGTTCCCAGCTACATGTACGCCCTGACCCGGGAGGGCAAGAAGCCTCCCATGGTTGCCATCCGGGACACCATCTACTCCCTCATAGAGCGCAAGCCGGTGCAGCCGGATATGGTAAACCTCATGGGGTACTTCTCCCCGCTAGACCCGGAGAGCGAGCTGTTCTCCCTGCTCCGCGGTGCGGGAATCCACACCATCAACCAGGTCAGTGAGTGCAAAACGCTGGAGGAATACTATGAGCTCGGCGCGGCCAACTTCAACCTCGTGCTGCACCCGGAGTCCGTCTTTGCGGCGGAGCAGCTCTACGGCCGGACCGGCATGCCGTTCATTGAGATGGCCCGCCTCTATGACCCGGACCGCATCCATAAGCAGTACCGTCTCCTCGGCTCCGCCATCGGCGTGAAGTTTGCCGACCAGAAGCCCTACGAGCAGGCGTGTGAGGTAAGGGAGGCCTTCCGGCGTTCCCATTCCGGTGCGCGATTCGCCCTCGGTGAAATGCTCAACGCCAACCCCTATGAACTCGCCTGCACGCTTGTGGAAATGGATATGGAAGTCCCGTATATCTTCTCGAACCTGACAGAGTACGACTTCCCCTATATCCGCCGGCTGGCGGAATCCAGCCCGGAGACAAAGGTCTACAGCGGAATCGACCCGAGTATGGTCCACTACAAGGAAGTGGAAGGCGTCGACTGTGCCATCGGCAAGGACGCCGGCCAGTATGTGCCCTCCGTCCCCGTCGTCGAGTGGAACTCGGAGAAACAGCCCTTTGGCTACCACGGGTTCTGCGGTCTTATGAAGGAACTGACGGAGGTGCTGGCATGAGAGGACTGTTTCGCTACCTGAGCCCGTTTGCGTCAGACCAGTCCGGCGCCGCCTCTGTACTCTACGGCCTCGGCGGCATGGTGGTCATCCTGGACGCCGGCGGATGCGCCGGCAACATCTGCGGCTTCGACGAGCCCCGCTGGTTCACCGAGCCGTCCGCCGTCTACTCCGCCTGTATGCGGGACCTGGACGCCATTCTGGGCCGGGACGACCGCACCGTGGAAAAAATAAAAAAGGCGGCCCAGACTCTGGACGCCAAATTCATAGCACTCATCGGCACGCCGGTGCCGGCCGTCGTCGGCACCGACCTCAAGGCCATGGGCCGCATGGTGGAAAACCGCTGCGGCGTCCCGGCCTTCGCCATCGACACCGCTGGCATGAAGGACTACGACGTCGGCGAGGAGAAGGCGTGGCTGCTGCTCCTCGGCATGCTCCGGGCAAAAAAATTCCCGGAGACCGACGGACACGGAAAAGTTGGCATCTTGAGCGCCACGCCCCTGAACCTGCTCGCCGACGACAGCGCACAGCAGCTGAAACGCCGTGTGGAGAAAAAAGAGGGAAAACCCGCCATCTGCTTCTCCGTGGAGCAGGGCTTAGAGGGAATTGGCCAAATGACTTCGGTGGACAAGATCATTGTCGCATCGCCATCCGGACTGCGTCCGGCCAAGTATCTCGAGAAGAACTTTGGCATTCCCTGGGAGACCGGTCTCTTCTTTGACCCGCTCGTAAGTTGCAGCCCCTACGCCTCTGCGGAGGGGAAGACGCTCATCCTTCATCAGCAAATTCTCGGCAACTCCCTGCGGGAGGCCATGGAAGCGGGAAATACCAGTGCATCGCGCATTGACGTGGGCACGTACTTTATGGCAGAGGACTCCCTGAAACGGGAGGGAGACCTGGAGCTTCGCAGTGAAGCCGACCTGCTCCGCGCCCTGCCACAGTACGACACCATCCTCTGCGACCCGGTCTACCAGCGGGCCATGAAGGACTACACCGGTAAAGTTTTGACGCTGCCCCACTTCGCCGTCTCCGGCGAGATCGGCCAGACGGCCAAGGAGGAGGAACTGCTCCCATGACAAAGCGCATTCGGATCCACGTCTACGGCATCGTCCAGGGCGTGGGGTTCCGACCGTTCGTGGACCGCATTGCCCACCGGGCCGGAATTGGGGGAAGCGTCTGCAATAAAGGCCCCTATGTGGAAATCTTCGCCGAGGGCACGCCGGAACAGCTCAGCAGCTTTACGACCGCCCTCACCGGGGAGGCCCCGGAGCGCTCCTCCATTCTGAAGGTGGAGACCTCGGAAATTTCCCCGGAGGGTCAAACAGAGTTTCGCATCATCAAGAGTGAGAAGGTGAAGGGGCAAATTTTTGTGAGCCCCGACATTGCCACCTGTCCCCGCTGTCGCGAGGAACTCTTCGACCCGAAGAACCGCCGCTACCTGCACCCGTTTATCAACTGCACAGCCTGCGGTCCGCGGCTCACCATCCTGGACTCCATGCCCTATGACCGGGTCCGCACCAGCATGGGAGAGTTTCCCATGTGCCCGGAGTGCGAGTACGAGTATACGCACCCGGAGACCCGGCGGTATCATGCACAGCCGGTCTGCTGCAACGACTGCGGCCCGGAGCTGTACATTGCCGGCACCGACATCCGCGGCACCGAAGCGCTGCTGAAGACCCGGGAAGTCATCCGAAATGGCGGAATTGCCGCCATCAAGGGAATCGGCGGGTTTCATCTCTGCTGTGACGCCACAAACGAGGAACCGGTCGCCCGGCTACGCAGGCTCAAGGACCGGCCGTTCAAGCCCTTGGCCGTCATGATGAAGGACATGGCCACCGTCCGCCGCGAGTGCGTGGTGGAGGACGGCATGGAGAAATTTATGGACGGCCCGCAGAAGCCCATCCTGCTATTGCAAAAGAAAGCAGATGGAACGCTCTGCCCGTCCATCGCCCCAGACAATCCGAATGTCGGCGTCATGCTGCCCTATGCGCCCGTGCAAATGCTGCTTTTCGACTACCCCGACGGCAAGCCCATGACAGACTGCTTTGTCATGACAAGCGGCAACCCCCGCGGTGCGCCAATCTGCCGGAATGACGAGGAGGCCATCCCCACGCTGTCGCCCCTGTGTGACATCATCCTGAGCAATGACCGAAAAATCCGGCTCCGCGCCGACGACTCGGTCATGTCCTGGTACATGGGCGGCCCGTATATGATCCGCCGCTCCCGTGGGTATGCGCCGCTCCCCTTCATGACATCCCGGAAGTTCCAGGGCCAGGTGCTGGGAATCGGCGGTGAGCTCAAGAACACCTTCTGTCTCGCCCGGGACGACCTCTTCTACCCATCCCCCTATATTGGCGATCTAGCTGATCTCCGCTCCGTTGAGGCCCTCCGCCAAGCCACCGGCCGCATGGAGGAACTTCTGGAGATCCGCCCGACCATCGTAGCCTGCGACATGCACCCGCAGTACAACTCCACGGCATTCGCCAAAGAGCTTGGGCTGCCGGTCCTGGAGGTCCAGCACCACTACGCCCACATTCTGACCTGCATGGCCGAGAACGACTACATGGACCCGGTCATTGGGGTCAGCTTCGACGGCACCGGCTACGGCACCGACGGCACCATCTGGGGCGGAGAATTTCTCCTCTCCCGTCTCGACGGCTTCGAGCGGCTCGGCAGCATTGCCCCGTTCCCGCAGGCCGGCGGGGACAAGTCCTCCAAGGAGGGCTGGAGAAACGCTGTGTCGCTGCTGCTGCAGGCGTACCCTGAGCGGTCTGCTGCAGAGGAGACCATCCGTGGGCTCCAGCTCTGCAGTGACTTTGAGCTCTCGCTGCTGGAAGGCATGATAGACAGCAATATCAACTGCGTCACCTCCACGAGTGCCGGCCGCCTGTTTGACGCGGCAAGCGCCGTGCTCGGTTTCCGCCGTGCCAACAGCTGTGAGGGCGAGGCCAGCATGGTGCTGCAGTTCCGCGCCGAGGCAGCTTTGGAGCATGGGGAGGGAATTCCTCTGCCGGAATCTTTTTCCGATGGAACGTTCCGCTTCCCCACCGACCAGATGCTGCGCATCCTGGCGGAACGACGGCTCGCCGGAGAGAATCCGGAGAATCTCGCCTATGTGTTCCACCGGACGCTGGCCGACTTCATCATCCGGGGCTGTGAAATTGCCCGGGAGGAGAAAAATATCAACACGGTCGCCCTGTCGGGTGGCTGTATGCAGAACCTGCTGCTGGCCGACCTGTGCCGGCGCGGGCTCGAGGAGAAGAAATTCCGCGTCCTGATCCACCGCATGACCGCTCCAAACGACGGCTCCATCGGTCTGGGGCAGGCGCTCTACGCCATGAACTATATAAACAAACCGGAGGTATGAGATATGTGTGTAGGATTACCAGCAAAAGTACGTAAAGTGGAGGACGGCATGGCCGTCATCGACGCATCCGGCGCCGAGAGAACCGTATCTGCCCAGATGATCGACGGACTGGAGCCCGGCGACTATGTCATGGTCCACGCCGGCATGGCCATTGCCAAGATCACCGGCGACGATGACACCGAGGCTGAAGATCTTCTGGAGGAGCTGAACTAATGGGAAACGCTGTAGAAAAGGCCGCGGAGATCGTCCGCGGCTACGATGGGCGCCCGCTCCGGTTTATGGAGGTCTGCGGCACCCATACCCATGAGATCTTCCGGCTCGGCATCCGGAACATGCTGCCGCCGAACATCCGGCTCATCTCAGGCCCGGGATGTCCCGTCTGCGTCACCCCCACCGGCTACATCGACGAGGCCGTCATGCTCGCCCTGGAGAAGGGCTGCACCATCTGCACCTTTGGCGATCTAGTCCGTGTCCCCGGCTCCGACCTCTCCCTTGCAGAGGCCCGCGCCAAGGGCGCCAAAATCGTCATGGTCTATTCGCCACTGGACTCCGTGGAATATGCCGAAGAGCACCCGGATGAGCAGGTCGTCTGGCTCGCTGTAGGATTTGAGACCACGACGCCCGCAACTTGCGTCGCCGTGAAGAAGGCCAAAGAGAAGGGTCTCACGAACTACTCCCAACTCACGGCTAACAAGTTTATGGACAACGCTTACCTGGCTCTCAAGGGCTCGGCTGACGCTTTCCTTTACCCTGGCCATGTCAGTGTCGTGACCGGCACATCCATCTATGAGCACCTCCGGGACGACGAGGGCATCTCCGGCGTTGTCACCGGCTTCACCGGGCCGGAGGTCCTGACCGCCCTCGCCTACTGTATTCGGGGCTGTGAGAAGGGCGAACCGTTTTTCAAGAACTGCTATCCCCGCGTCGTCACCGACGAGGGAAGCCCCTCCGGCCGGGCCATCATTGCGGAGACGCTGGAGCCCGTGGACAGCGAGTGGCGCGGTCTCGGCGTCATTCCCCAGTCCGGCTACCGCCTTCGGGAGGAGTACGCGGAATTTGACGCGAGAAAGAAGTTCTCTCTTCCGGTCATAAAGGGACACCCGAACCCGGCCTGCCGCTGCGGTGAAGTGCTGCAGGGCAAGTGTACGCCGGAGGAGTGTCCGCTGTTTGGCAAGGTCTGCACGCCGGAGCATCCGGTGGGCGCCTGCATGGTGTCCGGTGAGGGCGCCTGCTCGGCCTTCTACAAATACAAACTCTAAGGAGATTGGTGGAAATACAATGAGTGAAACAATAACCATGGCCCACGGCGCCGGGGGAAAACAGACCTCGGAGCTCATCGGCGGCATCTTCAGTAAATATTTTGCAAACCCGCTCCTTACGGCGGACGACGCGGCGGTCCTGCCCCGTCCCGAGGGGAGAATCGCCATGTCCACCGACGGGTTCATCGTCTCCCCGTCGGAGTTCCCCGGCGGCAATATCGGCCGGCTCTCCGTCTGCGGCACAGTCAATGACCTGTCCTGCATGGGCGCCCGCCCGCTATATTTGACCTGCTCGTTCGTCATTGAGGAGGGCTTCCCCATCGACGAGCTGGACCATCTGGCATGTTCCATGGCAGAGACCGCCAAAGAGGTTGGCGTCGTCCTGGTCGCCGGTGACACCAAGGTAGCCGGCAAGGGACAGGTGGACGGCGTGTTCATCACCACAGCCGGCGTCGGCGTCATTGACGACGACGTGAACACCGGCGGTGCCCTGGCCAAGCCCGGCGACGCCATCATCGTCACCGGCGACATCGGCCGCCACGGCTGTGCCATCCTCCTCGCCCGGGACGAGTTCAAGATCAAGGCGGATGTCACCAGTGACGACGCCCCGCTTTGGAACAACGTCAAGGCCGTCCTCGACACCACAAAGGACGTCCACGTCATCCGGGACGCCACCCGCGGCGGCGTCGGTACCGTTCTCTATGAGATTGCCGGCCAATCCGACGTGGGCATTCGAATTGAGCAGACCGACGTCCCAGTAGATGAGACCGTACAGGGCGTCTGCGGCATGCTCGGCCTGAATCCGCTGTACCTGGCCTGTGAGGGCCGTCTGGTCATCATGGCGCCGAAGGACAAGGCTCCGGCCATTGTCGAGGCCCTGCGCGGCTGTCAGTACTCTGAGAACGCCGCCATCATCGGCGAGGTGACTGCGGAGAACAAGGGCCGCGTCGTCATCCACACGGAAATTGGCAGTGAGACCCTGCTTCCGCTCCCGGGCGGCGAGCTTCTGCCCCGCATCTGCTGACGGAGGTTGTCATGAAAAAGATTGCAGTCTATGGAAAGGGCGGCATTGGAAAGTCCACCACAGTCTCCAACCTGTCCGCAGCCCTGGCGGAAAAGGGCTACACAGTCATGCAGATCGGATGTGACCCAAAGGCCGACTCCACCATCAATCTCCACCGGGATGAAAACAAGCAGACCGTTCTGGACCTCATCCGCGCCCGCAACAAAGACGTGACCCTGGATGAGATGGTCACGAAGGGCTACAACGGCGTCCTCTGTGTGGAGGCCGGCGGCCCCACGCCCGGTCTTGGCTGTGCCGGCCGCGGCATTGTCATTGCGCTGCAGGCCCTGGATGACCGGAACGCCTATGGCATCTACAAACCGGACTTTGTATTCTACGATGTTCTCGGCGACGTCGTCTGCGGCGGTTTCTCCATGCCCATACGGGAAGGTTACGCCGACAAGGTCTTTATCCTGACCTCCGGCGAGGCCATGGCCATCCATGCTTCTATGAACATTGCGGTCGCCGTGGAGACCTTCCAGAAGCGCGGCTATGCCAAACTCGGCGGCGTCATCGTAAACCGCCGGAACGTGAAGGATGAGGACGAAAAGATAGAAAAGCTCTGTGAGGACGCCTCCACCCATGTGGTGGGAACGCTGGACTTCTCAAAGACCGTCCAGGAGGCGGACGAAATGCACCGCACGGTGCTCGAGGCCTTCCCGGACTCCGATGCCGCCGACATGTACCGCCGTCTCGCAGACAACCTGATTCGGGAGCTGTAATATCATGAGTATGATCAATCTCCACGAGATGCTGAAGGCCACGGATGTGGAGGAGCGGAGCCTCGCCGAGGACCGAGGGAAATCCGAGATCCGCTTCGGCGACCTCACGACCGACGCCCCGTTCCGGGCCGGAGTCGAGTACACTCCCCCCGCCCGCGGCACCTGGACCATAGCCCATACGCCCATGCTCGTCCCCGACAGTCTTGAAATCTATGTCTGTCCGGAAGGATGTCTTCGGGGCGTCGTCCTGTCCGCCGCCGAGTTTGACGGGTTGGACCGATTTGCCATGATCACCGTCAAGGAGAACAACCTCTATGACAACCACATGGAGGATCTGTTCATAGACGGCACCACTGACATTCTGGAGCGCCGTGACAGCCTGCCAAAGGTCGTGTTCCTCTTCGCATCCTGCATTCACCATATGCTCGCCACGGACATGAACTATGTATACCGGACACTGCGTGCCCGCTTCCCGGATGTGAAATTTGTCGAGGCCAATATGGACTGTACCATGCGTAAATCGCGCATATTCTATGAGGAAGCGGTGAACCGGCAGCTGTATGTTCCCCTGGACCCGAGACCCATGGACTCCAGCTCTGTCAGTGTCATCGGCAACTATTTTCCGCTGTTTCCGGGCTCGGAGGTCTGCACCATGCTGCAGGACGCAGGGCTTACACTGCGGGATATCAACACGGTAAAAAATTATGAGGAATATCAGGAGCTCGCCTGTTCCTCCCTCTATTTCTATGACCATCCCATGGCCCGTGTGGCCACGGAGACCCTGGCAGAGCGCCTTGGCGGGAAGTCGCTGTATGTTCCCTACTGTTGGGACTATAGTGCCATTGACCAGGAACTGAAAGACCTGGCGACGGCCGCCTCTGTGCCGCTTCCAGACCTCGATTCCCTACGGGAAGAGGCAGAAAAATCCCTTGCTGAACTCCGGGAGAAAATTGGCGACACGGAGATCCAAATTGACGCCTCCGCCACGCCGCGTCCGCTGGAGCTCGCCAAGCTCCTGCTCTCCCACGGATTCCGCGTCACAGCGGTCTACGCCGACGCCATCTCCGGCGAGGAGGCGAACACCCGGGACTGGCTGAAGGAAAACGCACCCGACCTGAAGTTCCGCTCCATCGTCAACTTCCGCGGCCGGGTCAACCCGCGGGATGAGGCGGAGAAAGCAGGCGGGAACCTGCTCGCCATCGGCCAGAAGGCCGCCTATTTCACCGGGACAAGGCATTTTGTCAACATCATCTATCAGAGCGGCCTGTTGGGCTACCGGGGCATCTCGGAGCTCTGCCGCCTCATGGCAGACGCCATGGACAACGAAAAGGTGACCGAGGAGGTCATCCAGTTCAAGGCTTGGGGGTGCCACGCATGAAACAGACACAGCGGGTCACCGCCAACTATGCCGCCGATCTGGCAGGCGTCTGCTCGGCCCTCTACGAGCTGGGCGGTCTCATCGTCATGCACGACGCCTCCGGCTGCAACTCCACCTACGCCACCCACGACGAGCCGCGATGGTACAAGATGGACTCCCTTGTCTATATCTCCGCCCTCGAGGAATACAACATGGTTCTGGGAGATGACCAGAAGTACATCGACGATGTCTGCGAGGTCGCCGAGGAGAAACACCCGAAATTCATTGCGGTGTTTGGCTCTCCCATTGCCCTGCTCTGTGGGACGGACTTCAAGGGCATTGCGCGTCTCATTGAGGACCGCACCGGCATTCCCACGTTCGGCTTTGACACGAGCGGCATGTACACATATCAGAGGGGTGCCCGCCAGGCCTTTGCCGCACTGGCAGAGCGGTTTGTCACAGAGCCTGCCTCTGCTGATCCCAGCGGCCCGGTGCGGGTCAATCTGCTCGGTGTAACTCCGTTGGACTTCTCCGTTGTGGGGAACGTCGAGGGTCTCCGACAGTTCTGTGCAGACTCCGGCTTTGTGCTCCAGTCCTGCTGGGCCATGGGCGATTCACTGGACACTCTAAAATCCGCCGCCTCCGCCACCGTCAACCTTGTCGTCTCCTCCACCGGCATTGACGCCGCCAAGATCTTACAGGAAAAGTTTGGCATTCCCTATGTCATTGGCCTGCCGTGCGGCAGGTCCGGCTGGGAGAGTGTTGCTGCTGCGGTCCGTGAGGCGGCCGCCAGTGGAGAGAATGTAACGGTCACTTCATCGCCCAAGGGGCAGGATGACCGACGGATCCTCCTCATTGGGGAACCGGTCCACTGCGCTGCTCTTCGCGCCTGCCTGGAGACCGATCTCGGCTGCAGCAACGTGAAATATGTCTGCCCGCTGGAGGACGACATTGGCCTGCTCCGAAAGGGCGACTGCATGACCGACGAGGAGGATGACGTGCTCGCCCTCGCCAACACCGCGAACATTGTCATTGCGGACCCCATCTATAAGCGCGTTCTGGAAAAGGACAGCTCCGTCCGCTTTGTCTCCTTCCCCCAGGAGGGATACTCCGGCCGCATGTACCGCGCCGACATCCCCGTTTTCGTCCGCCCCAACTTTGAAACCTGGCTGCAGCAGCAGCTTTAATTTATCAGGAGGTCATTCCCATGGAAGAACTTATCAAAGAACTCATTGCCGCCCCGAGCATAAACCCCAAGGTCAAGGCGCCCGCCGAGGCCTATCTCGCCGCTGTCGGCACAGACGACCAGAACGCTGCGGCCGACAAACTGGTGGAGGCCCTGGAGTGGGGCATCTGCACCATCGACGAGGAGCTCGATTTCGCCGAGTCCGACTACGCCAAGCAGTCCATGGGTGAAGAGAGCGCCGCCAAGTTTGCCGCCTCCGTCCGTGCCCGTAAGGCCGCCGGCGAGCAGTGGTGCGACTGCCCGGCCTGCGTAGCCGGCAAGAAGATCTATGACAGTAAGAGTGAGCTTTACAAGTAAGCGAATACAAAGGGGGGCGGCCCGGAGGGGCCGCTCTTTTTTACTGCTTTTTTGTTTTTGTGAGCGGAATGCAGTTAATTGTTGGCCAATTAAGCGTGGGCTGTTAACTGCTTTCCCTTTTTATTTGGGTATTTGCAGTTAAGTGTGGCTTGATTTGAGTCAGAGATTAACTGCTTTCCCCTATTTTGGGGGGATCTGCAGTTAAATGAGGCTTGAATTGGTAAGGGAAATTAACTGCTCTACCCTTATTTTTGAGGGAAAGCAGTTAATCTTAGCTTGGTTAGGGGAAGGAATTAACTGCAGTTTACCTGCTTTATTGGAAATGCAGTTAATTGGGAGTCGGTTAGAGGTAGGCAATTAACTGCTCTACCCTTGTTTTGTCAAAATCGCAGTTAATTGCGGTCAGGTTAGAAGCGAGCAATTAACTGCGTTCCCCTTTTATTTTGGAGAATGCAGTTAA
>OMYO01000034.1 GCA_900315285.1 uncultured Eubacteriales bacterium | reverse complement strand
GACAGAAACTGTCATGTGTTATCTGTTTTCCAGATTCAAAGAAATTTTCAAGGGTAATTTCTGTTTGTCGCTGTTCAATTTTCAAGGTCCGAAACCGCCAATATCATGCGGTTTTGAAGTGCTGCGCTCATCGGAGCGCGAGATATATATTATCACCCACCACCCGCGCTGTCAACGGTGAATTTACAATTTCTTCATTTTATTTTTCAGGGCTGAATCGCCCCAGAAAAACAGAAGACGGCCCCCAAAGATGAGGGCCGCCCAATACAAGCGAAATCAAATTATTTCAGAGCAGGTTTCTTGCCGCAGTTCATGAGATCGGTCTTCTCGGGAAGCTTCTCGTAGAGGACCTCGCCGCGGATGGCGAAGAACAGGCAGACAATACCGGTGATGTAGTACCACGGGTCTGCAGTCCAGGAGAAATAATCCGGAGCGACGGCAAGCCACATATTGCACCACGGGTTGAACGTTACAAGGGCAACACAGATAAAGCAGATGTTGAGAATACGGGCGTTGCCGGAACGGTAGCCTCTCTTCTCCATGGTGAGACCGGGAACGACGGTGATGAGAACCTGGGTGAACGGCCAGAATTTCCACATGGTCGGATCCTTCAGCTCGAAACGAAGGTAGTTGAGGGATACGTAGAAGATGAGGATGAGGAGAATAATCTCCGTCAGGCGTTTGCCGAAGGGCGTGCCCGGTTTCCAGTTCACATCTTTCTCATAGGTCATGGCCCGTTGCAGGCAATAGGTCTCCATTCCGACCCAGACAGCCTCGCCAATGCAGAGGAGGAGGAAGAGGTAGAAATGCTGATATTTTCTCCAGGCATCGAGGAAGACCCAGATACCCATGAAGTCGGCGGCAAAGTAGAAGCAGTGCAGCCAGAGCGGATACGGACCGATATGCTCCGTCTCCATGATGATGATTGGGAAAATATAGACCAGAAGGCCGAAAACGACGGCCAGAGCAACGGCGGTAATAGCAGCGCCAAAGCCCGGAACGCCGGGGGTCAGGTGATCAATAAAATCCTGGGGCATGCAGTCGCCCGGCATGTAGCCAGAGACGAGATGCTCAATAAATCCCATTTTACTGTCTCCTTTCAGTGAACATTTTGTTAACAACTACATTGTATTAACAGGTCTGTCCCTGTTACAATAATTAAAAAGTCGAAAAGTGATACTTACTTATCACTTCAGAAAAATGTGATTACCAGGGAGGGAGAAAAATGTACCGCACGTCCGCCGATCGGAGGTTCCAGAAGAACCAGGCCCTCATCCGCCGCGCCTTTCTGGATCTGGCCAAGGAGAAGGACTTCCAGAAAATCACAGTAGCGGACATCACCCGGCGGGCAAACATCAACCGGATGACTTTCTACTCCCACTATGACACCGTCGACGACATCTTCACCGAGTTCGTGGACGGCATGGAACAGGAGCTCCGGAGCGGTCTGTCCCAGGACCCGGACATGAGTCTGGACCGCTTTTTCCACCAGATGAACGAGCTCATGTTCCGGGAGGAGGAGTTCTTTCGCGCCACCGCCAACAGTGACCGGGGCTCCATGCTCCGAAACCGGTTCCGGCATGTCATCAAAGAGCTGTTTCGCACGGCATATGAGGCGAAGACAACGTTGTCGACGGAGCAACAGACCATCCGCGCCGACCTCAACTCGGCCATGATAGCCTATGCCTACTTCGACTGGCTGCTCGGCAAAATGGGGAGTGCCTCCCTCGACACCGTCCTCGGCGAGCTCAAGACCATGCTCCGCAGTCAGGGAGATTTTTCCTAAGAGAATAAATAATATGGGCGATTCACTAGTGGAGTCTACAATTCCACCGGCGAATCGCCCATACTCTTTCTATATATTATTGGAAATAAATTCGAATGACATAGTACTGGTCATCCGTAACATACTGGATTCTCTTGTTGGAGACACGCTTGGAAGGTTCCACGGCAGCATTGGCGCCGTCGAGAATCTCATAGAAGTCGTCTCCTTGCAGGAAGCCGCTGCGCGCCTGGCTATAGGCAAGACTGCTGGAGAAGCGCATTTCTATAGACGTCTTACCGTCCTGAAGAGCCTGCTTCGTCTTGCCGGGAACAACACGCTTTGCCTCCTCATAGGTGGAAAAGTACATGCCGTTCTTGCGGAAGTACATCATGTCCTCCCGGGTGCAGTCCTTGCCCTGGGCGGAGTCGTCCAGGATATGGTTTCTTGAGATGTCATTCCAGGAGAGATTCAGATAGATATGGCTGACACCGTCCGTAGCGCTCCCGCCGGAGCCGTTCACCAGCCGGTAGTCGTCAAACGTGATATCCATCATATAGGGGCTGCCATTCAGCCAGACCTTGTTCCACATGTGGTTGGAACGGGAACCGTTTCGGCGGATGGCCGTGCCGGGGATCACGCAGGAGCGAACTCCCAGTTTCTTCAAGAGGTAGACCGCCGAGCGGGAATAACCCTCGCAGTTGCAGTAGTTGTTGACCAGGGCGCCGTAGATGGTGTAGATCATGTCCTGGTCGCCCTCGGCGTAGGTGTTTTTCAGCACCAGATTGTCGTGGACATAGAGTTCCTTGTCATAGTCGGAACCGTTCACCGGTGCACCGCGAAGAAAATTGGACGCCGCCCTGCGGACAGCCGCCAGCTTATTCTGATATTCCGCCCTGCTCATAATGTAGTGGGGCTCAAAATAGTTGAGGGCACCGGAACGGGAGTACGAGTAGTCATAGGCCAGGAAAAAGAACTCCGGGTTGTCATAGGAGACGGCGGAGTAGACGTCCTGCAGTTCGCTGGAGCGGAGCAGCGGGATGGCCACCCGCTCCGGGAAGTCCGGCAGCTCTGCCACGAGAATGCGGTAGGCCTCCTTGCCGGAGTTGGACAGACCTTGATAGTAGGTCCGGTACCGGGTATCCAAGTAGTCCGACGGCACTTTATAGCCCTTGGACTCCGCCGCATGGCGGGCCAGGCCGCCACTGACCGGGAGGAAAAACCAGAGGAGAGCTATGACGAGAACCGCCAGTGCCGCCGCAAGGCTTCTCCGAAAATATTTGTCCTTCATCATCCAATACTCACCGAGTGATCCATTTTGGAGAGCACCTTCATGAACTGCGAATAATTCATGTAGTCACTGATGCTGATATCCGTCTGTACATCGTCCGAGACATTTTCATAAATGGACTGCCCATTTTCGGCGTTGTCCGGGTTCAGAGCCTGATTGATAATTTCGGCAACAAGTTTCGCCTGCTTGTGGTAGCCGGATTCCTTCCGGCCCATGCCGCAGTAGCGAATGTAGTTGAACATGTCCGCTCCATTCAGGTCCTGCTTGCCCTTCGACAGGTGAAGTGAGTAGTCCTTGGACGAGTAGTTCAGGTCCTTGGGGAGGTTAATATTGGTCATTCCAATGGCGTAACTCACGTTGGCAGCGTCAATGTCCTCCACGAGGACGTAGCGGTCAATAGTCTCATGCAAGTTGCCGCCAACCGCTTTCGCCAATTTCTCGGGCGATGCACCGGTCGCACCGTCGCCGGCATACCAGTTCGCATACGACTTCCCGTTATACCGTGTCATTGGATCAAACATTTTGACCTTCATGGAACCGTCCTTTGTGTCCACATGAAAACGGCCCACAAAGAGCAGTGTCCCGTCCTCGGACGTGCCGCCTATGAGCACATTGACATGTTCCTTCATATTGGTGGCGCCACTGTTCAGTTTGTCCTTGTCGCTGTGACTACCCCAGCCCAGGTTCTTTCCCACTACGGAGAGTGATGCCAGAACAAGCACAAGGAACACGGCCCAGAATATGGTCCATACCTTCCGGCTTCTGGCCGCCTTCTCCTGGCCCGTCGTGCGGAACTTCAACTTTCGGTTGCCCATGGTTGTCCCCCTCCCAGATTTGCTCTTATAGTATATAATATTTTGTATCAGAAATTGCAACAGAAGTTTAAAAGTAACGTCTTGATTTCTCTTGACGCTCATTTTGAATTGTGATATATTAGCTAAGCGTTCAAAACGCTGGTGTAGCTCAGTTGGTAGAGCAGCTGATTTGTAATCAGCAGGTCAGGGGTTCGAATCCGTTCACCAGCTCCATTTTGGGGAAGTCGCGTAGCGGCCAATCGCAGCGGACTGTAAATCCGCCTCCTTTCGGATACGGTGGTTCGAATCCACCCTTCCCCACCAGCAGAGCATCGGTTCTCCCGGTGCTCTTATTTTTTTGAAAATCCGTGAACTTTCTATTGTCTTTTCAAATTCCATCCTATATAATATAAAACGTTGCGAAAAGCGAATACTTTTGGGGAAGTCGCGTAGCGGCCAATCGCAGCGGACTGTAAATCCGCCTCCTTTCGGATACGGTGGTTCGAATCCACCCTTCCCCACCAATAACGGAGCACCTCAATAGAGGTGCTTTTGTTATATAGTAAGATAAGAGATTTTTCAGAGAGGGGGCTTCCACATGGGTGAAAACAGGACATCAGACCTGCTTGCCTGGTATGACGCTAATCGGCGCATTCTGCCATGGCGGGAGGATCCAACTCCATATCACGTCTGGCTTTCGGAGATCATGCTGCAGCAGACCCGGGTCGAGGCGGTAAAAGGCTACTACAGTCGCTTCCTTGAAGTCCTCCCCGACATCCGCTCCCTGGCCGAGGCAGATGAGGACACCTGCACCAAACTCTGGGAGGGACTCGGCTACTATAGCAGAGTCCGCAATCTTCATAAGGCTGCCCAGCAGGTCATGGAAAATTATGGCGGCTCCCTTCCCCGCACTGTAGCAGAGTTGAAACTGCTTGCGGGAATTGGTGATTACACAGCAACGGCCATTGCCTCCATTGCCTTCTCTGAGCCAGTGGCGGCTATAGATGGCAACCTACTCCGCGTCTTTTCCCGGCAGACCGGATATTCTGAGGATATCAAGGCAGGGGCCGCGAAAAAGGCAGCGAAGAAATATTTCGACACATGGATTTCACAGGATCGCCCTGGTGCGTGGAACCAGGCCCTCATGGACCTTGGCGCAACAGTTTGTCTCCCTAATGGAAAGCCGCTGTGTGATGGCTGTCCGCTTCAAAGCACCTGCGTGGCGCATGCGAAAGGTTTGGAAGAGGAGCTTCCGGTCTCTGTGAAGAAAGTGCATCGCCCGGTAGAGGAGAAAACGGTTTTCATCCTGCACAATGAAAATGGGGTCGTGCTGCACCGCCGCCCGGAGAGCGGACTATTAGCGGGGCTCTACGAGTTTCCCAACACCGCTGGCACATTGGCGCCGCAGGATGCCATTGTGTTCGCGGAAAAAATGGGCTTTCAGGTGCAGGACATCGGGGGCTCCCGGAAGGCGAAACACGTCTTCTCCCACAGGGAGTGGCACATGACCGGGTATGACATGACCGTGGAGGCGCTGGACGTCGGGACGGACGACCTGATTGCGGCCAGCTTCGAGGAGCTGGACAGCCGGTACTCGGTGCCGTCGGCGTTCGCGGCGTTTCGGGAGTTTCTTGGGGAAGGCCTAAGCGGGCCTGCGGACTAGGATCAGGGCAGCCGCTCGCCTCATGCGCAACTAGGTTTCGTTTTATGCGAAAACCAGCGCCGCGCTTAGACCATTCCCCCGAAAAAATCCAGTTTGGTCTAACGATTTGGCCCTTTTTCCGGGGCGATTCAGCCTCTCATCAGACCATTCCGACTTAAATTTCCCGTTTGGTCTAACTTTTAAACCTTATTCGGTTTATTTTTTTAGACTGAATGAGGATTCACGGGGCGTTTGGTCTAACTTGCTGCGAAAAATCAACCGAAAGTGGTCGGAATTATCAGACCAAATCTCGAAAAATAGAGGGAAAGGTCTAACTGGCCGCCGGCCGGGACTGGAACTAGGACCGGAACAACAATTTGGCTGCTTTCGGCCCTAGTTTTCGAGCTCGCGGAAGCAGTTGTTCCAAGCAAACTAGGACCGCAAGTGCCCAAAACCCGGCCGTTACGCCGGGAAAACTAGGACCGCTAGTGCCCAAATGCCGGGTTGTGGTCCTAGTTTCAGTGCTCCCAAGGGCCGCTACGCCGGGAAAACTAGGACCGCAAGTGCCCAAACGCCGGGCCACGGTCCTAGTTTCAGTGCTCCCGCGGGCCGTTACGCCGGGAAAACTAGGACCGCAAGTGCCTAAACCCCGGGCCGCGGTCCTAGTTTCGGCGCTCGATAATGCAGCGGCTGGCCGCCCAAGGCAGGTAGTTATACAACAATTAAATTTTTCAACTTTTTGTATGAGAAAATACGAAAGAAAATCATACAATGAGCAAATAAATTAAGGGCCATGTATGATGTCACATAATACACCCTGTCCCAATTTCCAGCTATTTGTATGATATTTAGCCCTTTCTCCTCATACAAAAATCCAAACCCAGCCATTCATGTATAATTTCAGCCCCCAAAAAGGAAATGGCCGCGCCATCCCGGCGCGGCCATCACAATTATTTACGAAGAGTTACAGCAAGAACTCCTGTCCCTCTTCCCGAATCTCTTCAATTTTATCCCTATACGCGGACACCCGCGGGTCTCTGCGCAGCTTGTCAATCAACCCGTATTCTCCCCACAAATGCATGGGGAAAATGGCGTCGGCATCCACATACCTTGTGAAGAACTCGACGCCGCGGTAGTACTCCCGCTCCAGGCGAGGATCCACCGGCACGAAGGCAACGTCGGCGTGGCGGCCCTGAATTCGAGCGAGCTCGGAGAGATACCGCTGCTCCAAATCCACATAATGCCGGCTGTTTTCCCAGAACCAGTCGTTGAGGTCGCCGGCATGGTAAATATCAAAGCCGTCGGTGCGTACCCAGAAGGCGACACCTTCGTCGGTGGAGAGGAGTGTCTCGATGGAGATTGCTGAATCGTCCCAGTTAGAATGGGGGCCAATGAATTCGACCTTGCTGCGGAACTGCGGCGGCACCCGGTGTTTCGGGATGTCATCCGACAGAATGTACTGCACTCTCTGGCCCGGCTCCGGCAGGCGGAAGATAGCGGGGTCAAAGTGGTCGTGATGGACATGGCTTGCGAAGATATACAGAGGCTTGTTCGGGTCCATCTTCGGCACTCGGCCCCGATAGTAGTCAAACAGAAGATACCGGCTCCCGGTGTCCACCAGGAATCCGCTGTGGTATATGTAAGTTACTTTCATGCTTCACTGTCATCCAGTTCCCGGAGCTCGGCGAGGAAGATCTCATAGGCATCGTCCTCGTAGAAGAGCAGAGGGGAATTCTCCCCGCCTCCGTTGGTGCTGCGGCGCATTGCCGCGTAGCTGGACTCCCCGTAGTCAATAAGGTCCATGGCGTTCAGCGGGCAGCCGTACTCCGTGCTGAGGCGGCAAAACTCCGTCACCGCATTTTTCATGTCCCGGGTGGCCAGCAGCGCGGCCCGCTTCTCCGGATCATTCTTGGCGACGGCCTTGAGGGCGTCCAGAGTCTGTCCTACTCCCATGTGATCATCTCCAGTCTTTTCTGATACTATCTAATTATATATCACAGACGGGCCCGCTGTTCACGACCAATTCATCTGCGTTCCCTAAAATACAATGGAAATCACGCGCGAAAGGAAGCGTACTCCCATGAAGAAGTTTATCAGTATTTTGGCCGCCCTGCTTATGGTAGCCTGCATTGGTGCCGTCGGAGCTTCCGCGGAGTCCCCCTTTGCGGGCACAGTGGACTCCGTTCGGTACGCCCTCGCCAATGCAGCTCTAGGAGACAGCTCCTATGTCATCGTTCAGAGCCCCGCCCATGCAGAGGCGACAGCGCAGCAGAAAGAGCCCGACATCAACTGGCATTTTGTCTCCATGCGCCGCGAGAACGGAGTCTACATTGACACGCTCCAGGGCACAGACGCGGAGGGCGTGGTCCATACCATGCAAATTGACGCCATCACCGGCGAGGTTCTCTCGTAAAAGGAGGGACTTAAGGGACAGTACCATTTTGGTGCTGTCCCTTTTTCTTGTTTTTGGGGCGATTCAGTCTGACTGGACCAGACGAGTCCTTCTTGAGCGAATTTGCGCTCTCGGGCGGCTCGCATTGGCGGGCAATTCAGTCAATTGCCGATGAAAATTCGGTCCTGGTCCGAATTCTGTGGTAAGGCCAGACTGAAGTGCCGCCGAGGTGCGCCGTCGAGAAAGGCCAAATTCAGACCAGAGCGCGCCAGAGAAGATAGATTTACTGAAAAGTCAGAACTTATCGATACTTCACCCGGCGATTCACTTCCCGCATAAACTCACGGTCAAATTTTTCCACCTTACGGTCATAGGTCACAAGGCCGTTGACCTCTCCCTCTACGTCAGAGAGCTGGGTGTAGACGGAGGCGCTGAGGCCGCCAGCGAGGAAGGATGGACGGATATTCTTTATGATTTGCCCCTCCATGAGCCGTTTCCAGGCGCGCTGGATGCTGCCTTTCGAGAAATAGAACCGATAACCGAATGGAAGCTTCGCCTGCGTGTGTCCAGCTACCGCGCGGCTATAGCCTCCAAACTCGGAGAGGATAAAGCAGCGGTTGTCCCGGATGGGCATGTGGACTTTTCCAAAATAGATATGACGGCTGCGGAAGTCGCCGGATTTCTGGTCATGCCATCCGCTGGCCGGGTCGACAGTACGGGTCGGGTCCAGTTTCTTCACCATGGCGGCGACTTTCTCCGAGTCAAACTGGCCCCAGCCCTCGTTGAACGGGACCCACATGGCAAGGGAGACGCAGTTGCGCAGAAGATGAACGGTCTCCTTCACATTGCGGAGGAACTCCTCGCGGCCCTCCGGATTCTCCCGGCGGAATTCGCGGTAGTTCTTTTTCGTATCCTTGAGATTGATCCTGAGCTGCGGGTCAACGGCCACAACAGCAGGGTCATAGTCGTGACCGCCGCTCACCATGTCCTGCCAGACGAGGATGCCCATTTTGTCACAGTAATAGTAGTAGCGGAGCGGCGCAACCTTGATGTGCTTCCGCACCATGTTGAAGCCCATGTCCTTGACCATTTGCAGGTCATCCTTAATGGCCTGATCTGTAGGTGCAGTCATGAGGCCGTCGGACCAGTAGCCCTGATCCAGAACACCGTTATGGAACACGGTGACGTCGTTGAGGCAAAGGCGGTTGATACCAAAGCGGTCCCGGTGGACTGAGAATTTCCGCATTCCGAAGTAGGAGTGTACAGTGTCGCCGGAAGTTTTCAGCGTTACATCGTAGAGACGGGGGTCAGCCGGCGTCCATGGGCGGTAGCCCACAAGCTCAATGGCGATTCGCTCGCCTCCCTTACCGGAAGCCTCTGCCATAACGAGGTTGTCTCTGTTCGGGTCCGTAATAGTGACCTCCACGCAGTCCGCCGTGGACTCGGGGGTAATGTAGACATAGTTGGTGTCAAAGTCCGGAACGATTTCCAGGTCGGAGATATAGTCTGCGGATACGCTCTCCATCCAGACCGGGCCCCAGATTCCCGACTGGCACGGATACCAGATTCCGCCAGGTGCCAGGACCTGCTTGCCCCGTGCCTGGTCCCCGGTGTCCGATGGGTCCGTGACCTCCAGGGAGAGCTCATTTTTGCCCGGACGGATGATTTCGGAGACATCAAACTGGAATGGGATATAACCGCCGGCATGGGTGCCAAGCTCTGTGCCGTTCAGCGTGACCTTACAGAGATAATCCACTGCGTCAAAGTGGAGAAGGGTCACCTCATTGAGAAAATCTTCATCTACCGTGAACTCCGTGTGATAGTACAGGACATCATCCGGCTTCACAGTCTTTTCGACACCGCTGAGCAAGGACTCCGGGGAGAAGGGAACTAAGATTTTTCCCTGATATCCGGAGAAGATCTTCTTCTTCGGGAGAATGGCGTAGTCCCAGGAGCCGTTGAGACAGCGGTAGCTGTCGCGCTGCAGCTGGGGGCGGGGGTATTCGGCGCGGGGGACGGTGCCCACCTCGTCAAAATACTTTGATTTCAATGCCTTGGACATGTCGAGTTTCCTCCTAAAATATTTCGTTCCCATTATAACAGAAAAAGGGGCCGCATTACCCGGATAAGTAATGCGGCCCCACAATAATAATTTTATGCGATGGAAGCGTTATAGCTCTTCTCAATAACATCCGCGAGGATCTTGTCGAACTCCTCCTGGCTCTGGTCCACTTTGAGCTGACCAAGAAGGGCACGGGAGTAGCTGGCAATGAGTCCGGGCTGACGGGCAAGACGTTCGTTTGCCTCGTCCGTGCTGTAGCCGCCGGAAAGGGCCACCATGCGGACGACATGCGGGTCGGCCATGATGTCGGAATAGAAGGCATCTTTGCTGGGGATGGTGACCTTCAGCATAATGCGGGTATCATCATCCAGCGTGGCGAGGTGTTTCTTGATTTCCGCTTTCAGGATTTCCTCCGCCTGCTCCTTGTCCGGAATGCTGATGTTGACCTCGGGCTCAAGGATGGGGACGAGATCTGCATCGCAAATTTTCAGGCCATACTCGAACTGCTGGTCCACGATGGCAGCAATGCCGGCCGGGTCCGCCGCCAGGATGTTGGAGCGCATTTTGGTTCCGAAAATATTGCGCTCTTTTGCATTCTCCAGCGTCTCGTCTAGGTCGGTGATGGGTTTCATGAGCTGCACGCCGTTCTCCTCCGGTGCAAGGCCGAGATCCACCTTCAGGAAGGGGATAATGCCCTTGTCCTCCCAGAGATAATCCGCTGTGTACTTGCCGCCGATTTCACTGTTCATGGTTCTCTTGAAGAGAATGGCGCCGAGGATGTGCTCCGACGTGAACGCATTGCTTGTGATGACGCGGGCGCGCATGTCGTGGATGAGCTTGAACATCTCTTCGTCGTTGGAGTAAGCGGACTCGTCAATGCCGTAGCCCTTCAGGGCTCTCGGTGTACTTCCGCCGCTCTGGTCCAGGGCAGCGAGGAAGCCCTTTCCGCTCTCCATCCTTTTCATCTGTTCCTGATTCACTGTAGAAAACTCCCAACTGGAGCCGTTATTTTCCCAGGCCGCAGCCCAGGGAAGGGCTCCTCATTCTATTTGAATATAACACGGACGGACGTCCGCTTTCAATGCCTGCCGAAACTATCAGTTAGTTTTATCTAATGTGTAGGATTGCAGGATGTTCGGTGTATTGAGGTCCGATGCCGGGTAAAGAACCAGCGTGTCCGTTGTGGCCTCCATGGAAAGAGGACGGATAGAACGGCCTTTCATGAAATCGTCGAGGAATGCCTGCCCCTCGCTGGTCGTTTTCAGCGTAGCAATGGCGTCCGGAGAAAGTTCCAAAGCCGCCACGTAACGGCGCGGATCTGCGGAGAGCCCGTCATCCCGCTCCGTGAGCACCTGGGTCACGGCACGGCCAAGGTTGCCATATTCGGTGTATAGCGTTGCCGGAACCTCGGTGTTTCCTATGCGGAGTGTGGCCGGCTGGACCGAGTCCTCATAGGCGAAGTTCTCAACGGTGAGCTGGGCATTCTCAATGGTTCCGGTGTAGTTGAGACCCGTCTCCGGTGCAAGGTCTTCCGCGGAGGTATCCCGCTTCGGGTTCTGGACCGGGTTGCCCTTCAGGGGCTCGTTGGTGACATAGAATCTCCATGCGGAGTCATTCAGCATTTTGCACCAGAAGCCGTTCTTGCCCTTGTAGGAGCCCTCGACTTTGAGAAGGCGGTTTTCGGTGCCCGCGTCAGTGCTCTCAATGGAGATGCGGTCTGTGATGGTTCCCGGAATCTTCGGCTGTTTCTGCCAATACGGCGACGGCAGCCGGATGGCGGCACTCGTCGGATTCAGCCGATGCTCAAAGTAGTTGCTAGCGGCCACTTTGTCGCCCTGGGAGAGCCAGCTGTAGCGGAACTGGGCTGGATCGCCCCCGGAGAGGTCATAGTCCTTCTGGCGTGTATACATGTCGCCATACTTGTTCATGATGAAGACCGTGGAGGCCGAGGCCGAGAGGGAGTTCACCTTGAAGCGGCAGTGATACGGGGAGCCAAAGTTATAGGAGTGGTCCCGCGGGAGCCACGGGTCGTTGGAGATGATCTTCGTCGGGTCATTCGGGTCCACAAAGACCAGCTGTGTGCAGCCGGCCAGCGAGACCGGATGGACTTTGCCGTCTTTGTCCGTGTATGTCTTATCCTGCTTGACGTTTGTAATGCTGAGGGCCCACTTGCCAGGTGCGCTGTTGCCGATCTGGTAGGAGTCACCCTGCCGTCCGACGCCGCCCCATGCGGTGCCCCAGTTCCATTTGTTGGTGTCGTCGTTGCAGTCAAAGCAGTTGTAGATCCAATTGTCCTTGTCCAGCGCGACGATTTCATCGGCGTCCATGGAGATGCCAGTAATCTTCCCTTTCAGCGCCTCCGGGCACGGAGCGACCTTCCAGGGTCCGGCCGTATTCCTCTTCTTCACATAGAGAACGCCGTCTGCGAGGGCAATTTCATAGTGCCGGTTGAAACTCTGCGTACTGTCACGGAGATAGACATGCTCCGGCAGTTCGACATTGACCGGTGCGCGATGCAGCTTATCAAACTTCTTCGCACCATCCTTCCCCGGAAACGACTGTGCCTTCGTCGACACGCCCTCTATGGGGCCAGCCATTGCCGGTACTGCACACGCCACGGAGAGCAGCATGAGCAGGGACAGTAAGATAGATAATATTCTTTTCATTTTCTCTCCTCCTTTTCTCCATTTTACACATTTTTCAGGCAAAATAGCTATGCATATCCAGACAATTTTGTCGAAAAGGTGGGAAGGAGGCTGTTGCCTTCGTCTTCGCTGCCCTGTCAGTGGGAGTTAGACCATCCGGCCCAAAATTTCCAATTTAGTCTGACGATTTGCCCCCTTTTCTTGGGCGATTCAGCTCTTCTTCAGACCATTCCCTTAAAAATTCTCTTTTGGTCTAACTTTCCAACCAAATTCAGTTTAATATTTTAGACTGAATGAGGATTCACAGGGCATTTGGTCTAACACAGCCGAAAAATTCAACCGAAAGCGGTCGGAATCGTCAGACTAAATCGCCCAAAAATAGAGAAAAGGTCTAACGGGCCGCTCATGGGAAGTGGAACTAGGACCACATCACCTGATTTGCCCCCATGTGGTCCTAGTTTCTACGGCTTCCCGGGCTCGACGCAAAGGAAAACTAGGACCACATTACCTAATTTGCCCCCATGTGGTCCTAGTTTCCGCCGCTTCTCTGGCTCGACGCAAAGGAAAACTAGGACCACATTACCTGATTTGCCCCATGTGGTCCTAGTTTCTACGGCTCCCCGGGCTCATCGCAAAGGAAAACTAGGACCACATTACCTAATTTGCCCCCATGTGGTCCTAGTTTCCGCCGCTCCCCGGGCTCAACGCCAAGGAAAACTAGGACCGAATCAGCCGCTCACCCCACCTGCGGTCCTAGTTCCCCCCAAACAACAAGCAAACGGCCGCCCCACGCAGGGGCGGCCGCCAAGCAAGATAATTATTTATTGGAGTATACTTTGCTTATTTCTTAAACAGAGCCAGGATCTTGGCAAGCGGATTGGAATCCGATTTGGAGGCGCTGGTCAGAACATCGACGGTGGAAGTCGGAGCTGTCTCTTTGGCGGCAGCGGTGTCGACCTTGATGCGGGCGTCCATCCAGTCATCCATAGCGTCGACCGGAATGGAGGTCTTGGCCTTCTCCTGAACTTTGATGTAGCCGGACTCATAGTCGCTGGCTGCTACCGGGAACGTGAAGGCGGTGGGAAGACCGTTGGCATCCGTGGAAGTGACAGTGGCGTCAACGTAGCCGCCCTTGCCGTCGGATACGCGAAGACCGGTGAGATCGCCGGTGATGCCCATCATTTCCATCTGCTTTGTGGTGACCGTCATAGTGATGGCACCGTCTTTTACCTCGACCGTTGCATTGTCGCCAATGACCTGAGCCATAGAGGCGCCGTCCGAGCTGGCTTTCCAGAGTTTGACCGGAACGGTGTAGGTACCGTCACTAAGGGTGGCAGCGCCGACGGAGGCGACTGCAATGGTAAGAACAGCGGCCAGAGCGAGGACCATGGCCAGTACTTTTTTCATTGTCTTTTTCACAGAGAATTCATCCTTTCCACAAGTTGCGTAAAGCTAACTGTATGAAAATATTATTGGGAAATTCTGTGAAAGAATCAATGGTTCCAGGCCAGCAACGTTGTTGCAAAATTGCGATAAAAGTGGGCGATTCAGCGGCTGTGTCAGCCAGTGAATCGCCCATAAAAATTACATTACTTAATAAGTGCAAGAAGATCTGAGAGCAGCGGGATGTTGCAGGAGGACTCCTTTTCCTCCGGCTGGGCCGCAGCGGAGGCGGTGTCCACCTTGATGCGGGCATCCATCCAGTCATTCATGGCATCCACCGGGACGGAGAGCTGTGCCTTTTCCTGGACTTTGATGTAGCCGGACTCATAGTCGCTGGCTGCGACCGGGAACGTGAAGGCGGTGGGAAGGCCGTTGGAATCCTTGGAGACCACAGTGGCGTCCACATATCCGCCCTTGCCGTCCGAGACACGGAGGCCGACGAGATCACCAGTGATACCCATGATCTCCATCTGCTTCGGGGTGACCGTCATGGTCATGGTGCCGTCTTTCACCTCGAGCTTCGCCTGCTCCGCCAAAACCTGGGCAAGGGAGTCCTCATCCTTGGAGGCCTTTGCCATTTTCACCGGAACAGTATAAGTGCCGTCGCTTAAGGTGGCAGCGCTGGCGGAAACCGCCATTGCCACGCAGAACATAAGGAGGGCAAGACATAGTGCAATTGTTTTTTTCATGTTATTACGCATAGGGAACCTCACTTTTAATGTTATTATATATTAATTATTACTGATAACACAGGAATGGTCAATTGTCGCGGCCGTGTAACTTGACATTGCACCGCGTCCCCTCTTATAATTTTCAGCAGAGTTAGCCAACGGAAACTTTTTTGGTGTCCCTGGCGACCTTGCAAGCGAAAGGATGGAGAATTGTGAAAACGTATCGAAAGAGAATCAGCGCCCTTCTCATGGCGCTTGTCATTGCCATGGTTGCAGCAATCCCTGCTCTTGCAACAGCCCTGAAACCCGGCATCTACACAGCAGGAAGGACCACCTCCTATGCGGACCCGGAGACCGGGAAAACCGTGGACGGCGGTACCGATATTGCCCTGGGCGACTCCATGTGCGCCAATATACTGGATAAGAAAGTTCTTGTCGAGTACGATGGGGATAAGACGTATCTCACCATTGGTCTTGGAATGATGTCCTATATTAAGAAGGATAGTGTTACTGTACAGGTTCAGCAGAAAAATGGAAAGTATAAAGACGTCCATGCTGAGTACACCGGAAAATCCATCCTGGATGGAGATGACTGCTACCACTACCGCTTTGAGGTCCCGGACGCCACCGCCCGGTTCAGCCCGCGCTTCTATGTCATGCCCATGTCCCGTTACGTCCAGTTCTTCGGTCAGGTGAACACGACACCGGTTGCCGGAAACACCACCAGTTTCAAAGCGGAGAAGGGAACCGCAGCAGGCATTGCACAGGCAGCAAAGCACAAAAAGGCCCGCACCGCATGGACCATTGTCATTTGCGTCGTCGCAGCCGCTGTCATTGCAACAGTCTGCATTCTGCTGATAAAAAAGAAGGGTAAGAAAAATGACAAAAAATAAAAAACTCCTGGCGTTACTTCTCGCCCTTGTGGTGCTGGCCGTCTCCCTGACCGGCTGTGCCGCAACACAGAAATCAGACAGCGCCAACGATCTCTCTCCTATTCCCGCAAATGGACGGGTCGTCGGCACTTCTGTCGCCACAGACGAAATTCTAGACGCCCTCGGGTACGAAAACGTTGTCGGTGTACCCCACACGGACGCGTTCCAAATTCCCGACCGGTACAAGAATGTAAAAGAAATTGGATCGCCCATGAACCCCAACATGGAGATCGTCAAATCCCTGAAGCCCGACATCATCTTCACGCCGAAGTCCCTGGAGGGCCAGCTGAAGAAGGGCTATGACAACGCCGGCATCCGGAGTCATTTCATTGATTTGGAGAGCACGGACGGCATGTTCCGCTCCGTTCTCGACATGGGCAAAATTCTAGGCCGGGAAAAGCAGGCCGCTGCGCTGAATGCAGACTACCAGAACTTCAAGAAAGAACTGGCACAGCGTCACAGCACCGGCAAGAAACCGACCGTTCTCATCCTGATGGGCCTGCCCGGATCCTTCACCGTCGCCACCGAGTCCAGCTATGTTGGAAGCCTCGCCAAAATGGCCGGATTTGAAAACGTCTATGGTGACGGCAACGGCAAAGACTTTATGAATGTCAACACGGAGGATATGCTGCAGAAACAGCCCGATATCATCCTCCGCACATCCCACGCCATGCCGGACAAGGTCAAGAAGATGTTTGCCGACGAGTTCAAGAAGAATGACATCTGGAAGCACTTCAAGGCCGTACAGAACAACAAGGTCTATGACCTGGACCACGAGTACTTTGGAATGAGCGCCCGCTTCAACTACAAGGACGCCATTGCACATCTGGAGCAGATTGCCAATGAAAACCAGTAAGAGCAAAACATTTTGGTCGTTCCTTGTGGCGGCCATCCTCCTTGTTTTGCTGTTCCTTCTGTCCGTCAAGGCGGGCAGCATAGATATTACGTGGAAGGAGATCTTTGACGGCATCTTCGGCCACGGTGACTACAACTTCGACAACGTCCATGACACCCGGTTCCCACGCATATTTGTGGCCATGTTGGGTGGTGCGGCAACCGCCGTCTCCGGCGTCCTGCTACAGGCTGTCCTAAAGAACCCCATTGCCGACCCGGGCATTATCGGCGTCAGTTCCGGCGCCAGCCTCGTCTCGGTCATCCTGGCGTTCTTCTTCCCGGCGCTGTACCTCTACAAGCCGCTCTTCGCCTGCATTGGCGGTCTGCTGGCCTTTGCCATCGTCTACAGTCTGTCCTGGAAAAGTGGACTTTCCCCGCTGCGCATCATCCTTGTGGGTGTGGCCGTCAGTGCCATGTTCACGGGCATTGTGGACGCCTTTGAGGCAGGTACCAGCAACTCGGGCGTCAGCCTTATCAACAGCAATATCTCCCAGCTCGGCTGGGGCGATGTAGAAATTCTCGCCGTCTACTGCCTCATCGGTGTCATCGCGGCTCTCTGCGTTGCAGGGCAGTGCAATCTGCTGTCACTGTCGGATGAGACCGCTGCATCGCTCGGTGTCCATGTGAACCGGAGCCGTATCCTCGTCTCCTGCATTGCTGTGCTACTGGCCTCCAGTGCCACCGCCATCATTGGACCCATCTCGTTCCTCGGCCTTATCGTCCCGCACATCGCCCGGCTTCTTGTCGGAAGCAACCACAAGGTGCTTATTCCGTTCACGGTTCTCACCGGCGCGTTTTGTTTCCTGCTGGCGGACACGGCCGGACGGCTCATTGCCCCGCCCAACGAGATCAGCGCGGCCGTCATCATGGCCATCGTCGGAGGCCCGTTCTTTATCTTCCTGCTGAGGAGGTCGGAAAAGACTTATGGAATGTGAAAACCCAGTATTTCGCACTGAGAGCCTGACCTTCTCCTACCCCGGCGGGGAGCCGGTCCTGAAGGACCTCTCTCTGGAGCTGGCAGAAGGAAAGATCACGACCATCATCGGCGCCAACGGCTGCGGAAAGTCCACGCTTCTCAACCTGCTGACCCGGAACCTTACGCCGGACAGCGGTTCCATCTATCTGAATGACCGTCCGGTGGGCGAAATCAAGTCCAAGGACTACGCCAAAGAGGTGGCCATTGTCCACCAGAACAACACAGCCCCTCCCGATGTCACAGTTGGCCGTCTCGTCGCCTTTGGCCGAACACCCTACACGGTTTGCGGTTTCCCGGAAGACCGGGAAAAGGATCAGAAGATCATCCGGCACGCGCTGGAGGTCACCGGTATGGCCGACCTGAAGGACCGCCGCGTGGCAGAGCTCTCCGGCGGCCAGAAACAGCGAGCCTGGATTGCCATGGCCCTCGCCCAGGACACCAAGATCCTGTTCCTCGACGAGCCCACCACCTATCTGGATATCCGCTACCAGCTCGATATCCTCCGCCTCGTCCGCTCCCTGAACCGGGAGTACGGCCTGACCATTGCCATGGTTCTGCACGACATCAACCAGTCGCTCTACTACAGCGACGAGATCATTGCGCTGAAGGACGGCGGAATCCTCGCCCAGGGGGAACCAGAAAGCGTCATCAGCAGTGAGCTGGTCAAAGAGGTGTATGATGTGGATCTGCGGCTGGTGCAGGTGGAAGGAAAGCCGTTTATTTTGCCAATCTAATAGAAGAGGACCGGATACCCCCGTGGGGTATCCGGCTTTTTTCTTTCGCATTTTTTATACAAGATTTTAAATATGGCTTGGAGTGTATGATTTTTTCTGGGAAAATCAGCCTGAAATTGTAGAAAGCAGAGTAAATCGCCCCAAAACGACAGAGGAGAGGCCGCTTGGCAGAAGAAAAAAGGGGATAAACGCCCCAAAATACCCCCGGCGCATCATACAAAAGTAAGGAAAATCGATATTTTGTATGAGCCGCCGCCAAAAACAAAAAGGGCTGTTTCCAAAAACAGCCCTTTTCTAAATTTAATATTTGCGCCTCAGCTCGTCTTCATATTCTGTCCCACCGTCGGCAGCTTCCGGGACGAAATTTCATTGTTGTACTTGCCGTCGTTCATGACGAGCTGCTGGACCTGCTGTCCGTTCAGCTCACCGCGGAGGTAGACGTAGTGTGTCGTCGTCTCATCCTTGCTCTGGCTGAAAATGGTGACGAGGCGGAAGTAGCCCGGGTCGCCTTTTATTTTTACCTTTGTCTCACCCACGATGGTGTTGTTCCGGTCGTCAATGGTCTCAAAGGAGTAGTCTTTTGCGTTCCCGGTGAACTCCACGCCGGCGTAGCGCAGAGTAGCCAGCTTCATGGCCTTCATTTTGCTGTCCTTCTGCGGGTCCTGGACCTGCGTGGACGAGACGGCCAGCGGCTGCTGTTTCTTCTCTCTTGCGTTCTTCCGTGCGACCCCGTAGATGGGGACGAATATAAGCAATACAAAAACAAGGATGAGGAAGAAAATAAGGAGACGACGGTTCGTCTTCTGGGCCTTGGTGTAGCCCGGCATGCTGTTTGCCTCTGCCTCTTCCCGCTCTTTGCGCTTCGCGTTTTTCTCTGCCTCTTTAAAGGCCTTCTGCGCCTGTTTTTGCTGTTCTAAGCTTTCCTTATCCTTATCCGGCATGGGAAAACATTCTCCTCTCCTAATACAATATAAGATATTATTCCCTTTTTCCCGGTGCGCGTCAAGATGAAGACAAAATTGCGTACACGGAAAAATTTTGATACGATGAACTCAACCTGATAGAAAAATCCTCGAAAGAAGGGGCCCCATGAACGTATTGAAAAAAATCGGCCATTGGTACACCGGGACCAATCTCGTGTTCCGCATCCTCGGCGGACTGGTGCTGGGTATTATCCTGGCCCTTGCCTGCCCGGGTCAGAGCTGGATCGGCGTATTTGGCGACATCTTTGTCGGCGCCCTAAAGGCCGTGGCGCCTGTGCTGGTCTTCGTGCTGATCTCCAGTTCCCTGGCAACAAGTAGTTCCCATCTTGGGAAGAAATTCGGAACGGTCATTATCCTGTACTTATTAAGCACATTCCTTGCGGCCATCACCGCCGTCACCTCGAGTTTTCTGTTTCCTCAGAAAATTGCCCTCGCCGGCGTAAGTGCCTCTGAGGCCAGCGGCGCACCCCAGGGAATTGGCAGCGTCATGCATGATCTGTTTCTGAACATTGTCTCCAACCCAGTGCAGTCCGTGTCCAACGGAAACTACATTGGCATCCTGTTCTGGGCTATTCTGTTCGGAATTGCCATGAAGAAGCTGGCAAGCCCCTCGAGCAAGACGTTTATGGAGAACGTTGCGGACGCCGTCACCCAGATCGTACGCTGGGTCATTGAGTTTGCCCCCTTCGGCATCATGGGACTCGTGTTCTCGTCTGTCTCCACTCTGGGCATAGGCGTCTTCAAAGAGTATGGAAAGCTCCTGCTTCTCCTCCTTGGTACCATGCTCACTGTGCTTCTCATCATCGACCCGCTCGTGGCATTTGTCTGCATGCGGCGCAACCCGTATCCGCTCGTGTTCCGCTGCATTCGGGACTCTGGCATTACCGCATTCTTCACAAGAAGTTCGGCGGCCAACATTCCGGTCAACATGAAGCTCTGCGAGAAACTGGGGCTGGATGAGGACATGTACTCGGTCTCCATCCCGCTCGGTGCCACCATCAATATGAACGGCGCGGCTGTGACAATTACGGTCATGTCCATCGCCACAGCTCATACGATGGGCGTCAATGTGGATGTTCCCTCTGCCATCCTGCTGAGCCTCCTGGCCACGTTTGGGGCGGCCGGAGCCTCCGGAGTCGCCGGCGGCTCGCTCATGCTCGTGCCCATGGCGTGCTCCCTGTTCGGCATTGGCAACGACGTTGCCATGAAGGCAGTTGGTGTCGGGTTCATGCTCGGCGTGCTCAACGACAGTGTCGAGACCATGATCAATTCCTCGGGCGATGTACTCTTCGCCGCCTCCGCCGAGTTCCGCGCTCTCAAGAAAAATGGGGAACTATTGCCCGGTTTCATGTATTCGAAGCGGGAGCGTAAAAAATTAGGGATAACAAAGGACTATCTCCCCGGGCAGGAGGATGAACTGCTCGCGGAAGAGGTCAAGGATATCGAAGTTTCCGACTGAAAAATCATGAAAAGGAACGCCGTCTGGCGTTCCTTTTTTTACTTTCTCGTTCTCCTATTGTCTCTCGAAAATAGTATACATATTATTTATGCTGAAAAGCAGAATAATCCGAAAATTTTTTTGGGTTTTACCTGATATATCATCACAGAAAAATGTGAAAACATTCATTGTGTATCCAAGGTGATTTTTTGTAAGCCATAAGCAGGGAAAAATCCGCTAAACATGAGAATTAAGTATGAAATTGAAATCATAGTTTTCCTTCCGTTCTCCGGAATTATTCCCGCCCCAAATGGGAGAAGAAAGCATGAATGGTATTTTGACTTTATCTACATTTGTTATATAAAATTTTATATACGTGATGATTATACATATTCCAGAACATTATATGGGTCATCCGCATGCTTTTCCTTTCCGTGTAGATTACTCTCCCCATACCAGAGCATCCACACTATTTTGCAAAATATCTATACCGACTATTGGCAAAGACTCCGTTGTCTGAATGGAACAAAAAGGACCTGCAGCAAAATGATTTTGCTGCAGATCCTTATTTTACTTGTCAGTTGCTGAGGGGCTGATGCACATCAAAGCCGGATGGAGAGAGCACCTCAAACGTATATCCGTTTGCCTTGGCCCACTTAATAAAGTCGTCCATGGCAGCCACCGTATAAGGCTTAATGTCATGGCACAGGATGATATGCTGTGGCCGGGAACTGTTGCCGATTTCCCTTGTCAGGCGCCGATAAACACCATAAGAGGTCCGTATGCCGTCCGAGTCCCCGCACTGGGCATTCCAGTCCACATAGACAAGGCCGCGGTCCGTCGCCTGTCTTGTCAGCCGGCGCATGATTCCCTTGGAGTATTTCCGGCTCACCGCATTGGAACTTCCGCCGGGGAAACGGAGCAAGCGGGCATGGTGCCCGGTCTGTTTATAGATGACGGCGTCCATGGCAGAATAGTCCTGCCAGAATGCCTTCTCACTGCTGTAAATTTTCTTATAGTCATGGGAATAGGAGTGTACCCCTACGGCATGGCCCTCTGCATATTCCCGGGCGATCAAGTCCTGGTACTCCGGGTGACAATTCGTAACAAAAAACGTGGCCTTCACGTTGTTCTCTCGTAAAATATCCAGCAGCCGGTCCGTGTAGCGGCCTGGGCCGTCATCAAAGGTCAGATAGAGGACGTGATCCTTTGATGGGGTCGGCTTTTCTGCCGGAGCCGCCTTCTTTTCGACAGAATGGCTCGTCTGGACAGGGACCTCCTGTCGTCCCGGTTCTGCGCCATCCGGGTTCAAAACAACGACAAAGACGAGCATGATAGAAAAGGCTACCAGAATCGGCAATAAAATTACCGTCGGATAGCCGCTGTTCTGTTTTAATTTCATGAAAAAATATTCTCTTTTCCGAATCTATATAAAAAGTAGTAATCAAAATATAAAAACGCCGGTAAAGGCGTAAAAATATTCTATCAGAAAACCCGTTTTTTTCCCATAGCTATGAAAAACTTTTTCGAAAAAGATTTTTTATGCATTTCATGGTATAATCCCAATAACCTATTATAAGGAGTTTCAACGAATGACTGACTATATGGTCCGGGCCATTGCCGCAGGCGAGCAGATCCGCGCCTTTGCCGTCACCGGCAGAGAGCTTGTCGAATACGCCCGGAGTGCCCATAACACGAGCCCAATCGCCACCGCCGCGCTGGGCCGCACCATGTGCGCCGGTCTCATGATGGCCGACATGCTCAAGGGCAAAGACGATGTCCTGACCATCCAGGTAAATGGGGACGGTCCACTTCAGGGCATCACCGTAACAGCAGACAATCACGGAACCGTCAAGGGATATGTAAAGAACCCCGCCGTCATTCTACCGCCCAAGGAGAACGGACATCTCAATGTGGGCGGTGCTGTCGGCAGCGGCACGCTCTCCGTAAGTCGTGACCTGGAAAACGGTCAGGTATACGGCAGCTCCGTAGAACTGCACAGCGGGGAAATTGCCGACGACCTGACCTGGTATTTTGCCGAGTCGGAGCAGGTGCCCTCCTCCGTCGGTCTGGGGGTCCTCATGAACAAGGACAACACTGTTCGGGAGGCCGGCGGGTTTATTATCCAGCTCATGCCGAACACCGACGACGCCGTTATCTCTCGTCTGGAGGAAAATATTGGAAAGCTCCCCGATGTCACTGAAATGCTCCGTGAGGGCAAGAACCCGGAGGAACTTCTGGAGACCGTGCTCTCCGGTTTTGACCTCACCATTACAGACCGGCAGCCGGTGAACTTTTCCTGCAACTGTTCCAGGGACCGGGTCTCCCGGGCTCTGAAGCTGCTCGGCCCGGAAGAACTCGACAGCATGATAAATGACGGAGAACCCGTAACTCTCCATTGCCAATTCTGCGAAAAGCAGTATACTTTTAACATTGAAGAACTGAAAGGCCTTCGCGCCGGACTCCCGGCCTCCGAATAAACTGTAATATTATAGAAAGAGGGATACCCTATGGCAGAAAAAATCAATTTTTCGAAAACTGTCCGGGCCGCCAAAAACGGCAGCACCGACGCCCTGCAGGATCTCTACGACAGCACCATAAACGACGTCACCGCCATCTGCCGAAAACTTCTCAACAGCAGTTCGGATCCGGATAGCGTTATTGTCGACACCTATCTCTCCATTTTTGAGTCTCTGGACACCCTGAAGTCCCCAAAGCAGTTCCCGCTCTACGCGGCAAAGGCGGCAGCCACCCAGTGCTACAATGCCAATCAGCTCCGACCTGCCGGCGCCGTGGACAACGGCTCACCCGCCACCGCCCTGGACGTTGTCGAGAACGCCCTCGACAATCTGAACAATGGGCAGCGCACCTCACTGCTTCTCCAAAGCCATGGCATGGAAACCAGTGAAATTGCCGACGTACTCGGTGTCACCGAGTACACCGTCAACTCCGACATCTATTTCGGCCGTAAGAAACTGCAGAAGGCCATCACCGCCAGCCGCAGTGCCATCGACTTCTCCGGTTATGGCACCGGCAACGAAGTCATTGACAATCTGCTTGCCGAATATGGCAACAATCTCTATACAGATGTGCCGACCAAGGTTCGTTCCTCGCAGTTCAATCAGATCATGGACATAGTTGAGGGAAAGGCCAATGCTGCCAAGGTCGACGAGCCAATCGCCCCCAAATTCGAGGCGGCGCCCGCCGAGCGGCCCACCATTGTGGAGGAACCCAAGACCACAAACATGTTCTTCCATCGACCGGAGCAGGAGGAGCCCACCCAGGTCATCCCCCCGGTACAGGAGGCACCGAAGCAGAGTGCGCCCCGGAAGAAGTCCAACTTCCGTCAGCCGGATCTCCGCCAGGTGGAAATTGAGACAGAGGCAGCGCCCAAAGCTCCAAGAGCCGCAAAACCTGCTCCCGAGAGAGCGGAACGTGTCGCCTCCGGAAGCAGCAACACCAAGAAAGTGCTGGTCACCATTCTCATCGTTCTGTTGGTGGCTGTCCTCGGCACGCTGATCGGTATTTTCGCCTCCCGCATAGGAGGAAACAAGGAGACCACCACAGCCCCATCCGCCTACTCCTACTTTGAGACCCAGAGTACCACCGAGTCCACGACCCAGAGTGTCGCCCGCACATTCCGCGAGACCGAGCCGGAGACCGAGGCCTCCACAACAGCCGCTCCGCAGACCCAGGCTCCGCAGACCCAGGCACCTCACACGCAGGCCGGCCCTGCTGAGAGCGGTGGAGAAGCCGGCGTCGTGGCAGAATAAGGCAGCAAAAAAATCATAGATACAACCAATGGGGATTGCATAAAAACTTGCAATCCCCATTTTTCTTTCTCACAATTGCCGACAATGGCCCTATAGTCGACAGCTGAGTCCGAATTGTCGCTTGTTTCCCCCTGCTATCTCCATTAAACTTACTTGTATATAAAGGAGACTTTTATGCTACAGGTAAAAGATATATCGAAAACCTATATAACCGGCGACCTGACCCAGACCGCGCTGGACGGCGTATCCCTGGAATTTCAGGACAGCGAGTTCGTGGCCATTCTCGGGCCCAGCGGTTCCGGCAAGACCACACTGCTGAACGTCATCGGCGGTCTGGACCATTACGACTCCGGAGACCTCATCATCAATGGCATCTCCACTAAGGAGTATACAGACCGGGACTGGGACGCCTACCGGAATCACTCCATCGGCTTTGTGTTCCAGAGCTACAACCTCATTCCCCATCAGTCCATCCTGTCCAATGTGGAACTGGCGCTTACCATTGGCGGGAAATCCGGCTCTGACCAGCAGCAGAAAGCCATTGACGCATTGACCCGTGTCGGCCTCGGTGAGCAGATCCACAAGAAGCCCAACCAGCTCTCCGGCGGCCAGATGCAGCGCGTCGCCATTGCCCGCGCCCTGGTCAACGACCCGGATATCATCCTAGCCGACGAGCCCACCGGCGCCCTGGACTCCAAGACCTCTGTCCAAATCATGGACATCCTGAAGGAGGTGGCTAAGGAAAAGCTCGTCATCATGGTCACCCATAACCCGGATCTGGCAGAGCAGTATGCTGACAGAATCATCCAGCTAAAGGATGGGCAGATTACCTCTGACTCCCGCCCGTTCCACCAGAGCGGCATCCAGGTCCAGAAGTCCAAGCCAGAGCATACCCGTCTCGGCATTGGCAAGGCCATCATGCTCTCCCTCAACAACCTGTTCACTAAAAAGGGCAGAACATTTCTGACCTCGTTTGCCGGCTCCGTTGGCATCATCGGCATTGCCCTAATTCTAGCGCTGTCCAATGGTGTAAACACATATATTAAATCCATGGAGAGCGACATGCTGGGCAACTACCCTATCCAGCTGCAGCGGGAGAGCTTTGACCTCAACGGAATGATGAGCACGCGAAGGCAGCAGGCTCCCGCCATGCAGGCCATGGAAAGTGAGGGCACAAGCACACCTGCGGATGGAAAGATCCACTCCGACACCGTAATAACCGACTCCCTGCAGGAGAGTCAGGACTTCATCAAGCAGAACGACCTGAAGTCCTTTAAAAAATATCTGGACAAGCACAACGCCGACCTGAAGGGTGCCGTAAGCTCCATCGAATACGGATACGACATTGAGCCCCAGGTCTTCCGCACCGACCCGAAAAAAGGTCTTATCAAGGTCTACCCTGCCACCATAAAATTGGGCGATTCATCTTCTTCCAACGATGGCAGCTTTGGTACCCCGCCCACCGAAGTCAACGCCAACACCATGGGATCCCGCATGCTCGGAAGCAATTCCCTGCAGACCAACTGGAAGCAGATGGCCTCTTCCAAGACTCTGCTGAACCAGCAGTACAAACTTCTCTCCGGCCAGTGGCCGAAGAAGTACAACGAAGTAGCGCTGGTCATTGATGAGCACAATAAAGTCCCGGACTACATGCTCTACACGCTGGGCCTCATGGACATCAGCGAGATGGACCAGATCATGGGCAAGGCAAAAAATGGCAAAAAAATTGCCGAGAAGTCCAGCACTTTCAACTACAGTGACGCCATCGGCAAGAAGTTCCGCTGCTTTGCACCGGCTACGCTGTACACCAGTTCCGATGGAGTCTATGTTGACCGTTCCTCCGACGAAAACTACATGGGTTCCCGGCTGAATGACGGCTCCGAGCTCACCGTGACGGCAGTTCTCCGCTTGCAGGACGACTCCATGTCCACCGCAGGCGTTGTCTACACACCTGCACTCACACAATATCTCATGAAGCAGACTGCGGATGCCCCGGTCGTAAAGGCACAGCTGAGCAACCCCGGCCGCAACGTCCTGACCGGCAAAGGGTTTGACAAAAAGTCCGGCTCCGTGCTCGGCGCCAGCAACTACCTGTCCGGCCTGCTGTCCATGGGAACATCCGTGGGCGCGGGAGAGACTCCGACGGTTTCGCAGGGGCTGTATCGCCCGTCCATGAAAGACGCATTCTCCCCGGTCGCCTATGCGGGGGATGCAGGCAGCAAAACGCAGTCGGCTCTGTTCCAATATGTGCGGAATCTGCTGCAGCAGGCAATAATGAGTGCCTTCCAGAACATATTTACCCAGGACCAGGTCCGTGCCATGGTGCAGGACTACATCAACAAGCTGAGTCCGGAAGAGAAGCAGCAACTCATTGCCCAGTACACGCAGAACCTCTCTAAGGAGGACATCCAGCGAATTGCCGCGGAGTACTCCGGCAGCATGAGTGACGCCGATGTCAAAAAGATGATCCAGCAGTACATGGGCAACATGACAGAGGCCGAAAAGCAGCAGCTTATTAAACAGTATGCCGGCTCGCTGTCCCGCTCCGACATGGAGAAACTGGCGGCGCAGTACATGGGGAATCTCACTCAGGATGACATTCGCAGGATGATCGGCAAGTATGCCGATGGTCTCACGGATGCCCAGATGAGCTCCCTCATCCAGCAGTACCTCGCCTCCCACCGGGATGAGCTCATCAACCAGCTGAAGAACAACCTCGACCCGGGCCAGATCGAGGCCCTCATGGCCGGCATCTCCGGCGAGACGCCCTCCACCTATGACGAGGTCCTGCAGAAGCTGGGATATGCGACGCCGGACGACCCGTCCTCCATCTCCATCTATCCCAGTGACTTTGAAAACAAAGACAAGGTCATTGACTTCATCAAGCACTATAATTCTCAGGTAAATGACCCCAAGAAACAGATCTCATTTACGGACCTCATTGCCACCATCACGAAGAATATCACCGATGTGGTGGACACTGTCAGCAGCGTGCTGATTGCGTTTGTCGCCATCTCGCTGATTGTCTCCTCCATTATGATTGCCATCATCACCTATATCTCCGTCCTTGAGCGGACAAAAGAGATCGGCATTCTCCGGGCCCTGGGCTCCTCCAAGGGCGACATCTCCAAGATATTCAATGCAGAGACATTCATTGAGGGCCTTATTTCCGGCTTCATGGGCATTATTCTGACACTGCTCATATCCATACCTATAAACCACTATGGCATGAAGCACTACGCCATTGCAAAGGTTGCCATCTTGCCGCCGCGCTATGCATTGTTACTCATCCTGATCAGTGTCATTCTGACGCTGCTGTCCGGGTTTATCCCGTCGCGAATCGCCGCAAAGAAGGATCCGGTGGCTGCGCTGCGGTCGGAGTAACATTACAGGCAGAACCGATATACTGCTGCAAACTGTAGCAAGCTTCCAGCTATAATGAACAGATGAAATATGGAATGGCTATAGCGTTTCCCCTTCAGCTGCAGGCGGAACCAAATCATTCCGAGGGAGTAGGCAGCGCCGCCCAAAAGAAGCAGGATGACAAATGTCGGGGAGTAGACTTTCCACATGGCCCAAATTGCCGAGAGTACACTCCATCCTGCCACGAAGTAGCAGCTGTAAGATAGGATTCCAAACTTCAGGAAATCAATTGCAGTAAACACGGTACCTACTATGCAGACCGCATAGACAATACCCAATGTGAGCCATGCCAGCAGCGGATATTCGGTCCGCATGGTTCCGAGGGCAATGGGCGTGTAGGTGCCGCATATCAAGAAGTAAATGTCACAGTGGTCCAGCGTCTGCATGACCTTTTTGGCAAGGCCATCCCGCTCCGGATCCAAACCGTGATACACACTGGAAATGGTATAGACAAGGATCATGGAAAGGCAGTAGAGCACCCCGGTCACAAAGCCCCACCAGTTTGAACTCATTATTGTTTTGGCCATGACGAACACCAGGCATAGTACTCCTATGCCGCCTCCCACAATGTGGGTCACCATATTGAAGATTTCCTCCCCATGGGTATAGTTGGGGAGGATTCTTTTTTCCACCGGCGTCCTCGGGCTCTTCCATCTTCTTATTGCTTCTGTCATTCTGGACACTTCCCTTCGCTTGCCTACAGCATAGGACGTTACGGTGGTAGGGTCACCCTACTGGTTGGGTGGTGGGGTAGAAAGTGGGCGATTCAGCGGGTCTACCGGAAGGAGAGTGGTTCTACCGGGGAGTCTACTGAGGGGTGAATCGCCCAAGGGCAAAGGGAAAGGGAGCAGTTCTCATACAGTTCCCTTCTCTCCGGCATTAGTGTATGAGCCGGCTCATACATTACTTTCAAATTCATTCCTGAATGTATATGGAATACTGCACTCGCCAGAATTTCCTATACATAATTTTTTATTCCGTGACTCTGTGTATGATATTTTTCTTCATGTTTTTAATTTTTCTAATACACTCTACCCCAATTCCCGCATTACTGTATGAGCTCGCTCATACAGATTTTCCCCTCTTGGGTCACGATGTATAAGAGAAACCGCTTCTGCCGGCAATTTTCTCATACAAAATTTATATTTTCCGGCTCTTTGTATTAGAGTTTTCTATTTTATGGATTACATCCGTATAATGGTGTAAATTCAAAAACAAAAAGAGCCAATGGCTCGATCCTTCAGGTATAATGAAAATCAACCACAATCAACAATATGCCTAACAGGAG
>OMYO01000007.1 GCA_900315285.1 uncultured Eubacteriales bacterium | reverse complement strand
TTAATGCTGACAGAAACTGTCATGTGTTATCTGTTTTCCAGATTCAAAGAAATTTTCAAGGGTAATTTCTGTTTGTCGCTGTTCAATTTTCAAGGTCCGGTTGTGCGTTCTCTTTTTGAGCGCTTTGCCATTATATATCAAAGATTAAGCAAATGTCAATACTTTTTATTTAAAACATTGAGAATCTGCTTTTCTCTGCGTCCGGCTGACTCGTGAACGCGAGTTATATATTACCAATGTGGGGTCGGGGTGTCAAGGGTGAATCGCCCAAAATCAAATGAAATAAAAACGCCTCCGGGCGTTCCGTCCCCTGCCCCGGTTCAGAGACCCAATCGCCCCAGAAAACAGAAAAAGGGACACCCCAGAAAACCCCGGAGTGCCCCAGCAATATCCGATTAGAGTTCCTCTGCCAGATCGTAGATAAGACGCTGGGTCTTCTCCCATCCGAGGCAAGGGTCAGTAATGGACTGGCCATAGACGCCGTCGCCAATGTTCTGTCGGCCATCGACGAGATAGCTCTCAATCATAAGGCCTTTGACCGTGTCATTGATTTCGGTGCTGTGGTGCATACTGTAGACAACGTCCTTGGCAATACGGATCTGCTGTTCGAACTGCTTGCCGGAGTTGTTATGGTTACAGTCCACAATGATAGCGGGGTTCTTGAGGTCTGAGTTCGCATACATTTCGCAGACATTCATGAGGTCCTCATAGTGGTAGTTCGGATGGCTGTTTCCGAACTTGTCCACCCAGCCGCGGAGAATAGCATGCGCATAGGGGTTGCCCTCCGTGGAGACCTCCCAGCCACGGTACAGGAACGTGGAGGGGTTCTGGGCGGCGGTGATGGAGTTCATCATGACTTTGAGGTCACCGCCGGTGGGGTTCTTCATGCCGGCAGGGATGCCGATGCCGCCAGCGACGAGGCGGTGCTGCTGGTCCTCAACGGAACGGGCGCCAACAGCTACGTAGGAGAGTAAGTCGGAGAGGTATCGATGGTTTTCAGGGTAGAGCATTTCCTCGGCGCAGGTGAGGCCGGTCTCGCTGACGACATGGGTGTGCATTTTACGGATGCTGATGATGCCCGCCAGCATGTCCTCGGGTTTCTCCGGATCCGGCTGATGGAGCATTCCCTTGTAGCCCAGACCGATGGTGCGGGGCTTGTTCGTGTAGACACGGGGAATGATGAAGATCTTGTCCTTGACCTCGTCGGCGACTTTTGCCATACGATTCATGTAGTCCAGAACAGCGTCTTCCCGATCAGCAGAACACGGGCCGATCACAAGGATGAATTTTTTCTCCTTGCCCTCGAAGATGTTCTGGATTTCCTGGTCTCTCTCCTCCTTCGCCTTGGCGATTTCCGGAGTGACCGGGAACTGTTTCTTTACTTCAAGCGGAGTGGGAAGCTTGCGCTTGAAATCCATTGTCATATCCATTGATACTCTCTCCTTAAAAATCCTGCTTTCCGCAGGGGATTTACTTAAAGTCTTTTCGGTCACGCTCCCGGATGATATACCGTGTCGGTGTGCCCTCCAGCCCGAAGACACCCCGGATCTGGTTGTCGATATACCTCTGGTAGCTGTAGTGGAAAAGATCTTTTCTATTTACAAAGCAGACAAATGTGGGCGGCCGTGTGGAGGCCTGGGTCATGTAGTAGATTTTCAGCCGGCGGCCCTTGTCGGTGGGCGGCTGGACCCGGGTCGTTGCGTCCGCCAGAATGTCGTTGAGCTTTCCGGTAGAAATGCGCATGGCGTTCTGGTCATCCACGAAACGGATGAGCTCGTAGAGCCGGTCCACCCGCTGTCCGGTCTTAGCCGAGATAAAGACGATAGGGACATAGGACATGAACGAGAAGTCGTTCATGAGCTTTTCCCGCTCCTTCTGCATGGTGTTACCGTCTTTTTCCTTGGCGTCCCACTTGTTGACAGCAATAATGCAGCCTTTGCCCGCCTCATGGGCAAGTCCGGCGATTTTGCTGTCCTGCTCCGTGAAGCCCTCTACGGCGTCAATCATAATAACGCAGACATTGGCCCTCTCAATGGCCAGCTGGGCACGGATAATGCTGTATTTCTCAATGACGTCTCCGGCGCCCCGGACACGTGACTTCCGGCGGAGACCGGCAGTGTCAATAAACATGAAGTCCCCATATTCATTGGAGACATAGGTGTCAGTGGCGTCACGGGTCGTGCCGGCAATATCGGATACGATGACGCGCTCCTCCCCGCACATGCGGTTGACCAGCGAGGATTTTCCGGCATTGGGCTTTCCGATGATGGCCACCTTGATGGTCTCATTCTCATCCTCTTCCGTCGTCTCGTCGGGGAGATACTTTAAGACCTCATCCAGAAGGTCACCGGTGCCGCGGCCATGGACGGCGGAGACAGCGACCGGGTCACCGAGCCCGAGGTTGTAGAACTCGTAGAAGTCCGGCGGCACCTCGCCAATGAAGTCACACTTATTGACCGCGAGGACAACAGGTTTGCCGCTCTTCTGCAGCATGGCAGCCACTTCCTGGTCCGTGGCGACAACGCCGTCATGAAGGTCGGTGATCATGACGATGACGTCGGCACTCTCTATGGCGAGGTCGGCCTGACGGCGCATCTGTTTTAAAATGACATCGTCGGAATGGGGTTCGATTCCCCCGGTGTCAATGAGGAGCATCTGCCGGCCGAGCCACTCACAGTCGCCGTAGATGCGGTCCCGGGTGACGCCCGGGGTATCGTCGACGATGGAGAGGCGCTGTCCGATGAGTTTGTTGAACAGGGTAGATTTGCCGACGTTGGGCCGTCCTACGATGGCAACAACTGGTTTGGACAAGTCACCCACCTCCTTTTTTTCGATATTATAAACAGAAAATGTCACATTTACAACAAAAAAGGCGGAGAAGTCAGCGCTTCTCCACCCTCATTGCAAAAAGTTACGAACTGTATTAGTCCTTGTTGAGAACCTGTCTGCCGTTGTAGTAACCGCAGTTAAGGCAAACTCTGTGCGGTCTCTTGTACTCGCCGCACTGAGGGCATCTTACAAGCTCGGGTGCATTCATCTTCCAGACGCTGGAACGTCTCTTGTCACGTCTTGCTTTGGAAACCTTTCTAGCTGGTACTGCCATTCTGTACCCCTCCCATCGAAAAAATCAGAAATAAAAATTATTCATTGTCGTCTAATAGCGACAGAAGCCCTTCGAGCCTTGGGTCAACAGGCTCTTTGCAATTGCAGGGACCTTCATTCAGGTTTTTTCCGCACTGAGGACAAATGCCTTTGCAGTCCTCACGGCAGAGCACTTTGGATGGTAAGTCAAGCAGCAGATCTTCCCGCGAGAGAGCATCCAGGTCCAGAACCATGTCGGGGATGACGATGAAGTCGTCGTCCTCTTCATTTTCCAGAGCCGTCACAAAGGTGTGCTCCATTGGAATGGTGAGATGCCTGACAAGGTCGCATGCACAACGGTCACAGATTGTGTGCTCATCGGCTTCGATGGTCGCATCCATGAAAACTACCTCGGCGACATTTCGAATGCAGCCGGTGATCTTCACGGGCTCCGGAAAGAGGACACGGTCGTCCTGCCGGATATCCGAGAGATCCGCTGCACGATCCAGTTTGATGCTGGAACCTTCCCGGTTGAAGACCTCTTCCAGATTGATTTCAAACATTCAACCACCTCAATGCAGCCGTAGTTACGGTTAAACACGCGAATAGTATTATATAGCCCGCATATTGTTTTGTCAACAAATTCCCGGCATGAAAATTTTGGGGAAATTTGGGCGATTCACCGGTGTTTTTCCCGGGTATTTTTAGCAGAAAAACTCCGGCGGTCCTGCCGCAGCAGAGGCCGCCGGAGTCAGTGCCAACATTCGTTCCGCACTCAGATTTTTTCGCAGTAGTCAAAAACTTTGGCGGGAATTTCGTTCTCATCGGCGGAGATGGTGAAGGTGAACTTCGTGTCGGTGGCGTCACCGAGGTTGTTGACCTTCTCGAGGAACTCGGCCAGCTTGTCCATGTCAGTGCCGCCGATCTTCAGTGTGCCGTCTCCAAGGACGTCGGTGAGGTCGTGGTCACTGCCGCACATGCCGGCGAGGAAGCCGTAGTAGGTATCATATCCGGAGACTGCGAAGTCGTCGGCGCAGACAAGGCGCACACCGGATTCAATGTCATAGGTGAGCTTTTTGTTCTTCTCAACGCAGATGACGTGTCCGTCGGAGTTGCTGTAGGCCTTGCTGACCTCGTCGATGAGATGCTTTGTTTTTCCGGATCCTTTATGTCCGATGATGAGAGATACCATATGTATTTCCTCCAAATCTATTGTTTTATGAGTTAAAGGCCGAGGCGTTTTTCAAGCGCAGCGCGCTCGTCCTCGTAGCCCGGTTTGCCAAGCAGTGCAAACATGTTCTTCTTGTAGCTCTCGACGCCCGGCTGGTTGAACGGGTTGACCCCGAGGATGTAACCGGAGATGGCGCAGGCCTTTTCGAAGAAGTAGATCATATAGCCGAGTTCATACTCGTCCATGCGCTCCGCCTCAAGTACGATGTTCGGGACGCCGCCGTCGTTGTGGGCGAGAAGCGTTCCCTGCATGGCTTTGCGGTTGACATAGGACATACCTTTGCCGGCTACGAAGTTCAGACCGTCGGAATTGTCGGCCTCCTCCTTGATGACCACTTCACGGATGGGCTCGTTGAAGGAGACGACAGTCTCAAACAGGATACGCTGGCCCTGCTGGATGTACTGGCCCATGGAGTGAAGGTCCGTGGAGAAGATGGCGGCTGCCGGGTAAATGCCCTTGCCGTCCTTGCCCTCGCTCTCTCCGAAGAGCTGTTTGAACCACTCATTCATCATGGTAAACGAGGGCTCATAGGAGACGAGCATTTCAATGTTCTTGCCCTTGCGGAGAAGGACATTCCGGAGAGCGGCGTATTTATAGGCGTCGTTCTTCTTGAGATCCGGGTCGGTCAGGGCGTTCTGTGCGTCACGGGCGCCCTTCATAAGACGGTCAATGTCAATGCCTGCCACGGCAATGGGAAGAAGGCCTACTGCGGTGAGAACCGAGTAGCGACCGCCGATGTCGTCGGGAACAACAAATGTCTGGTAGCCCTTTTCGTCTGCCAGCGCTTTCAGTGTGCCCTTCTCCTTGTCGGTGGTGGCATAGATGCGCTCGGCAGCTTCCTCCTCGCCGTATTTCTCCACGAGCATTTCGCGGAATACGCGGAAGGCGATGGAGGGCTCGGTCGTCGTGCCGGATTTAGAGATAACATTCACCGCAAAGTCTTTGTCGGCAACAAGCTCCTTCATTTCGCTGAGCGTGGTGGAGCTGATGGTGTTGCCGGAGAAAAAGATCTGCGGTGTGTCTTTTGTCAGTAGATTATAATTCTGGGAACGGCAGAACTCAATGGCCGCACGGGCGCCAAGGTACGAACCGCCGATTCCGATGACGATGAGGACGTCTGCCTGTTTGCGGATTTTCTCGGCAGCGGCCTTGATTCTTGCGAACTCCTCCTTGTCATAGTCCGTGGGAAGTTCGACCCATCCGGTGAAGTCGTTGCCCGGTCCGGTCTTGGAAGTCAGAAGCTCGTGGGCCTTGGTGACCTCCGGCTGCATGGCAGCGAGCTCCTCCTCCGAGACAAATGCTTTTACATAGTTGTCATTGAGTTTGATAGGCATATGATGGCTCCCTTATCATTTACTTCGGTATCCTCATTTTAACCCAGTCCCTGTCTGTTTTCAAGAAAAACGGGGGCCTGCCTTGTCAAAATCATCAAATTCCCGGGCGATTTAGTATTCATATGTATTAATAATGCTCTGTGCCACTTCAAATTTACTCTTCCGCAGTTCCATGGCCTGCTGTTCCAGATACTTGTGTGCCTGCTCCTCGCTGAGCTTCAAATATTCCACGAGAAGTACTTTTGCACGGTCTATGGTTTTCAGTTCCCGAATCTTCTTACGGAGCTTTATATTATCATTGTATAGGGCGCGGGTGCGGCGGGCGGCCAGCATACCGGCATCAAAGGCACTTAGGAATTCCGCTTTCCGCAACGGCTTCCCCAGGACCATGATACCCCGATCCCAGTATTTGTCAGATAACTTATCCCGTATTTCCATGGGAGCCAAAATTATGACAGAGGAGTAGCAGAGCTTTACGAGTGTGCGGATGAAATCGTCATTCATGTCGCCCCCAAGCGGTGTGTTCACAAAGATGACATCAAAGACATTTTCCCGTGCGCGGTCACGGGCATCCATAGCTGTGCTGGACAATTCCACGCTGCAGTCGGTGTGGGACTGAAGAAGCTTGCGGATAGACAGGGAAAACGATTCCTTGTCACATACCACCAGGATATTAGGTTTTGACACGACGTTGCCCTCCCCTGTTGAGAATGGATTCTTCGTTTCAAGACTGTTCTAAGTATACTCCGCAACCGGACACTTTGAAAATAATGTTACGGAAAATTACAAATTAAAGTTGACGGAAATTCATTAATTGCTTATAATTTTAGCGTAAACGGCAAAGGTGCTGTGTTTCCACCAAGGGGGCACAGCACCTTATTTTATTATTCAATTTTTTATAATGTCAAACAGGAGGTTTGAGCTTATGGCAACAGTCAATGTTCCTGAGATCTTCGGCTCCCTCGTCTTCAACGACGACGTCATGAAGGAGAGACTCCCGAAACAGACTTACAAAGAGCTGAAGGCCTGCATCAACGAGGGCAGAACCATGCCCGTCGAGGTTGCGCAGCAGGTCGCTTCTGCCATGAAGACCTGGGCCGTTCAGCACGGCGCCACCCATTTCACCCACTGGTTCCAGCCTATGACCGGCTTCACCGCAGAGAAGCACGACAGCTTTATCTCCCCGGTGGGAGACGGCAAAGTCATCATGGACTTCTCCGGCAAAGAGCTGATCCGTTCCGAGCCGGACGCCTCTTCTTTCCCGAACGGCGGCATCCGCTCCACTTTCGAGGCAAGAGGTTACACCGCTTGGGACCCCACTTCCTATGCTTTTATTAAAGAAAACACTCTCTGCATCCCGTCCGTATTCTACTCCTATACCGGACAGGTGCTTGACAAAAAGACTCCTCTCCTCCGTTCCATCCAGGCCATGGACAAAGAGGCCATGAGAATCATCAATCTCTTTGGCAACCCCACCGGCGCTAAGCATGTCAGCTCCTCCGTCGGTGGCGAGCAGGAGTACTTCCTCATTGACCGTGACCTCTATAACACCCGTGAGGACTTGAAGCTCACCGGCCGCACCCTTTTCGGTGCCAAGCCCCCGAAGGGTCAGGAGAAAGAGGACCACTACTTTGGTGTCATCAAGCCCACCGTCAAGGAATTCATGGAAGACCTCGACGAAGAGCTCTGGAAACTCGGCGTCTACTCCAAGACCGAGCACAACGAGGTTGCCCCGTCCCAGCACGAGCTTGCTCCTATTTACTGCGACACCAACCTTGGTACTGACCAGAACCAGCTCATCATGGAGACCATGAAGACTGTGGCCCAGCGTCACAATCTCGCCTGCCTCCTTCACGAGAAACCCTTCGCCGGCGTAAACGGCTCCGGTAAACATAACAACTGGTCCGTCACCACCGACACCGGTGTGAACCTGTTCAGCCCGGGCAAAGATCCGGCCGACAACCCGCAGTTCCTCGTCTTCCTCGCCGCTGTCGTCAAGGGCGTCGACGAGTACCAGGATCTTCTCCGTGTCAGCGCCGCCTCCCCCGGAAACGACCACCGTCTTGGCGGCTCCGAGGCACCGCCCGCCATCGTATCCATGTATCTCGGCGACGAGCTGGGTGCCATGGAAGAGGCCCTTGCCAAACATGAGACCGTGGAGAAGACCAAATCGCAGATTGCCGACACCGGCGTAGAGGTCATCCCGAACTTCAAGAAGGATACCACGGACCGTAACCGTACTTCCCCGTTCGCCTTCACCGGCAACAAGTTCGAGTTCCGTATGCTCGGTTCTGCCATGTCTCTGGCCGACCCGAACACCGTCCTCAACACCATTCTCGCCGAAGAGCTCGGTGAGTTCGCCGACAAGCTCGAGGGTGCCAGTGACGTTGACAAGGCCGCCAAGGAACTTGCCGCTGACGTCTTTGCAAAGCACAGCCGCATCATCTTCAACGGCGACGGCTACACCGACGAGTGGGTCGTCGAGGCTGAGAAGCGCGGACTTTCCAATCTCCGCACCTGTGCAGACGCTTATCCGGCATACATTGCCGACAAGAACGTAAAGCTCTTCGAGAAGCACAACATCTTCTCAAAGGAGGAGCTCACCTCCCGTTATGAGATCGGCCTTGAAAACTACTGCAAGACCCTTCACATTGAGGCCCTCACCATGACCGAAATGGTCAAGAAGGACATCTATCCGGCCGTTCTTGAATACATGGGCACCATTGCTGAGAATATCACCAAGAAGAAAGCCATCTCGGATACTCTCCCCTGTGAGAGCGAGACCACTCTCCTCACCTCCCTCTCCACTCTGGCTGACAGCCTCATGAAGAAGTGCGAGGCACTGGAGACCGCTCTTGTCAGCGCCGAGGACATTGCTGACATTCAGGAGCAGGCCAACTTCTACCGTGACACCGTCTTTGTTGCCATGCAGGAAATGCGTGCCGTTGCCGATGAGCTCGAGACCCTCACCGCCAAAGACTACTGGCCTTTCCCGACTTACTCCGACCTTCTCTACAGCGTCGTATAAGTCCACATCAATATCATTCGCCGGCAGCAGCCATCTGGTTGCTGCCGGCTTACTCTTGCCCTGAAATGAGCAATCCATTACAATATAGGGTATTAAATCAACTTGCAGGGAGGATTTCTGCTTATGTCTGAGACAATCAAAGAACGCTCGGAGATGGACCCAAAGTACATGTGGGACCTCTCCACTCTCTATAAAGACGATGCTGCCTGGGAAGAGGACTTGGTGGCATTGGATGAGTGCATCGCCCAAGTCGCACAGTACCAAGGCAAGCTCACTGACGCCCCCACTATTCTGAAGTGCTTCGAGGCCGACACTGCGCTGGACCGCAAGCTGTCCAACCTCTTTGTCTACGCCAACTGCCGTCGCAGTGAGGATACAAGAGCAGAGGCGGCGCAGTCACTCTATATGAGGATCTATGGAAAGTATGTGGAGGCAATCTCCGCCACGGCCTTTATCAGCCCGGAAATTCTCGGACTCCCGGAGGATACGCTGAGGGACATTGCCGCTGACCCGGTCCTCGCACCCTATTCTTTCACCATGGAGAAGCTCTTAAAGCGGAAGCCCCACACGCTGACCGCCGACCAGGAACAGCTGCTCGCCAGTTTCGGCGAGGTCTTCGCTGCCCCGCAGGAAATCGCCTCGAATCTTCAGGATGCCGACCTCGTCTTTGAGGACTGCGTCGACGGGAACGGTGAGAAACATGAGGTCTCCGACGCCAGCTATATCACGCTGCAGATGTCCGAGGACCGTACGCTCCGGAAGAACTCCTTTGAGAAGTATTACAAGGGGTATCGCCAGCACATCAACACATTTGCCGCCACCTATTCCGGCTCCGTGAAGGGTGCCGTTGCCGAGGCACGTGCCCGCCACTATGACTCCTCCCGGGAAATGTTCATGGCCGGAGAGAACATTCCGGTCTCGGTCTATGACAGTCTTATTGAGGCCGTCCATGACCATATGCCCGCCATGTATCGCTATGTGGCCCTCCGCAAGAAGATGCTGGGAATTGAGGACCTCCACTACTATGATGTCTATGCCCCGCTGGTCTCTGGTTCTGACAAGAAGTACACCTATGAACAGGCCCAGGAAATGGTCCTGGAGGCCGTAAAGCCGCTCGGCAAAGAGTACGGCGACATTGTCCGCGGTGCATTCCGGGACAACTGGATCGACGTCTATCCGAACAAGGGCAAGAGCGGCGGCGCCTACTCCACCGGCACATACGACTCCAATCCGTTCATTCTCTCCAACTACACGGACAATCTGGAGAGTGTCTCCACCATTGCCCACGAGATGGGCCATTCCATGCACTCCTGGTTCTCCCATCAGGCCCAGCCGCCCCAGTATGCGGACTACACCATCTTCGTAGCCGAGGTGGCATCCACGGTCAATGAGAACCTGCTGACCCAGCTGCTGCTTAATAACACCACGGACCCGAAGGAGCGCCTTGCCCTTCTGAACCACTACCTCGAGGGCTTCAAGGGAACCGTCTACCGTCAGACCATGTTTGCGGAGTTCGAAAAGGGTGCCCACGCCATGGCAGAGCGCGGCGAGGCGCTTACCCCGGCCGCACTGAATGCGCTCTACGGTGGTCTGGTCAAAGACTACTTCGGACCGGATCTCATCATGGACGAGGAAGTTGCCAGCGAGTGGGCGCGTATCCCCCACTTCTACAATTCGTTCTACGTCTACAAGTACGCCACCAGCTACTCTGCCGCTGTGGCCATCTCGGAAGCCATTTTGAACGACGGGGAGTCTGCAGTGACCCCGTATCTGGAATTCCTGCATATGGGCGGCAGCCAGTATCCGCTGGATGAGCTCCGCCATGCGGGCGTCGACCTCTCCACTCCGGACCCGGTCAACCGTGCTCTCGACAAGTTCAGTGAGGTGCTGGACGAGGCGGAAAAGCTTGCGGATGAAATCTGAGTTTCTGCTAATATAGTGAAAATAATGGGCGATTCACCGGCTGTTACAAACCAGTGAATCGCCCGTATTTTTTATTCTCTTGTTATGCGACCGGCGTGAAATACTCCGGGTTTTCCTCGGCAAACGTATCAATAAGATTCAGGACGAGGCTTTCTTTATAGGTATTCTGTGGCGTATCGCACCAGAAGCTGATGCATGCACCTAGAAGGCCATCATACTTGGTGCCGTCCGAGAAAGACGTATAGTGGAGCGTCCGCATGCTGGCTTTGGAGAGAGCATACGTAAAGGGATTGTAGCTGATGCTCTGCGGCGACTCATTGTTTCCAATGACGTAATACCACATACAGTTGTGGTTGAACAGCGCATGTCCGTTTTTCCGAATGGTCTCCGTCGTGGCCGCCGGCTGGACAGAACCTGCCGGGACATTCCAATATGCCACGGCAATATCCGGGTCGACTTCTCCCTCTCCGTTGCCGTCATAGTAGAGGATGTCGTTGAACATGATCGGCTTCATGCCAAGATATTTGACGGATTTTGCCAGGCAGTTGACATAGGAGAGATAGAGATCATACTTTCCGTCCTTCGGCATGTAGCCGCTGACTTCGTCGCAGCCCATGTTGAACCACTCGCAGCCCTTTCCGGCAAAGTATTTCATGTATTTGAACAGTAGAGCGCGGACAAAATTGCTCTCCTTGGCGCTCTCAATATTCATGCTGATGTTTCCGGTCCGGGCATTGATCTTGGGTTCGCCCTCTTTGGTACCGAGCTCCTGCATAGCATAGACAATGGCAGCCATGTGGCCTGGGGACTCCATGAGGGGAATAATCCGAATTCCTTTACCCTTGGCATAGGAGAAGAGCTGGTCCATTTCGGACTGGGACAGTGCCGTTCCATTCGGGTCATCATAGTACTTCTCGTCTCCGTTCAGGATGGCCTGCCGAACCTGGGCATCGCTGTAGGACACTCCGTTGGCCTTCAGAGACATGTCATCCAGCAGGAAACGACAGCCATCATTGGCAACGCCGAGTTCGAGGTCGGTGTACCCGTCCTCCGCCATGCGGTCAATGATCCGCTCTATCTGTGCCGGAGAGAAGTATTTCCGGCCGGCATCCAGCAGCACGATGTTCATCTTGGATTCCTTTGCAGAGGCGCTCACAGCGGTCAGACAGAAGAGCATGACAGCGGCGAGGACTGCAGAGAGAATACGTTTGCCTGTTTTATTCATATTGGGGATCTCCCTTCCAAATAATATCCTATATTAGCGAACCGGCCTCCTCATCCACGACCAGTGTAAAGTCTGTGTGGAGTTGCAGGATGGAGGCCGGGACCTTTGGGGTCACCGGTCCGAAGAAAGCCTTGCGGACAATTTCCGCTTTATTGCTTCCAGAGGCGACAAGGACGATTCGACGTGCCTGCATAATGTCACATATGCCCATGGTATAGGCAAAGCGCGGCACCTCATCCATGCTCTTGAAAAAGCGTTGGTTCGCCTGAATGGTGGAGTCAGTCAGAGCAACTTTATGGGTACCCTTCTCAAAGGCCTCCTCTGGCTCATTGAAGCCAATATGTCCATTGAGACCCAGTCCGAGGAGCTGCAGGTCGATTCCTCCGAGGCGATGGATGAGTTCATCATAGCGGTGACATTCCTCTTCCCCTGACTTTGCTAGACCGCTGGGAATGTGGGTCTGTTCCGGGCGAATCCCCGCCTCTTCGAAGAAATTTTTCCGCATAAAATAGGCATAGCTCTGGGGGTGGTCCGGTGAGAGTCCGACATATTCATCCAGGTTCACCGTCTGGACCTGACTGAAATCAATATCCCCTTTCTCCTTCCAGCGAATGAGCTGCTGGTAGATGCCGATGGGGCTGGAGCCTGTGGCGAGGCCCAGAACAGAATCCGGTTTCAGAATGACCTGGGCCGAAAGAATGTTGGCCGCCTGCCGACTCATATGGTCATAGTCCCTTGTCTTGATGATTTTCATGGATTTGTCCCCCTGTTCAATACCTTTATTTTAGGCATCGGGGAAGGACTTAACAATATCTCACATCCGTGAAAATTTCGATTTCCGAAAATATAAAAAAATATTAACAAGAGAGGCTGTATCAATATGGCGTTTTCCGCCATTAAGGTACAACCTCTCTTCTTTTGCTCAATCATTGTGTGAATGGGTAATTACTTCAGGAAAAACGTGCGCACTGGATACCTTTGGGAATATAACTGCAAACCACATTGCTTCGATCATTTGCAGTTAATCAGCCATGGCAGCAACAGAAAAATTAACTGCAATCCATATTTTATAAATCATTTGCAGTTAACCAACCATGGCGGCTGCAGAAAAATTAACTGCAATAGGGCGTTCAGAGAACGAATGCAGTTAACTCGCTACCTGCCGCCATAGAAAATTAACTGCATTCCAGATTTTACAAATCATTTGCAGTTAACCAACCATGGCGGCAGCAGAAAAACTAACTGCAAAATGGGGTCAATGAATGGAAAGCAGTTAAATCGCCCCCCATGCTTCGCAAAAAACTGTACCACCCAAATGATGCCGCCCTCCGGTCAGTGGCACTGGATACCCCCTATGGGTATTTTTCTTAAAAAGTACCTACCCTCGCCACATTATTGAAAGGAAGGTGGTAATTTTCAACTGTTTTCAGTTTATTTTCCGGCCTCCTTGGCAGAGAACCGAAGCTAAATTGAAATATATAATACATATTATTATATTTTGTAATTTAAATTTGACAGAATAGGGTGGCCTTTTACCACCTTTTCCCAATATTTTGGGCATGCGGTGGTAATTGGGCCACAGTTCATCACGAGAGCGGCGGTTTGGCAAACAGTATGTCCTCTGGCTCTATATAGGGCCGCCGGTCGTCCGAGTTCATCATGACCAGGTCACGGATGCGGGGGTCCTCCAGAAGGGTATTCCACGCATTCCACGTGGCCTCCAAAAAGTCACAGTTGAGCGAAACCTGCTGTTCAATGAGAGGACATTGGTAAGGGAGCTCCATGTCGTTGTAGATGAGGCTCAATCGCCCGTCATCCAGAATATGGGGCTCCACGGGAAAAGTTCTGCACTGGATGGAACGGGCTGCACGGTGGCAGTGGTGCGGGTCCTTACAGCGGACAAAACTGATGTTTGTGCCCCGCCAGGACCAGGGGAAGAAGACATCCTCGGCGCGGGCCGTTTTCCAGTCGAGCCAGTCGGAGTCCCCCTCCAGCATGGCCTCTTCGCCCGGCATAAGGAAAATGCCAAGCTCTTCCTGCTGCTCATCCGGCACAATGTCACAGCCGCAGCAGACAGAGCCACAGAGCACCCCGCAGTCAAAGTCCACCGGGGAAACCTGATTCAGATTTTCATAGATTTCCTGATACTGTTCCTTGGTGATGGACATGCTCTCTCCCCTTTTATTTCTGAATTCGTCCAAAGCCCTTCTCCAGTTCGGTGCGCGTCATCTCAATGCAGATGGGGCGGCCGTGGGGGCAGTAGCGGACATCGCGGTGGGAGAGCAGATATTCCACGAGGGCACGCTGCATGGCAGGCGGTGTGTCGTCGCCCGCCTTGATGGCGGCACGGCAGGCGGTGTTGGCATAGATCCATTTCAGCTTTTCTGGCTGAGGGCTGCGGTCCTCCAGAAGCTGCCCGGCGATTTCCTGGATGAGGGCGGTGACATCGCTTCCGATGAGCATGACCGGGATTTCCCGGACAACGATGGTGCCCCCGCCAAAGTCGTCGATATTATACCCTGCCTCCAGCAGCAGTTCCCGATTCTCCAGAAGAACGGAGTACTCCTCCTTGCTCAGAGTCACAGAGACCGGCATGACGAGCTGGGACTTCACGCTCTCCCGCTCCCGCAGCAGCTTGTCATAGTAGATGCGCTCCTGGGCGGCATGTTTATCCACCAGCGTGATTTTGCCCTCCGACTCAAAGATAATATAGGTCTTGAAGGCCTCGCCGATAATGCGGAAATCCGGGACCTCCGTCTGTTCCGCATAGGGTTTCGGAGCCTCCTCTTTTTTTGGAGTGTGTTCCTCCAACGGACGGGCAACCGAGACGCGGTTCTTGCCCTCCTGCACCACGGATGCCGTCATGCGGTCGTCCTTGCGGATATAGGGAGTCGGGGCATGGCAGGGCTTTTCCGCGGTCTCCTTCTTCTTGGTCTCCGGGTGAACAGAGGCTTTTGGCACTTCCTTCGCCGTGTCCCCAAATTTCTTTTCCGTCTGGGCGATTTTGCTCTCGGTGTGCGAGCGCGGCTTCTCCTCCTCGTAGGGGATGTCTATGGAGACCGATTTCTTCTTTCCCTTTCCCTTGGGGCGATTTACTTCTTTTCTCCACTCCGATGCCTTGCCGGACTGCCAGAAGTCCTCGACACGCTGTGGCAGCTTGTCGGGGTACTCCTTCATGGAGAGCTGGTCCCCTGCGGTCTTCGGCTCCGGATTCTGCGTGCGCAGTTCCTGCTTCGTGAGTTCCAGGCGATTCGGCACGTCCTTCTTCTCAATGGCATTCTTCGCGGCATAGTAGACTGCGTCGAAGACCAGTTTTTCGTCGGAGAAGCGGACCTCTGTCTTTGCCGGATGGACGTTGACATCCACGGTCTCCAGGGGGATATGGATATTCAGAACACAGGCCGGGAACTTGCCCACCATGATGGCGCCCTTGTAGGCCTGTTCCAGTGCCGCCATTGCGGTACGGCTCTTGACCAGGCGGCCGTTGAGGTAGAAGAACTGCATGGATCGGTTTCGGCGGGATGCCGTCGGCTTTGACACCAGGCCGTCCACCTTGACGCCCTTCAGCTCGTATTCCGTCGGCAGCAGTCCCGAGGCAAATTCTCTGCCAAAGACAGAGTAGACCGCCGACGTGAGCTTCCCGTTGCCGGTTGTCGCAAGCTGCTGGCGGTCGTCCCGGATAAAGCGGATAGCCACCTCAGGGTGTGACATGGCCAGCCGGTCCACAACGCCGGCAACCGAGTTGCCTTCCGTGACGTCCCGTTTCAGGAATTTCATACGGGCCGGGGTATTGTAGAAAAGGTCCCGGACCACGATGGTCGTCCCCAGAGGACAGCCGGCGTCGTCCAGAGCCTGCTCCTCCGAGCCCGCAATCTTATAGACGGTGCCAATGTCCTCGTCCGGGGTGCGGGTCAGCACGTCGACCTTTGCCACGGCGGCGATGGACGCCAGGGCCTCTCCGCGGAAGCCCAATGTGCCAATGGCGTGCAGGTCCTCCTCGTTCAGGATCTTTGACGTGGCGTGGCTCTTGAAGGCGTTGCGGATGTCCTCTCTCCGGATGCCGCAGCCGTTGTCGGTGACCCGCATATAGGTGATGCCTCCGCGGCGGATTTCCACCGTCACCGAGCTGGCCCCGGCATCAATGGAGTTCTCCACGAGCTCCTTGATGACCGAGGACGGCCGCTCCACGACCTCGCCGGCGGCAATAAGGTCCGCCACATGTTTTGGCAGCACATTGATTTTCGGCATTTTAGGATTCCTTCGCCTTTCTGGCTATTTCATACAGATAGTTCATGGACTCAATGGGGGTCAGCGTGTTGACGTCCAGGTTCCGGAGCCCCTCGAGGATCTCCTGGTCCCGGCCGCCGGCGAAGCTCATCTGGAGCGGCTCGTCGCCGGGAGCGCTGTCCTCCTCCGGGTCGGCAGCGCCGTCGCGCTGCTCCTCGTCGAAGGCCCGCTCCCGGGCCTCCTCCTCCGCCACAAGCTGCTTCAAGATCTGCCGGGCCCGTTTCACGACGGGGTTCGGCACACCGGCGAGCTTGGCGACCTCTATGCCGTAACTCCCGTCAGCCGGGCCCGGCACAATGCGCCGCAGGAAGATGATGTCGTCTCCCCTCTTACGGCAGGCAATATTGTAGTTCTTGACATGGGGGTTCTCCCCTGCAATATCTGTCAGCTCATGATAGTGGGTGGCAAACAGGGTCTTGGCCCCGATCTTCCGCCCGGTGACATACTCGAGTACCGCCTGGGCAATGCTCATGCCGTCGAACGTCGAGGTGCCCCGTCCGATTTCGTCCAGGATAATGAGACTGTCCTTCGTGGCATTCTTCATAATGGCCGCCACCTCGTTCATTTCCACCATGAATGTGGACTGGCCGGAGCCCAGGTCGTCCGAGGCGCCGACGCGGGTGAAGACCGCGTCGCACAGGCAGATGCGGGCGCTGCGGGCCGGGACGAAACAGCCGATCTGCGCCATGATGACAATGAGCGCCACCTGGCGCATGAACGTGGATTTACCGGCCATATTCGGGCCGGTGATGACCGCGGCCATGTTCTCGTCCCGGTCCAGCAGCGTATCGTTGGGCACGAAGGGCGCGCCCTTCAGCATGCGCTCGACGACCGGGTGACGGCCCTCCTTGATCTCAATGCAGCCGTCATCTGTAATGACGGGGCAGACATAGCCGTTTTCCACGGAGACCTTGGCAAAGGAGCAGAGGACGTCCAGTGCAGCCACCGCATGGGATGTGGTCTGAATGCGGACCAGAGCCTCGGATATTTTGTTTCGCACCTCGGTAAAAAGCTCATACTCCAGATGGGTAATGCGTTCCTGAGCGCCCAGAACTTTGGACTCCAGGTCCTTGAGTTCACCGGTAATGTAGCGCTCGGCGTTGGTCAGGGTCTGCTTTCTCACATAGTTGTCCGGCACGTCGCCCTTAAAAGACTTCGGCACCTCAATGTAGTAGCCGAAGACCTTGTTGTAGCCGATTTTCAGTTTCGGAATGCCGGTCTTCTCCCGCTCCGAGGCCTCAATGCTGGCGAGATATCCTTTGCCGCCGGTGACAATGTCCCGGAGACTGTCCAGTTCCTCACTGTAGCCGGTACGGATCATGCCGCCCTCACGGACAGAGAACGGCGGTTCTTCGACAATGGCTCGGTCGATGAGTTCAGAGAGGTCCTCCATGGTGTCAATGCCCTGTTCAATCTGCTGCAGAAGCGCCGTATCAGCGTCTGCAAGCAATGCTTTCAGGGGTGTAAGGCAAGAGATAGTCTCCCAGAGGCTTCGAAGTTCCCGGGCATTAGCTGTGCCATAGGAAATGCGGGTAATGAGCCGCTCCATGTCATGGATGGATGCCATGTTGTCTGCCAGTTCGTCCCGCAGTGCCATATTTTCCGTAAGATACGTGACGGCGTTCTGACGCTTCAGGATGCCACCCACGGACATGAGGGGCTGCTCGAGCCAGGAGCGCAGCAGGCGCTTACCCATGGCGGTGCGGGTCTTGTCGAGGACCCAGAGCAGGGTGCCCCGTTTCTCCCGGTTCCGGAGCGTCTCAGTGAGTTCCAGATTTCGGCGGGCCGAGAAGTCCAGTTTCATATACTTGGCATCGGTGAAGACATGGACTTCCCGGATATTCTCGAGATCATTCTTCTGGACACTGAACAGGTAGTCCATGACGGCGCCCAGTGCCCGGACGGCATTGTCCGAGGTGAGGTCCAGTTCCTCCCGGGTGGCATCAAAGTGGTCGGTAATGAGTTTTTCACAGTCCTCCAGAGAGAACGCCTTGTCCGGCAGGACCTGAGTCATGTTCTTCTCCTGCTTTTCCACGTAGGTGGTAAGACCGCGGAGACTGTTGCCCTGGGAGTTCAGGAGGATTTCACGAGGGGCGAATCGCCCAAGTTCGTTGAGGGTCTTGTCCCCGCTCTCCTCCTCCTGCAGCGATGTGACCTGCACCTCTCCGGTGGACACGTCGACAAAAGCGAGACCGGTCTCCCCCTCCCCGTGGTAGAGGCCGCAGAGGTAGTTGTTGCGGGACTCGTCCAGCATGTCGCTCTCAATGACGGTGCCGGGTGTGACGATGCGGATAACGTCCCGCTTCACAAGACCCTTGGCAAGGGCCGGGTCTTCCAGCTGCTCGCAGATGGCCACCTTATACCCCTTCGCCACAAGCCGGGCGATGTACGGTTCGACAGAATGGAACGGCACGCCGCACATAGGCGCACGCTCCTCCTGCCCGCAGTCCTTGCCGGTGAGCACCAGATCCAGTTCCCGGGAAGCCGTCTTCGCGTCATCGAAGAACATCTCATAGAAGTCTCCGACGCGGAACATGAGGATGGCGTCCCGATAGTTCTCCTTGATATTCACATACTGCTGCATGAGTGGTGTAAATTCCGGCATGATACTCTCCGTTTCCAGGGGGCGAAGTCTTTTTTCCGTCCGCCAAATTAGTATTTAATTTTACCATATCTAAAGACGAAAAAAAAGAATGCCCCGGCCGGTACAGGGCACCGGTCCGGAGCATTCCGAAAGCCATATTCTATTGAATTCAGTCCGCTTGTCAGCAGCCGCAGCCTTCGCCGCATCCACCGCCGCAGCTCCCGCAGTCGCCGCCTTCGCAGTTGCACTCGCTTGCCTGAGGGGGCTCGCAGGTTGCCGGGTCCTCGCCGTTGACACAGAGGCTGAGGATCTGCATGACATACTGCATGAGACTGTCAATTTCCTGACCGGCCTGGTTGGCGCGGACCATGATGTCGTTGGACATGAGGTTCTGATAGACCTTCTGGAAGGACTGATCCAGAGCCTGAAGCGTCTCCTGGTTCGGAGCCGGGCTGGAGGCCTCGTTCTGATACTGGGTGCGGATGGCCTCGATCTGGGACATCATTAGGGAGACGTTGGGGTCGTTGTCGGCCTCGGTCTTCGCTTTCTGGAATGCCAGATAACGCTCGTCCTGCTGAATGGCAGCGCCGAGCTGCCGGGTCATTTCAATTACGTCCATGGGAATAGCTCCTCTCAAATTTTCCACACTGTGGATTTTCTCAGTTTAATTCGCCCTTCAGGACGAAGGACAGGGGCTCTGTGACGCGGACGTCGCAGAAGGTGCCCAGACAACTGTCCGGGGCATCAAATTCAATCATGGTGTTGCCGGAGGTTCGGCCCTCAAGCTTGCCATGTTTATTGCGTTTTTCGGCCAGGACCCGGAAGACCTGCCCGCGGAACTGCTCGGTGCGCGCAGCGGCACACTGTTCCTGGGCAAACTGGAGTTCCTCGAACCACTGCTGCTTCTCGGTCCGGGTCATGGGGTCAGGGAGGGATGCGGCCTTTGTGCCGACCCGCGGGGAATAGATAAAAGTATAGAGGGCGGAGTAACCGACCTCCTTCACCAGGGAGATGGTGTCCAGGAACTCCTCATGGGTCTCCCCCGGGAAACCGACGATGATGTCACTGGTAATGCTGAGGTCTGGCATGATGCTTCTGGCGTACCGGATGAGTTCCAGATAATGTTCCCGGTCATAATGGCGATTCATAGCCTTTAAGACCCGGTCATTTCCGCTCTGCACCGGCAGATGCAGGTGCCGTTCCACTTTTTCACACTCCGCCATGGCGTCCAGAAGTTCATGGGAGCAGTCCTTCGGGTGGGATGTCATGAAGCGGATGAGGAAGTCCCCGGGGATGTCGTTGATGTCCCGCAGAAGTTTCGGGAACAGATTTTTCTCGTGGAAGTCGTTTCCATAGGAGTTGACATTCTGCCCCAGCAGCATGATTTCCTTGTAGCCCTGATTTACCAGAGAACGGGCCTCATTCAACACCTCGTCGTAAGAGCGGCTTCGCTCTCGTCCGCGGACATAGGGGACGACACAGTAGGTACAGAAGTTGTTGCAGCCATAGGTCACCGGCAGAAAAGCCTTGATATTGCTATTATGACGGATAACGCCGTCCTCGGCAATATCATTGTTGTCCTCCGAGATGTCAAAAACTCTTCCCTCCTCTGTGAGGGTGCGATAGAGCAGCTCCGGGAGTTTATATATGACATGGGTGCCAAAAGCGAGATCCACATAACGGAAATGGTCCTTGATGCGCTGTACAATATGGGGCTGCTGCACCATGCAGCCGCAGAGACAGATAATGAGATTTGGGTTTGTCTCCTTGTATTTCTTGAGCCTGCCCACATTGCCAAAGATACGGTCCTCGGCGTGTTCCCGCACCGCACAGGTGTTGAAGAGAATGAAGTCGGCCTCGGCCGGGTCGTCTGTGAACTCATACCCCATTTCCGAGAGGATACCGTCTATTTTCTCCCCATCTGCCACATTTCCCTGGCAGCCATAGGTATGGGTAAAGGCCTTTGGCGATTTACCCCCGGTGCGATCCAACAGCAGCTGCCTGACCCGTGTCGCATATTCGAACTGTCGGTTGAGCTCCTCATTGGAGACAGCCATGGAATGTACCCCTTTCACTGGAAATGACTTGTAATTTTATCATAGTTTCCTAAGAAAGTAAACCAACATATTTTTTAAAATTGCCAAGCGTTTAACATAAAATTAACTTTGTTGATACAAAAAATATTAGATATTATGTATAGTATTTATGACTATGGTGTTAATAGCAACCAAATAGTTTTACAAGTGGAAAAGCAAGGAGGAAATTGAGAAAATGAAGAAATCCATCAGCCGGGTGTTTGCCGTGCTGCTGGCCATGGTAATGCTTGTCAGTGTTGTCTGCATTCCAGCCATCGCTTCTGCCCCCAAGGAAAAGACCGTAAAGGTCAATTACGTCGTCAGTGGCAACGACAAATCCGTCGAATTCAAATATAGTGACGCCTATTTTGATCAGAGCGGCTATGTTTATCGTCAGGATCTGGCCATTGCATCCAATGCGCTTGCCATCTCTGCCGGCGGAAGTCAGAGAGCTCGTAAATCAAACGACATGAAGAACCAGAATCAGAACTTCAAGCATTTTGCAAGTGTCTGTGGTTTTGACAAATTTGCCAGCAGCCAGTATATGAAGGCACGTCCGAAGGTTGACAGCATTGGTGTCAACTGCGCCAGTAAGAAAATCGAGGATGGCAAAGGAAAGTCCACACTTATTGCCATTGCAATCCGCGGGTTTGGCTACCAGAACGAATGGGGTGACAATGGCCTCATCGGCGTGACCGGTGACCATCAGGGCTTCTCCCGCAGCCGTGACGACGCCCTCAAATTCGTCAAGCAGTACATCCGTGACAGCGGAATCAAAGGCCGCATCAAGGTCTGGGTATCCGGCTACAGCCGCGGCGGTATCGTTGCCAACATGATTGGCGGCTCCCTTGACGACGGCTACAATCTTGGCGACAAAGTCACCCTCAGCCGTGACGACATGTATGTCTATCCCTGCGAGCCCGCTCTCGGTGTTGCCACAGAGAGCACCAAGAATGCCAAGTATGACAACATTCACAACATCGTAAACCCGAACGACCTCGTTCCCATGGTACCGTTCACCTCTTGGGGCTTTGCCCGTTACGGCATTGACCACCTGACTCCCACCAAGGCTGACCCGAACTACGACGAGTACAGTTCCGCCATGAAGGACTATATGAAGTCCATCCCGAACGACATCTACAACATCTATTGGCCGGATCTGTTCCAGGGCTGGGACGTTCAGACCAATGGAACCATTATCACCGGTATCAGCAAAAATGATAAGCTGCAGCCGGAATTCTTCAAGGATCTCGACAAGGCCGTCTCCGCGGATCTCGTCTACTCCCGTCAGGACTATGTCGACAACCTTCAGGTCTACATCATGGATCTCCTCGAAGCCTTCAACCGAGAAGATGTGGAAGTAAAAGACGCTGGAAAGGATGTCCTCAAAGTTCTCGCCGACAACTGGCAGGATGTTCTCCAGGTTCTCCTGAGCGGAGATAAAGACAAGGCAGTTAACGCCATTGCCGGCTATATCGAAGAAGGTTACGCAAAGTCAGGCATCACCAACTATACGCAGGAGAAAATCGTGAAAATGCTTAATGTCCTCGTACCGAGGGTCATTAAGATGGCAAAGGACTATCCGAGCACCACTGGTACTTTCATAGCCAATATCGTAAACATCCTTGCTGCACATAGTGAAGCTCCCTGCCAGTCCTGGCTCAAGACGCTTCCTGCAGACTACATGAAGACCCACACCGCTTACAGCTATAATTACTAAGCAAAACAAATATTTACGGCCCGTACCGCAGCGGAACACCGCCCGGTACGGGCCTTTTTTGCGCTTCCCAGTCAGAGAAGTACAAGCACGTGTCCGGAAAATCCATTATAATAAGATGGAAAAGGAGTGAATCGCCCATGAAAAAAACGAAAGCCATCATCAGCTGCCTGTTGGCACTGGTCCTCATTCTGGTCCAGGTTCCCGTACTGGCGCTGGCAGCTGCCCCAAAGACAGATAAGGACGTCACGGTCCACTATGTGGAGGATCATTTCCAGAAGAAAGGCGACGACGCCTGGACGTTCCACTATTCCGACTCGTACTTCAGCGGCTCCGCCTATGATTACAGCCACCCGCTCGCCAAAATGTCTCTTGGCCTCGCCCTCGCCTCGGCCTCGAGCCGGGAGGCACGCAACGCCAAGGACTACAATACCGAGAACCGAAACTTTGTCTCTCTCATGAAGGACTGCGGGTTCACTGACCCCCAGAGCAACAAATGGATGCGCAGCGTCCCGTCCAATGACTCTATCGGTGTCAATGTGGCAGCAAAGAAGCTGAAGGACAGCACACTGCTCGCCGTCGGTATCCGCGGTGACCTGTACCGCTCCGAGTGGGGCGGCAACCTGGAACTCGGCCCGGAGGGAATGCATCAGAACTGGGACAAGACGAGTGACCAGACCCTCGCATTCTTAAAAGAGTACATCGCCAAACATAAGATAAAGGGACCGGTAAAAGTCTGGATGTCCGGCTACAGCCGCGCCGCTGCCACCGCAAACCTTGCAGGCGGCAAACTGGACGATGGCTTTTCCCTCGGCAAAGATGTCACTCTCCAGCCAAAGGACACCTATGTCTACACATTTGAGAGCCCCATGGGCGCACAGAAGGCATACGCGTCGAAACCGCTCTATAACAATATCCAGAACATGGTATCCGAGAATGATATTGTCGCCGCCGTCCCCCCGACCCAGATGGGTTTCTGCCGCTACGGCGTTGACCGTTTCCTCCCGGATAAGCAGGACGCCGGTGACGAAATGGCCGCCGCATTCCGCAGCAAGCTGAAGGAAGTGCCGAATGAACTGTTCAACCTCTACATTCCGGATGCCTATCAGTCATTCGGATCGAAATATGACAGCCCGAAGGAGCTCTACCCCGCTCTTGGCGAGGCACTGACCACATCGTTTGTCACATCCCGTCAGGACTACGTAGACCATGTCCAGAAATATCTCATGGATATTGCCACGGCCTACTATTCCACGGGCGACAAAGACCTCAGCACCAGCCGCGCATTCCAGGGGTTTGCCAAAAAAGTCCAGGACAACGGAAATGAGGTCTTTAAGAGCCTGCTGAGCCCGACCTCCAATACCGCTGACCTTCTCCTCTCCTATCTCGTGGACAGCTTCAAGGAGGAGGGCTACATAGACTATGACCTCCCGCAGCTCAAGGCCATGGTGGACGAGCTCACCCCGCGTCTTGCCAAAATGGCAAAGGACTACCCCGAGGTCACCAGAACGACCATCCTGAACCTCCTACCGTGCATTGCCGCCCATGACGTGGCCCCGAATCTCGTCATGATGGAAGTATTGCCGGATAATTATTTCAGTTCCGTACATTGACAGAGAACGGCTCCTGCGGTAATATTAGGTCATTCCTACTAAAGCTATATGATTTAAATATTATCGGAGAAAGGGGCCACTCCCCATGCTTCACATTGAGAACAATGACGTCCGGAAGCTCCTCTATCAAGGGTGCTTTGGACTGGAAAAGGAAAGCCTCCGGATTACTCCGGAGGGCTTTCTCTCTCATACACCCCACCCCTTCCCGGATGACCCCCATATTGTCCGGGACTTCTGTGAAAACCAGACAGAGATCAACACGTCGGTACACCACTCTGCGGAGGGTGTCGTCCGGGAACTCTCGGAACGTACGGAACAAATTCAGAAAACACTGGCGGAACTGCCGGAAGCGGAACTGCTCTGGCCGTTCTCCAATCCCCCGTATATCCGCTCGGAAGAGGATATCCCCATTGCCCAGTTCAAGGGGGCGGAAAGTGGAAATACCGCCTATCGGAACTACCTCTCCGACCGCTACGGCCGCTATGTCATGACGCTCAGCGGCATCCATTTCAACTACTCCTTTTCGGAGGAACTGCTACGTGCCGAGTTTGCCTGTCGATATGACACTGACTTTGCAAACTTCCGGGATCAGTTCTATCTGGAACTTGCGGAAAAGGCAGCACGTTTCGGCTGGATCGTCACCGCGGTGACAGCGGCAAGTCCCGTGGCAGACCGCTCTTTCCTGGAGAAAGGACTGTTCGGGGGAAGTTTTTTCACCGGAATGTCATCCATCCGATGCAGTGAATCCGGTTACTGGAATTTCTTTGTCCCGGTCTTCCGATACAGCGACATTGCATCCTATGCAGACGGAATCCAAGCCTATGTGGACAACGGATATCTTGCTGCTCCCAGGGAACTCTATTACCCCATCCGGCTCAAGCCGGCCGGCAAGAACAGTCTGTCAAGTCTGAAAGGGGGCGGCGTCAATCACATTGAGCTCCGCATGGTGGATTTGAATCCGCTGGAGCCTGCCGGTATCAACCTGCTGGACGTGAAGTTCATCCAGCTGTTCCTCATCTGGCTGGCTGCCATGCCGCCACGCCCCATGAGCGAGCGGGAACAGGTTTATTCCGTTCAGAACTTCAAGCGAGCCGCCCACTATGATCTGCGCACCGTGAGTATTGAGAACCTCTCCGGCCAGAGTGTATCCTTTGCCGACGAGGGAAAGAATATGATTGAGGCCATGCAGAAGTTCTATAAAGATGCGCCCGAAGAGGTGCAGCAGATCTTGGAATTCGAGAGACAAAAATTTATTGTTCCGGAGACCCGGTATGCCTGGATCCTCCGCAAAGAATATGCAGATGACTTTGTAAAGAAAGGCCTGGAACTGGCGAAGGAAAGGCAGGTGTCCTAATTGTGTGAACTTTTTGGAATCAATTCCGCCCGTCCCATCCACGCCAATGATCTCCTCAAGGAGTTTTTCACCCACGCCGAGGAGAATCCCCACGGATGGGGACTTGCTGTGTACGGCGGAAGCGGCACCTCCATTGAGAAGGAACCGGTCAAAGCCACAAAAAGTCTCTACTTAAAGGAGCGGCTGAAAGCGGAAATCGAGGCGGAAAATCTCATTGCCCATGTCCGTCTCGCCACCATGGGTTCCCTCAGCTATGAGAACTCCCATCCATTCCTTCGCAGAGACGCTACCGGTCGTTACTGGACCCTCGCCCATAACGGTACTCTATTCGACTTCCCGGAGGCAGACCGCTACTTTTATCAGCAAAAGGGCGACACGGACAGCGAGCGAATTCTCCTGTACATCATGGAACACCTGGACTGCCGGGCACAGAACCTGGACCGGGAGCTTCTTCCGGAGGAGCGTTTCGCTCTGATCGACCAGATCATCGCCCACATGGCAGAGGGGAACAAGTTGAATCTCATCCTCTATGACGGGGAATATATGTATGTCCATTCCAACTATGCAAACAGTCTCTATCTCAACAAGACTCCGGACACCGCCCTGTTCGCCACCAAGCCGCTGAAAGACGGCAATTGGGAACCAATGCCCATAACGACCTTGTGCGTCTACAAAGACGGTCAGGAGGTCTACCGGGGCAATCCCCATGGGCACGAGTTTCGGGATGATATGGTGGACCCGCGCTTTGTCTTTGCCACCTACTCAGAGCTATAAATATCAGAAAAACAAAGGGACGCACTGCAGACCATTTTGTCTGGCAGCGCGTCTCTATTATTATTCCATTTTGGCGAAGTCCCGGGCAATATCATCAGCAGACTCCCCACGGGAAAGCTTCTCCCGCATGACCTGGGCTGGGTTTTTCAGGGCCTCTGCGCGGCTGTAAAGCGGTTTTAGGAAATGTTCTTCATGATACCCTCTTCTGTGGAGTCCGCTCTCTGCGAGGTCCAGAACGGACAGCAGCAGCCGCTGTACACCAGCGGGGTCGGCGAACTCCGGAACCCCTTCCACGTTTACAATACGACGGAGTTCCGTGGCGTTATAGCCGTTGCCATAGAGCGTCGTGTCCGCGTCCAGCAGACCCTTTAGCTCAGGCAGGCACTCCATGAGGCCGGCAAAGTAAGCAGAGACGGACATGATATCCGCAACCGGCTGCTCGCAGACACTGCGAAGTTCCAGCGTGCCGCGAAATGTCAGATCCTCAAACTTATAGGAGCGGTGGTACTTGATATCCTCGGGCTCTGGGCGGAACTGTATGGTCCGATACCCGGAACCGTCCCAGTACTCCCCCTCCACCGCTTCACTGGAAAAATAGTCGTGCAGTGTCATGGGGGAAAAGTTGATATATTTTCCGTCCCTCTCAAGACAATACATGCTCTCCGTGGCAATATAGGAGATGATTTCATTCAGCGAGCCCAACTCCGTCTCATACATGTCGAGATTGTGCGGATTATACCCCTGCATGCTCTCCCGCCAGAAATAATCCCGACTGCACAGAAGGCTCACATTGTCATCCTCGAAATAGGAGTTGGCAAAGAGCAGAGAATTCAGCGGTTCCAACTTGGCGAGGGTATTCAGGGCGAGCAGCACATTGTCCTCATCCACGTCCAGCTGGACCTGAGAGGCACAGGAGAACATGCCAAAATTCGGGTAGTTGTGGCACTTCTTCTCCGGATGGTCCGGATAGGAGGAGAGATGGTGGTACAGCATGCGATACCGCCCTTTCTCCACCGGCACATTCTCATTGACCCGGTAGTTCGGGTTGATTCCGCACCCCGTCAGCGTGTGATCATAGGGCAGCAAAAAGTCCTGAATAAAGCGGTAATAGGCCTGAAAGCGCCGGTCAATAACATTCAGGTCAGAGAGACAGCCCAGAGAGAGCTCCAGCGTATTAAAACTGCAGTCGAAAGACAAGTCGTCCGCCGACTCAATGTTCTGGGCCGTATAGATGCGGCCGGCATCATCCCTGGCGTAGCGGTCAAAGTGGAACCGCTGAATAAAAGCCTCCACCAGGGCCTGCATGAGGTCCCGGGACACGGGCTGTCCGCCGAAATGCACGACGGGGAGCTCAAATTCCACCCCCACGAGGTCACTGCGGGTCCGGTGCAATGGGGCGATGTACTTATTTTTTATAATACGGGACAGTTCCTGATCCTGGAGCATGATACCAGCTTCTTTCGGTCAAATATCAATGCCCAGAATATCACATTATTCCTATCGGGTCAATATGAAATACTTACGCCGCCGCCATCAGCTTCTCGAAGAATGTCAGATACTGGGTGTGCCCGCCGAGTACCATGAGCTCGGGGTGGAACTGGACGCCAAGGACAAATTTCTTGCCAGGAAGGACAACTCCTTCTACGAGCGTGTCAGGAGCTCTTGCTGCTATAGTCAGTCCATCGCCCACATCCTTTATACCCTGATGATGGTACGAATTGACGTCGTATGTGCCGGGACCTCCCATGATGTCGGAGAGCAGATTGTCGCCATAGACGACGATGTCGTGGTGATTGATCCCGATTCCCCCGCTAGCTCTGTGCGAGACGTCGGAAGGCAGCTCAGTGGGAAGATCCTGATACAGGGTTCCCCCGCGGACCACATTCAGCATTTGGCAGCCACGGCAGATGCAGAGCGTCGGCTTGTCTTCGGAAATGGCCTCCTTCAGCATTAGGGTGTCTGAGGTATCCCTCTCCTTGTTGACCGTTTCCAGTTTTTGCGAGGGCGCTTCCCCATAGAGCGCAGGGTTGATATCCTCTCCCCCGGTCATGATCACAGCATCCACGCTGTCCACCGCCTCTTTTGCCTCGGCAGTGGAGTCCACCAGGGGAAGATATACCGGACGGCCACCGGCGCGAATGACAGCCTGGGCGTAGGTAGCGCGGCCAGCCCCGGTGGGATCGTCCTGCCAAGAGATGCCGACTTTGGTCTTTCCTAACCCGAGCGCCGATGCAGGCATGGCGGCAAGAGTCAAGATCATTAGGAGAGCACAGAAGAGTGCAATGAGTTTTCGTATGTTTTTCATGGAATCCCCTCTTTTCAATTTCCTTCATTCTAGCACAGAAAAACGACCCGGTGCGGGGAGTCCCCCACACCGGGTCGAAATTGTACAGATTCCGTTCAGAGATCAAAGATGGATGACATATCCGTCTCTGTAGTGCTCAGAACGATAGTAAGTGGCGGTGAGCGTCTTCTGGTTGTAGACGATACTCCACTCAGTGGTATGCTCCGTCTCCGGGAAGTTGCTCTTGGCAACGGAGGCAAGGGCGTCACGGACGTCGGTCTCGGTCATGACCGGTTTTTCCTTCAGAGTCTTGGTGAGAATCTGATAACGGGTCATGGACTCAGAGGTACCAATACCATACTTGGGGCCCGGGGTCAGATAGAAGTTGGTGACGATGGGGGTCTCAATGATGGAGAGCTTGTTGTCGATCCACTCAGCTACGACATGTTTGCCGGAGGCGTCAGAGATGGCAAGATGGATAAGGAAGCCATCCCAGGTGTGGAAGTCACAGTTCTTGAGGATATCAATGGCCTCGTCGACATTGGCAGCGCGGTCCATGATAGTGCGGAGAGCTGTGGTGCAGATCTGCTTAGTCTTGCCGGTATCCTGGCTGACAACGACCGGATCATTGATCATGTTGATGGAGACGCAGACACCCTTCTCGTTCATGCCGTCGACCGGAATGTAGAGACCAATGCGGGTCATAAGATCATCCGGAATGAGACCAGCGGCATAGCCAAGGGAGTTGGTGAGAATGCTGGTGTCGCAGGAAGTCAGAGACTTGTAGCCCTTCTTCGGGTTCGTCTTGATGATCAGCATGTCGCCGGGATCATAGTCGAAGTTACGGCCAAAATAGTAGCCGCCGTTCTCTTTGTTCTTGACCTGGAAAGCGCTGCAGGCGTCCGGGTATGCTTTGAGGCCCTCAAGCTTAGAGGTATCCGGAGCCGGAACAGCGAGGTTCAGAGCCAGGAATTTGACGACGTCTGTAATGGAGCCGGCACCGCCCTGGGCGTAGAACTGGTCCAGTTTGTCGTCGCCGTTGAACTCGACGACCTTCGTGGAACCAAGAGCCTTGACCGGCTTTTCGCCGGGGGTGATTTCACGGTCAATTTCACCGGCCGTCTTCTGGGCAACCGGAACTTTCAGGATGGTTCCCGCCTTCTTCTCGTCGGAGGAGCCGCTGAGGGCAGCTGCCGAGAGAACACTGGTGGCGAGCATAGCCAGCGTGAGCACAGCAGCCAGGATGGCGCGAATGCTGCGATGCAGGTTTGTGTTCTTCATAGAATATCTCTCCTCAAAATAAATTCATACAATTAATCTATACTCCAAAATCCGACGGCCTGCAAGGTAAAAACGGAAATATATTAAGACATTGTAAACAATGTGAAGAAAAAGAACCGGGGTGCACGGGGCACTCCGGTTCTGAAAAGTTAGATTTTCAAGCCTGAAAGAGAGACTTATTCGTTGATCTCAGTGACAACGCCCGAACCAACAGTACGGCCGCCCTCACGGATGGCGAAACGAAGACCCTTCTCAATGGCGATGGGGGTGATGAGCTCAACGTCCATTTCAACGTTATCACCAGGCATGCACATCTCTACGCCCTCGGGGAGAGAGATAACACCGGTAACGTCGGTGGTTCTGAAATAGAACTGCGGACGATAGTTGTTGAAGAACGGAGTATGACGACCACCCTCGTCCTTGGTCAGAACGTAAACCTGGCCATGGAACTTCTTGTGCGGATGGATGGAGTTCGGAGCAGAGAGAACCTGTCCACGCTCGATGTCAGTTCTCTGGATACCACGGAGAAGAACACCGATGTTGTCGCCGGCCTCGGCATAGTCGAGGGTCTTGCGGAACATCTCAATACCGGTAACGACGGACTTGGTCTTCTCATCCTTAAGACCAACGATGTCGACCTCGTCGCCCATCTTCAGCATACCACGCTCAACTCTACCAGTGGCAACAGTACCACGGCCGGTGATGGTGAATACGTCCTCGATCGGCATAAGGAAGGGAAGGTCATCCTTACGGTTCGGAGTCGGGATATAGGTGTCGACAGCGTCGAGAAGCTCACGAACGGGCTTATAGATGTCGGCAGCCGGGTCAGTCTCGTCGGACTGGAGCATCTGAAGAGCGGAACCAGCGATGATCGGAATGTCGTCGCCCGGGAACTCATACTCGGAGAGGGTCTCACGGACTTCCATCTCAACGAGCTCGAGGAGCTCAGGATCGTCGACCTGGTCAACCTTGTTCAGGAATACGATGATGTAAGGAACGCCTACCTGACGGGCAAGGAGAAGATGCTCCTTGGTCTGAGCCATGGGGCCGTCGGTAGCGGCGATAACGAGGATGGAACCATCCATCTGAGCGGCGCCGGTGATCATGTTCTTGATGTAGTCGGCATGGCCGGGGCAGTCAACGTGAGCATAGTGACGGCCCTTGATCTCCTCGCCGTTCTCACCGGTACGATCCTCGGTCTCATACTCTACGTGAGCGGTGTTGATGGTGATACCACGCTCTCTCTCCTCGGGAGCCTTATCGATGTTTGCATAGTCCTCGAACTTTGCAAGGCCCTTGAGGGAAAGATACTTGGTGATAGCTGCAGTAAGAGTGGTTTTACCATGGTCAACGTGGCCGATGGTACCAATGTTTACATGGGGCTTGGTTCTGTTAAAATGTTCCTTTGCCATTGGAATATCCTCCTTAGAATCTTAGAAATATATCCCATCAAAATGATTTTTAATGTGACGTGAAATTAAAAGTATTGTATCAGATAGTAGTATTCAATGCAAGACTTTTACTTCTTGTTCCGGTCGCTGATGATCTTCTCTGCAATGCTCTTCGGAACCTCAACATAGTGGGACGGCTGCATGACATAGTTGGCACGGCCCTGGGTCTTGGAACGAAGGTCGGTGGAGTAACCGAACATGCTGGCGAGCGGAATGAACGAGGAGATCTGGGTTGCGCCGTTGACCGGCTCCATGCCCTTGATCTCACCACGGCGGGAGTTGATGTCACCGATGACCTCACCGACGTAGTCGTCCGGAGTGGTGACGTTTACACTCATCATGGGCTCCATGAGAACCGGGGATGCCTTGCGCATGGCGTCTTTGAATGCCATGGATCCGCAGATCTTGAAGGACATCTCGGAGGAGTCGACCTCATGATAAGAACCGTCGTACAGAGTGACCTTGACGTCCTCTACGTTGTAACCGGCAAGAACACCGGCGGTCATAGCGGCCTTGATCCCCTGCTCAGCCGGGCCGATGAACTCCTTCGGAATGGAGCCTCCGGTGACGGCGTTGACGAACTCATAACCCTTGCCCGGGTTCGGCTCGATTTTGATCTTGACCTCAGCGTACTGACCGGAACCACCGGACTGACGCTTATATTTGCAGTCGACATCGGACATTGCGGTGATGGTCTCACGATAGGCGACCTGCGGCTTACCGACATTGGCCTCTACGTGGAACTCACGGAGAAGTCGGTCGACGATGATCTCCAGATGGAGCTCACCCATACCGGCGATGATGGTCTGGCCGGTCTCTTCGTCGGTATAAGTACGGAACGTCGGATCCTCCTCAGCAAGCTTGGCGAGGGCAATACCCATCTTCTCTTGGCCTGCTTTGGTCTTCGGCTCTACGGCAACACGGATAACCGGATCCGGGAAGTCGAGGGACTCAAGGATGACCGGATGCTTCGGGTCACAGAGGGTATCACCAGTGGTGGTGTTCTTGACACCGACGCAGGCGGCGATATCACCGGTATAGACCTTGTCGAGGTCCTGTCTGTGGTTGGCGTGCATCTGAAGGATACGGCCGAGACGCTCGTTCTTATCCTTTACGGAGTTATATACGGTGGAACCGGCCTCTGCAGTACCGGAGTAAACGCGGAAGAAGCAGAGCTTACCAACATACGGGTCTGTGGCAATCTTGAATGCCAGAGCGGAGAACGGCTGGTCGTCACTCGGGTGACGGTCCTCTTCCTCCTCAGTCTCCGGGTTCGTGCCCTTGATGGACGGGATGTCGGTGGGAGCCGGCATGTAATCTACGATGGCGTCGAGCAGAGGCTGTACGCCCTTATTACGATAAGAAGTACCGCATACCATGGGAACCATGTCGTTGGCGATGGTGCCCTTGCGGATGGTGGCCTTGATTTCGTCAATGCTCAGCCCTTCGCCGTTGAAGTACTTCTCCATGAGGTCGTCGTCATAGGAGGCAACGGTCTCAATGAGCTCATCATGGTACTTCTGAGCGGTCTCTTTGAGATCGTCGGGGATGTCCTCGTCACGGATATCCTTTCCGAGATCATCATAGTAGACCTCAGCACGCATGGTGAGAAGATCAACGATTCCGCGGAAGTTGTTCTCGGCGCCGATCGGGATCTGGAGCGGTACCGGGTTGGCTTTCAGACGGTCTTTGACCATGTCGATTACGTTGTAGTAATCTGCGCCCATGATGTCCATCTTGTTGACGTAGATCATGCGCGGGACATTATATTTATCAGCCTGACGCCATACGGTCTCAGACTGCGGCTCAACACCGCCCTTGGCAGAGAGGACTGTTACGGAGCCGTCGAGTACTCGAAGAGAACGCTCGACCTCAGCGGTAAAGTCAACGTGGCCGGGGGTGTCGATGATGTTGATTCTGTGTTCTTTCCAGAAACAGGTCGTGGCAGCAGAAGTGATGGTGATACCGCGCTCCTGCTCCTGGACCATCCAGTCCATGGTAGCCTCGCCATCGTGGACCTCACCGATCTTATGGTTGATACCGGTGTAGTAGAGAATACGCTCTGTTGTCGTCGTCTTGCCGGCATCGATATGAGCCATGATACCGATATTTCTGACTTTGTCCAAAGCTACTTGTCTAGGCATTCTTTAACCTCCAATAAGTTGCAAGTTACAGAGCAGGCTTACCATCTGAAATGAGCAAATGCCTTGTTGGCTTCTGCCATCTTATGGGTATCTTCACGTTTCTTGAATGCGTTGCCGGTCTCATTGGCAGCGTCCATGATCTCGTTGGCGAGTCTCTCCTTCATGGTTCTCTCCGAACGCTGACGAGCGTAGAGAGTGATCCAACGAAGGCCGAGGGTCTCACGGCGATCCTGGCGGACCTCAATGGGGACCTGATAGGTGGCACCGCCGACACGGCGGGCCTTTACCTCAAGGACAGGCATAACATTTTCCATGGCCTTCTCGAATACGTCGAGGGGCTCCTCGCCTGTCTTATCTTTGATGATGTCAAAAGCGCCGTACACGATTTTCTGAGCGACACCTTTTTTTCCGTCAAGCATAACACTGTTTACGAGACGTGTTACGAGTTTGGAATTGTAAAGCGGATCTGGCAAAACGTCACGTTTTGCTATCTGGCCTCTTCTTGGCACTTCGCTTCCCTCCTTCATAAAAATGATATCATAGGTACTCGAGTGACAATATTCCCGTGGCGCCAATGTCGAGGCGTACATATAACAATATATACACACTCCTACATTGTTACGTGATTTCTCACGCAGCCTGCAAGAAGATTGCTCTCACTTCTGTCCGAAAGAAATGCTTATTTTTTCTTCGGTTTCTTGGCACCGTACTTGGAACGGGCCTGCATTCTGTCCTGAACGCCCTGGGTGTCCAGCGTACCGCGAACAATGTGGTAACGCACACCGGGGAGATCCTTAACACGTCCGCCACGAATGAGAACGACGGAGTGCTCCTGAAGGTTATGACCTACACCGGGGATGTAAGCGGAGACCTCAATACCGTTGGTGAGACGTACTCTGGCGATCTTACGAAGTGCAGAGTTCGGCTTTTTCGGGGTTGCGGTCTTGACTGCGGTGCAAACTCCGCGTTTCTGCGGGGAAGACATATCAGTCATAACATTTTTCTTCGTGTTGAGTCCTTTCAGAAGAGCCGGTGCTTTAGCCTTCTTCTCAGAGGTCTTTCTGCCCTGACGAACAAGCTGGTTAAAGGTTGGCAATCTGTTTCACCTCCTGCAAAATAAGTGTAAAAGTGTAATATATTGCTATAAAAAAGGGGCCTTCGCGAAAAACGAAAGCCCTTTTTATAGTCAGACAAAAATTTTTCCGCGGCAATTCGGTATTTTATACTATTGCCACTCGCTTGTCAACGATTTTTCCCAAAGTTTAACTCACACGCCGGTGCTGTCGTCCAGACTGCCGAGAACACTGTCATATTCCCCGTTCTCCTCGGACTCACCGCCAGTGATGTCCTCAATAAAGAGGTCCGAATCAATGGTGTTGAACGCCTCGTGCTTCTTCTCTACGGTGACACCGGAAGAGTAGCACTTCATGCCGGTACCGGTGGGAAGCAGCTTACCGATGATGACGTTCTCCTTGAGACCCTGGAGATGGTCGACCTTGCCCTTGATGGCGGCGTCGGTGAGAACTCTCGTGGTCTCCTGGAATGATGCGGCGGACAGGAACGAGTCGGTGGCAAGGGATGCCTTGGTAATACCGAGGAGCATGGGATCGCATTTGGCGAACTCCAGATCCTCCCCTGCCTCGCGACGGGCCTCAATCTTGTCGTTGACCTCATAGAAGTAGGACTTGTCGACAACGGTTCCGGCGACGAGCTCCTCGTCAACGGCGCGGCAGTCGCCCGGATCGGTGACTTTGACCTTCTTCATCATCTGGCGGACGATGACCTCAATGTGCTTATCGTTGATGTCAACACCCTGCATACGGTAGGTGTGCTGTACTTCGCGGATGAGGTAGTCGTGAACGGCGTCGACACCCATGACCTCGAGAAGATCATGCGGGTTGATGGAACCCTCGGTGAGAACAGCACCCTTCTTGATCTTGGCACCGTCAACAATGTTGGAGCGGATGCGCAGGCCATAAGGAATGAGGTACTGTTTTTCGGTACCGTCCTCCTCGTTGGTAACGACTACATAGCGGCTCTTCTTGATTTCCTGGATGGAAACCGTACCGGAGATCTCAGAGAGCATGGCGAGCGTCTTCGGCTTGCGTCCCTCAAACAGCTCCTCGACACGGGGAAGACCCTGTGTAATATCGGAACCGGAGGCGACACCGCCGGTATGGAACGTACGCATGGTCAGCTGGGTACCGGGCTCACCGATGGACTGTGCGGCAATGACACCGACAGACTCACCGACCGTGACCGGAACACCGCGGGCCAGGTTGCGGCCGTAGCACTTGATGCAGACACCGTGATGGGCACGGCAGGTCAGGAGAGAACGGATACGGATCTCAGCGCGGGAGTCCTCAGGGACCTTGCCGGCAGCCACATCCTCCTCGTGGGTCTTCTTGACATAGTCGGCAACGAGCTGAGCGTCGTCGTCGGACAGCATATGGTCACAGTCCATGAGGACTTCGCCGGTCTCGCGATCCACGAGATCTTCGAGAAGATAACGGCCGGAGAGACGCTCTGCCATTTCCTCGATGACTTCCTTGCCATCCATGATGTCATAGACAGCCAGGCCTTCCTTGCAGCCGCAGTCCTCCTCGGTGACGATGACCTCCTGGGCAACGTCGACAAGACGTCTGGTGAGGTAACCGGAGTCGGCGGTACGGAGTGCGGTGTCGGCCAGTCCTTTACGGGCGCCTCGGGAAGAGATGAAGTACTCGATGATGTTCAGGCCTTCCCGGTAGTTGGCACGAATGGGAATTTCAATGGTCTTACCGGAGGTGTTGGCAATGAGTCCACGCATACCGGCGATCTGACGCAGCTGAGATTTCGAGCCTCGGGCACCGGAGTCGATCATCATGTACAGCGGGTTGTAACGGCCCAGGTTGTCCATAAGACCTTCGGATACGTCGTCGGTGCACTGGTTCCAGGTCTTGATGACCTGAGCAGATTTCTCGGAGGCGGAGAGGAAACCTCTCTGATAGGCCTTGTCGATCTTGTCGACCTGTGCGTCGGCAGCTGCGACCATGTCGTATTTGCTCTGCGGGATCTTGGAGTCGGAGACCGAGATGGTGATTCCGCTGAGGGTGGAATATTTATAACCCTGGGACTTGATGCCGTCCAGCATGACAGAGGTAATGTGAGTGCCATGCTTGCGGATGCAGCGGTCAATGATCTGTCCAAGGACTTTCTTGCTGACCAGCTGGCTGATCTCCAGGTCGAAGGCGTGCTCCGGGTCGGAGCGGTCTACGAAGCCGAGATCCTGCGGGATGGGGTTATTGAAGATGATCTTGCCGAGCGAAGTCTTGATTACTCTGGACTGCTCGACGCCGTCGATGACCTTGGTCATGCGGACATAGATCTTGGAGTGATAGGTGATGGTGCCCTCTTCGAAGGCCATCTGTGCCTCGTTGACGTCACGGAAAGCTCTGCCCTCACCGGGCTCGCCGTCCTTGTCCAGGGTCAGGTAATAGGAACCGAGGATCATATCCTGGGTCGGAACCGTGACCGGTTTTCCGTCGGAGGGTTTCAGAAGGTTGTTGGCAGCCAGCATGAGGAAACGGGCCTCTGCCTGTGCCTCTGCGGAGAGCGGTACATGGACTGCCATCTGGTCGCCGTCGAAGTCGGCGTTGAAGGCGGTGCAGGCCAGCGGATGGAGTTTAATGGCACGGCCATCTACGAGGACCGGCTCAAATGCCTGGATTCCGAGGCGATGCAGGGTCGGTGCGCGGTTCAGCATGACAGGGTGGTCTTTGATGACGACCTCAAGGGCGTCCCAGACCTCATCCTTGGAGCGCTCCACCATCTTACGGGCGGACTTGATGTTTCCGGCAACACCGGTCTCCACCAGACGCTTCATGACGAAGGGCTTGAAGAGCTCAAGTGCCATCTCCTTCGGGAGACCGCACTGATACATCTTGAGTTCCGGACCTACGACGATAACAGAACGGCCGGAGTAGTCGACACGTTTACCGAGGAGGTTCTGACGGAAACGTCCCTGTTTACCCTTCAGCATGTCGGAGAGGGATTTCAGAGGACGGTTGTTGGGTCCGGTGACCGGGCGGCCACGGCGGCCGTTGTCGATCAGGGCGTCGACAGCCTCCTGCAGCATGCGCTTCTCATTGCGGATGATGATGTCCGGTGCGCCGAGTTCCAGGAGTCTCTTCAAACGGTTGTTCCGGTTGATGACGCGGCGATACAGGTCATTCAGGTCTGACGTGGCAAAACGTCCGCCGTCCAGCTGTACCATGGGACGGAGATCCGGAGGAATGACCGGAATGACGTCCAGGATCATCCACTCAGGCTTGTTGCCGGAGTTCTTGAATGCGTTGACGACGTCAAGACGCTTCAGGATACGGGCTCTCTTCTGGCCGGTGGAGTTTTCGAGCTCGTCGGTCAGCTGCTGGGAGAGGGCATCTACGTCAATTTCGGCAAGAAGTTTCTTGATGGCCTCGGCGCCCATTCCGGCGTCAAAGTCGTCCTCATACTTCTCGCGCATATCCTGATACTCTTTTTCGGTCAGGGTCTGGAACTTCTCCAGCGGAGTGCTGCCCGGATCCGTGACAATATAAAGAGCGAAATAGAGAACTTTCTCGAGATTTCTCGGAGAGAGATCCAGCATAAGGCCAATGCGGGACGGAATGCCCTTGAAGTACCAGATGTGGGATACTGGAGCAGCCAGCTCAATGTGGCCCATGCGCTCACGGCGGACCTTGGCCTTGGTGACCTCTACGCCGCAGCGCTCGCAGATTTTGCCTTTATAACGGATTCTCTTATATTTACCGCAGTAGCATTCCCAGTCTTTGGTGGGTCCGAAAATGCGCTCACAGAAAAGTCCGTCGCGCTCGGGTTTCAGTGTTCTGTAGTTTATGGTTTCCGGCTTCTTGACCTCTCCGTAGGACCATTCGCGGATGGTGTCCGGAGATGCCAGGCCGATCTGGATAGAGTCAAACTCGATATTTTCATTCGACTGGATAGCTGTGTTCTTATCTACCATTAGGCGACCCCTTTCCTGCTTTATTCGTCAAAACTCTCGGTATCCTGCTCGTCTGCTGTGCCATCGGACTCCGGGGACTCCCCTTCGTCAAAGTTGGCAGCAGGAACTTCCGGTTCGCCGTTTTCGTCGACCGTGGAGTAGCCCTCCGCCTTTTCCGCGTCGTTCACGTGGCGCATGTCCTCGTTCTCTACGCGGCGGAAGCTGCCGATGTCGTCATTCTCAAAGTTTGTGCGGAGATCGATCTCGTTCTGATCCTTGTCGAGGACCTTGATGTCGAGGCCAAGTGCCTGGAGTTCCTTGATAAGTACTTTGAAGGACTCCGGAACGCCGGACTTCGGTACGCTCTCGCCCTTGACGATGGCCTCATAGGTCTTGACACGGCCGACAATATCGTCGGACTTGACCGTGAGGATCTCCTGAAGGGTGTAAGCGGCACCGTATGCCTCGAGGGCCCAGACCTCCATCTCACCGAAACGCTGGCCGCCGAACTGGGCTTTACCGCCGAGAGGCTGCTGCGTAACGAGGGAGTACGGTCCGGTGGAACGGGCATGGATCTTATCGTCGACGAGGTGATGCAGTTTCAGATAGTACATGACGCCGACAGTAATACGACCGCCGAAAGGTTTACCAGTACGGCCGTCATAAACTGTGGTCTTACCGTCACGGGCCTCATAGGCCTTGTCAATGAGGGCAAGCTCTTCCTCGTCCTCAGTGTTCTCCTTCAACAGAGCAATGAGGTCGTCGAGGACAAAGCCCTCTTTCTCGTGCTCATCCTCATATTTCAGGACAAGTTCACGGGTCTGGTCACTGCCCTGATTCAGGAGCATGGACTCCGTGAGGAAGTACTGGATGTCGACCTCATGGGCACCGTCGAATACCGGTGTCATCATCTTCCAGCCCTTGGAGCGGCCGGCCATACCGAGGTTGACCTCAAGTACCTGTCCAATATTCATTCGGGACGGGATACCCAAGGGGTTCAGACAGATGTCCAGCGGAGTACCGTCCTCGAGGAACGGCATATCCTCCTGCGGAAGGATGCGGGAGACAACGCCCTTGTTTCCGTGACGGCCGGCCATCTTGTCTCCGACCTGGATCTTTCTCTTCTGGGCAATATAGACCCGGACTACCTTGTTGACACCCGGGCTGAGCTCGTCAGAGTTCTCGCGGGTGAAGACCTCGACGTTTACGACAATGCCGTATTCGCCGTGGGGCAGACGGAGCGAGGTGTCACGGACCTCACGGGCCTTTTCACCGAAGATGGCACGGAGCAGGCGCTCCTCTGCCGTGAGCTCGGTCTCGCCCTTCGGGGTGACCTTACCGACGAGGATGTCGCCGGAACGGACCTCAGCACCAATGCGGATAATACCCTCATCGTCCAGGTTGGCGAGGGCGTCCTCACCGACGTTGGGGATATCACGGGTGATCTCCTCCGGTCCGAGTTTCGTGTCGCGGGCCTCGGTCTCATGCTCCTCAATATGGAGAGAAGTGTAAACATCATTTTTGACGAGGTTCTCATTCAGAAGAACGGCGTCCTCGTAGTTGTAACCTTCCCAGGTGGTGAAGCCGATGAGGGCATTCTTACCAAGGGAGATCTCACCCTGAGAAGTGGCAGGTCCGTCAGCAATGACCTGGCCCTCTTCAACCTTCTGGCCCTTGCTCACGATGGGACGCTGGTTGATGCAGGTGCCCTGGTTGGAACGCATGAACTTGATGAGCTCATAGGTCTCAATGCCATTCTCTTCGGTGTCGATTTTAATGGTGGTGGCGTCAACAAAGGAAACCGTACCAGCATGTTTTGCAAGGATAACGGTGCCAGAGTCAACGGCTGCCTTATACTCCATGCCAGTACCGACGATGGGCTGCTGGGTGACCATGAGCGGAACAGCCTGGCGCTGCATGTTGGAACCCATGAGTGCACGGTTGGCGTCGTCGTTCTCGAGGAACGGGATCATGGCAGTTGCAACGGAGACCAGCATTTTCGGGGAGACGTCCATGTAGTCCGCGCGGGACGGATCAACCTCCTCGAAGGAGTCACGGTAACGGCAGGTGATCTTTTTGTTTTTGAACTTTCCGTCGGCGGTCAGCGGCTCGTTGGCCTGGGCCACATGATAATGGTCCTCCACGTCGGCGGTCATATAGGTAACCTCGTCGAGGACAACGCCGGTCTCTTTGTCGACGCGGCGATACGGTGCCTCAATGAAGCCATACTTGTTGATTCTTGCGAAAGTGGCCAGATAGGAGATGAGTCCGATGTTGGGACCCTCAGGGGTCTCAATGGGGCACATGCGGCCATAGTGGGTATAGTGGACGTCACGGACCTCGAATCCAGCACGGTCACGGGAGAGACCGCCAGGGCCGAGGGCGGAGAGACGACGCTTATGGGTAAGCTCTGCCAGCGGGTTTGTCTGATCCATGAACTGGGACAGCGGCGAAGAACCGAAGAACTCGCGGATGGAGGCGACGACCGGGCGGATATTGATGAGTGCCTGCGGAGTTGCCTTTTCCGGATCCTGAGCATTGAGGCCCATGCGCTCACGGACAACGCGCTCCATTCTGGTGAAACCGATACGGAACTGGTTCTGAAGCAGCTCGCCGACCGAACGGATGCGGCGGTTTCCGAGGTGGTCGATGTCGTCGACTGTGCCGACATTGTCATCCAGACCGTCCAGATAGCTGATGGACGCCAGAATATCCTGATTTGTAATGGTCTTCGGGATGAGGTCGTCGGCTCTCTCCTTCATGATCATGAGAAGATCGTCCTTGTCCTCAGCCTCGTCCAGGACTTCCATGAGAACATTGTGGCAGACACGCTCGTTGATGCCGACATTCTCGAGTTCTTCCTCGGAGATGTCGTAGCCGCGCTCCTCGAGGAACGGGGCAATGTCGACCATGCCGTTGGAGATGATGACGACTTCCCGTTCACCCTCTACCTTTACGACAGCACGGGTAATACCGGCCTGCTCAATTTTGTAGGCCAGTTCACGGGTGACGACTTCCCCTGCCTCAGCAAGGACTTCGCCGGTGTACTCCTCATCAATGACGTCCTGAGCCAGAATGTGGCCAGTCAGACGGTCAGAGATGCAGAGCTTCTTATTATATTTATAACGTCCAACACGGGAGAGATCATAACGGTGCGGATCAAAGAAGAGATTTTGCAGGTGGGTCTGGGCGGAGTCCAGCGTCGGCGGCTCGCCGGGACGCAGTCTCTTATAGACCTCCAGAAGGGCCTCCTCATGGTTCTTGGTGGTATCCTTCTCCATGGAAGCCATGATACGGGGGTCAGAGCCGAAGAAGTCCAGGATGTCGCTATTCGTGGAATAGGCCTCATCCAGAGAACGGATAAATGTAGTGATCGGAATTTTTCTGTTCTTGTCAATACGGACATAGAATACGTCGTTCTGGTCGGTCTCATATTCGAGCCACGCACCACGGTTCGGAATGACGGTGGTGGTGTAGAGCTCTTTACCGGTCTTGTCGTAGTCCATGCCGAAGTAGACGCCCGGGGAACGGACGAGCTGGGAGACAATGGCACGCTCCGCGCCATTGATGACGAAGGTACCGCTCTCGGTCATAAGCGGGAAGTCGCCCATATAGACGTCACTCTCTTTGACCTCGCCGGTCTCCTTATTATAAAGGCGCGCTTTTACACGGAGGGGGGCGGCATATGTGGCGTCTCTCTCCTTGCACTCCTTAACGGTGTATTTGGGTTTCTCATCCATTGTATAGTCAATGAACTCAAGAACCAGGTTGCCAGTAAAGTCGGTGATTTCTCCGATGTCTCGGAAAACCTCTTTGAGACCGACGTCCAGGAACCACTGGTAGGAATTTTTCTGGATTTCAATGAGGTTGGGCATTTTCATGACCTCATTGATCGTGGAAAAGTTCATACGGGTCGTGGTGCCGCGCAGGGTCGGCTTTACGTTTACCAGTTTCTCTTCATTTGCCATATTCCGTGATCACTCTCCGTTCTGGTATGAAACATGTACACACTTTTCGTTATAATGCGAGTTATTATTTTAACCTCTGCCGTCAACCCCGTCAAGAAGATTAATTCAAAAAGTCAATAGGGTGCCAAAAGTTATTCATACGCGCTTCCGGGCGTTCCATATTTTCTGCGATTTACTCTCTCTCCCCTCCCTTGTCTCCTCCTCCGCAATCTGCTATCATTATTCTGCTTTATGACTTACCTATATTATGAAAAGGAGCTTTTCACTATGGCAGATACCGAAAGAACCTATATCATGCTGAAGCCGGACTGCGTCAAGCGTGGACTCATCGGCGAGGTCATCTCCCGCATTGAGAAAAAGGGCTATCAGATCACCGCAATGAAGATGATGACTCTGGACGAGCCCATCCTCCGGGAGCACTACGCGCACATTGCCGGTGAGGACTGGTTCCCGCTCATGCTCGACTATATGATGAGCGGTCCTGTTGTCGCCATGATCGTCGAGGGCGAGGACGCCATTCTCGGCATGCGCCGCCTCATGGGTCCCACCATCAACGCCAATGCCCCGGCCGGCACCATCCGTGGGGACCTCACCTACTCCAACCGCTACAACATCATCCACGGCTCCGACTCCCCGGAGACCGCAGAAATCGAGATCAAGCGCTTCTTTGGTCCCGACGCATAATAAAATTGCAGTAACACGTTAAAAGGAGTCGTATCATTGGTAAATGATGCGGCTCCTTTTTTCTATCCTTATATAAATTGCAGCTGGCGCGGGCAACTCATATCAAGTAAGGTTTTTTACGTCACAAAGTATGAGTCAGGCCGACCAATACCAATATCAACTCATACCTTCAAAAGGTTTTCACTCTGGAAGGTATGAGATTGGTTGCGTACTATCGAATTTTACTCATACTAGGCCACCTTAATCTGAGTATTAGGTATGAGTTGTCCTTATAAACCTTACAAAAAGAAGATGCACCAGAATGGAGTAACCCCCATTTCGGTACATCCCTTTTTTATTTCGGTGTGTTGCTAATAAAGGCCGATATTACAGGTCAGGCATTCGGAAGAGCACCGACAATCTGCTCTGCCATGTATTTATGGCCGGCAGCGGTCGGATGCGGGTTGAAGCCGGAGTCGTCAAGGCTGGAGAACTCATAAAGGGAAACAGCCAGGCCGCCGATCATCTCGGTGTCCGGAACATCTGCATAGAAGTAATGGCCCGGATAGACGTCGGTGTAGCACTCACGGATGGCGTTGTACAGGTCATACATGGGCTGCGGGATGGCAGAGATGCCAGCACGGATATTGAGCTGTCCCGGTACCACGATGCGGCTGCCATTGGCAAGGGCAATGGACTGTGCCTTACCGTTGTCAGTAATGTTGACCGCACCAATAGGTCCGTCGATAGGAGTAATGTTCCAATCCTTATACGGATTATATCCGCCGACAGCAACTACGGTTGCGTTCGGGTTCAGAGCGAAGATGTTGCGGACGATGGCGTCATAGTTCTCCTGAAACGATGTGAGATAGGAAGCCACGTTCTCGCCCCAGAGCATCCAGAACTGGGCCCACTTGGCCGGGTTTGTGGCGAAGCCATCAAGATAAGCAGCAGCGTTGCGGAGTACAGTTCCCATGGAGCCATACTTGGCAAGCTCCTCGTCCAGAGTGCCGCGGGTGTCGCCATACTTGAGATTCGAGTTTGTGGCAGACTCAGCAATGTAATAGATGAGGGAGATGGTACTGTACCAGGTGTCGTTGATTCCGATGTCAAGAGTGATGAGGTCGGAGTTGCGGACATTGTTCTTGAAGTCCGACTTCATATTGTCGAGGAACTCTTTATCATAGGCGTTGCTCGTGAAGTTCGGGAGCTCATGAACCTCCCAATCATGCATTTGATAGGTGTCGTCCAGCTCGTAGCGCAGGCAGGCTGTGGTGTAACCGGGCATGCAGCGCATGGTGAGGCTGGAGCCGGTCCATTTGGAGACCCAGTCAGCATAGTTGCCGGGAATGCGCTGTCCCCAGACCACCATTTTGCCCTGTTTGTTATAGTCGGGCTGGCCGAAACCGGAACCGATACTGTCTCCGAGGGCGAGATATCTCTTATAATGTTTCACCGTATTCGGTGTGGCCGCAAAGGCCGTTGTGCTGAGGACCGCCAGCGCCATGGCGAGCGCCAGAACAGCCGCCAGTATCTTCTTTACCTTCTTCATTGTTCTTTATCCTTTCCAGAGCCCTTACTGCTCCTTATTTAACAAACATGTTACAGAATGTGCATTAAAATACTCTGAATTTAAAAAAGGGCCGCATCGCCCAAGCGAAACGGCCTTAAATTTTTGTTTATTTATGCACGCGGGAGGGCAGCGATGATCTGATTGGCGATGTACTGGTGACCTGCCTCAGTGGGATGCGGGTCCCAGCCGCCTCTGAGAGCATCCATTCCCTTTCTGGTACGTGCCTCGACATCAGGAGCATTTACATAAATATACTGACTGCCGTAGGGATCCGCATAGGAAGCTTTCAAAGCGTTGATACGGTCATAGAGAAGTTTCTGCGTGACCTGTGCAAGGCCAGGTACGTCTGTCCAGTCCCTGTACGGGTTGAACGAGCTAACTGCCACAATGGTGGTCTTCGGGTTGATGGCATAGATTCTCTTGACAATGGCGTCATAGTTCTCGGTGATTTCCTGCAAAGTGACCTCATTCATGAGAGCCTTGGAGAGGCTGTCAATGTAGGACGGGGTCTGCTGAACCTTGAACATGACGTAATTGAAAACGTTTTCAATGGAACCGAGGTGCTCCACGGCATCGTCGAGGGTCTCCATGGTGCTCTCGGTGTTCGGGGTCTCTTCAATGATGTTGACGAGGGTTCCGAGAACCGTGAGCCAGGTGTCGTTGAAGCCGATATCCAGGAGGACAAGATCCGAGTCCTTGATGGCCTCCTCATATTCCGGATACTGTCCACGGAGATATTCATAGGTGTACTCCGGGGCATTGGAGAGTCTCGCCTGCCATCTCTTGGCCACAATGTCCCCCTCATAGGCGGGGTCGAGGGCCATGCGGAGCTCTACGGTGCGATAACCGCACTGGGCCAGCGGATGAAACCGCTCCGCACCCACAGCCTGGGAGACCAGGAGCGGGTAACTCCCGTCGATGGGAACTTTATTGAGGACGAACTTGTCTCCGGACTTCGTAGCGTAGTCTGGCATGGAAAATCCGACCGCAATACTGTCGCCCAACGAGGTGACTGCTTTATAATGTTTCACTCCACCCGTGGCGGCAAAGGCACTGGTGCTCATAACAGCGAGCACCATGGCCAGAGCCAGAACGGCGGATATGATTTTACGAAATGTCTTCTTCATAAATGTACTGCTCCTGATGACTTATTTGGTCGGCAGAGCCTCAATGACTTTGTCGGCGATGTACTTGTGGCCTGCCTCGGTGGGATGCGGGTCCCACATACCCATGCTGCCAGTGGCGAGAACTTTCTCGAAGGAGTCATGGCGGACCGGAGGAAGGTCGTTGATATCAATGTACAGGAACTTGTCGCCATACTTCTGGGCAAATTCCTTCTTCTGGTTATTCATCTTGTCATAGAGTGCCTTCTGGGCAGCCTGCTTCAGAGGTGCGGCCCAGGCCTCCGGCCAGTCGCGGAATGGGTTATAAGTGGAAAGGGCGCAGATGGTGATGTTCGGGTTCAGCTCATAAATACGATTGACAATGGCCTCGTAGTTCTCGAGATAATCCGACATGGTGAGGATCTTATAGGTGGCATCAATGAGTTTCGGTGCATAGATGGGAGAGGTCATGATGACTGAGAGATCCTTCATGACAGAGTCGAGGTCGTTGGAGGCCTCGGCGCCATCTTTCTCCATTTGCTCCACACTCTTGGCCGGGTCGCCCTGATACATGATTTCCTGGATGGCGCCCATGACGGGAAGCCAGGTGTCATTGAGACCGATATCCAGCGTCATAACATCAGAGGTCTTCACGGCATTCTGATAGGCCGGGCGACGGGCATTCATGCCCTCGAGAGTGTTGGAGTCCAGGTGGGACAGAGTGGCGACCCATTTCTGGGTAATATAGTCACCCTCATAGTTGTTGTCCAGCAGGAAACGCAGCTCATTGGAGCGGTAACCCGGGCAGGCATACGGATAGAAATTCTTGACCTTGAGCGTGTCTGCAATAAGTGCCGGGTAGCTGCCCTCTATGCGCTGCGGGTCAATGACATATTTGCCATGTCTCTTGTTCAGATAGTCCGGCATGGAGAAACCGGCGGCAATGCTGTCACCGAGAGAGACATAGCTCTTATACTGCTTCACATTCTGCGGGGTTGCCGCAAACGCTACTGTGCTGAGGACTGTAGCCATCATGGCAAGAGCCATGAGAACCGCCAGGAGCCTCTTCACAAGTTTTTTCATGGATATCTATCTCCTTTTCCCTAAAATGCTATTTTGCATTGAGTTAACAACTCATCTGCATAAATGTAACATCTATAACTTTATTTTCCCTTAAAGGCAGAAAAACGGACCGTCCAAATGGACGATCCGTGGGAATCTTCAACCAGATTTCGGTCCTCAGTTACGGGAGGGAAGCTGTTTGACGATCTGCTCTGCCATGTACTTGTGTCCAGCAGCAGTCGGATGCGGGTTGAAGCTGCTGTCATCCATGCTGGAGAACTCGTAGAGGGAGACTGCGAGGCCGCCCATCATCTCCGTGTCCGGAACGTCAGCATAGAAATACTGGCCCGGATAAACGGCGGTGTAGCTCTCACGAATTGCATTGTAGATGTCGTACATGCCCTGCGGGGTAGCAGCAATACCGCTGCGGATGGTGGTCTTTCCGGGGATGACGACATTCTTGCCGTCGGAAAGAGTCATGGTGTACGGCTTTCCATCTTCGGTGATGTTGAAGGTGTACTTAAGGCCGTCCATGCTGGTGATCTTCCAGTCCTTGTAGGGGTTGTAACCGCCTACAGCAACTACTGTGGCCTTCGGGTTATACTTGAAGATAGCCTTTACGATGGCGTCATAGTTGTTCTGGAAAGAAGTCAGATAGGAAGTGACGTTCTGACCCCAGAGAGCCCAGAAATGTGCCCACTGTGCAGGGTTGGTGGCGAAGCCGTCGAGATAGGCAAGCGCATTTCTCACAACTGTCTCCATGGAGCCGTACTTGGCGAGCTCCTGGTCCAGAGTTCCACGGGTGTCTCCGTACTTGAGGTTCGGATTGGTGGCATACTCTGCAATGTAGTAGATGAGAGAGATGGTGCTGTACCAGGTGTCGTTGATTCCGATGTCAAGAGTGATGAGGTCGGACTTACGGATGTTGTCACGGAAATCCTGCTTCATGTTGTCCAGGAATTCCTTGTCATAGGCACCGCCCGTAAAGTTCGGGAGCTCATGGACCTCCCAGTCATGCATTTTGTAGCTGTCGTCCAGTTCATAGCGGAGGGCTGCGGTGGTGTAGCCGGGCATTTGTCTCATGGTGAGTTTGGCATGGGTCCAGTCAGCGACATAGGACGGATAGGCGCCCTCAATGCGCTGGCCCCAGACGACCATTTTGCCCTGCTTGTTGTAGTCAGGACGGCCAAAACCAGAGCCGATGCTGTCTCCGATGGCAACATAGTTTCTGTAGCGCTTTACATTCTCCGGCGTTGCGGCAAAGACGCAGACACTGAGAACGGAGAGCGACATGACGAGAGCGAGTACTGCAGAGAGCACTCTTCTAGTGACATTCTTCATTTTTCCAAAACTCCTCTTCTCTGTTCTATAGCTTTTTCGCCTAACGAACCTTTATATTCTATTCCTGTTAGTACAAATACTGCAAGTCTGCAATTTGCACAATTTTTTACCGATGTTTAATAAAACGGTAATATTTTTCCACATTCATCGGCATTTTGCGGACAAAAAAGGCAGAAACCGGAGAACCGATTTCTGCCTTCCCTATGAATTGTAAACTATTAACTTACAGTTTGAAGGGTCAGTGGATAACTGACTTATTTTCTCTTGGCAACTACGAAAGCAGCAGCGGAAGCAGCGGCTACAGCAGCTACAGCAGCGATGCCGGCGTCACCGGTGTTGGCGATCTTAGTCTTCTTGTTGGCAGCGGTCTTGTCTGCAGCGTTGGCGTCCTCACCGTTCTCATCGTCAGCAGCCTCGATCTTCTCGGTTACGACCTCAGAGGTAACGCAAGTGGTGGACTCTGCAGCAGATTTCTTAGTGCCAGTAACGTCCTTGACGCTGGAGGTCTTGGTAAGGCTCTTGAAGGAGTCAAGACCCTTGAAGTTGCTGCCGAGCTTGAGATCAGCGGCGGAAGCAGAGACAACGCCCATAACAAGGACAAGTGCAAGTGCGAGAACTACGCTAAGTACTTTTTTCATTTTGGACCAATTCCTTTCAATTTTGAAATTCTACAGTGGACACCCTTTCGGGCGTCTGCTTACAGGTAATAGTTTACAACTATATGGCATTTTGGTCAATAAACCATGAACAGACTATGACCAGCACCATAATATCTGTGTATTATAGCAGGAAGTCTGTATTGTGCAAGTGCAAAATCAGCCTATGACCGGGTACATGCGGTTGCGGAGGAAACGATAGGTGAATCGCGCACCGAGATTTTGGACGGAGTTGATATCCCGTTTCCCGCTCCCGGTGACCGGGAATGGGTGATCCAGGTCAAATTTCCGGTACAGGAACCGGTCAGCAATGTCCGGGAACGCCATGCGGAGCCGCTGATCCAGCTCCTGCAGGATGCCAAGCTCCGTCTCCTTATGCATGGGACGGAACTCCAGGTTCAGAACAAGCTCTATGCGCCCTCCCGTCTCACAGGGAGTGACAACAGCGGACAGGATATTGTCAGAGTCTGCAACAGCTTCATCCACAATTTCATACGGGAGCACGCGGGAACCGTCTTCCAGCGTGATGGTGCTGTCAGCCCTGTCTTTGACGTGGACGCAGCCGAGATCATCAATGTATCCGAAGACATCGCAGGAGAGCCAGTCGTTTCCGGCAAAGTCCGTGATAACCTTCCGCTTCAGCTGGTCAAAGTTAGCATATCGGCTGAGGGACGATGCAGAGTTGGCCACAACGATGCCATACTCGTGGAATCCGCACTCCACATAGGTGCCCTCCGAGGTCCGGCGAAGGCAGGTCACGCGGGCATAGGGAACCGGGTTCATACCGTAGGTGTCCCCGTGCAATTTCCATCCGGCGGTTCTCTGTTTGCTCGCCCTCCAGAGGGTGTAGTAGATACCGCCGTGTTCGGTGTCTCCCCCGCCTATGCCGAGGGTCACATGGGACTTGTGGAAGATTCCGCCAAGTTTCACACCGCTTCCGGCATGGCACTCCTTCAGGAAAGCGTTGATAAAGGCCTCTTCACCGGGTGTGCACCCCTCCCCCACAGCCATGGGGCAGAACAGCCAGGGCATACGGCGGCCCTTTCCGTTCTCATCGTGGTAACGTTTTTCCACGGAGTACTGCTGTGCTGCTCTCAAGTAAAAGCTCGTGGTAGCGGGCACCAGATTGGGCTTGTCCATGTAGAGAATATCCAGAAAGATGTCCCGGTTATACTCGGGCTCCATGGCCACGGACCAGTTCTGGAACAGCGCATCGGAGATGGTTGTAATGAGATTGGTGTTGGACTCGGTATGGATGTGTGCCAGAGCACGAAACCCGGGTGCAGCGGGATTGCCACTCCACTGCGGGTCGTGGAAAACACCGCTCACTATAAGAGACCGGTTTGTGTGGTACATTCGTTTTGGAAATCCAGTTTTTGTGGAGCCGGATGTGTAGGTGACCAGGAATTCTGTGTCGAGATTCCCGTCATCGACAATGAGCCCCTCGTAGTTTTTGCCGAGGTCCAGGAAGTCAGAGAACCGCATGGCGGTGTCGTCCTCTTCCACAAACTCCTCTGCCATATTCTGGTAGTGGTAGTAGTCGTCAAGCTCCGGCTCATAGCCGGTGCAGAGGTCCGGGCGCTCCGGAAGGGAGTCCGCCAGAGAGATGAGGACTTTGCTGGCAAAGCCTGCCCGGTCCACGGTTCCCTGAATGACTTCATATTCACTGTCAGTGGCAAAGAATACCTTGGAAGAACAGCTGGTGAGGATGTCCTCCAAAAAGAGAGGGTCTTTTCCGGTTCCGAGGAAGTTGAGCTTTACACCGATACGGTTTGCCCCGAGCATAAGGTAAAGCAGCTCTGGGACATTGGCCATACAGCAGGCAATTTCCTCGCCAGCCTCGACACCGAGATGGAGCAGGGAACGGGTCACCGCGTCGGCGCGGTCAAGCATTTGCTTGCCGGAAATGCTGGTACCACGGTAGAAGATGGCCTCTTCGTCGCCATGTTCTGCCCATCGGGCGGCAATTTGCCGATACCAGGAGGTGTTGCACTCCTCGTCCACATACTGAAGGCCACCGAGGGCCCTCTTCCAGTTCTTTTTCCGGTATACCATGTCGGAAGGCATGTCGATGGCGTCCGGAACGGCCGCCCCCGCCTTTTCCAGCGAGAAGACACGGAGCTTCTGTCCCTCCTCGTCGAGGAGCCTCCAGTCCTTTTCCGTCGGTGTCATACCTTATCTCCTCCTAACAGGGTTTAGTTCAGGAAATCCTTGAGTTTTTTCGAACGGCTCGGGTGGCGGAGTTTCCGCAGGGCCTTTGCCTCGATCTGACGAATACGCTCACGGGTGACATTGAATTCCTTGCCCACCTCTTCCAGAGTGCGGGGATGTCCATCCTCGAGACCAAAACGCAGGGAGAGGACTTTGGCCTCTCTCTCGGTGAGGGTGGTCAGGACGTCGGCGAGCTGTTCCTTCAGCAGAAGCTGGGAGGCGGCGTCAGCCGGTGCCAGGGCGTCGTCGTCGGGAATAAAGTCGCCGAGATGGCTGTCCTCCTCCTCGCCGATGGGCGTCTCGAGGGATACCGGCTCCTGGGCCACGCGGAGGATCTCACGGACCTTCTCCACCGGCATGTCGATCTCCGCGGCAATTTCCTCCGGGGTCGGGTCTCTGCCGTTCTTGTGGAGCAGCTGGCTGTTGGTCTTCTTCACTTTATTGATGGTCTCCACCATGTGGACCGGAATGCGGATGGTACGAGCCTGATCCGCAATGGCGCGGGTAATGGCCTGACGGATCCACCATGTGGCATAGGTGGAGAATTTGAATCCTTTGGTGTAGTCGAATTTATCGACGGCTTTGATGAGGCCCAGGTTGCCCTCCTGGATAAGGTCCAGGAACTGCATGCCGCGGCCAACGTAGCGCTTAGCAATGCTGACAACGAGACGGAGGTTGGACTCGGCCAGTTTTTTCTTGGCCTCCTCATCGCCGTCAGCAATGCGGATGGCGAGCTCAATCTCCTCCTCCGGGGTCAGGAGCGGAATGCGTCCGATCTCTTTGAGATAGACCTTGACCGGGTCATCCATGGCTGCATTCTTCGAGACATCCTGCTGGACCTGCGCCGTCTTCTGGGAGTCGGAGTCAAAGTTCAGGGAGTCGAGGGCTGCATCGCCCAGGTCATCTATGATCTCAATGTTCTGTTGTTCCAGGGTCTCATAGAGCTTGTCGAGCTCGTCCATTTCCATGTCGATCTTGACGATGGCGTCGTCAATGTCGTTGGTTGTGAGCTTGCCGGCCGCCTTGCCCTTGCTGATGAGGCCCTCCAGGACCTTCTTCTTCTGCGCCTCTTTTTCCTCGGGTGTGAGTTTTTTATTGTTCTGCTGTACGGTTCTCGGTGTCTGAGCCATATCAACGTTCCTTTCTTCCACGAATCATCGGTGCCGCCTCTTTTTCAGGACGGCGATGCAGTCCTCGACTTCCCGCATACTGTAGTTTGCCAGGGCGCCATCCATTCTGGGGCGGGAAATCTGCGCCATCTCCTCCGGGGTGAACATCTCGGAGAATTGAATGAGTTCTGTCGACGAGCCCTCCTGGATGCGGCGCCGCAGCTCCTCATAGAGCTTTCTGTGAAAGCCGGGGGTAAAATCCTCTGGGTCAAGGGAGCGGTCCACCCTCTCCAGGTAGTCATGGTTCGTCATGAGTGCACTCAAGATAAGCTCCTCAGCGCGCTCCTCCCGGGTCTTCACGGCTCTGCCGCGTCCGCCGGACGTCTTGTCCAGAAGGGAGCGGAAATTGCTGCCCTCACTCTTCAGACGCCGGGATTCCCGGTATTGTTTTTTTGAGAGATAATTTTTCAGCTGGGACTTTATAGCGTCCTCGCTGACCCCGGTCTCCTGGGAGAGCCGGGCAATGTAGAGCTCCCTGCCTGTGTCATCCTGCTTTTCCAGGATGGGCATGGAGTCTTGCAGATAGTGGTGCTTTCCCTCGATGGTGTCCATATCATAGCGGTTTTTCCGCTGCTTGAGACGGTACGCCGTCGCGTTCTCTGCATTGTCCAGGATGGCCTGAAACCGGGAGGAACCATAGGTCTGGATAATTTCGTCAGGGTCCTTGCCTCCGCTGTAGGAGAGCACCTTTACGTCGAGACCGGTCTTCTGGAAGATGTCCAGGGCGCGGTCTGTGGCAGCACGGCCAGCAGAGTCGCTGTCGTAGCTGAGATAGATGGTGTTGCAGTAGCGGGACAGAAGACGGGCCTGCTGGTCCGTCAGTGCGGTCCCGAGGCCAGCCACGGCGTTTTGAAAGCCCGCCGCATGGAGGGCGATGACGTCCATGTACCCCTCGCACAGAATGAGCTCGTCTTTTCCAGAGTCCTTGGCAAAATTCAGGGCGAAGACCTCATCGGTCTTATGGTAGAGCAGTGTGTCGGAGGTGTTGACGTATTTGGGTTTTGTGTCATCCATGACCCGTCCGCCAAATCCAATGATATTGCCGCGGACGTTGATGATGGGGACCATGACCCGGTTTCGGAAGTTGTCATAGTAGTTGGACCGGCCGTTTTTCTCGCTCTTGCGGACAAGACCCGCCTCCAGGAGTTCCTGGTCTGAGTACCCGAGCCGGTTCATATGATTTTTGAGTCCATGCCAGTCGTCCGGGGCATAGCCCAGGCCAAACCGGCGGATGATCTTCATGGAGAGCTGCCGCTTCTCCGTCCAGTAACGGAGCCCGGCATTTCCCTCGGAGCTCATCATATATTGGTAAAAGAAGCGGGCTGCGTCAGCATTCATTCTGCGCATGCGCTGCCTCTTTTTTGACAGGGTGTCGTCGAAGTTGTCCTCCGGCATGGGCACGCCGGCGCGGTCGGCCAGGAACTGGACGGCCTCGGCGTAGTCGAGATGCTCAATTTCCTCTGTGAAATTGATGATGTCGCCGCCCTTGTGGCAGCCGAAGCAGAAGAATGAGCCGTTGTCAGGATAGACGGTGAAAGATGGGGTGTCGTCGTTGTGGAACGGACAGCGGCCTTTGTAGGTTCGCCCGGACCGTTTCAGTTCGACGTAGTCCCCAATGAAGTCCACTATGTCAATTCGCTCCCGGAGACTGTTTTTAAAATCCTCAGAAAATTTTGGCATGGCGGTTCTCCTCAGGCGTCCCAGGGGCGGGGAATAAAGAGACTCTCATAGACTTTGATGGCGTAGCGGTCACTCATGCCGGAGATGTAGTCACAGGCTGCCCTCTCCGGTCCCTCCTCCGTCGTCACACGGCCATAGTCTTCAGGCATTTTATCGGGATTTTCCGCAAAGTACTGATACATGGTCTTCACCATGTTCTCTGCCTTCCCCTCCTCGCCTTTGCAGACCGGATTCGTGTAGACGTTGTGGAACATATAGGTATTAAGGTATTTGAAGGCATGATCAACGGCCGGATCCATGCGGAGTACTCCATCTTTTGTATTTTCCAGTGTGGAGAGCACCAGTGTGTTGATGCGGGCACTCTTGCTCTTTCCCAGCACACCACGGATTTCCTCCGGGAGATCCTCCTCGCAGAACAGATCGGCGCGGATGGCGTCGTCAATATCGTGGTTCAGGTAGGCAATCTTGTCGGCTAGGCGCACAATGCGGCCCTCCAGCGTGGCAGCCTCCGGCCCCTCGGTATGGCAGACGATACCGTTTCGCACCTCCCAGGTCAGATTCAGACCCCGGCCACTTTTCTCGAGATGATCCACGACACGCAGGCTCTGCTGATAGTGACAAAAGCCCTTGGGGTATACCTCTTTCAATGCCCGCTCGCCGGCGTGTCCGAATGGGGTGTGTCCCAGGTCGTGGCCGAGGGCAATGGCCTCGGTCAGATCCTCATTGACCTGAAGTCCCCGGGCAAGGGTACGGGCGATTTGCGCCACTTCCAAAGTATGGGTCAGACGGGTGCGGTAGTGGTCTCCCGTCGGAGAGAGAAAGACCTGTGTCTTGTGCTGCAGGCGCCGAAACGCGTTGCAGTGGACAATACGGTCCCGATCCCGTTGAAACGGAGTGCGGAGATCATCCTCCGGCTCCGGGCGCTGACGCCCACGGGAATCCGAGCAGCGGCATGCCTCCTTCGATAGGAGACTGTCCTCTATCTGCATGGTTCTCTCCCGAATATTTTCCATACCACAGACCTCCTGCTGATGGGTCAGCCGTTCTTCTCCCGGACCGGCATCCGGAGAATGGAGCCGGCGGGGACCGATATCTCCTGGTCCGTCACAATGCGGATGGTTGCCAGGGGATTGGGGGCCACAGTGACCCGCTCCCCCTCTTCGTTATAGAGCTCTTTTGCGGTTATTGTGAACGGGCGGACCCCGGGGCTCAGGACCTCAAAGGTGTCGCCCTCGAAAAAGCGGTTTCTCTGGGAGACGGTGACAGTATTTCCCTCGCAGTGGAGAACATTGGCCATGACGTCCCAGTTGCGGATATAGATGCCTTTATAATAGAGGTTTGCATCCTCATTGGGCTGGCCGAAGTAGAAACCGGTGCAGTAGTCCCGGTAGCTTATCTTCTTTACCTCGTCCAGGATCCACTCCTCCGGGCGATAGTCCGGAGATGGATTGGCCAGATAGCCGTCGATGGCGGCGCGGTAGGCATTGGTCGTGGCCGCCACATAGAAGGCCGATTTGGCGCGGCCCTCAATTTTGAAACTTGTAATGCCGGCATCCACTAGTTCAGGGATGTGCTCTATCATGCACATGTCCTTGGAGTTCATGAAGTAGGTGCCATCTTTCTCCTCGGAGATCTCAAAGAGCTGTCCGGGCCGTTTCTCCTCAATGACATGGTAGCGCCAGCGGCAGGGCTGGGCACACTGGCCGCGGTTGGCGTCCCGGCCGGTCAGGTAGTTGGAGAGCAGACAGCGTCCGGAAAAGGACATGCACATGGCGCCGTGGACAAAGCACTCTATTTCGAGGTCATCCGGGGTCTTGCGGCGGATTTCCGCAATTTCCTTCAGGGAGACCTCCCGCGCCATGACCACCCGTCTCACTCCCATATCATAGAGGGCGTTTGCGGTGATATAGTTCACTACCCCCGCCTGCGTGGACATATGGATGTCCACATTTGGGGCATATTTCTGCGCCATTCGGAGCACGCCGATGTCGGCAATGATAAAGGCGTCAACGCCGACGTCCTGCGCCATGGCGAGAAAACCGGGAAGATCCTCGATTTCGTCGTTCCGCGGCAGTGTATTGCATGTCAGATGGACTTTCACGCCGCGATCATGGCAGAACTTTACAGCCTCTGCCAGCTCCTCCCCGGTGAAATTTCCGGGTGCGGAGCGCATGCCGAACTCGGTGCCGCCGAGATAGACGGCGTCGGCGCCATATTCGACAGCCGCCGTGAGCCGTTCCATGTCACCGGCCGGGCAGAGGAGCTCCGGCACGGGGTCGGGGCGGCCGATCCGTTCCGGCCGCGGCGAGGATGGAAAGATCAAAAATTCTTCGTCTCCTTAAAACTGATACTGCATGTTGAGAACGACTTTGTGGGCCGTCTCCTTGCCGACAAAGTGGGCGGCAATGGCCTCTCCGAAGATGAGGGCGCTGCCGGCACCGTTTGCCGTGATGATTCGACCGTCCTCTGTGACGGGCTCCTTGGTATACGTAGCGCCACCAAGGCCGTCCTCACAGCCCGGGAAGCAGGTTGCCCGCTTGCCGGCGAGGATGCCCTCCTGTCCGAGCACAGTCGGTGCCGCACAGATGGCGCAGATGAGAATGTGTTTTTTCTGGGCAAATTTCAGAGCGTCCTTGACGGTGTCAGAAGCGGCAAGATTTGTCGTCCCGGGCATTCCGCCGGGAAGGACGACAGCGTCCAGATCTTCATTGAGGACCATGTCCTCCTCTGCAAGATCCGCTTTTACGCGGACACCGTGGGCGCCGGTAATCTCGGTGCCGCCAATGCCGACTGTGCGGGTCTTGATGTCACAGCGGCGAAGAACGTCCAGAGTCCCAATGGCCTCGACTTCTTCAAAACCGTCGGCTAAAAATAAATAGATCATGGTATTACCTCCATGGAAACTGTCACCCGAGGGTGATTCCTATATAAGCATTCTGCATTTGACCGGATGCAGTGCGGGCTTTCTTGTTCAGGGCAATGGCCATACCGGCTCTGCCCAGTGTCTTTCGATGTCCCTCGACCTCACAGACGTAGGGGGCGTGGAAGACATACTTGCGGGCGTCCAGCTGAAGAAGCAGACGCGCCATGGACCCGTCCAATGTGGGCGGGCAGAGTTCTGTGATGACCACAGTGCCGTTATTATTATTGTAAAGGGCGTAGGAATTTCCGTCACAGAGGATTTCCCCGCCACAGGAAGCATGCTCAAAAAGGGCATACTGCATAACCTTGTAGTCCAATGCAACATGGTCGGTTCCGGCAAGGGCCTCCTCCCGGACCTTCGGCACGTCGGTCAGCGCAAAGGTGTAGGGGTTCTCGGCCTCCGGTTCGGCGGATTCCTCTCCGCAGATGGCCGCGGCCAGTTCCTTCCGGGAAAAGTTCACCGTGCGGGCGTAAAAGCAGGTGCGGAACCCATACTTGCTGTAATAGTGGTAGAGCGAACCCTCCGCCGGGACAAGATAGATAAAGTCCACGTCCCGCTCCTTGGCCAGGGCGATGCAGTATTCAATAATGCGGCTCATGTGCCCCTTTCCCCGGTACTCCGGGTCAGTGGCAGCCGCATAGAAATAATATGCGGAATAGCTGCGTCCGCGAACGACCAGGCTGTTCTCAAGGAGATAGGCTGCGGAGACCGCTTTGCCATCCTCATGGGAGACCACGACATTGTCGGGCTCCGCGGCAAGCCGCAGAAAATTTCGGATATACTCCGGGTCGTCGCCAAACGCCTCGTTCCAAATACGGACAAGGTCCTCGACATCCCCGCTCTGCACGAGGGCCGGTTCCTGCCGCTGGTCTGTCATTGGTGTTCCTCCTAATAGGGTCAGCGGATTTCCTCCGCAATATATTTTGTCAAAAGCTGTTCCGGGTGCCAGGAGAGCTTCGCCTGACGAAGTCCATCAATGCCCATGTCCTCCTCCCGGTTCACCAGGGTGTACTGGGCGATGGAGTTTCGGGCAAATTCCCGGGTGATCATAGGATAGGCACCACGGATGGATGCGTCTGCCTTCTCAACATGTGTATCAAAGACATAGTCGTTGATGGGCTCACCACAGGTGTATGCGACGATAGTGCCGTCAATACGGAGCACACCACCCACAAAACCGAGCTCATCAAAATGGGCTAAGGCGCGCTGAATGGCATCCAATTCCTGGTCGGCACCAAGTTTTGCCTGGCGCTCATTTTCTTTGACCCAGAGGTGGGAGAACTGCATGCACTCCTCGGCCACATTCTGAGTCATCTCCTCGTAGGTCCAGTTATTATTCTTCTCAAAGAAAGAGCAGTGGTTGCGCTTACCGTGATACTTTTTTCCAGACAGGTTTGCCAGTGCCTCCACCCGGTAGAGATAGTCCTCATTGTCCCGGTCCTCAGTGAAGCGGAACGTTCCGGGGAAGCGCTCCTCAAGCCAGGTCTTCTGGTACTCGCAGATGGCGCTGAGCCGCAGAGGCTCAGTACTCTGCTTCAAGAGCTCTTCCAGAATGACGGAGGCGTCTCCGTCCCCGGCGGGAAGCGTATAGCTGTAACGGGACCTGCCCACGAACATGCCGTCCACATTGGCAATTTTATAGTCGTAGACGGGCGCCCACATATAGATGCAGCCAAAGCAGAAGTCAGCCCCCTCCCGTCCGGAGCCCATGAATGCGTGCTGCACCCAGTCCCGGTCGGTGAGCTGCGGTCGTCTAAGACAGTGCTCAATATCCTCGATCATGGTAAATAAAATCCTAATCTAGCGGAGATTCCGGACTGCGTCCAGGATGTCTCCCGCAATATCATCCGCTGCGCGCAGGACACCGTCCTCTGCACAGCTGATTTTTTTCCAGCCGCTGGCATTGGCAGCGTATTCCGCCGCCTCCCGGCATTTCATCTGATATGCAATGTCCCGCTCGTGGACGTCACGCTCTCCCCCGTTTTCCCCGTAGCGCTTTGACAGGAGCTTTTGGGAGATTTCCACCGGGACGTCCAGGTAGATGACCATGTCCGGTCTGGGGAGACCCAGTTTCCGGTACTCGAAGTCCTCGAGCCAGGCAAGGTATGCGTCCCAGAGTTCCCGGGAGAGTTTTGGCATTTGAAAGATGGCGTTGGAACTTACGTATCGGTCTGCGACGACGAAGTCCACGTCCGGGTTCTGATAGTCCGCCTGCCATTTTGTATGGTAGCCGGCGTAACGGTCCGCAGCATAGAAAGTGGATGCCGCATAGGCATTCACGTCGTCCGGGCTCTCACCAAAGGCACCGCCGAGATACATGCGGACGAGCGCACTCGAGTCACTCTCGTAGTCCGGCATCTTGATGTAGCTGGCAGTAAAGCCCTCCCGCGCAAGGCCGCGCTTCAAAAGCTCCATCTGCGTGGATTTCCCGGAACCGTCCAGGCCCTCCAGAACAAGCAGTCTGCCCATTCAGAACTCCTTTCTTATCAGAGAACATACTGGTAGTAAGCTATCATTATATCAAAGGATGTCAATTTCCTCAAGGCGTTTCCCGCCTCTCACTCGAAATCCTTCAGGGCAAATGGGAGCGCCGTAATGAGGTCCGTGGCTGTCATGGCCCGCAGGGACAGCGTCTTCGCCGCAAAGTCGGCAGCATATCCGTGGAGATAGGCTCCGGTAGCCGCTGCCTGAAACGGCGGCATACCCTGGGCAAGCAGTGCGGCAATTATTCCGGCGAGGGTGTCCCCGCTTCCGCCCTTGGCAAGGCCCTGGTTACCTGTCCGGTTCACAATAGTGACCGGGTTATCATAGGTGGCAATTACGGTGTCCGGCCCCTTCAGAAGCACGGTGACCCGGTGTTCATCGGCAAATCTGTGCGCCGCTCCGATACGGTCTTGCAGGATATCCTGGACCGGGATGTTCATAAGTCTGGACATTTCGCCCGGATGCGGCGTCACAACGACCTCGCCCTCCAGATTATCTAGGACACCGGTGTTACCGGCAACGGCGTTCAGGCCATCTGCGTCCAGCACAATGGGACGTCTGCCGGCATTCTGCAGAACATCCAGTACAACGGTACGAACATCCTGGCTCTGGCCGAGACCGCATCCCATGACAATGGTCGTGGCGCGTTCCATATAGTGCCGCAGCAGGTTGATGGACTGCACATGGACCATACCCGCCGGCGTGTCCGGCAGCGGCACCATCATTCCCTCGGTCAAATGGGAGGAGATGGCCGGATAGGCCCTCTGCGGGAAAGCCGCCGTGACAAGCCCCGCTCCGGAACGAATTGCCGCATTTGCACACATGCAGGCGGCTCCCGGCATGCACATGCTGCCGCAGATGGAGAGCACATGGCCGTAGTCGTTCTTGTGGGAAGTCCGGGTTCGCTCGGGAAGCAGCTCTGTGACGTCACTCTGTGAGAGCGACACAAGTGTGGGCGATGCAGCTGAAAATGCATGCTCCGAGATTCCGATATCCAGCACTATAGAGATTCCGCAGTTTTCCCGTGCCGGATAAAAGGCATGGGCCGGTTTCAAGCAGCTGATGGCAAAAGTGTAGTCCGCATAGACCGCCTCGCCAAGCACAGCACCGGTGTCCGTATCAACGCCACTCGGTACGTCAATGGCAAACACGGTCCCCTCGGAGTCCGAGATGGCCCGGAAGATTTCCGGGAGGGCGCCCTGTGCGGGGCCATGGAATCCGATGCCGAAGACCGCGTCGACGACGATGTCGGCACCGCGGATCATGGCCTGGGCCTGTGTCGGATTGTCCTCATAGTTCAGGATGGAGATGCCGAGCCGGTTCACGGTGCCGAAATTGTTGATGGCGTCGGCGGCCTTCGGCATGCCCATGGCGAGGATGACCCCGCACGGGTAGCCGGCCTCCCGGAGCTTCCGGGCAATGACGAATCCGTCCCCTCCGTTTTTGCCGCTGCCGGCCACAATGACGGCGCCGCGGCTGCTGTCCGGGCAGATGCTGCGGATTCTGTCGGCGCAGGCCGTGCCGGCCCGCTCCATGAGGTCAAAGAAGCGGATGCCGGTGGCATTCTCCTCTTCCTCTACCCGTCTTATTTCATCGGCGGTGAGAATCTTCAATGGGAATCCTCCTTAAAGGCGACAGCCACGGCCGCCGCCGTTGTCTTTGTATGGGTCAGGCTCAGGGAAAACTGGAGACCGGCCTCGGCTACCAGAGAAGCGGCACGGCCGGAGAACTCGTAGTGGGGACAGCCGAGTTCGTCGTGGATGACCTGTACATCGCCCAGAGAAAAGCCGGAGATGCCGGTGCCCATGGCCTTCGAGAATGCCTCCTTTGCGGCAAATGCCGCGGCAATGCTCTCGGCCCGCATGCCGTGTGCCTCATAGTACTCCCGCTCCCGGTCCCCGAGGACCCGCTGCAAGAAGCGCTCGTTGGTCTCTATGGCATGCTGCATACGATCTATTTCCACAAGGTCAACGCCCACGCGGATATCCATGCGGCTTTCCCTCCCTCATTGTCCTGACTTTATTCATTTTAACATAAGTCACAGGAAAAATTCGTTGAAAAAGCGTTGCCGGAGTGATAGAATGTTCCCGATATTGGAAAAACGCATTGATGGAGAAAGTATTTTTTCCGCTCCGCGCTAAAGAGAGGGGCCGTCATCGGCTGAGAGCGCCCTGTGCGGTGGAAAAGAGAAGTTCGCTCCGGAGCGGCATCCCGGAACCCCGGTGGACCCGGAAAGTATGGAATGACGGTCAGCTCCCGTTACGAGTTTTGAGTGCCGGCGCAAGTCGCCGGAATCTGGGTGGTACCGCGGAGTAGTCAGACTTCGTCCCTTTCGGGACGGGGCCTTATTTTTTTGCATTTTGCAAGAAGTCAGGTCGTGTCCCCCCTAATATCAAAGAGTACTAAAGGAAGGTACAGCATGAAGCAGAAAGAACAGCTCGAGGGCATTCGTGCCGAGGCGGAAGCCGCTCTGCACAGCATTGAGACCCTGGAAGAGCTCGACAACGTCCGCGTCAAATTCCTCGGAAAAAAGGGCGACCTGACCGCCGTCCTGAAGACCATGGGAAGCCTCTCCCCGGAGGAGCGCCCGGTGGTCGGCCAGCTGGCCAACAAGATCCGTGGAGAAATCACCGAGAACATTGAGAAGAAGGCCATGGAGCTCAAGGCCGCCCAGCAGGAGGCCCGTCTCCTCGCCGAGACCATCGACGTCACCCTGCCCGGCAGCCCGGTGGAAATTGGCCATGAGCACCCCCTGTCTCTCGTCCTGGACGAGGTCAAGGAGATCTTCATGGGCATGGGCTTTGAAATTGCCCAGGGTCCGGAGGTCGAGTGGGACTACTACAACTTTGAGGCCCTGAACATCCCGAAGGACCATCCGGCCCGGGACACCCAGGATACCTTTTATATTACCGACAACATGCTGCTCCGGACCCAGACCTCGGGCACACAGATCCGCGTCATGGAGGAGAAAAAGCCCCCCATCCGCATGATTGCCCCGGGCCGCGTCTACCGCAGCGACGCCGTCGACGCCACCCACTCCCCCCTGTTCCATCAGATCGAGGGCATGGCCATTGACGAGGGCATCACGATGGGTGACCTGGTCGGCACCCTGGAGACATTCGCCAAGAAGCTCTATGGCTCCGACACCCGCATCCGTCTCCGCCCGCACCACTTCCCGTTCACCGAGCCGTCCTGTGAAATCGACGTCAGCTGCTTCAAGTGCGGCGGCAAGGGCTGCTCCATGTGCAAGAACGAGGGTTGGATCGAGATCCTCGGTGCCGGCATGATCCACCCGCAGGTCCTCCACAACGGCGGCATCGACCCTGAGAAGTACAGCGGCTTCGCGTTCGGCCTCGGTCTGGAGCGCCTGGTCATGTTCGCCTATGAGATGGATGACATGCGCATGCTCTACGAGAACGACATGCGTTTCCTGGAACAGTTCTGAGGAGGTACCCGAATGGATTTATCAAAGAGATGGCTGCAGGACTACGTGGACATCGACGTCCCGGACCGAGACTTCGCCGAGGCGCTGACCATTTCCGGCTCCAAAGTCGAGTCCTTCCGCCATGAGGGCGAGACCCTCGAAAATATCGTTGTCGGTGAAATTCTCACCGTGGAAAAACATCCGAACGCCGACCGGCTCTTTGTCTGCACGGTCAACGTCGGAAAAGAGGAGCCCATCACCATTGTCACCAGCGCCACGAACGTGACCCCCGGTGTCTTTGTCCCGGTGGCTCTCCATAAATCGGTCGTCGCCGGCGGCCAGAAGATCACAAAGGGCAAAATGCGCGGCGTCCTGTCCGAGGGCATGTTCTGCTCTGTGGCCGAGCTCGGCATCACAGTCCACGACTTCCCCTACGCCATTGAGGACGGCATCTTCCTTCTGGGAGATGACTGCAAGAAGGAACCCGGCATGGACATCCACGAGGCCATCGGCCTGAACGATGTCGTCACCGAATTTGAAATCACCTCCAACCGTCCGGACTGCATGAGTATCATCGGTCTGGCGCGGGAGACCGCCGCCACTTACGACCTGCCGCTGAAGCTCCACACCCCGGAGGTCAAGTCCGGCGAGGGTGACGTAAACGACTACCTGAAGGTGGACATCAACGCCCCGGAGGAGTGCTACCGCTACGCCGGCGCCGTTGTAAAGAACGTCCGCGTCAAGCCGTCCCCGCTCTGGATCCGGGAGCGTCTCCGTGCCTGCGGCGTCCGTCCTATCAACAACATTGTCGACATCACGAACTTCGTCATGCTGGAATACGGCCAGCCCATGCATGCCTTTGACCTGCGCTACCTTGAGGGCAACCATGTCATTGTCCGCATGGCCGAGGACGGAGAGAAGATCACGACCCTCGACGGAGACGAGAAGACCCTCGACCCGTCCATCCTCGTCATTGCCGACGAGAAAAAGCCCGTCGCCGTAGCCGGTGTTATGGGCGGCGAGTACTCCGGCATCATGGATGATACCACCACCATCGTGTTCGAGTCCGCCTGCTTCCACGGTGCCAGAGTGCGCCGCGGCGCAAAGAAGCTCGGCATGCGTACGGAGGCCTCTTCCCGTTTTGAGAAGGAACTGAATCCGGACAACTGCGGCACCTGCCTGGCCCGTGCCCTGGAACTCGTCCAGCTGCTGGATGCCGGTGATGTCGTAAACGGTGTCGTCGACAACTACGCTAACCCCAGGGAGCAGATCACCCTGCCCTTCGAGCCCGAGTGGACCAACAACTTCATCGGAATCAATGTCCCGGCCGAGGAGCAGGCGGAAATCCTCCGCAAGATAGACTTCAAGGTGGAGGACGGCGTCATCACCGTTCCGTCGTTCCGCATTGACATCCACCACCAGGCCGACATCTCCGAGGAGATTGCCCGGTTCTACGGCTACAACAAGATCCCGGCCACCCAGCTCCGCGGTTCCGCCCAGGCGGAACTCACCCCTCGTCAAAAATTCAACCGCCTCGTGGAGCAGACCATGCGCAGCTGCGGCCTGTCGGAAATCCAGACATTCTCGTTCATCAGCCCGAAGGAGTATGACCGCATCCGTCTTCCGAAGGAGAGCGGACTCCGCAAGAACATTGTCATTAAGAACCCGCTCGGTGAGGACACCAGCGTCATGCGCACCACTTCTATTCCGTCTATGCTGAACGTCCTCTCCCGGAACTACAACAACCGGAATGAAAGAGCCTGGCTCTACGAGATGTCCACGGTATATATTCCCCACGAGACCCTTGACGAGCTCCCGGACGAAAACCAGCAGCTTGTGCTCGGCCTCTACGGGAAGGGAACCGACTACTTCGTCCTCAAGGGCATGGTAGAGAAGCTACTCTCCATCTGTGGCATTGCCGAATATGATGTGGAGCCGGTCAAGGATGACCCGACATTCCACCCGGGCCGTACCGCCTCCATCACAGTGGACGGTGAAGAGGTCGTCCGCCTCGGTGAGATCCACCCTGCGGTCCTCCACAACTACGAGATCGGCGACAGAGCCTACATCGCCGCCATTGACGTGGAGAAGCTGTATGAGAAGGCTGACCTCGTGAAGATCTACCGCCACCTGCCGAAGTACCCGGTCACCACCCGTGACCTCGCCTTCGTCGTCGATGCGGCCACCCCGGTCCTCGTACTGGAAAAGGCCATCCGTCAGGCTATCTCCTCCTCCATTCTGGAGAAGCTCGAGCTGTTTGATGTCTACACCGGAGACCAGGTCGGCAAGGACAAGAAGAGCGTGGCCTTCAGCCTGAAATTCCGCGCCTCTGACCGGACACTTACCGACGAGGAAGTGGACGCCGCCGTGAAAAAAGCCGTAAAATCTGTCGAAAAATGCGGCGGAGTGCTCCGTTCCTGATTGGCATTCCTCCCAAATTGTTATATAATAGGGAAGAATAATCGTCTGGAGGTGGTTATGGTGTCTGACAAGACAATACAGTTTTCCATCAAGGAGGACTCGGATGCCGAAATGAAGCGAATCCTGAATGAGGTCTACAATGCCCTTCAGGAGAAGGGGTACAACCCCATCAGCCAAATCGTCGGATATCTCCTGACCGAGGACCCGACCTATATTACCACCCACAACAACGCGCGGAATCTGATCCGTCGTATCGACCGGGATGAGCTTCTGCAGGAAATCGTCCGGAACTTCCTGGACAAATAAGGAGTGAAATCATTGGCGGAAGGAAACCAGTTCCTCACCTATAAGGGCTACCCCCTTGTGCGGAGTGGCAACACCCTCTATTATGGGAACATGTATGACCCCTTCGTCTGCATGCTTACCATCAAGAACACCAAGAAAGTCAAGGACATGGACGTGCCCAACCGGGTCGTCGTCCAGCTCATGTCCACAAACCCCAGCGCCAAGCCGGAGGAAATCATCCGCAAGAAGAGCGAGAAAGTCGGACTCTATGCGGCCATGGACATCGCCTCCATCTGGCTCCAGCGTGCTCTGAAAGAGGAATCCTGAATAATTGCAGCGGACAGGCAGCTTTTGCCTGTCCGTTTTCTTTTCTATGAAGACTTTTGGAAAAATCATAAAGTGGTTCTGCATCGTATTTGCCGCCCTGTTTCTCTGCTACTGCCTGGTGGGCATCATCCCGCCTGCATGCCATAAGCATATTACGGGCGATGCAGTCTCCCACGCAAAATCTATAACTTACACCGCCAACGACACCGGCCCGGACCGCATCCACTTCGTGGAGGACAACGATGAGGCCATGGCGTGGCGGCTCCGGCTTATTGACAACGCAGAGCACGACATCCTGCTGACCACCTTTACCTGGCAGGAGGACGGCGTCGGCCGGGAAATTACAGCTGCCCTGCTGCGGGCAGCAGAACGGGGCGTCCATGTCCACCTCCTTGTAGATGGGTACTATGGTTGGAAATTCTTGACTGGTAACCCCTATATGGATGCCCTCATGGAGAGTCCCAACGTACATCTGCGTTTCTACAACCGCTTCAATTACAGCAAAGACTGGAAGCTCCACTACCGCCTCCACGATAAGATTCTGGTAGCGGACGACGAGTGGTGTATTCTCGGTGGCCGCAACATCCAGAATAAGTTTCTGGGCCATGAGGGAAGACCGGAGGAGCGGATCCGGGACTTTGACCTGATACTCCGGGAGACAGAAGCCGGAAGAAAGGACTCCCGCGCCGCCATCCCCCAGGTCCAGCGCTATTTCTGGACCCTCTGGAGCCAGCCGAATCATAAGGATGCAGTCCTTGCCACAGAGAAGGCGGAGCGAAACAGGGCTTCGGAGGAACTCCACCGCCTCGCTGGTAAACTCCCCGCCCGCTACCCGGCAGCCTATGCACCGTTGGACTGGGGCAGCATCTCGGTGCCGACAAGGAAGTGTACGCTTATTACCGGAGATCCATCGCCCACACGAAAGCCACCTATTCTCGGTGCCCGCCTGCTGGAGCTCATGAAAACCGGGAAACACATTACTATCCAGACCCCCTACCTCATGATGGACCGGACCATGTACCGTGCCATCACCGACCTGAACCGGGGCAGGCAGGTGGACATCATCACGAACTCCGCCGCCACCGGCAGCAACTCCCTTGGGGCCTGCGACTATCTGAATCAGAAGAAAAACATCCTGAAGACCGGCAGCACCGTTTTCGAGAACAACGGACGGGCCACACACGCCAAGGCCATTACAATAGATGACCGGCTCACAGTCATTGGATCTTGCAACATGGATATGCGGAGCATGTATCTCGACACCGAGCTCATGCTTGCAGTGGACTCCCCTGAGCTGAACGCCGTAGTCCGCCGCGGCATGGAGGAGCTCAAGAGCCAGAGCCTGCAGATTTCCGCCAATGGCCCGGACATTCCCGGCAGCCGCTATGTCAAGGTAGAGCGCACCGGCGAAAAGCGCCTTGGGTACACGCTGCTCCGCGGTGTTATCTGGATTATCCGCCCTTATCTATAAAAATTCGCACAAATTGCATTGAAATGCCCCGCCCGATTGCTATAATATTATCAACTTATGGAGGAGGTACGATTTATGGGAATCGATCCGAAAGCAGAAGAAATCATCCGCCAGGGCAACGAGTACATCCGCAATCATCAGGATGAGGACTTAGTCGCCATTCTGGAGAAAGAGGCGGAAATTGAGCTCGAGTGCAAGAAGCTGCACACCTATTTCCACAAGGACCCGGATGTCCAGGAAATCCTCGACGAGAAGAGCAACGAGTACCAGATGATCCACGGCACCCGCTTCTCCCCGAAGGTCAAGGCAAACCGCTTCCTCAACGCCCAGGGCAAATATCCCACGGAAAAGTGGTAAGTTGAAAATGGAAAAACCGTCGGCTGTGGCCGGCGGTTTTTTTGTTGTTAATCGGGGCGAATACAGAACGAAAGATTTCGTAAAGGTTGGGGCCTCCCGTAGGACACAATCGTTCTATTTCAAAATGTGTATGAGATTGAAATTTTCCGTAGGACACAATTGCAATATTTTCAAATGTGGTCAATAAATTTGGGGCGATTCACGGGCCAGCATAGGACACAAATTGATATATCCAAAATGTGTATGAACAAATTGACTTGATTTTTATCAAATTAGTATATTTGAATAAGACTAAAACCTTTTATTTTGGTTTGTGTATGAGAGAATTTTTGAAAGTAGGACACAGGTAAATTGCAAGTTCAACTTGAACACTGATACGAATTAAGTTTCATCTTTGGGTCGGATTGATATATTTGGTTTAAAAATTCCTCGAATAGTTCCTC
>OMYO01000055.1 GCA_900315285.1 uncultured Eubacteriales bacterium | reverse complement strand
CAACTGACAGACCGCGTTTACGCGATTCACGCGTCTGCGGGGGGGCATGGGCTTTGCCCGTCAAATGACAACCACGCGTTCGACGCGTGGATGGTTTTTTTTTCCAAAATTAATAATGTTTTTTTGCAGTTGTTTTTAGGCGGCGTTAGACCTCTTAAACTGCAAACTGTTCCTTATTTTTTTGTGCAATTTATAAGGGACTCTGGCAGTATTCTCAATAATTTATAACTAGTAAGCTAATATTTCCTTAAATATTAGCTGCTTTAAGAAAGTGTTTGGTACCGATATGTGATAGTTGCATCGTAGCTGTCATCTGTGATAGAGGGTTCTCCTGTTTCCATGTCATAGTATTTACCATGCGATTTATTATGGATGAAAAACTTTGAAATGTGATTCCTGGCTAGTTCGACATTGATCGTAAAGATAGCTTCTGAACTACCGGTTGCGTCCTGGCCTGTTGAATCAATAATAATTGTTGGAATATTGGAATTACCTTGATAGCTGAATTTGGTAGAATAATTTCCTGCCACACCAAGAGGACAGATAAACGAGGTCATTCTGCCTTTGTTATCATAGGTCACAGTAATAATGGCGCTGTCATCTTCTCCGATTTTCACCAGACGACCTTTTGAATCATAAGAATATTTCAAATCCATGATATCTTCAGAATCATTGATTTCACTGACTAGTCCATTAGCATTATAGGAAACAGGAGCACCATCAATGTAAGTGACTTGATTTTCTTCTGTTGTAAATGTGGAAGTGGTATCCTCTCCGAAACTAGATGAAAAAACAATATTTTTGATAGTTCCATTTTTTATCAAGGGACAATTAGCATACAGATAGTCTTCTGCATATCCTGATGCAATATCATCACAGCAACACATCCAAATAAACGGCTGATCATTATCTGATGATGAGTCAAAGAGAGGAATCATCCAAGCTAGGCTAAGCGGGGAATAATGGTCATTATTGTCATAGCTACTCGTATCTGTAACTGTTAATGTTTTACTTTCCGGGTCATAACGATACGAATAATTGGCAGTATTGTCACTTGAACTGGCCGACATTGGGATCATTATTTCTTTCTTCTTCGGAATTAATCCACCAGACTTAGAAAATGGCTGAAATACAATTCCTACCACGAGCGCCGCAATAACCAGAACCAACAATATGATCAGGACGACAATAGCTATATTTTTCCCCGATTTTTTCTTCTTTGGCTTCTCTGGCTTCGGGGGTGCCGGCTCTGTTATGACAATTGGCTTGTCGCTCTTTTTCTTGGAAAGGTCGCTTCCGCACTCTGGGCAGAACGACATTCCATCTTGGACTTGTGCACCGCAGTTAGGACAATACATGGAATACCACCTCACGTGTTTTTTCACTACCAATGACCGCGAAATCTGTAAAAAGGTTGCCCTTTACTGTATTCCCGATTTTTGGCCAATGCGGTGAAGAGGTGGAGTGGGGGAGACGCAGATGGGGTTAGCAAGAAGAACAAAATTGATGAAACTCATACCACTTCAAAATCCTCACACTGCCAGGTATGAGACAAGTTCTTTTCTAAAGCGAACAACTCATACTTTGAGCAGGATTTTGGGCCACTAGGTATGAGGTCGAGCAGTCAAAATTTGCATGGACTCATACCTTATGCTTTGTTTGGGGCTCATTGGTATGAGTCGGACTGACCAGCGTCAATAGAAACTCATACCTGGGTAAAGATATTTAGCTGTATGGTATGAGTTCGTTTAGAGTCAATTCATACCATGTAGCCTTATTCGGGTGAATAGGTATGAGTTTGGTTGTGCTCAATCAAAATTTTCTAATACCAAGCAATCGAAATTAGGCCCTTAGGTATGAGTTGTCCTACAAATCATAACATATGAGCAACTCGATTGTCCCCAACCCAATCAGAAGCGGTGGGCAACTCGTGTTATTCTCATACCAATCCATCGAAATCAGGCCCTCAGGTATGAGTTGCCCGCCAATTTCAGACAAAACGAGAGCTGAATCGCCCCCAACCAACAAAAAACGCCGCCAGACAGAACTGCCTGGCAGCGCACAATAAGCAACATATTTACTGTTTGATCTTTGTAATATCCTGATACCCGCAGGTCACGGTCTGGGTGTAATTGAATTTGACTTCCCGGCCGCTCTCCAGCTTCTCGGAGGTCTGCGTCACGACTTTGAGGGAGGCGACATGACCGTCGGTGAGCTTGACGATGGTGGTGTAGGCGTCATCCCAGCTGCTGCGGTCGTCTTCGCCCTGATTAGTGATGACGATGGAGGCGGGGAATGTGGATTCGCCCTTGTAGTTGTAGGTAGTGGTGAGGTTGTACAGGGTGGCTTCGGGATAGGCGACCTGGATGAGGCGTCCTTCCTTGTCGTACTGCAAGGCCGTATAGACGCTGCCGTCCTCAGCGTCCTCAATGCTCGTCAGCTGCCCGTGGCGATTATAGTAGAACCGCTTTGACCCAATGGCGGTAATCCGCTCTCTGGAGTTGCGCACCACCTTCTGCTTGTTGACCTCCACGACCTTGCCATCCTGGGCAGTGAATGTGAAGTCCGGCATGTTATTATTGTCGCCCCGGTCTATCCGGATGGACTGGATGGTGCCGTCTTTAATGAGCGGATAGTTGATTAGAATATACTCTTCCAGCCCCTCCATGGAGTACTCATCCGACAGTGCGAGCAGCAGCAAGTTTGAGCCGCCCTTTGCGGAGGTGTCCACCAGAGGAATGAGCCAAGGATCAATGTAGGGTGTGCCCTTCTTTATGGCATCGGCCGAGTCGTCCTTGGACTCCTGCTGGACGATGAGCTGGCCGTAGTTCACGTCGTACCGATAGGAGTATTTTTCATGGCCGCTGCTGGAAGCGGTAGAGGCCGGAATCAGGTTCTTACTGATCCTCCGGGATGGCGCCACAAAAATTCCCACCACGAGGGCAATGGCAAGCAGAATGACGAGCCCGATAAGCACCCAGAGGATGATCTTGGCGGACTTCAGCTCCTGTTCGTCCGGCGCCTCCAGCTCGCTTGCTTTCAGGCTGCCGCCGCACTCGGGGCAATAGGCTGCATCGTCAGGAGCTATTTTGCCGCAGGTTGGACAGATCATGGGCTCACCTCGCTTCCGTGGAATCAAATTCAATATAGCAGTTTCAGGGGGGATATGCAAATTGGGCGATCCAGTCCTCGTCCGCTACCTCGCTGTCCGCGGCAAGAACGGAAAGTATCTCGGCACGCTGGAGTGCGTCCAGAACATGGCGTTTGCGAAGAAACATTTCGAGGGCTGAATTTTTGCAATATAATAGTGGTGAAAGTGTTTACCGTAAAGTGAATCGCCAAAGAAAACGGAGGAACCAATATGGAAACCGAATTCACCAAACTTGCAAAATCTCGTTACTCCCTGAAAAAATTCTCGGACCAGCCGGTGGAGGAGGAGAAGCTCATGGCCATCCTCGAGGCCGGCAATTTGGCACCTACGGCTAAGGACAGCCAGCCGCACCGCGTCTATGCGGTCACGTCACCGACAGTTCTGGAGAAACTGGCAGAGGGGACACCATGCATTTACGGCGCCACCGCGGTGCTGGTCGTGACCTATGACCCGGATGAGGTCTTTGTCTACCCGGATGGGGATCAGGACTCGGGCGCCGAGGACGCTGCCATTGTCGCTACCCACATGATGCTGGAGGCAAAGGCCCAGGGCGTGGACTCCTGCTGGGTCAACTTCTTCCACAGTGCCCCGGTGAAGGCGGCGGCCGGAATTCCGGACAAGGAGAAGGTCATTATGCTGCTGGATCTTGGGTATCCGGCAGAGGGGGCGGGACCGCTTGCCAACCACACCAAGCGGAAACCGTTGGAAGACACAGTGAAAATCATCAAATAACGAATGGGCAGGCTGGTCTATCCAGCCTGTTCTTTTTTTGCGGTCGAGGTGGTATCATAAAAAAGATAAGTGGATTTTTCGGAGGCACTATGGACTACTTCGAATATGGGGAGCGGGAGACCGACTACCTGAAAAGCAAGGACCCCCGTCTGGCGGAGGTCATAGAGAAGATAGGTCATATCGACCGGCCGGTGGATGAGGATCTGTTCTCCTCTGTGGTGCACCAAATTCTGGGACAGCAAATTTCCAACAAAGCGCTGGACACCATTTGGGGCCGCATGCAGGAGAAATACGGCTCTGTGGACGCGGAGCATATAGCCGCGGCCAGTGTGGAGGAGCTGCAATCCTTCGGTACGACATTTCGCAAGGCCGAGTACATTAAGGACTTTGCGGAAAAGGTGGAGTGCGGGGAGCTTGACATCCAGTCCATCGCGGAAATGTCGGATGAGGAGGCCATAAAGGCGCTCACGTCATTGAAGGGCATTGGCACCTGGACGGCGGAAATGATTCTGCTTTTTTCTCTCCAGCGGCCGAACATTTTTAGTTATGACGATTTGGCCATTCAGCGGGGAATCCGCATGGTGTACCACCACAGGGCGGTGGACCGAAAGAAGTTTGAGAAATATCGCCGCCGGTTCAGTCCATATTGCAGCGTGGCGAGTCTATATTTCTGGGCGGTGGCCGGAGGGGCCATTCCGGAAATGCGGGATTACGCCCCGAAGAGGAAATGAGGGTTTCTATGTCCCGGAACAAGGGGGAGACCCCGAAAATTCGAATCCTATTCGTCTGCCACGGCAACATCTGCCGCAGTCCCATGTGCGAATTCGTCATGAAGAAACTCGTTGCGGACCGGGGCTTGGCGGACAAATATGAAATAGCCTCGGCGGCCACCACGACTGAGGAGATATGGGGCGGACGGGGAAACCCGGTCTACCCGCCGGCAAAGAGGAAACTCGCAGAGCATGGCATCCGCTGCGACGGAAAACGCGCGGTGCTCATGACAAGAGACGACTATGACAGGTACGACTACCTGATTGGAATGGACGGGGAAAACCTGCGGGACATGCGCCGAATCTGCGGCGGGGACCCGGAGGGGAAAATCTCCCTGCTCATGGATTACACGGACCGGCCCGGAAGTGTCGCCGACCCGTGGTACACCCGGAATTTTGATGTCACCTGGGGCGATGTACTCGCCGGTTGCCAGGGACTTCTAAAATATTTGCAGAAATGAGGGATCATCATGTCACACCGCAAAGTGACAATCATCGGGGCCGGCCATGTCGGCTCCCACGTGGCGCTCTCCCTGAGCTTCGGAGACGCCGCGGACGAAATCGTCCTTGTGGACAAGGACGCCAAGAAGGCGGGGGCACAGGCTCTGGACATCTATGATGCCATAAGCTTCACCGACCATGGAACGCTGGTGCGCGGCGGGGACTATGCCGACGTCCAGGATGCCGACGTGGTCGTAAACGCCATCGGTATGGCCCGAAAACCCGGTCAGGACCGAGTCCAAATGCTCGACGACTCCATCGTCATGTGCGACGAACTGCTGGAGTCCCTGTCTCCCTATACCATTCCCGGAAAACTGATTTCCATTACGAACCCCTGCGACGTCATTGCCGCCTACATCCGTCGCGGGCTTGGCCTCGGAGATCAGCAGTCCTGGGGCACCGGAACCCTCTTGGACACGGCGCGGCTTATCCGCGTCATCAGTGAGAATACCGGCGTTGCCCGCAGTTCTATTCAGGGCTTTACCATGGGTGAACATGGCGAGTCCTCCATGATTCCATTCTCCATTCTCCGGGTCGGCGGCGTTCCCTACTATGATCTGGGGCTGGACGACGATGCTGTCCTGAAGCAGGTACGCGCCGGCGGCTGGGACATTGTAAACTTCAAGCTCTGCACCGAATTCGGCATTGGCCGCGCGGCTGCCACCATGGTGGAGGCCGTTCTTCGCGACGAAAAGAAAATCTTCCCGGCCTCCGCTGTCCTGAACGGCGAGTACGGCGAGACGGGCGTCCAGATCGGCGTTCCATGTATCATCGGCGCCGGCGGAATTGAGAAGGTCCTCGAGGTCAAGATGACAGACGAGGAAAAGGCTAAGTTCCATGCTTCCTGCGATGTGGTGCGGCACAATACGGCTGTTGCGCTGGAGAAGGGAACGAGGGGCGTAAAATAATAGGTTGATTAAGGGCCAGGACGAAAGCTTTCGTAGTCCTGGCCCTTTTCCTCTGTGACTACAATTTGATTATTTGAAAATGTGGTCTAATTGAAAAAGGTAGATTGTAGAATCAACTTGAACAACTAAATAAAAAGAAGATCCATAGATCATCCTTTTGGTAGAATTAAGTTACCACAACCAAAAACGCCAGGAG
>OMYO01000026.1 GCA_900315285.1 uncultured Eubacteriales bacterium | reverse complement strand
TGGCGTTTTTGGTTGTGGTAACTTAATTCTACCAAAAGGATGATCTATGGATCTTCTTTTTATTTAGTTGTTCAAGTTGATTCTACAATCTACCATTTTATTTTTAACAATTACTGCATTTCATAAAAAGCTCCAATGCAGCAAAAGAATTTGGGCGATTCAGCCCTCTACCTTCGCTGCATTACCCATTTTTCCCAAATGCAGTAAGCAATATCGTTGGATTTGAACACGGTGTATCATAATTTTTTTGCTGCAATTTGCAAAAATTTGGATTGCAGCAAGATGAAAAAAATAATTTTGCTGCATCGCCCAAAAATTGGAGATGCAGCAAAGGGAAGGGGCCAGGACTACGAAAGATTTCGTCCTGACCCTTAGCCTACGCTTACCGAACACTCAAATGCCGAACAATATACCGTTCCAACTTTTCAAACAGTTCCTGATCCTCACTGTCTGCGCGTTGAATTCCCCAAATATCCCACGTGACATCCGGGTCAAAGGACACAGCACAGACAGACTCCGGAAGGCCTTCCAAAAACTGTGGCAGAAAGGCTACCCCCTGCCCGGCCTCTACCAGGGTGATCAACGTCTGTCCCTCCACGACCCTGGCGCGGATATCCGGTTCAAAGCCGGCGGCACGGCAACCCTCCTGGACCATATCAAAGATGTGGTAATGTTCATTCATGGTGAGAAATGGCTCGCCCTGGAGGTCCGAAAAAGTGACCGCCTCTTTATATTCCAGAGGATGTCCTTTGGGAACATAAATGGCGAGGGGCTGATGGAAAAGCAGCTTTGTCTCCAGCTCAGGGTTCTCCGGCTTGCCGATCACAAAGCCATAGTCCAGCTTACCCGCGGCAACCTGGTTTATCACAGTATCATTTCCCGATTCAATCCAGTCGCCAGACAATTCCTTGTGGGCTTTGATAAAATTGGCAATCAAAGTGACAGAGATGACTCGCAGGACACCGGTGGCGAATCCGAGACGGAGACGCTTGCTGACCGTGTCGACATATTCGATTTCCTCCATCATCCGCTCCAGCTGCCCCGTGATTTCACGGGAACGGCGGTATAGGATTTCCCCACTCTCCGTTGGGACCAGACCGGATGGAGAACGCAGGAAAAGAGTGCTCCCCACCTCTTCCTCGAGGCGATGGATGATTTTTCCCAGGCCCTGGGGAGAAATATAGAGTGCTTTGGACGCGGTATGCAGGCTGCGGCACTCGTATACTTTCTGGAAATACTTTAGCGTTTTGATATCCATTAGGAGTTGCGCCTCCCTTCTAAAATCAACTTTAGTATAACATAAAGCAGCAGATGCACCCATTCAGGGCGCATCTGCCTTCAATTCTTCTATCACACCATCATGAAGTCTTTGCAAAAATCCGGATGCGCGGGCCCTTAAAAGGCGGCTTGAAACCAAACAGGGCATCACAATCTGCATGGTTTATAAAGTCCAGTTCCCGACTGTCCGTGTTGACCTCCGGATGCCATTTCAAATCTTTGAACAGATTGAATCGGTTCACAACATGGATCTGACATTCCTCCCCGGAACTGTCTTTCCCGCTCAGCGTGTAGTCTGCACACATATTATAGGGAATAAACCCGAGATACTTCTGGTGATCCTTTGCCCCAGGCAACACCTCTCCCTTAAAAAAGGATGTCTCTGACTCACCATCGAATGGCATATCCAGAACATTTATCAGTCCGGAGAGAAATTTGGCCTTCACGCCTGTCAAGGTCACATCCACATCCAGAATGAGCTTTTTGTCCTTCAGCAAGAATTCCTTTGCTCCAAAGAAAGCATCCCACTCTGGTGGACCGAGGAACATATGAGGTGCGTTGGGAATGCACATAAATGCCACATCAGCACCTGCGGCCTTGTAGGTCTCATATGCCTTCACACCATATTGGTAGTCAACAATGGAATCCTTTGTTCCATGGGCGATGTACACCTTGCCTGTATATTTAGCAATTTCCGAATAGACATCCAGATTCTGCGCACATTTGATATAGTTGCCTCCAACAGTCATAAAGCCAAGTCCGACTTTCTCAGGGACTTTCTTCGGATCAAATTTGAAGAAGATCATCTTTCCGCTCCAGGCATCATCCTGGACACAGAGAGCCGGATAGAAAAGTATCAGCTTTTTTATGACATCTTTCCCCAGTTCTGCCGCTGTCAGCGCAGAGACCAAGCCACCTTGACTGCAGCCCATCAGATTCAGATTGTCCGGATTATTGTAGGAACGGCTCGTTGCGTAGGCAATGACCTGTTTTAAGTCCTCTTTTTCGGAGAGAATCGTCATGTCCTTCAGCTTACCGTCACTGCGAATGGCAAATCCGCCTCCAATAAAATCAAAGCTATAGGCACAGAATCCAAGCCGTGCAAAGGCCTCAGCATAGAAAATGGTTGTCAGGAAGTTTGCCATAAAGCCATGGCTCACAATAATGATCGGAAGATTCGTTTTTCCCACAGGGCGGCATTCAAACCCGCAAATGGTCTGGCCGCCGCGTTCCACTTCAAAAGTCGTAGTCTGAGTCTTCAAAAATTTCATATTTTCTCCTCTGTCGGAATCACCGGCTGGCAAATTTTTCCGCCTCATTCCACGCCATCCTCTTGTGGTGTGGAACCGGGAAGATGTGCCCTCCATGATGGATGGTGACAAATTTGATTGGAGTCCCTGCTGCGGAATAGGTTTCATTGGCCTTGACCGCATACTTATAGTCCACAATGTGATCTGCATCGCCATGCACCAGAAGAACAGGACCGGAATAGCGATTGATCATTGAGAAGGGATCCAGATCCAGAACATCCGTCACATACTGCCTGCCAAGAATAATGGGACCGCAGAACAATATTTTCGGCACATTCTTCGGATTGAAATGGGCGAGAATCATATGCCCTTTCCGGGCATCATCCGGAATGGACAGGGCAGGATAGAACAAGATCAGATTTTCCACCGCCGGATAGCCCAGTTCTGCAGCCGTAAGGGCAGAGACAAATCCGCCCTGGCTGCACCCCATCAGTGTCAAATGTTCCGGGTCGACAAACGGCTGTTTTTTCGCAAAGGCAATGACAGCATAGAGATCCTTTTTCTCTGTCATGACCGACATGTCCCATGTCTTTCCCTGGCTCTGGCTGATGGTGCCACCGCCGTTGAAATCGTAGCAAAAGGCGGCATAACCCATCTTCGCAAATTTTCTGGCATATCCCAGAGTGGAGAGTCGGTTCAGCATAAACTCATGGCTCACCACAATAATGGGAAGGTTTTCTTTTCCCTCCGGGCGGAACAGGCTTCCGCGGATGCGAAGCCCCTCCCGCTCACAGGTGAATTCCTCATGTTTTATTTTCATCTTTTCTCTCCCCTGTTCCTCAGATATGGTTTGCGACCTCAAAGGCGTCCCAAATGGCATACATGATATTCGAGACGTGGCGTGCATCGCCCAGGAGATACAGCTCCGGAACCTCAAACTCCAGTTCCTTGTAGAGAGAATTCTCAGACTTGTAGCCGACAGAGAGGATTACGCTGGAGGCATCCAGATCCTTGTCGCCGTCCTTGGTGGACATGGAGAGTTTGCCATCCGCATATCCGGTGACCTTGGCACCGCAGATGATATTGACATGGTTGTACGGGAGCAGTGCCTCGAGCATATCCTTGTTCGCGCTGCAGAGGGGCCCGTTGACAGCCATGATCTTGTCCAGAGCCTCAACGATGGTGACATTTTTGCCCTTCTTCGCCATGTCCAGAGCAAGCTCACAGCCGACAAGTCCGCCGCCGATGACCACCGGGTTGTCACCCGGGTCCTTCTCCCCTACAAGCACTTCTGCAGCGTTGTAGACCTTGGTATCATCGCCAAGGGAGAACATCTTCGGGGTGGAACCAGTCGCAACGATGACGGTGTCAAAGTCAGAGGCAATGACATAGTCCTTGGTCACTTCGGAATTCATATGGACTTCAACACCCAGGCGATTCAGCTCTCGTCCATACCACTCAGCCAGAGCAATATCATCCTCCTTGAAAGAAGGTGCGCCTCCGGGAATCAGGTTGCCACCGAGCTTGTCGCTCTTCTCGAAGAGAACCGGCTCATGACCGCGGATGGCAAGAACACGGGCGGCCTCACAGCCGGCAACACCGCCGCCGACAACAAGGACCTTCTTCTTTTGAAGGACAGGACCATAGGCGTTGGAGCGCTCTTTTCCGGTCTGAGGGTTGACGGCACAGTTGATCATAGAATAGTTCTGGATTCTTCCCATGCAGCCCTCCTGGCAGGAGATGCAGGGACGGACCTGATCATAATGGTTTGCACGAAGCTTATTTACATAATCCGGATCTGCAAGCAGCGGGCGACCCATAGAAACGACGTCGCAGATGCCATTCTCCACACATTCCAGAGCGGTGTCAGGGTTATCCATGCGGCCGGCCATAAGTACAGGAACGTTGACAACGTCTTTTACAGCCTTGGCATACTTTTTATAGGGAGCCTTTTCCATATACATCGGCGGGTGATTCCACCACCAGGCATCGTAGCAGCCGGCATCCACATCCAGGGCATCATAACCGTAGGAGACCAAAAGCTTAGCGGCCTCTACGCCTTCGTCCGTGTCACGGCCTTTCTCCTCGAATTCCTCTCCGGGGAGAGCACCTTCCCGGAAGTCCTTCATCATGGATTTCGTGGAGAAGCGAAGCGCGACCGGGAAATCTTTCCCGCAGGTCTTTGCAATCTCCTCGCGTATCTCCTTCGCGAAGCGGAGCCGGTTCTCCAGACTTCCGCCGTACTCGTCCGTTCGGTGATTGATAAAGGACATAGCAAACTGGTCAATGAGATAGCCCTCGTGGACCGCGTGGATCTCAATGCCATCAAACCCGGCACGTTTCGCATTGAAAGCGCCTTTTCCAAAGCTCTTGACAATGCTGTGGATTTCATCCTTTGTGAGTTCCCGACATGTCTTGTCCAGCCATCTATGCGGAACAGCCGAGGCGGAGACCGGCGGGAATTCGCCGAGGTTTGTCGGAATGGTGACGCGTCCGAAGCCGCCGCTCATCTGGAGGAAAATTTTTGCTCCATAGGCATGGACACGCTCAGTCATCTCACGGCTGGTTCGTACGAAGTGGACTGGGTTATAGGTGCTATTAGGGCAGTTCGGCATGGACTGCATTTCCACCTCACAGTCGGAGAATGTTACGCCGGTGATGATGAGGCCGGTACCGCCGGCAGCACGCCGTGTGTAGTAGTCTATTCCGCGCTGATTCCATCCGCCCTCAGAGTCGGACAGGCCAAGCGGTCCCATGGGGGCCATGGCAAAGCGGTTCTTGACCGTTACATTTCCAATGGTCCAGGGCTCGAACAGTTTGCGGTATTTCATGATAAATCTCCCTTTCGCTGTTAGGATTTTGTCAATATTCATCAATTACTATCATACCGCAGTATCTGTGAAAAAATTAACACCGTTCGTTTCTGGGTGGAAACAGTTTATTTCCAGGGTGGAACGTGCATCGCCCGGGAGTCAACTGCAAAACAGCCCTCTTTATTCCGATCGGTAGGTTCGAATACCCCCTATAGGTATTTTCCCTCTATAATACCTACCTTTGTCCCAATTTGGGCTGGAAGTTGGTAATTTATAACTCTATTCGGTTTATTTTTCCCTCTCAAGGCAAAAGGGATTGTCCTGAAACAGATATTTATATTACACTTTATAATTTACTGTAATATTATTTCGACCAGATAGGGTACCGTTTTACCACCTTTTTCAAATTTTTGGGGTATGCGGTGGTAATTGGGCACCGCCGTCGTAAAATCCGAGCTTGAAATTATCTCATAAAAAGAAAAAAGAGGCCGCACTCCCGTACAGCCTCTCAAAATCATGATTCCATTTATCTCGACGCACCATTCGCATTGTGCTCCGCATTCTCCCGGTAGACCGGATTATTGGAGTTGTGCCGCTGGTTGGCCACCGCTGTGGTGCGGGATGCCCTCTGCGAGTGCGTGGAGCTCTGCCTCGGCGGTGCAGTAGTGCGTCTTGCCGTGGTCCTGCGCGCCGTCGTCCCTCGAGCCGTTGTCCTGCGGGACGATGCACGGGTCGTTGCACGCCGAGCCGTCGTCTTCTTCGCATTATCATTGCGCAGCCGATCCCAAATGCTCTCCGACTTCTTCTTCGTAGTGGCCGGAGCCGCCGTAGCCGCCTGGGTGGCATGGTACTGGGTCGTCATATTCGGGGACAGCGTGTACTCATCACCGGCAATGTCGTTGTCGCCGAAGTCGTCTCCGGAGATCATGGAACTGCCGTCCACCTGCTCCCCTTCTGCATTTCTCTTGGCATTGGTGACAAGGATGGCAACAAGGGCAATAACAAGGGCAGCAATAATGCAGATGAGGGCAATGAGCAGCTTCTTATTTCCGCCGCCATTACCGCGACCACCCCGGCCGCCGTTGGCACCGTTTACGGAGTCATCATAGTAACCATACTGGTCGTCATACTGATAGCCGCCGTCCTGATAACCATCATCCTGATAGCCGCCCTGGTAGCCGTCATCCTGATAGCCACCATCCTGGTAACCATCCTGATAACCGCCCTGATAGCCATCATCCTGATAGCCGCCGTCCTGGTAGCCGTCCTGATAGCCGCTATCCTGATAACCGCCATCCTGGTTATAGAACGACTCGTCCACGTTATAGTCGTTATCCTTCATGTAGCGATCACGATACTCGGCGCCGTAGTCCCCATCGGAGTATCTGCGTCCGCCTCTTCTTCTGTTCGCCATATGGTCTGTAACCTCCAGAATCATTTGTGGTATTTTCCGCCCCGGTCGATCATGAAGGCGCGGTAGAGCTGCTCTAAGAGCATGACCCGCGCAAGCTGGTGCGGAAACGTCATTTCAGACATGGAAAGTTTTGCGTTGGCGCGCCGTTTGACCTCGTCGGCCAGTCCGTAGGAGCTGCCGATGAGGAAGACGATGTGGCTCTCGCCGTTCACGCCGAGCTGAGAGAGTTCCCGGGAAAATTCCTCCGAGCTGCGCTGGTTGCCCTCAATGCACATGGCATAGACATAGGCGCCTGCCGGAATGTCCCGCAGGATGACTTCCGCCTCTTCCCGGAGAGCCGCCGCAATTTGCGCCTCAGACGGCTCCGATGGCAGTCGGACGGGAGTTTTTTCTATTATAGTCAATTTGCAAAATGGGGTCAATCGTTTCGCGTATTCCGCCACGGCGCTGCGGAGCCAGGGCTCCTTGAGCTTACCGAGACAGAGAATGGTGACATTCAGCATCAGAGGACCTCCACGGCGGAGACGCTGTTGCGGGGGGCGACGGAGAGCCGGATGTCCCCCTGGACCTCTGCGCCGCACTGCTGCAGCGAGGACGCCGTCGTCTGGAAGGCCAGTTCCGGGATGTTGTTCTTGTCACTCAGGTGGCCGAGGATAATGGCCCGGGTCCCGTTCTCAAAGAGTTCTGCGGACATTGTAGCCGCGTCGTCATTGTTCAAATGTCCAATTCGGCTGGCGATTCGCCTCTTGAGCGGATACGGATACGGGCCGTTATACAGCATATTCATATCATGGTTGGACTCGAGAAGGATCGTGTTGCTCCCGAGAATAGCCGAGCGCACTTCCTCCGTCACAACGCCGAGGTCCGTGGAGACCGTGACACGTTTTCCGTTTGGAAGCGCTACGGTGTAGCCCATGGGCTCTGCCGCATCGTGAGACGTGTGGAAGCACTGGATATGGAAGTCGCCGATGTCGGCGTAGTCCTGCATTTGAAAGACCGGAAAATCGCCCCGGAGACACCCCTTATCCTCCAGTGCCTGCAGAGTGCCAAGTGCGGAGTAGACTGGAACATGGTGGCGGTTGCAGAAGACCCGGAGCCCGCTGATATGGTCCGAGTGCTCATGGGTCACAAACAGCGCCTTGACAGCGGAGGGTTCAATGCCGAGTTCCGAGAGGGCCAGCGTGGTCTGTTTGGCGTTCTTGCCAATATCCACAAGGATGCCCTCTTTTTCTGTCCCAATGTAGGTGGCGTTTCCGCTGCTGCCGGAATACAGGGTGCAGAACTTAAACAAATGCGGTGCTCCTTCCAGATAGAATAAAAGGGATGCTTGGAACAAAGCATCCCGTTTCGTAACAATTATTTCGCCTCAGCCGGCGGATTTCATACGGCCGGGCTGGTCGCCCTCGTCGGGGACGCGGACCATATCGGCGCCAAGTGCGTTGAATTTCTCGACCACGTTCTCATAGCCGCGGTCAATGAAGATGACATTTTCTATTTCGGTGGTGCCGCGGGCGGCAAGCCCGGCAATGATCATGGCGGCGCCGGCGCGGAGGTCGTCCGCCTTGACCGAGCAGCCATTCAAGTGGTCGACGCCCTGGATGATGGCAATTTTGCCGTTCACCTCAATGTTGGCGCCCATGCGGACCAGCTGATCCACATATTTGAAGCGGTTGTCCCATACGCCCTCGGAGACGATGCTGGTGCCGTGGGCCAGAGTCAGAACCGTGGCCATTTGCGGCTGCATGTCAGTGGGGTAGCCCGGATGGGGCATGGTCTTAATGTTGCAGTGCTGGAGGTCGTCCGCATTGGATATGACACGAACGGTGTCGTCTCCCTCAATGACCTCGGCGCCGCACTCAATGAGCTTGGCACTGATGGCCTCGAGATGTTTTGGGACCACATTTTTGATGAGGACATCTCCCCCGCAGGCGGCGACGGCAGCCATGTAGGTGCCGGCCTCGATCTGGTCCGGGATGACGCTGTACTCGGCGCCGTGCATTTTGCTGACGCCGCGGATCTTGATGACGTCGGTTCCGGCTCCGCGGACGTCGGCGCCCATGGAGTTCAGGAAGTTTGCCAGGTCGACAATGTGGGGCTCCTTGGCCGCATTCTCAATGACGGTCAGGCCTCTCGCCTTGACAGCGGCCAGCATGACATTCATGGTGGCACCGACCGAGACAACATCCATGTAGATGGAGTTGCCGGTAAGGGAGTCCGCCTCGGCGTGGACAATGGCGTTCTCCTCCATGTCGACCGTGGCACCGAGGGCCTCAAAGCCCTTCAGGTGCTGGTCGATGGGACGGACGCCGCCGAAGTTGCAGCCGCCCGGCATGGCGACCCGCGCCTTGGCGTCTCTGCCAAGCAGAGCTCCAAGCAGATAATAGGATGCGCGGAGATGTTTGGTGAGCTCATACGGTACGGTATGAGAACTTAAATACGATGTGTCAATGTCAAAGGTGTTCGGGTTGACCATGGTGATCTTCGCTCCCATGGCCGAGAGCATTTTCAGCATGTAACGGACGTCGGAGATGTCCGGGATATTTTCGATTCTGCAGGGGCCCTCTGCAAGAAGAGTGGCCGGAAGGATGGCGACAACGGAGTTCTTTGCCCCGCTGATGTTGACCTCGCCGTAGAGTTTATGACCGCCGTTGATCACAAATTTATCCAATAGTTTCACTCCCCAGGTAAATGGAAATATGGAAAAATAGAGGTATAAAAAATAAAAAGATAGAAGTCAAAGTGCAAAAAGATGTCAGAGAGCATAACATACCCCCTGAAACTCTTTCGTATTATACCATTCCTAAATAATAAATTAAAGCGGAATTCACGGTTTTTTCATATCTACCAAAGAATTGCCCCGCCTTTCGAACAAATCTACAAGAAATTGACAATTATCAAGCCGGGCTCGGGCACGGACACAAGATGTAGGGATACGCAGCGGGGACTTATTTCGTATTCTATCGGCAATTCTAGCGGGCATTTGGGCGAGTTATACACTGCATTCCCTATTCGGGATTTTGTACAAGAAACCGAACAAATAATCTCATACAAGACACTCATTTTTCTCTGCTTCTGTATAAGATTTTGGCCCCGCAACACAAAAACACTAAATTTTCAATAAGATTCCCCTCATATCCTCCGGCAGCCCCGCATGCACGAGAACCTCCGCTCCAGTAAACGGCTGCCGAAACTCCGCCTTCCCGCAGTGCAGCGCGGCCCGACGAATGTCCTCCCGCTCCGGCGCGCCATACATGGTATCCCCCAACAGCGGCGTACCCTTGGAGGCAAAGTGGACCCGGATCTGGTGCGTGCGGCCAGTTTCCAGCGTCACCTCGAGAAAGCTTATGCCATTCCCGGTCTTCAGAGCCCGCCAATGGGTGACCGCCGGGACGCCGCGCGGGTCCACGGATCGGGTCGTCTTGCCCGGATCCGGCCGGTAGATTGGCTCGTCAATGGTGCCGCTGCCCACATACACACCGTTCACCAGCGCATAGTAGGTCTTATGGACATTCCCCTGCAGGGGCGATGCAGCAAACTTGTTCCGCGCGCACACCACCACGCCCGACGTCTGCTTATCCAGCCGGCCGACGGCACGGAAAACCGTCGTACTGCCATCCTCCGCATAGTGGGACAGCAGCCAGTCCGCCAGCGTGTCCCCCTGATGGCTATGGGACTGGTGCACGGCGAGGCCAGCCGGTTTATTTACCGCCACCACGTCCTCATCCTCATAGAGGATGACCGGTTCCGGAACCGGCTCCGATGGGGAAAACGGGTGGGGTGGCTGGGCAGGACCGTCGGAGGGGAGGTTGACGATGAGTGAATCGCCCACGTGGAGAGGGTCAATAGTGCGGGTCGGGATGCCGTTGACCAGGATGCCGTCCTCGTGGAATTTCAGGTTCCGGATGGCCCGAGTGGAAAGTCCTGCCTCCCTCTTCAGGAAGTGCAGGACTTTAGAACCTTCATATTCAACGGGGACGATGTAGTGTAACGTCCTCAATCGTTTTTCCCCCGTTTGAAGAAGAAGATGGTACGCATCTTGATCTTTTTGGCAAGGGGCATGAGATGCTTGTAGATCCAGTACCGGAAGCGGCTGCCCACCAGCATGTACTCGCCGATGAACTCGGTGTAATGGGCGCCGAAGCTCAGCTTGAACGAGTTGATGCCCTCGAAGTTTTTCCGTGGCTCGCACTTGCCGAGGACGCCGTCAGGGCCGGGCTCCTTCGGGTTGTCGCAGAGGATGTAGCCGAGGTCGTGGTAGTCCATGCCCTCGTCAATGCTCTCGCAGAGGCGGAGATAGTTTAAGTAGTGGGACGAGCGGGTCTGGTTCCGGACGATGTTCCGGGATCCGCCGAAGACGCAGGAGCCAAAGCCGCCGTAGCGGATGGTGAGACCGCCGCCCACGGGGATGACCTCGTCCGGGCCGTAGTCCGCCGTCTCCTCCATGCGCTTCTCGTAGTTCTTCGTATTATTGTCAATGACCTCAATGTCGTTCTTCAGGCCCTTGATTTTCTTCTCCGGGGCCGTCTTCAGGGCCTCGACCTTCTTCGCCCGCTCCGCAAGGCGCTCGTTCTGGAGCTTCGTGTCCTTGCCCTTGTCGTAGTAGACGATGGTGATGTCCGTATAGTCCTTCAGAACCGAGATGAGCGTGGTCAGATACTCCTTGTCCCTGTGGGTGAAGCTCTGGCGCTCCGACGTGTCGTTCATGCAGGAGATGAAGTAGTCGAGGATTTCCGGCTGCTTCTGGATGTCGTCCCAAGTGTAGCGCTTGGAGGTGAGGCCGCGGCCGTCGCCGACGCGGACGGAGTAGCGGACGCCTTTCTCACACTTCTTGAGAAGTTTCTTGGCCGGGATCATGTCGCCGTTCTCATCTTTCAGCGGGATAAGCGTCTGGACCGGGTGCTTGTAGGTGTAGGAGTCCAGGTCGGTATTGAGCTCATACCCAATGTCGGTCAGCAGTTTGTGGGCCGCATGGCCCTCCTCCTGCTCCTCGCCGTCAATGCGCAGGACCACCGGCGGGTCAATGATGGTGACGAAGGCACCGGCCTTCTTCATTTCACCCTTCATGAAGTCGGCAAACTCTTTCTGGAGCAGCTCATTCGTATAGTCCGATACCGTGCCATAGGGAATGTACCAGAGCTTTCCGGCCGCCGGGAGCTTGCGCTCCAGGACAAGGCAGGTGAGCACCCGGGTGTCCTCGGCGTCAAAGCCGCTGTAGAGGTGGGAACTCCATCCGGTCTTCACCTGCGGCCAGAGGGAGCACTGCTGATACTGTCCGTGATGCTCCTCCACAAACTTGTCAAAGGCCGCAAAGTCGGTCTCCGGTCGAAACGTATACATGGATTGTCCCCCCATCATATCTGGATGCCGCGCGTCTGAAGGGCCTCCACAATGGCGGCCTCCTCGTCGAACGGCTCTTTCTTACCGCATACTTTCATATATTTCTCGTGGCCCTTGCCGCAGCAGAGCAGGATGTCGCCCTCTTGGAGCTGCGATACCGCCCATTTCACGGCCTCGGTGCGATCCACGATGATCTTGTACTTGCCGCCCTTTTTCTCGACAGCCCGGGCAATGTCCGCGGCAATGTGCTCCGGGTCCTCAAAGCCGGGGTCGTCGGTGGTAATGACCGTGAAGTCCGCCATTTCGCCGCTGACACTGCCGAGCTCGTCCCGGCGCAGCTGGGCACGGTCTCCCACGGAGCCGAACAGCGTGATGATGCGTTTCGGCTCATAGGCCTTCACCGTCTCAATGATGCTGGTGAGGCTCAGACCGTTGTGGGCGTAGTCAATAAGGATGCCGAAGTCGTCCCCCATGTAGACCACCTGGGCCCGTCCGGGGATGCGGACCTGTTTCATGCCGTCCAACAGCTGCTCCGGTCCAATGCCGAGGAAGCTGCAGACCGAGATGGCAGCCAGCGCATTCTCCACCGAGAAGTCGCCGGGCGTGCTGAGGTCCATGGTCAGGGTCTCCCCTTCGCCGTAATGCAGGTCAAAGCGGATTCCCATGAAGCCGTCGTAGCGGGTCGGCACCTCGTTGTCCGCGCGGAACTCCGCACCCTCTCCGTGTCCATAGAAGATTTTGCGCCCCGGCACCTTTTCCAGCATGTCGGGCGATGCAGGGTCATCAATACAGGCCGCTGCCTGCTGGCAGAGACTGAAGAACGCCTTCTTGAAGCTATAATATTCCTCAAAAGTCTTGTGCTCGTGGCCGCCGATATGGTCCGGCGATATATTGGTGAACACACCGCAGAAGAAGTCCGTGCAGTCTGTGCGATGCCACTTGACTCCCAGCGAGGAGACCTCCATGGCACACACCTCTACGCCGTCGTCCGCCATCTGCCGCAGCAGTTTCTGCAGCTCGTAGGACTCCGGCGTCGTGTTGACAGTGGCGGCCTTCTTGCCACACCATTCCGCACCTGCCGTGCCGATGAGACCCACCTTTATGCCGGCGCTCTCCAGCACCGACTTAATAATGTAAGTTGTGGATGTCTTGCCCTTTGTGCCGGTAATGCCGACCACCTTGACGTCACCCGAGGGGTGGCCAAAGTAATTGTCCGACAGCACTGCCAGAGCAGCCCGGGTGTCTTCCGCCGCAATGATGTTGGCGCTGCCGTCCTCCGGCAGCCCTGCGGCCTCCCGCCGGTCCGCCTGGATGACAAAGTTCCGGCAGCCCTGCTCGTAGGCCTTGCCCGCGTACTTGTGGCCGTCGGTCTCGGCGCCCACCATGCAGACAAACAGGTTGTCCGGCCCGGCTTTCCGGGAGTCATAGACGATGTCGGCAATTTCCGCATCCTGTCCTGCTGCGCTTTCAGCAAGCGCCGTGCATGTCAGTCCCTGCAGCACGTCTCGAAGCTTCATGAACCCACCGCTTTCCACTGATTTTCGGTCATACATGGTATGAATTATAGGGTAAGGAAAATCCGATGTCAACCGCTCCGGCATCTTGCAAACCCGTATACTCAAATGTATAATATTGCTACTTGTTTATTAGTATTAGGAGGAAAACGCATGTCGAACGACCTTGCCACCAGATACGACCCCTCCGAGTTTGAAGACCGCATCTATGACTTCTGGCTCAAGGGAAATTATTTCCACGCTGACCTTGACGAGTCCAAGAGAACCTACACCATCGTCATTCCGCCCCCAAACATCACCGGGCAGCTCCACATGGGCCACGCCCTTGACAATACACTTCAGGACATCCTCATCCGCTACCACCGCATGAAGGGCTATGACACGCTGTGGGTCCCCGGTACGGACCACGCGTCCATCGCCACCGAGGCAAAGATCGTCCAGGCCCTCCGCGAAGAGGGAATCTCCAAGGAGGATCTCGGCCGGGAGAAGTTCCTCGAGCGCGCCTGGGAGTGGAAGGCCCAGTACGGCGGCCGCATCGTCGAGCAGCTCAAGAAGATGGGCTCGTCCTGTGACTGGGAGCGGGAGCGCTTCACGCTGGACGAGGGCTGTTCCAAGGCTGTCCGGGAGGTCTTCTGCAACCTCTACGAGAAAGGTCTCATCTACCGCGGTGAGCGCATCATCAACTGGTGCCCCCACTGCCGCACCACCATCTCCGACGCCGAGGTCGAGTACGAGGAGAAGGACGGCAGCTTCTGGCATTTGAAGTACCCCTTCGCCGACGGCTCCGGTTACCTGGTCCTTGCCACCACCCGTCCCGAGACCATGTTCGGCGACACCGCCGTGGCAGTCAACCCGAAGGATGAGCGCTACAAGGACATCATCGGCAAGAACCTCATCCTCCCCATCATGGACAAAGAGATTCCCATCGTGGCCGACGACTATGTCGACATTGAGTTCGGAACCGGCGTTGTAAAGATCACCCCGGCCCACGACCCCAACGACTTCCAGGTGGGACTCCGGCATAATCTTCCTATTATTAATGTAATGACCGACGACGGTCATATGAATGAAAATGTTCCCGAGAAGTACCAGGGCATGGACACCATGACCTGCCGCAAGGTCCTCGTGGAAGACCTGAAGGCTGGCGGCTATCTCGAGAAAATAGAGCCCATGAAGCATAACGTCGGCACCTGCTACCGCTGCGGTACCGTCGTGGAGCCCCGGGTCTCCAAGCAGTGGTTTGTCAAAATGAAGCCCCTGGCCGAGCCGGCCATCAAGGCTGTCAAGGACGGCGACATCCAGTTTGTCCCCGAGCGCTACGACAAGACCTACTTCCACTGGATGGAGAACATCCGTGACTGGTGCATTTCCCGTCAGCTCTGGTGGGGCCACCGCATTCCGGCCTGGTACTGCGACGACTGCGGTGAAATCACCGTGTCCCGCGAGGATCCCACCGAGTGCGCCCACTGCCACAGCAAGCATATCCATCAGGACCCGGACACACTGGACACCTGGTTCTCCTCCGCACTCTGGCCGTTCTCCACGCTGGGCTGGCCGGACGACACGCCGGAACTCAAGCACTACTTCCCCACCGACGTCCTCGTCACCGGCTATGACATCATCTTCTTCTGGGTCGCCCGTATGATCTTCTCCTCCGAGGAGCAAATGGGACAGGCCCCGTTCCATACGGTCTTCATCCACGGCATTGTCCGGGACGAACAGGGCCGCAAAATGAGTAAGTCTCTCGGCAACGGCATTGACCCGCTCCTTGTCATCGACAAGTACGGCGCCGACGCCCTGCGTTTCACGCTTGCCACCGGCAACCACCCGGGCAACGACATGCGCTACTCCACGGAGAAGGTCGAGGCCTCCCGGAACTTCGCCAACAAGCTCTGGAACGCCTCCCGCTTCATTCTCATGAATCTGGACGGCACCGAGAAGCCGGCCCATCTTCCAGATCTCGACAAACTCACCACCGAGGACAAGTGGATCCTCTCGAAGTTCAACACCCTTGCAAAAGAGGTCAACGTCAATATTGAGCACTATGAGCTCGGCGTCGCCGTCTCCAAGCTCTACGACTTCATCTGGGAACAGTTCTGTGACTGGTATATTGAAATTGCCAAAATCCACCTCCAGAAAGAGGATGAGGAGGCTGCCATCGCCAAAGAGGTCCTCATCTATGTCATGGATGGCATCCTGAAACTTCTTCACCCGTTCATGCCGTTCATCACCGAGGAAATTTGGCAGCATCTCCCCCACGAGGGCGACACCATCATGCTGGCCCCGTATCCGGAGTATGACGAGCGCCTCTTCTTCACAGAGGAGGAGCAGGAATTCGAGCGCGTCATGACCGCTATCCGCGCTGTGCGCAACCGCCGGAATGAAATGAACATTGCCCCCTCCAAGAAGGCCGCTCTGTTCATTGACACCCCGTATGAGGACACGTTCCGCTCCGGCATCGTCTACATGGAGCGTCTCGCCTCTGCCTCCGACGTCACCATCGGCGGCGAATTTGACACCGAGGGTGCCGTCAATGTTGTCACCCCGGACGCCAAAATCTATATTCCTATGAATGAGCTGGTGGACTTTGAGGCCGAGAAGAAACGCCTCCAGAAGGAGCTCAAGAAGGCCCAGAAAGACCTGGAGTTCTTCGAGCGCAAGCTGAACAACCCCGGTTTCCTGGCCAAAGCCCCGGAGGCCGTCATTGAAAAAGACCGCGCCTCGGCAGAGAAGGCCAAGGACCATATCCAGAAGCTGGAGGAGAGCCTTTCCAAGCTCTCGTGACAATATCTTTCATGTGACCGCAATTTGTCCTGCAAATTGCGGTTCCACCCTGTCAAGGGACAGGAATTGGGAGTTTTTGCATCATGATTCTGAACAAAAAAGAACGCGTCATTATCGTGGGCTGCGGCCGCTTCGGCGGCAAGCTCGCCATCATGCTCTCCAACCGCGGCTATCAGGTCGTCGTCATCGACAATCGGGAGGACGCCTTCAACAAGCTCCCCGAGAGCTTCGGCGGTTTCCCCATCATGGCCGACGGCTGTGACCTCGACACGCTGAAATATGCAGAAATTGACGACGCCGCCCTCTTTGTGGCGGCCACCGGCAACGACAACATCAACAGTCTGCTGTCCCAAATTGCCAGCCGCATTTTCGGCGTTCCCAACGTCTATGTCCGTTTCAACGACACCGCCACGGCCAAAATCATCAAGGACTTCAACATCCAGTGCATCTTTCCGTTCAAACTCTCCATGACCGCTTTCGAGGAGTCCATGTTCGGAAAAGGTGACGAGGACGAAGAGGAGGAGGACGAATGAGAATCTGCATCGCCGGAGGTCATGACCAGGCGGACTTCCTCATCCAGAACCTGAAGAAGCAGAAGCACAAGCTTGTCGTCATCAATGAGGACAAGCACTACTGCGAGCGCCTCTCCTCTCTCCATAAAATCCCCGTCTACTGCGGCAACCCCAGCAAGTACTATGTTTTGGACGAGGCCGGCATTGAGGGTTTTGACGTACTTGTCGCCCTCACCAGCAGTGACGCCGACAACCTTGCTATCTGCCAGTTTGCCAAGCGCTGCTTCCACGTGAAGAAAGTCATCTGCACGGTCATGAGTCCGAAGAACGTCACGCTGTTCAAGGAACTGGGAATCACAAATGTCATCAGTTCCACCTACATGGTAGCCCAGCACATTACGCAGGCAACAACCATTGCGAACCTTGTCAATACGCTGTCGTTTGAGGACGATATCATCATCAGCGAGGTGCAGATAGAAAACGAATTCAAGTGTGTGAACCGCCAGCTGCGGGATCTCCCGCTCCCCGCCAACACCATCATCTGCTGCATTATCCGGAAAGGACACGACCTCATCATCCCCTCCGGAGACAGCACCATCCGCGGTGGAGACCGCCTTCTCGTTCTGACGAACAAGGACAGCCAGTCCGCGGCGCTTGCCGCCATCTCGAGGTGACCGGAAGCCATGCGAAGCTTAACAAAGAGGCCCAATAGATATCATGATCATTTGGCGGCGGCCAAGGCAATAGCCTATTTGCTCATTCTCATGGGGGCCATCATCCTTGTCCCACTTCTGCTGCTGGCCGCTCCCCGCTACCATGCGGAAATCTCTAACGTCAACTGGTTTATTTTTCCCGGCGTTCTCTCCATCCTTGCCGGGTTCATCATCAAATTTCTGACACAGGGGACCCGGGTTCGGGAGCTCCGGAAATTCTACGGGTATATCATCGTCCTGGAGCTCTGGATCATAGCCGTGGTATTGGGCGCAGTCCCCTTCCTGATGAGCAGGGAATTCAACTTCACCCAGGCGGTTTTTGAGTCCATGAGCGGTCTCACGACCACCGGGTTCACACTGTTCCCCTATGAGCATGCCGGACATCTCCAAATGCTCATCCTCTACCGCTCCCTGCTCCACCTTGTTGGCGGAGTTGGACTCGTTCTGGTCCTTACCACGATCCTCAATAATGCCTATGGTATGCAGATTTTCTCTGCAGAGGGGCACACGGACCGGCTGACCCCAAGCCCGCTGCACTCCGCCCGGACTATCCTGCTCATCTATCTGGGCTTCATTGCCACCGGCACCATTGCGTTTGTCATCCTCGGAATGGACTGGTTTGACGCCATCAACTACGCCATCTCCGCCGTGGCCACCGGAGGCTTCTCACCCCACCCTGACAGCCTGGCCCACTACCACCAGGTTCTGTCCCAGGGCCGTGCCATCGGCATCGATATCGTTGCCATGCTGCTTATGCTCCTCGGAGCCACAAACTTCATGGCCAGCATGTATTTCTTTAAGGGGCGATGGAGGGGCTTCTTCCGCCACATAGAAGTCGAGTGCACCACAATCCTCATCCTTCTTGCCTCCCCGGTCGTCATTGCGGACTACATGGTCCATCATCTGACAGCTACGGCCAACCAGGATGTGGTCAGCGGCCTGTTCCTCGTGGTCTCCACCATCTCCACCACCGGTCTCACCACCGTTGGAAATGACCTGAAAGCTCTGACCTTTGGTCTCATCCCCATCTTTCTTCTTATGATGGTGGGCGGGCACAGCGACTCCACGGCCGGCGGCATCAAATCCTCCCGGGCCGCCATCGCTTTCCACTCCATCCACTGGGATATCTGGAGCAGCCTGGAGCCCAAGCGTGCCATCATGTCCCATCAGATCAATCGGTTCGGGACTAAGGAGGATATTTCCGATGAGGAGTGCTCTCAAAATTCCTCTTATGTTCTGCTCTACTTTCTCATCATTATTGCCGGTGCCACCGGACTCATGTTCTGTGGCTATGACTTCAAAGACTCCTTTGTGGAATTTGCGTCTGCTCTTGGGACCATTGGCATCTCCATTGGTGTCATTTCGCGGGCCACGCCGACACCCGGGCTCTGGATCATCATCATCGGCATGCTCATTGCCCGACTGGAAATCTATATCTTCATATTCTCCTTTGCCCGCATCCGACGAAATATTATTGATTTCTACAAGGAGAACCAGATTGCGCGGCGGGAGCGCCGGGACCGGGAAGAGGCCCGCCGAAAGCTGCGAAAGGAGTTGCCCCGAAAATGAATGAAATGCGCGCCTTTTTTCAAGCAAGGACATTCCTGTCCAACCTGCTCCAGACCATCATCATCATTGTCCTGACTGGTCTGCTCGCCTATGGCATGGAGCAGTACAATCTCATGCTTGAGGACATGAAGCTTCTCTACCTCCTCGCAGTCCTTATCGTTATCCTGCAGACCGAGAGTTTTGGCTGGACACTGTTCTCCACTGCCATGTTCGTGGGTTTTGACGCGCTGCTGGTGCACGACGATGAGTCGAAACAGCTCTACATTACCTCGACCATCATCTTTGTCGTCATTGCCCTCATCGTAAACGTTCTGGCACTCCGTCTCCAGAAGCAGATGGAGGCCTCCAAAGAGAGCGAACAAATACAGAAGCGCCTGTACGAGGCAAGCAAAGGACTCATCAAAGTCCGTGGCAGTCAGGAAATCATTGACTACGCCAACGAGGCCCTTACGAATCTTGCCGGCTCAGAGGCCCACGTCTACTTTGACATTTCCCGTGATGACCCGGATGAGGCAAAAAAATGGTGTCTTCGCAACTCGGCGTTCTGCGGAAACGGGGAACTGGACTTCTCTGAGGCTCCAAATAAATACATCCCCATCCGCTCAAACCGAAAGACCACCGGTGTTGCAGTCATCGACTGCAGCAAAAAGCCAATGACGCCAGTTATCAAAGATCTTATCGTCGCTTTCCTGACCCAGATCTCCATCGCCCAGGAACGCAACATGTTGGAAGAGAAGAACAAGAAGGAGAGCGCCATCTACGCCCGGGAAAAAATCAAGGCCAATGTCATGCGCAGTCTCTCCAACGACATGTATCCCCATATTAAGAACATTGAAAAAATGGCCAAAGAGCTGGAGGAGAACCACACACTCACGGAAGATGAACGGGACGAACTCAGCAAAAAAATCCAGCGGGAGGCCTCTTACCTCTCAGACAATGTGGACAATGCCATTGAGATCACAAGTTCCAAATAAGAGAGGAGCCGTCCGCCTGTGAAACTGAACATTGTACTGGTAGAGCCGGAAATCCCGGCCAACACCGGCAATATTGCGCGTACCTGCGCGTGTACCGGCGCTGCGCTGCACATTGTAAAGCCCATCCCCTTTTCACTGGATGAGAAGCATTTACGCCGTGCCGGACTGGATTATTGGCCCTATCTGGACATCACGGTCTACGAAAACCTCGCCGAGTTCTTTGAGAAAAACGCCGGCGGAAGTTTTTACTACTTCACCACCAAGGCGCGGCAGCGCCACTCGGATATCGCGTATCCGGACAACTGCTATCTGGTCTTCGGAAAGGAGACCGCCGGCCTGCCGGAGGAACTCCTGGTGCAAAACCCAGAACGCTGTGTACGCATTCCCATGGCCGAGGAACGTCGGAGTCTCAATCTATCCAACTCGGTGGCCGTTGGCGTCTATGAGGCCCTCCGTCAGTGGGACTACCCGGAGCTCCAGTGCAAGGGAGAACTGCATCGCCTCCATTGGACGGACGGAGACGCAGAAATTGCCGCAGAGCAGGCAAAAAAATAAAGTTGGGAACCGCTTCCCAACTATTTGTTAAATATGTATCAATTCCGGTGAAATTGCTTTGACACCGCTATGCATGTCCATTATAATAGTGGTTGAAACTCAGAGGTAAAGTATTGTATCAATGCGTAACCAGCCAAATATGAGAAACTACTGAAGAGAATACTACAGAAGGGTCGATGATTCATGAAACTGAACAAAAAGACTGTCGACGACATCAACGTCAAAGGCCAGCGCGTTCTCGTACGGTGCGACTTCAACGTACCGCTCAAGGACGGAAAGATCACGGACGAGAACCGTCTCGTCGCTGCACTCCCCACTATCAAGAAGCTCGTAGCAGACGGCGGCAAAGTCATCCTCTGTTCTCACCTCGGTAAGCCGAAGGGTGAGCCGAAGCCGGAGCTCTCTCTCGCTCCTGTTGCAGTAAGACTTTCTGAGCTCCTCGGTCAGGACGTCAAGTTCGCCGCTGACGACAACGTGGTCGGCGAGAATGCCAAGGCAGCCGTTGCAGCCATGAATGACGGAGACATCGTTCTCCTCCAGAACACCCGTTACCGCATTGAGGAGACCAAGAACGGAGAGGAGTTCTCCAAGGAGCTCGGTTCCCTCGCTGACGTATTCGTAAACGACGCATTCGGTACCGCACACAGAGCTCACTGCTCCACCGTCGGCGTAACCGAGTATGTTGACACCTGTGTCATCGGTTATCTCATTGAAAAGGAAATCAAGTATCTCGGCAATGCCGTAGAGGATCCGGCCCGTCCGTTCGTCACCATCCTCGGCGGTGCCAAGGTCGCTGACAAGCTCAACGTCATTGAGAACCTTCTCAACAAGGCCGACACCCTCATCATCGGCGGCGGCATGGCTTTCACCTTCCTGAAGGCAAAAGGCTATGAGACCGGTTCCTCCCTCGTTGACGACACCAAGCTTGACTACTGCAAAGACATGGTCAAGAAGGCAGAGGAAAAGGGCGTCAAACTCCTTCTCCCCATTGACAACGTCGTCATCAAAGAGTTCCCGAACCCCATCGACGCAGACGTCGACGCCACTGTCATTCCGTCCGACAACCTGCCGGCCGACAGCATGGGCGTAGACATTGGCCCGAAGACTGCAGAGCTCTACGCTAGCGAAATTGCCAAGGCCAAGACCGTTGTCTGGAACGGCCCCATGGGCGTCTTTGAGAACCCGACCCTTGCCAAGGGCACCCTTGCTGTTGCCAAGGCTATGGCGGAGACCGAGGCTGTCACCGTCATCGGCGGCGGAGACTCCGCTGCAGCCGTCAACCAGCTCGGCTTCGGTGACAAGATGACCCACATCTCCACCGGCGGCGGCGCTTCCCTCGAATTCCTTGAGGGCAAAGAGCTCCCGGGCATTGCAGCTGCTGACGATAAGGACTAAAATAGTACTACGACCTGCAGTTGAGCTCAGGCTCGGCTGCAGGTTCTTATCTTGTTCTCAATATTTTTAATTTCAACAAGGAGTAATGTAACCATGAACAAAGAACTTCGTACCCCGGTCATCGCCGGCAACTGGAAAATGAACAAAACCCCCAGCGAGGCTGCTGAGCTCATCAAAGCCATTGAGCCCCTGGTAAAGGACGCCACCTGCACTGTCGTCTGCTGCACCCCGTTTGTCGACCTCGCCTATGCACTTGAGTGCGCCAAGGGCACGAACATCCACATCGGTGCTGAGAACGTACACTGGGCTGACCATGGCGCCTTCACCGGTGAAATCTCCGCTCCTATGCTTGTTGAAATGGGTGTTGAGTACGTTGTTATCGGCCACTCCGAGAGAAGAGCTTACTTCGGTGAGACCAACGAGACCGTACAGAAGAGAGTCCGCGCCGCCCTTGACGCCGGCCTGAAAGTCATCCTCTGCGTCGGTGAGACCCTTGAGCAGAGAGAGCAGAACATCACCTTCGAGACCGTCTCCACTCAGGTCAAGATCGCCCTTGCTGGCGTCACCAAGGAAGAGCTCAAGAACGTCATCATCGCCTATGAGCCGGTTTGGGCCATCGGCACCGGCAAGACCGCCACAGACGAGCAGGCCAACGAGGTCAACAAGGCCATCCGTGACCTCATCAAAGTCCTCTATGATGAGGAGGCCGGTGACGCTTTCGTCGTACAGTACGGCGGCTCCATGAACGCCAAGAACGCAGCTGGTCTTCTTGCTCAGCCGGACGTTGACGGCGGCCTCATCGGCGGCGCTTCCCTGAAGCCGGAAGACTTCGCCACCATCGTAAAGGCTGCTACTGAGGGCTAAGGATAGTCCTTTTATTGGTCTTTATTTGACAACCGAAATTTTGAAGTGCTGTCGGGGAACCGGCAGCACTTTTTGTATTCGTTGAAAAGAGGCCATGTCATTGGGAAGTGATGCGGTCCCTTCAGTCTATCCAGTCTGTGGAATTGGATACCCCCTAGGGGTATTTTGCCCTGATTATACCTACCATCTCCAAAATATTGGCAGGAAGGTGGTATTTTTCAACTCTTTTCGGTTTGATATCTGGCCTCTGCGGAGCAGTGCTGAGGATGAAGCTACGACTTATAGTACATTCCATATTATTATGTAGTATTATTTCGACGGAATAGGGTGGCCTTTTACCACCTTTTTTCTGTTTTTGGGGCATGGGGTACAATCGGGTATTATGGGGCGACTTCTTGTACGGACATCTGTGCGTGGCATCATACAGTACTCGAAATAGAGAGTTTAATGTATGATATCGTTCATACATTAAACTCTCGCAAGGATATGGATGTATAGATTTTGGGTCTCGGATAGAGGAATTTCTCATACAATATTCTCAGAATCTGGCTTAATGTATGAGGTTTTCAAATTTGAAGAAGATTTTTCTCATACATTATTCTCAAAATCAATCATCTTTGTATGAGATTTCCGGTCAGAGATAAAATTTTCTCATACAAAATCCACCACTTCAAAAAAAGTGTATAGCGCCACCGCCCAAGGCTTTCAACCACCCCCTCCATCGCCCCCTCGCAACACACAAAAAAAAACAGAGACTGCGCCACACAGCACAGTCTCATATTTTTACATATATTTCCCATTCAGCAGGTCCCGCACCTGCTTCCAGTCCGGCATGAACTTGGTCTCCAGGGCCTTGAACTCCGGGCCATGGTTGGGCACCACGGTGTGACAGAGCTCATGGAGGATGACATACTCCAGGCACTCCACCGGGTGTTCGGCAAGGCGGACATTGAGGGTGATCTTGTTCGTCCGGGTGTCACAGGTGCCCCAGCGCGACTTCATGTCACGGGTCGTCCAGCTGGAACAGTGCAGCCCGGTGTACTGCTCCCACTGGGGCAGGAGGATTTCCGTGCGCTCTTTCAGTTCGCTGCGGTAGAATTCACGGAGGAGTTTTTTGCGGGTATCGAGGGGTGAATCGCCCGTGAGGGAGAGAACCATGGTCTCCTCTGTTGCGGTCACCCTGTTGCGACTCCCCTGCTGCACCTGCAGCGTGCGGCACTCTCCCCATAAAGGCAGGATGTCCCCTGTGACGTACTGCGGGTCCAAGGTATAGGGGCTCCGGTGCATGCGGTCCACATTGGAGCGGATCCAAGGCAGTTTGCTCCTGACAAAGGCAAGGATTTCCGCCTCAGAGAGGTAGATTGGTGCGGTTACTAAGACGTCCCCCTTTGGCGGTTTCACATACAGGTGCATATTCCGGATTCGCTTGCGCTGTATGGTCACCGGGATGCCGTCCACATTGACTATCTTCGTGCTCATTTGTCACTGACCGGCTTCGGGGAACGGATGCTGGACTCCAGCGGCAGGCGCACCGCAAAGCAGGTGCCATGTTCTGCGTCGGAATAATCCAGTCCAATTTCGCCATGGTGCTGTTCCACAATGTTTTGGGCGATGGACAGGCCGAGTCCGTACCCGCCCTTTTCCCGGGTGCGGGACTCATCGGCACGGTAGAAGCGGTCAAATAGGTGCTCCACCTTATTTTCCGGAATGGGAGTACCGGAGTTGATGACGCTGATCTTTGCGCCGCGGGCCATGGGAGGAACCTCCAGAACCACCTTGATGTTTCCGCCGGGGTTCACATATTTCATGGCATTCTCAATGAGAACCATGAAGACCTGCTTCAGATTGGCCTCGTCACCGATGAGGCGGACGTTCGGAGTGATGCGCGCCTTGAGATCCACCTTGTTCTCAAAGGCGAGAGCCTCACAGGTAAGGACGCAGGCATCCACCACATTGCTCAAGTTGATGCGCCGGAAGTTGAACTGGGGCTGGATGCCGGCATCCGCCCGGGCAAGATACAACATCTCATTGATGAGCTGTTTCATTCGGTTGGCCTCGGACTTCGTGGAGTCCACCCATTTTTTTCGCTCACCAATAGTTGCATTCAGGTCTGATTCCAGAATGTCGTTGTTGGCCAGGATAACCGTGAGCGGCGTCTTCAGCTCGTGGGACGCGTCGGCAATAAACCGTTTCTGATCCCGAATACTGATGGCCACCGGCTCAATGGCCCGCTTCGACATGATATAAATGATGAGGAAGGCGATGGCCAGCAGCGCAATGGAACCGAACAGGTACATGCGGATTTGGAAATTCAAGTTAGAGCGCTCCTGGGTGACATCTGCCAACACGATTTTATCCCCCCCTGCGAAGCCCTCCTTGAGGAAACGCATGGAGTATTTGCGGACATAGCCCTTGTCGCTGTTGGATCGGACGGCGCGGTAGATGCATTCGGTGAGGACATCTCCATTGCTGGCAATGTCGCCGGGTTGGTTGACCGAAAGCGACAGAATGTTGCCATTGGAGTCAGTAACAATGGTATACAGCAGGACACCGACGGCCTGACTCTCATTGTTACCGGAATAATACTGGTTGTTCACCGGTGTAGCCGAATCCACAAAGTTGTCCAAAGCCGCCTGCATGTATTTGAGGGTCTGCCGCTTCTGGTATGAGTAGGAAATGGAGACCAACGTGATGATGCCGCTAAGCACCACCACGATGCAGATGAGCATGGAGGTGACAATAAACTGTTTCCTTAGTTTTTTAAGCACCTTACGGCTTCACCTCCAGACGGTAGCCGACCTTGCGGACCGTGGAAATTTGCACACGGGATTCCAGATGGCGCAGTTTCTTCCGGAGGAACGAGATAAAGACCTCCACATTGTTGTCCTCTGCGTCGGACTCTGTCCCCCAGACCTTCACCAGAATGTCCTCCTTGGGGACGATGATATTCGGGCTCGACATGAGAAGCCGCATAATTTCAAACTCCTTGGGACCCAGGTTGATGTTCCGGTCCGGGCCCACGAGGGAGTAGTTGGAAAGGTCAAGCTTGATGTCCTCAAACTCAATTTCATTCATGACGACCTCGCCCTGGCGGCGGGACACCGCCCGGATGCGGGCCAGCAGCTCGCCGGGGATGAACGGCTTCGTCAGATAGTCGTCGGCACCGGCGTCGAGGCCCTTGATCTTGTCGTCGGAGTCGTCCCGGGCCGTCAGCATGATGACCGGCGTCGTATTTTTGGCGGCCCGGAGTTTGCGGACCACCTCGAAGCCGTCCATCTTCGGAATCATGACATCCAGGACAATGACGTCATAGATGTCACTCATGGCGTAGTCGTAGGCGTTCTCGCCGTCGTGCACCACGTCGGCAAAATACCTCTGGGACTTCATGATTTCCGCCAGCGCTTCGGCCAGCTTGACCTCGTCTTCGACGATCAGGACCCGCATAGTAAACCTCCAAAAATCAACCGAAATTTTTGTCGCCTTATTATACCATATTGCTTCTGTTTTATGTGGGCGTGGGCGATTCACCCCTGAATTTCGCCAATATTTTCCGTTTTATCGACCATTTTGATTGCAAAGTAGTTTTCCTTTACAGCTTTGCAATTTTTGACGAAAAATAGCGTAGTTATGAGAAAAACAAGCAGCCGCCCCGAGGGCAGCTGCCATAATATTTCGATGGTTACAACAGGGAGGGCACAGCCTCCGTGAAGAACGTCACAACGTTCTCCTCCATCATCTCCAGGAAGGCGGATACCTTCTCCAAACTCTCGGCGGAGATGTGTCTGTGTCGTCTCTTCGCTGGCGCGGCGCCGGTGGACCCGTCTCGGGCGATACCCTCGAAGCCCATCCGTCTCATATGCCGGTTCATTCGCCAGTGGAAGACATGATGTCTGATCTTGCGGGGTCGCGTCATTGTTTTCACCTCGTGTTATTCAGTTGTTTGTTTTCTGCAATAGTATGCTACCATAAATGATAATCATTGTCAATTAGCTAATTGTTCGGGCAATTGAACCTTTTCCTCTATCCCCCGGTCTTCACTTATGTAATCTAAGGGGAGGTTTCGCCATGAAATGCTCAAAATGCGGGGCTGAGGTCCCGGAGGACTCGAAATTCTGTATCCACTGCGGAAATAATCTGGAGGACCAGCGCAAGCTCCAGGCCATTCTGGACGCCGGCGGCTGGACCTGTCCCGGCTGCGGCATGGTTTTGCCGGCTGGCACAAATTTCTGCACCCACTGCGGCACTGCCAAACCCGCTCCCGCACCGGAGCCCGCTGCCGAAGAACCCGTATCCGGCTGGAAATGCCCGAACTGCGGCTCTCAAATGACCGATGACTCAAAATTCTGCACGTCTTGCGGCACCAAGCGCCCGGAGGAGCCTGTCTCCGACGTGGGCGATGCACCTGTCGAACAGACCAATGAAGAACCCACAGCAGAAACTACTGCAGAGGAGCCGGTTGAGGAAGTTGTTGCCGAGCCGGTTGAAGAGGCTGTTGAAAAGACGCTGGAAGAGCCGGTGGAGGAACCGGTCGAAGAGACTGCCGAAGAGCAGGTGGAAGATGTTGCCGAGGAACCTGCCGAAGAGCAGGTAGGCGAAAACACCGAGGAGCCTGCTGCAGAAACTGCAGCAGTACCCACCGAGGAACCCACTGATGAAGCTCCCGCAGCTGAACCTGCTGCAGAAGCCCCCATAGATGGCTGGAAATGCCCCAACTGCGGCTCAACCATGCCCGACACCACCAAGTTCTGCACCAGCTGCGGCACCAGAAAGCCCGATGCCCAGCCTCAGACCCCGCCACCCACCATGGTCATCAAGGATCCAGCGCCCCAGCCCGCTCCCGTTCCGCCTGCTGCACCGCAGCAAACCTTCGTCGAAAACAAGGAGCCGAAGCAGATTAACGACTCCTGGAAAACTGTCCTTATCACGGTTCTCGTTGTGATTCTGGTGGCACTGGTTGCGTTTTTGGTGTGGGCTGGTGTTACGGGGAAACTTGGAAATCTTGGAATTGGCAAAAAGACTCCCGATAGCTCTGTATCAACAAATAATAACAATGAGACCCCCACGCAAGAAATTGATCCAAAACAATTTCAGGGTGAATTGGACAGTCTTGCAACGCAAAATGCAGAGGGAACTTCTGGATGGCACAATGGCAATCTCATGGGAACAGCAGAAATTGTAAAGCGTGAATGGATAGACAATAATTATATTGTTGTTCTTCAAGTTGATGTTGATACTGAATATCGTGATAATAATTACGATGTCGACTATTCAGAAACTTGCCTTGACCATTACTATACCTACAATGTCTTCCCAAATGTAAAAGCTGATGGCAAGGGTAGCTATACAAAAGGAACAACTTTAAAGCCGAGTACCAAACTATATATTTTCTATTCATTTGATGAGCAACATGGGCATTATGTTTTTGGATTTGATAATCCAGATGAGGCTCTAAGCAAAGCAGAAAATCGGTTATAAACTCATAATATAAGAGCGGCAGTCAAAAGCTGCCGCTCTTATTATTCTAAAATTTTCTGTATTCACTCAAATTTTACCAATGGCAAAAACTCTTCCAAATTCAATAGTTATACCAGATGGCGTATTCTTCACCATCATCCCATTTCGTAAGTTTTCCATTCTGAGTAGTGTATTTATCCGTATTTTCAATTTCTTTTTTATAATTGTTGTCTTTCGTATGTGCTATTGTGGAGCTCTATAATTTAAGCGCAGTCGATAAATCCACCAGGCAATGATAAAATATCATTACGGAGGAATCGAAATGCGTTACGACAAAGAATTCAAACA
>OMYO01000060.1 GCA_900315285.1 uncultured Eubacteriales bacterium | reverse complement strand
TACTGTGTTGATGGAACAGCATGATATTTATGCAGTAAATCCCAAATTCACCTACCGAAGAAGTGACACAGAACAGCTTACAGAATGTTATCCCAAGCTTAGAAAGATTGCTCATGAGCAGCAAAAATTGATGGCTGCTTGAGAATAAAAAACTTGAAGGAAATTAATTTACACACAAATATGGACTTGACTTTTTATGAAAGTTTTTCTCATACACTCCCCTCCAATTCCAAATTTGTTGTATAACTCCTTTTCCGTTTCCTCTCCCTCCCCCCTTTCCTGCGCACCTTAGAGTCGCTCTGTCAGCCCCACTCGCACCCAATCATAAAAATAACGCCCCGCCAACCTCCCGGTCAGCAGGGCGCCATATCATTTCTTGTATTCGGTCAGTCATCCAGGATCTTCCCGTCCAGGGACAGCGTGACGACACGCCACGGCAAAAACTTACCACTGTTCTGGATGGCCGTCTTGGCCGCATTCTCGAGGCCGCCGCAGCACGGAACCTCCATACGGACGATGGTGACCTCACGGATGTCATTGTTGCGGATGATGTCCGTCAGCTTGTCGCGATAGTCCACCGGATCCAGCTTTGGACAGCCAACAAGGGTAATTCTGCCCTTCATGAAGTCCTCATGGAAACGGGCATAGGCGTAGGCTGTGCAGTCTGCGGCAATAAGGAGCCGGGCGCCGTCAAAATAAGGGGCGTTCACCGGTACAAGACGAATCTGACATGGCCACTGGGCAAGTCTCGAGACAGCGGGCGATGCACTGGCTGCCGGAGCAGCACTTCCCTCTCCGCCGCGGTTGAACTGCCGCATGCGGGAGCCGGGACATCCGCCTTCGTGATGATGTCCCGCCGGCGCTGCGGCCTTCTGCCCAGCCTCCGCCTTGTGTGCGGCCACCGCGTCGGCGTCGTATTCCGCCGCCTCGCGCTCCACGAAGGAGATGGCACCGGTGGGGCACTCGGGCAGGCAGTCGCCGAGTCCGTCGCAGTAGTCCTCGCGCATGAGCTTTGCCTTGCCGTCAACGACCTCAATGGCGCCCTCGTGGCAGGCGTCGGCGCAGATTCCGCATCCGTTGCACTTTTCTTCATCTATCTCAATAATTTTCCGAAGCATATTTTTATCCTCCCAAAATATTTTTTCTGACCTTAGAATACGTGGTTTTGAAGGTGGCCGGTGTTGCCGCCGCAACAAAAGCATAAAAAACGTGCGTCCAGTCGGGTGTCGACTGGACGCACGGGGTAATTGACTAAATTATATGATATCTTACAGGAGAATGAGAAGCGGAGCAGCGGCCTCAGCAGCAGTGAGTCCTGCAGCAGCGGCAGTTCCAACAGCGGCCGGAGCAAGGATGGTGCTTGCAGCTACGGTGCCGAGGGCGGCAGCGCCGGCGACCTGAGGAGCAGCGGCCATTGCGGTGCCGGCTGCAAATTTGGCAGCGGTCAGATCCGGATTTCCGGTGGCCGAGTAGTTGCGGCCGTCATTCTCGGGGATTCTGCCAACGATCTGGTTGCCCTGCTCATTGTACTTCGGGGTCATGTCCATGGTGGCGGCAGATGCGCTGGTGGCGTTTATGGAGAGAACGGTGAAAATCATTGCAAGTGCAAGGACGGTAAAAAGGATGGCGCGGACGATTTTGTTGTCTTTGATGGTTCCTCTGGTCATGTTGATTCTCCTTATCCTTATGTGAAGTAGTTCCCGTAAAATGTGGTTGTCTTTTTTCTGACATAATAGTATTCGTTTTGTAAAATAAAATCAAGACACATTTTACATTTTCGTCAATTTGACCGCTCATTATTTGATTTTGACTGTTTTTGATAAACTTCTGACCGTTTTTGACGGGGCTCCAAAATTTCGAATATCCAAAAATCTCTTGTATTTACGCCATTTTTGTGAAAATTCAACATTTTTTAATTTGAACGGTTTTGACCGAAAAAGCAGGGCGCTCTCGGATTCTTTTCCGAAAGCGCCCTGCTTTGGCAACAAAATTTAGATAGTTTTTACAATGTACTATTTTAGGTACATAGACTCCAAAAGCCGGATTCCCGTGTCAGTACGGTACACTTTGTCCCGCATCTTCTCAATGGACTCCCGGCCGAGGTGGCTCTCATCGGCATTCACGAGGAAGTCCGCCTCCAACAGGATCTGATAGTCCAATCCATCCACCGGGCTGTAGGTGTGGTGATGCTCCACGAGATATGCCACTCGCTCCACCTCATCCGATGGAACTCCGCAGCCGGTCAGGAATTCTCTGGCGAGGGGTCCGCCCTCCTTCTCCTGGTACTTCCCGTTGGTATTGCCATATTTTTCCCGGCAGAGCGGGCAGGCAATATCGTGGACAATGGCTGCCAGTTCCAGGATTTCCTGGGTGTCGTCGGGAATATGTTCCAGCTTTCCAATCTGCTCAGCAAAGCTGTGAACCTTCACGAGATGGGCTATATCGTGGAGATTTCCCTCCGAGTAGTCGATCATCTGTTCCAATACTTTATTAATATCAACTGCCATGGGAACCTCCGGTCATTGTCTGTAATAGGAGAGAAAATCGCCAATATTGCCTATGGCCTCGGTGAGGACGTCGGCGCGGGGCAGGTAGACGACGCGGAAATGATCGGGCTGGCCCCAGTTGAAGCCGCCGCCGTGGACGATGAGGACTTTCTTCTCCTTGAGGAGATCCAGGGCGAACTGCTCGTCGTCGGTGATATTGAACTTCTTCACGTCCAGCTTGGGAAAGATATAGAACGCCGCCTTCGGCTTCACCGCCGTGACGCCGGGAATATCGTTGAGGGCCTTGTAGGCAATTTCCCGCTGCTGGTAGATGCGCCCGCCGGGCCGGATATAGTCATTGACGCTCTGATGTCCGCCGAGGGCAGTCTGGACAATGGACTGAGCCGGCACGTTGGAGCAAAGCCGCATGTTGGAGAGCATGTTCAGCCCCTCTATATAATCTTTGGCGATTCGCTTGTTGCCGCTCAAGATCATCCACCCAATCCGGTAACCGGCTATCATATGGGACTTGGACAGCCCGCTGAACGTTACGCAGAAGAGGTCCGGTGCCAGAGAGGCAATCGAGGTATGTGTGAGGCCGTCCATGACGAGGCGGTCATAGATTTCATCCGAGAAGATCATGAGCTGGTTCTCCCGGGCAATCTTAACGATGCCCTCGAGGACCTCCTTCGGGTAGAGCGCACCCGTAGGGTTGTTGGGGTTGATAAGGACAATGGCTTTCGTGTTAGGCGTAATCTTAGCTTTGATGTCCTCCAGGTCCGGGTTCCACTCCGACTGCTCATCGCAAATATAGTGGACGGCGGTGCCGCCGGCCAGCGTGACGCAGGCTGTCCACAAGGGATAGTCCGGGGAGGGGACGAGAACTTCATCGCCCGTGTCGAGAAGGGCGGAGAGACTTAAGTTTATGAGCTCACTGACGCCGTTCCCGGTGTAGATGTCGTCGACAGTGACATTTGGGATGCCCTTGTTCTGCGCATACTGCATGATGGCTTTCCGCGCTGAGAACAGGCCCTTGGAGTTGGAGTAGCCCTCACACTCCGTGAGCTGATGGGCCATGTCGTATACGACCTCGTCCGGGGTCCGGAACCCGAAGGGCGCCGGGTTGCCGATGTTCAGCTTCAGGACATGGACACCATTCTCCTCCATGCGCAGGGCCTCGTCCAGGACCGGGCCACGGACGTCGTAGAGCACGTTGTCCAGTTTCTTCGATTTTGTAAAGTTTCTCGCAGGCTTCATTGCATTCTTCCCTCCAAGCCATTCCTTATCCACTTCGAGAATGTCGGCAAGCACCTGCAGGATGTTATCCCTGGGCACGGTCTTGCCGCTGACGTACTGGCTGATGTGGCTCTTGCCGAGCCGGACACCCCGCTCCTCGGCGGCGCGGATGATATCGACCTGTTTCAGGCCCTTTTCGTGCATGGCCGCATTCAGACGCTGGGCGAATACGTTTTCCATGGTCTCCTCCAAAATTGAACTTTTTCTATCCTATTATAGGTAATTGCGGAGAAAAGTTCAACTTTTATATTTTTGGTTCAATTTTATCAATTTGGCCAAAATTGATAAAACTTTTCCATTAATTTATTGATGTTCTACAAATTATTCTGTTATATGATGAGACTGAACAAGGAGGGGATACGATGTTCGAACAAAAGAAAAACTATTATTCTCAAAGTTGCAAATTCATTGCCATAATACTTCTCGTGATTTTATCTGTATCCACATCACAGCCGGCATATGCATTGGTGAGAGAATCAACAACAGACAACTCCACCATTGCATTTGATTCCAAAATAATGACCGACCCAAGCGACTGGCAAAATTTCGCATTTCAGGAAGCACAGGAAGGCGTTGTACTCATGAGAAATAGGAGGAATACTCTTCCTCTCCCCCAAAAGAAAAAAATCAATCTTTTGGGATATTGCGCGTATTATCCCATTTACAGCGGGTCCGGATCCGGCAATGTGGAATCCTCCAACACATATTCCATCGAGGATTCTCTGAAAGCGGCTGGATTCCAATTAAACCCCGCCATCAAGTCTTCCGCCGGTTACGCGCAAGAGAAGAAGCCCGAAGAAAATGCCGCCGAAAAAATCCTGACAGGACTCAGTGCTTCTTTTAATCAGAATGAGCCGGCTCTCTCCAATTTCTCGGGCGATGCATCGTTTGACAACATGAAGAAATTCTCCGACACCGCTGTCGTTGTCATCGGACGCAATGCTGGTGAAGGGAAAGATCTCACAGCATATGAGAGTAAAGATGGGAAAAAATATCTGCAGCTCAGCGTCAACGAGGAAGCTCTTCTCAAGAAAGCAAGAGTCACCTTCAAGAAGGTCATTGTTGTTCTCAACACTGCAAATGCTCTGGAAATGAAAGAGCTCGCCGCCACAAATCCCGATGCCATCGTTGACACCGGAATCCCCGGCACCCTGGGCTTCAAGGCTCTCGGCGGAGTCCTGAACGGCACCGTCAACCCGTCCGGCCATCTGGTCGACACCTGGGTCTATGACAACGACGCCAACCCGTCCACTGCAAACTTCGGTGACCAGAAGGCATCCAATGCCAAAGGCACCCATTATGTCGACTATGTAGAGGGCATCTACAACGGCTACCGCTTCTATGAGACCGCCGCCGCCGAAAAGGCTGTCATCAAAGATCCGAAGTCCGGAAAGACCTTCGAC
>OMYO01000017.1 GCA_900315285.1 uncultured Eubacteriales bacterium | reverse complement strand
TCCGTCAGGAGTTTCGAAAACGGTGCATGCGCAGTGAAGTCCTGCTTGATCAGGTTCTCGCGTTCTTCTATCTCGGTAGTTGCTTTTGTCAGACCCTTTCTTTAATTGAAGTAGTGCTATTCTTTCAAATCCAAAAACCTCTCCACTTCGTCCAGACTGTAGGCCTTTGGGTTCTTTTCAAACTCTTTGATTGCTTTCTCATAGGCTTCGAGATCATGCTCATCCTCAATCGCCCCAAATAAGGCAGATTTGAAGGCTTCCTCCAAGGAGAGGCCATGTTTGCTGGCGTATCTTTCCGCTAGATTCTTTTCTTCTTCGCTCAAGGGGATGGAAATGTTCATGTTGCACCTTCTTGTGGCAGGCTGGCTCAAAAAATAGGGCAGGGCTTTGAAGGGAAACCCTGCCTGGACCTCGTTTTCACCGGAATTCGGTTGAGGCAAAATGCGGTGGCAAATTACATCCCAAATTCACGGGCGATTTACGGTCTTCCTTGTCAGGTGGTATCGGGAGCTCCAATTGCTCGAGTACATTGACGGATTAGACCGTACCGAAAACACCTTTATTATAGGGAGATTTTGGCGTTGCTTCAATGTGCTTCAGCGCCAAAGATATTGCTGAAATTTCGGTGGATTTTTGGATGAACATGGGTGGGGGATGGGGTGTCATTTTTATAATTAAGAAGTTCATCGTCAAAAATCTTTGTCTTGCTGTTTGGGGTTCTATTTTTCTAATTTTTTTGGAACGTTGACACCATATATTACTCCAAATATCATATTGATATGAGTAGAATATAGCACATCTTAGTGTTGATTAACGAGTGGTAAATCGCCCAAGCAATATGGAATAGCATACGGCCCAATTGAAGGGAGGACGTCACCATGAAACTTACCCCGGAGGAGCGCCAGACGGTATCAGATATCCGGCATCGCATTGCACAGTCAAAAAGCCATAACACCTGGAGAGGTTTTATCGATTGGAAGGGCTGTATTCAGGTTTGCGATGAACTGGCTGATATTCTGGAGGACGCCAGAAAATATATGGAAGATGGCCAGTATCTGCTCGCCTATACCATTACCGGGGTCGTTCTTATCAATGCTGCCCGGCTTGCAAGCTCAGCGGATGACAGTTATGGCGGCGTGACCTTTGTGAAAAACAGGGTTGACAATTTACTGGACGAAATCTGCACCAGCAGCGAAGTTGTGTTGAATCCAGAACTTGCCGATGCAATATTGTCGAAGTCCTGCAAAGACGCACTGAACAAGGCTTTTGATGGCTGTAATTATTATTCTTATGATATCCTGCTTCGGACGGCACGGCTGGCCACAAAAGACAATGTGCAGAAAATCTATGATACCCTTGACCAAGTAGAGACAAATTATCTGGCAAGTTATGCAGACGAGGCAGCGAAATATCACTGGAATGTTGATGGAGACTGGTCATTTGAAAAGCAAAGTGATTGCCTGGTTCGAATTACGGCAACGAGGGCAAGCGAAGGCAAAGAGGCAGCGGATAAACTTATTAATGCGAATCTCCAGTACATGGAAGTCCGTAAAATTGCAGTAAAACAGGCCGTAGAAGTGAAAGATTTTTCCCGCGCAGAAGCTTTATGTAAGGAAGAACTGCAGAATTGGGAAGGCTTTACAACGTATAACTCGGAATGGTCCAAAATTCTCTTTGATGTATATGAGAAATCGGGAAATCGAAAAGGACAGATGACCATTGCCCGCAATCAGCTTATCCATGCAAGGAATACAGAATACTACGATATCCTTAAGAAGCTGTACATGGAAGAAGGAATTTGGGAGCAAGAGTATCCTGGACTGCTTCAGATCCTTTCGACAAGCCTTTATCCGGAAATATATATGAGTATTCTGGAGGAGGAGGGCGAGGACAAACTCCTGATTAAGCAGGTTACAAAGAATCCGCATGAGGCTTTTCGTTATGCGGAGAATCTGGTTCAAAAGTATCCGGATGAGGTTTATAAAGCATGTTGCGAAGACATCCGCGAGCAAGCGAAAGAAGCAGGGCCAAAAAAGAAATACCGCAAGATCTGCTCATTAATAAAAAGACTGTATGATTTGGGCGGAAAAGAGGAGGCGCTCCGTTTACTAGAGGAACTGCGCGAGAAATATTATAGGCGGCCGACTATGATGGAGGAGCTGGATGCCTGCGAATATAGATTAAAGAACCCGGGTAAAAGAAGCGGGAGACGTAAATAGAAAGCGTTGTTGTCTATCCATTCTTCAGAATGATATCGAATTTGGGTGAGCAATTTCAATCAATTTGAGTATGATGCAGTGGAAATAGAGTGAGATCTGAGTCAGATTAGCCTGATTTTGAGTCACGCAAAAGAAAGAAGACCATTCATTCTTAGGACTCTCAACTTCTTCCTGAGTGGAGATCTTTGGGCTCTTTTGGCTGCAGAGCAATCTAAAAATGCAGACTCATACCAAACCCGCCAAAAATCAAAAAATGGTATGAGTTTGATGGGGGTATCTAACCGGGAAACTCATACCAAACAACTGGAAATCATGCGTGAGGTATGATGTCAGACGAAAGAATTCGTTTTGCCCTGTGAGTAAATAAACCGATTTCCGTTTAAAATCTCATACCTCCCTAATTAAAAGCAGGGAAAAGGTATGAGATTGCGGGAGACAATACCCCCTGGGGGTATGCCGCCCCCCTCCAAATAGGCAACTTGCAGGGAACATGCAGTCCCCATGCAGGCCCCACGCAGGCAACGCGCAGGCAACCTGCAGGCAACCTGCATCCAACACAGAAAAACCTACACATTTTGAAACACAAAAAACCCCACAGCTACGCTGCGGGGTTTTGATATGAAAGATAAAAAGTTATCTCTTCGAGAACTGCGGTGCACGACGGGCGCCTTTGAGACCGTATTTCTTTCTCTCTTTCATTCTCGGGTCACGGGTCAGGAAGCCGGCCTTCTTGAGTTCCGGACGAAGGTTCGGATCATAGACGAGAAGGGCGCGGGCAATGCCGTGGCGGATGGCGCCGGCCTGGCCGGTGAAACCGCCGCCCTGGACGCGGCAGACAACGTCGAGCTTCTCGGAAGTGCCGGTGAGCTCGAGGGGCTGACGGACGATGACCTTCAGGGTCTCAAGACCGAAGTAGTCGTCAATGTCTCTGTCGTTGATGGTGACCTTGCCGGTGCCGGGATAAAGGCGGACACGGGCAACGGAAGATTTTCTACGGCCGGTGCCGTAATAATAGTTGCTTTCGTACATAGTTACGTACCCTCCTTAAAACTCGCGAATTTCCGGCTTCTGAGCCTCATGCTTGTGCTCAGCGTCGTTGTAGATGTGCAGTCTGGTGAGCTGCTTTCTGCCGAGAGTGTTGTCCGGAAGCATGCCCTTGACGGCCTTCTTCATGGCAACCTCGGGGTGCTCCTTCATGAGGGTGCTGTACTTGATTTTCTTCATGTTACCAATGTAACCGGTGAAACGATAGTAGACCTTCTGGTCCAGCTTCTTGCCGGTGAGAACGGCCTTGGCAGCGTTTACGATGATGACGAAGTCTCCCGTGTCAACATTCGGCATAAAGTCCGGTTTATGTTTTCCGCGAAGGATAGTAGCGGCTTCGGCTGCGACCTTACCGAGGGATTTGCCCTCAGCGTCAAGCACATACCATTTGCGCTCTACTTCGCTGGCTTTTGGCATATAAGTAGACATACCAGTTCCTCCATAGAATTTTTAATTGCTCGACTATCCTACCACTCCGCCCACAGCGTGTCAACAAAAATTTCCATATTTTTTAATTTAGAAGTCGAGTTCTCTCGTTTTCTCTCGTTTTCTCTCTTTTTTGGGCGATTTACTCGCTGATTATTTTTAAAAATACTGCATCGCCCATGCGTATTTCGTTCCCATTTACACTATTTCTTTGACACAGCGCACTTTATTATAGTATAGTAATATATGAATAAAATGTGTCCAAAAGATGAGAGGTTATGGGCGCAGTTTTTATTTGTAATTACCAGAGAAAGTAAAAGGAGAGTGAAAAAAATTGAATATCCGCAAGGGAATCAGTGTTTTACTGGCCCTCGTCAGCGTTATTGCCTTGATTGCTGGCGGAATCGGTCTCAAAAACACTCTTGCCATCAAGTCCTTCCTTGAGCAGACGGACACCGCGGCGGCCATCAAAGAGCTCAATACGTTGAAAGACGGTATTGGAGAGCTCGCGGCCAATGAGGATGCCTACTTCTCAGGTGCCAAGGAGTACGACAGTGGTCTTAAGGACTACAAGAAGGGGCAGAAAGATCTTGCAGACGGCGGCGTACAGCTCGTTCAGGGTAAAAAAGACCTTGTAAAGGGCCAGAAAGATTACGACGACGGCGTCAAGCAGCTGGCAGCAGGCAAAAAAGAGCTGGCTGACGGTGCAAAGCAGATCGCTGCAGGCGAGAAAGAGCTTGCGGAAGGACAGAAACAGATCGACGACAATACCCAGGCCTATAATGAAGGTAAAGAGCAGCTCGCTCAGATCGAGCCCCTCATGCCTTATGTAGACCAGTATGTTGAATTCCGTGACGGCAATCTCAAAGCACTTCCTGGCTTCGACAATGCCCAGGCATGGTTCGCATCCGTCGTCAAACCTGTCGCTAAGCAGGCAGGCCTTGACATTCCGGATGACGTAAACGACCTCCCGGGTTATGTCCAGAACATGGTCAAAGACGGCAAAGCTCAGCTCAAAGAGTATGAGGACGGCGTCGCCCAGATCGAAGCCGGTAAGAAAGAACTCGCCGATGCCAAAGAGCAGTATGCAGCCGGTCAGAAAGAACTGGCTGAGGGTGAGAAACAGCTTGCCGCAGGTAAAGCACAGCTTGACCAGGGCTATAGAGATTATGCCAAGGGTCAGAGAGACTACGCAGACGGCCAGAAACAGCTGGCTGACGGCGCAGTTCAGCTGAAGGAAGGTAAAGCCTCCCTCGCAGAATTTGAAGACGGCGTAGCCCAGATCAAGGGCGGCCTCAAAGAGGTCATGGCTCTTGAGCCTGTCTACAGCTACAACAAGCATCAGCTCCGCGTAGCTTCCCCGTCCACCAAGTTCGGCAAACTCGACTTCACCAAACTCGGAACCGACGGCAAACCGGTGCTCATGCACAACGGTGCCACCTATATCGATCTTGCAAAGGCAGCCGATGTTGCCAATGCATCGCTTCAGTATGTTGACGACTCCAGTGCCGATGCCACTGCCGAGCTCACCAGCAGAATCCTCATGAACGGGGTTCTTCTTCTTGCTGGTCTCTTCGGTCTCATTGCCGGCATCCTCGCATTCCTCCGTGGAAAGGGCTCCGTCCTCGCTACTATCACCGCAGTCCTCTCAATTGCTGCGCTGGTTCTTGGCATCAAGGGCCATTTCTTCGACTATGCTTACACCCTGGGGAGCGGTGCTTACACCGGTACGTTCGCCTCTGTCATGACCATCGTCATGGCCGTCTGCGCCGTACTTGCCACTTGCTACTTCTGGCCTACCCGCACGAAGAAAGCGAAAAAATCCAAAGAAATCAAAGAATAAGAGCACAAGCCTAACCTTATAATTAGGAAAAGCAGCGCTCAAGCGTTGAAGGGGCTGTATCACCGTGGGGTGATGCAGCTCCTTTGCTTTTTGTCTTAGTTTGATTTGGGGCGAGGGGGTGGCCGGCGCGGGGGAGAGGGCTTCTGGGGACCTTGGGCAACGGGAAGCTTTAGGGCGGAGGCCTCAGGGAGGAGGCTGCTATACATTCCGGCCGATTTAGGGCCTCTTTGTATGAGAAAAATCGTCATGTTTTTCGAAAACCTCATACAGAGGTGCCGAATTCAAAGATTCCTGTATGAGCCGCTTGCCTGGGCGACACCAAGTTGTGCAATGTGCCGAAAACACATTTTGCTGTTTTAGGCGCCAAAAATTCCAACGAACTCGTTATAACGAACTCGTTGGAATTATTTTCAGAAAAACACGAAGGTAGTTGGCGATTCAGTATTTTTTCCTCCATTTTTCATCTCCGATCCTAATTTTTCCGCTACCTTGTCCGAGCACGGCCAATTTCTCACGAAAATCCCTTGACAAAGGACAAATAGGGGACTATTATGGGTACATCAATAAAACATATTATTCATACTTAAATTCTAGGAAATGCCAAAAGGACCACCTGAGAAACGCCAAGAGGGCAGCCTAGGAAATGCCCGAGGGAGGCCCCAAAAGGGAAAGCTGCCACCCAGAAGGTCAACTATAACAAGAAAGGACAACTCGCCATGATGATGTGCTGTTGCATGATGATGATGAAAACTCAATATGCGCGCCGTCCAATGGCTGTATTACCATAAGTTATCTGCTTGTATGTCACCGGCAGGTGCCTGGTCTTTTATTGGACTGCGGTACCTGCCGGTTTTTGTTTAGGAGAGATCATGAATCGCGAAAAAGAAGAGAAGACGCCGCAGGGGAACAGCGGCCAGCCGGTTTATCTGGACCGTGTCCGGGAACTGGTGGAAGAGACGCAGTATGGTACGGTCACCATCATTGTCCAGGATGGCAAGGTCATCCAGGTGGATCGGACCGAAAAATTTAGACTTTGACAGCTACTATATCCCATAGTTTACATAGCTCCAATCCCACACTGACCGGAAAACCGGAGGTGCCGCGGGGTGAGGTCATTTCCTCTCTCGCAGTGCCTCCGGTTTTTCCACGTCACGGAGAGGAGAAGAAAGGAAGAATGAAGAATGGCAGGACCACAGGGTGACGGCAGTAATTATCGCAGGCTGCAGCAGTCGCATCCGTGCTTTGGGCAGGGGTCCCAGGGGAACCTCGGAAGGATCCATCTCCCGGTCAGCCCGGGATGCAACATCTGTTGCCGCTTCTGCGACCGCACCGTCAGCGACACCGCCCAGCGCCCTGGTGTCACGGGCACCGTCATCAAACCCGAGGACAGCATCCGGGTCCTGGAAAAGGCCATGGAGGTATGTCCCTACATTACCGTCGCCGGCATAGCCGGTCCGGGCGATACACTGGCCAGTGACAACGCACTGGAGACGTTCCGCTACGTGGATCGGGAATATCCCGAACTCATAAAGTGCATGAGCACAAACGGTCTCCTCTTGGCGGAACGGGCCGAGGAGGTCATAGAGGCCGGAATCGACTCGCTGACTGTCACGGTGAACGCCGTGGACCCTGAAATTGAGGCCAAGCTGAACAAATATATCCTGTACCATGGCCAGAAGATTGAGGGCGTGGTCGCGGCGAAGATCCTGATCCACAACCAGATTGAGGGCATTCGGCGCGTCGCCGCGTCGGGAACTACTGTCGTGAAGGTCAACACGGTGCTTGTGCCAGGGATCAACGACCAGCACATTGAGACTGTGGCGAAGACCGTGGCAGAGGCCGGGGCCAGCATTTACAACATCATCCCGCTCATTCCGCAATATGAGCTGAAAGATATCCCAGAACCCACCTGTGAGCAGATCGATGCGGCGAGGACGGCGGCAGGCAAATACATTGACGTGTTCCGTCACTGTGCCCGCTGCCGCGCCGACGCCGTAGGGGTCCCCGGACGGGAAGACCGCCACGGGGATGTCTACGGGAGGATCTCAGTGAAGGAGCGGTTCTCCCATGGATGAGGAAAAATACCGGATCGCCGTGGCGACGTCGGATGGGGAGAATATTGATCTCCATTTCGGCCGCGCCGATTCGTTTGACATATATGACGCGGACCGGGAGGGGCGCGTTACCTTCCGGGAGCGCAGAGAAAATACACCTCCCTGTGAAAACGGGATCCACCGGGACGACCGGCTGCTCGAGGCGGCGGAGACAATCCGCGACTGCGACTTCGTGCTGGCCGCCCGTGCGGGCCCCGGGGCCCAGGCGGCACTCGCCCAGCTGGGAGTGGACGTCTACGAGATACCGGGGAATGTAATGGATGCCATAGACCGCGTGCTCCTGTTTCTGGAGGCACAGCGGATCATCAATGGAGGATGAGAACATGTCAGAGACAAGACAGATTGCAATATACGGCAAGGGCGGAATCGGGAAGTCGACAACGACGCAGAATCTCGCCACCGGCCTTGCCAATTTGGGAAAGAAACTCATGGTGGTCGGGTGTGATCCAAAGGCGGATTCCACGCGACTGCTTCTCGGTGGCCTTGCACAAAAGACCGTGCTGGATACCATCCGGGAGGAGGGCGACGACATAGACCTCTCCAGCATCATGAAGGAGGGGTACGGCGGAATCCGATGTGTGGAGTCCGGCGGACCGGAGCCCGGCGTCGGATGTGCCGGCCGAGGCATTATCACCTCCATCAGCATGCTGGAGTCCCTGGGTGCCTACACAGACGATTTGGACTTCGTGTTCTATGACGTCCTTGGCGACGTCGTGTGCGGCGGTTTCGCCATGCCGATCCGTGAGGGCAAGGCCAAGGAGATCTACATTGTGGCCTCCGGTGAGATGATGGCCCTCTATGCGGCCAACAACATTGCCAAGGGAATCAGCCGCTACGCCCGTACCGGCGGCGCCCGCATCGGCGGCATTATCTGCAACAGCCGAAATGTGGACCGGGAGCTGGATCTGCTCCGCGCCTTTGCCAAGGAGCTCGGCACAAAGCTGCTGTACTACGTGCCCAGAGACAATATCGTTCAGAGGGCAGAGATAAATCGCAAAACCGTCATAGAATATGCGCCGGACTCCAAACAGGCCCACGAGTATGAGGGTCTTGCCCAGGCCATTGTAGAAAATGAGGATTTCACCATACCGACGCCCATGACGCAGGGCCGGCTGGAGGATATTTTGATCCAGTTCGGTCTCATGGACAATCTGGAAGATGACTACCATATATAGAGAAAAGAGAGGGAACGATCATGCCTGCAATCCATAAATCCATAGAAGAACTTGTCGGAAACACCCCGCTGCTGGAGCTCTCCAACTACGAAATTAAGAAGAAGCTCTACGGCCGGATCGCCGTAAAACTGGAACTCGCCAACCCGAACCAGAGCGTCAAGGATCGTATTGCCTTCGCCATGATCCGGGACGCTGAGAAACGCGGTATCCTGCACCCGGGCGACACCATTGTGGATACCACGAGCGGAAACACCGGAATTGGACTTGCCGCTGCGGCCGCCGTCCTGGGCTACAAATTCCGGGTCTATATCCAGGACGAGGTCAGCGTCGAGCGCTATCAGGTCATCCACGCCTTTGGCGGCGAGACCGTCAAACTGTCCGAGGTCCCGGAGGTCTTCCAGGTCCTGCAGGAGACCGGTGGCGACTTCATTGCCGCAACCAATGCCCTGGAGGAGATCCTGAAAAAAGAGGGCGGCCCGCTGGTCTTCGTAAACCAGATCGTGAACCCGGCCAACCCGGAGATCCACCGCACAACGACCGGCCCTGAGATTTGGAAAGACACGGACGGCAATGTGGACTACTTTGTTGCTGCCGTGGGAACCGGCGGAACCGTCACCGGCGCCGGCGCCTATCTGAAGTCCCGCAACCCGAATATCAAGATTGCCGCGGTACAGCCGGGCCCGAATTCCCTCCCATCTGAGGAGAATCCGACCCCGGAGGAGATCTTCGGTGTCCACCCATTCGTGGGCATTCCGGCAGAGCATCTCCCGAGGACGTTCAATCCGGATATCTATGACGAGTATTTCAGCATTGAGACCCAGGAGGCCTATGAGGCGGCCCGCGCTGCGGCACGGTACGACGGCATTCTTCTCGGCACCTCATCCGGTGCCATTCTGGCCGCTGCCACAAAGATTGCCGAGCGGCCCGAGACCGAGGGCAAGCTGATCGTGGCCATTGCGCCCGACACCGGCCTGCGTTATCTCACGACCCCGCTCTATGATGTCTGATCCAGGAGGCGATACCACAAATGTCCATTGATCTAAACAGTTCCAACGTGGCCACCCGCGAGAACAGGATCGGCTCCATCACCGGCTATTTCGGCAGCCTGCAGGACCTCTCGGAGCAGAGTGAGTGCGGCACGCTCCGTGGCTGCTCCCGTTGTTTCTCCCAGTCCAGTTCCTGCCTCTCCATGTGCGCCCTGGGGCAGCTCGCCAATATCCGCGATGTAGCCATTATCCACCACGGACCCTCCGGATGCTCCGCAGTATCAGCCATGGTCTACTGGCAGGACAAAGTAATGGCCAAAAAGCGCGGAGTTACCACAAACACCGTATACGTTGGCACTGACGTCAACGAGCGGGACACCATCTTCGGCTCTGCGGAACAGCTCCGCAAGATTATCCTCGAGACCTATGAGCGCCATCACCCGAAGGCCATCTTCGTGGCCAGCTCCTGCACCACCGGCATTACCGGCGAGGACATTGACGCCGTCGTCGAGGAGGTGCGGCCGGAGATCGACGTACCTATTGCCGCCGTGCACTGCGAAGGATTCAAGTCCCGCATCTGGGCCACAGGCTTTGATATCTCCGATCATGCCGTTCTGAGTGAGATCGTGGAGCCGCCGAAGCAGAAGCGCAACACCATCAACTTCAAGAACTTCTATGAGAGCGCCCGCCCGGAGATCGTGGAGATGTTCCACGAGTTCGATCTCGACCCGGTCTTCCTGTACTGCAACTCCTCCGTGGAGGAACTGCGGCATCTGTCCGAGGCCCAGGCGACGACCTGCATCTGCGGAACTCTGGGCAATTATCTGGGCAACGGTCTGGAGGAGAAGTACGGGGTTCCGTATATCCGCACGGTCAATCCGCTGGGTATCACCGGATTCGAGACGTGGCTGCGGGAGATTGGCCGGGTCACAAACCGTTCTGACAAGATCGAGGCGTACATCGCCCGGGAGAGGAAGAAATATATTCCGCAGATCGAGGAGATCAAGAAGGAGCTCAAGGGCCTGCGCGCCGTTATCGGCATGGGTCCCGGCTACACGTTCGAGGTCTCCCGTGTGCTGGATGAGCTGGGAATCCAGGTCGTCTGGGCCCTGGCCTGGCACTACGACAAGAAATATGAGAATGGCGATGTACCGCCATCCATGAAATACCTGCTGGACAAGGGCATAGACTACGGTGCCTCCGTCTCAGACCAGCAAAACTACGAGGTCATGAACATCCTGCACCGGTATCAGCCGGACCTGTACCTGTCCCGGCATCCGGGCTCCACGGTATGGGCCATAAAGAACGGCACGCCGGCGGTCTATGTCGCCGACGAGTACATGATTTTCGGTTACAAGCACACGCTGGAGTTCGCCAACGCGGTTCTCGATGCCATCCATAACCGGAGCTTCGAGGAGAACCTGGCGGCCCACGTGAAACTGCCGTACACCGACTGGTGGTATCAGCAGAACATTGACTACTTCATGCAGCAGGGGAAGGAGAAGAAAAAGAATGGCTAAGATACTGGACGGACAGCGGTACAAGTGCTCGCTGGCCGCCATGCAGAGTGTGCAGGCTATTCCCGGGGCCATCCCGGTGCTCCACTCGGGCCCCGGCTGCGCCGCAAAGCTCTCGGATACCATCGGGAGCTCGGGACACTACTCCCCGAACATTTTCCCCTGCACGAGCCTCAATGAGAAGGACGTCGTCTTTGGCGGTACACGGAAACTCCGCACGACCATTGAGAATGCCATGAAAGTCCTGGATGCGGATCTCTATATTGTCCTCACCGGATGTATTCCGGAAATCGTCGGCGATGACTCCGTGAGTGTCGTTGACGAGTTCCGCGAGGCCGGCAAGCCGGTCATCCTGGCTGAGACTGCCGGGTTCCGGGGCAACAGCTACACAGGCTATGAGCAGGTGCTGGATGCCATCACCGACCAGTACCTCGAGCCGGCCCCGGAAGGGGAGCGGGAGAAAGGCCTCGTCAACATCTTCGCCGATGTCCCGTACCAGGACCTGTTCTGGCTCGGAAACTATGAGCAGCTGGCAAAACTGGTCTCTCTGCTGGGCCTGACGCCCAATGTTATCTTCGGATATGAAGGGGGCACGGACCGGGTCCGCGACATCCCCAAGGCCGAGTTCAACCTTCTAGTCTCCCCCTGGGTGGGGATCGAGCCCATGGAGCGCATGGAAAAGCGCCTCGGGATCCCCTTCCTGCACTGGCCGAACCTGCCAGTGGGCGCCTTTGAGACCAGCAAGTTCCTGCGGGCCCTCGGCGAGTATGCCGGCGTCCCATCGGATAAGGTGGAGAGCGTCATTGCGGACCAGGAGGGCTATTACTACTATCTGATTGAGCGATACGCCGACCTCTTCCTTGAGACCCGCGTCATGGCGAAGCAGTTCACGGTGTCCGCGGATGCCCAGTACTCCCTGGCCCTGACAAAATTCCTCGTCAACGACCTGAGCCTGAATCCGGCCACCCAGTTTGTCGTGGACGACACGCCGAAGAAGTACCGGGAATCCGTGGCCGCTGAGTTCTCGAATCTGAACCATGGCATAAAGGCGCCGGTGGAGTTTGAGACGGACAGCTGGAAGATATCTCAGGCCATCCGTGCCCACGACTACCACGGCTACCCGCTCGTCCTCGGTTCCTATTGGGAGAAAGAGGTGACGGAGGAGATGTACGGCCACTACCTGAACATCTCTTGGCCAGTCCAGGACAAGGTCGTCATGGATGAGTCCTACGTGGGCTATCAGGGCGGCATCAAGGTCATTGAGGACATCTATTCCGTTGCAGTACAGAGGTGGAACTGATGAGCTATCTTTTGGCGGTGGCGTCGACAGACGGCTCAGTCATTGACACCACGTTCGGCGCGGCCCAGTCGTTCCGCATCTATGAGGCGGAGGGGACCCGGTTCGAGTTTCGCGGCATCCGGGAAATTCCGTTGGAGGAAGGCGGGGGCGATGCAGGGTCTGCTTGTGGCCCCGGCAGTGGCTGTGGCCATGGAGGAGGTGGCGGCTGTGGCGCGACCTCCGGTAAAGTGGAGCACCTCTCCGATGTCCGCGCCATCCTCGCCACAAAAGTCGGGTTCCAAGCCCAAAAACAATTGGAGAAAAAGGCCATTTCCACGTTCGACCTGGAGGCGGACGTGGACGAGGCATTAAAGAAGATCACCGCATATTATGACCGGGTGGACCGGCATGAGTCGCTGCGGGGGATCCGATAAAAATATGAGAGCTGTGTCGCTGTGGCGATGCAGCTCTTTTTCGCTTTCTGGAGCGGGGCGGCGGCGGTTATACATTCCGGCCGATTATTGGCCTCAATGTATGAGAAAAATCGTCATGTTTTTCGAAAATATCATACAGTGGCGCCGAATTCGATGATTCATGTATGAGCCAACTCATACAATGCAAGCCAAATTCGGCCATCTTGTATGAGATGCATTGTGTTCAATGGAAAATTTCTCATACAGAATCGGAGATTTAGGGAGGAAGTGTATTATGTTTTCCGATTTGAAGGCGATTTTTCTCATACAGAATCGAAAGAATAGGGCCCGAGTGTATTATGTTTCCCGGCGGGCCCATATTTTTCTCATACATAACTGCTTGAAAGGGAGGCTTGTGTATGAGCCGCTTGCCTGGGCGACACCAAGTTGTGCAATGTGCCGAAAACGCATTTTGCTGTTTTAGGCGCCAAAAATTCCAACGAACTCGTTATAACGAACTCGTTGGAATTTTTTTGCCTGAAAATAGGTCCTATTTAGTCTGGTATTACCAGATTTGTGCTATTTCCCTGTCACAGATTATCCAATTCGGCACTGTTCATACTTGTACAAATTTCATACGTTTTTCTTATGAAAACCGACAAAAATATCACAAGTTTACAAATTTGGATTGAACCGGACGTCGGTTTGGTGATACAGTAAAAGTGATTGAAAAACACGTGTCCAAATATTTCAAACGCGTGTGAATCGCCCGAATTTTTTATTTTCCGGAAGGAGGAAAATAGAGTGGAGAAAATGGAATACCCGAAGCTCTTTGAGCCGTGGAAGATCGGAAATTGTGTCATCCCGAACCGAATTGCCCTCACCCCCATGCTCATGGAGGTGGCGGAGCTGGACGGAACCGCAGGGGACCGGCTCATTGAGTACTACAGAGAGAGAGCTCGCGGCGGTGTCGGTCTCATTCAGACCGAGGTCACCCGGATCAGTGACTGGACCGGATGTACCGGACCGAGACAGCTCTCGGTCACCAGCGACCGCTGCATTCCCGGCCTGAAGAAACTGGCAGATGCCATCCATGCAGAGGGCTCGAAAATATTCGTACAGCTGCATCACCCGGGCCGTCAGACCTATCAGCTGGTCGTCACGGCGTGGAAGCTGTCCGATATCATCGGCCGTCATTGGGACGGGTACTGGAATATCTTTTTCGGACTGACCAAGTATCTGGACTTCTTTGATATGCCCGCCCTACACAAAGTGTATCCTCGCAACGTATCGGCCTCCGGTGGCACACCGGCTGCCCTTGCCTGCACGCCCATCGGCAACCCGCAGATCGTCCGTTCCCTCTCCAAGTGGGAAATCAAGGCCATTGAGGACGAGTTTGCCCGCGGCGCTTACCGCTGCAAACAGGCTGGCATCGACGGTGTCCAGCTGCACTGCTCGCACGGTTACTTCCTGCAGCAGTTCATCTCCCCGTACACCAACCGCCGCACCGACGAGTATGGCGGCTCCGTGGAGAACCGGACCCGTATCGTAAAGGAGATCATCGAGAAGATCCATGAGCTCTGCGGCCCGGACTATCCTATTTCCGCGCGTTTTACCGCCGATGAGTACTACAGAAACTTTGGCTACGACCAGGGTTACACCATCGACGACGCTGTTGAAATTGCCAAGGCTCTTGAGTCCTATGGCGTCCAGTATCTTGACCTCTCCTGCGGCACCTATGACACCATGAACACATGGTGCGAGCCCACTTCCTATCCGCAGGGCTGGAGAAAAGAAAACGGCAAACGCATTAAGGAAGCCGTCAACATTCCTGTCGGCAACACCGGTGTCATCCGTACGCCGGAGCAGGCTGAGAAGCTCCTTGAAGAGGGCTATCAGGACGTCATCGCTATGGCTCGTCCGTTCCTCGCCGATCCCTATTGGGCGAAGAAGGCCAAAGAGGGCCGCGCGGATGAAATCAACCGCTGCCTGTCCTGCCTGTACTGCCTCGAGTCCATGATGGGCAACGCCCTCGCCGGCGGCCTGCCTGGACAGTGCGCCGTCAACCCGCGTACCTGCAACGAGCTCATGTATCCGCTGAATCCGCCCAAGGTTGGCGATGGACGCCAGGTCGTCGTCATAGGTGCCGGCCCCGCCGGACTCATGGCAGCCCGTGTCTGCGCCCAGAAGGGCTTCAAGGTCACCGTATTTGAGAAGGCCGACAAGGTCGGCGGACAGGTCCTTCTTGCCGCCGCACCGCCTCAGAAGAAGAAGATCGGCTGGATTACCCAGGACTACAAGACCCAGTGCGAGAAACTCGGCGTCGAGATCCGTCTGAACACCGAGGCCACGCTGGAAAATGTCAGCGAACTCAAGCCTTATGCCATCTTTAACGCCACCGGCGGTACGCCGTTTGTACCGAAGATTCCGGGCTATGACCTCCCGAACGTCTACACCCCGGACCAGATCCTCCGCGGAGATGTCAAGCTTGAGGGCAAGAATGTCGCCGTCATCGGTTCCGGTATGACCGGACTCGAGACCGCAGAGTTCCTGTCGGACAACGGCAACCAGGTCTCCATCATTGAGATGATGGACGAAATTGCCCCGGGCACCTGGTGCCAGCACAAAGAGGACGTTATTCCGAAGCTCAAGGACGCAGGCGCCAAGTTCTACGCCGGCTGGAAACTCGTGGAAATCCGCGAGGACAGCGTGGAAATTGAGAATGCCCATATCGTCAACAACAAGAAGAACGTCCCCTGTGACACCGTTATCATGTCTCTCGGCGTCCGTCCCACCGGACTGGACCCGGCCATTACGAAACTGACCTATAAGTGTATCAACGTCGGCGACGCCATGCATGCCGGCCGTATTGCAGACGCAACCCATACGGCATACAAGGCCGCCATGGCTCTGAAGTAAGGAGAACGAGATATGAATAAAAAACTTGTGGATTTCTTCAACGTAGATCTCTCAAAATATAAACCCGAAATCAAGGTCTCCTGCGGAAACCGGGTCGAGGATCTTGTGGAGGGCTTCATCGCCTCCCTTGATACCATCTTCTATGTCGGCTCCTTCTTACCGGCGTTCAAGCAGTTTGCTGCCCTTGCCGTCGCCGCTGGAAACCATTCCCTTGGCTTCAAGTTCCCGGAGAACGCCGTGGCCGAGGGCCCGGGCGTCATCTCCCAGATTGGCGACTTCGCTGCAAAGAACGGCTGGAAGAAAGCCCTCATCGTCACCGATAAGAACATGGTAAAGTTTGGCCAGGTCACCAAAGTCACCGAGTCCCTCACCAAGGCCGGTGTCGGCTATGCCATCTATGACGGCGTTGTCCCGGATCCGACCATTGAGAACATTGAGGGCGGCTACAAGACCTACCTCGAGAACGGATGCGATGTCATCATCGGTCTCGGCGGCGGTTCGCCCATCGACACCTGCAAGGCAGTCGCCGGCCGTGTCGTTCGCCCCGCACGCAAACCGGACAAGATGGGCGGCCTCTTCGGCGTAACGCTCCCTGACGTTCAGTGGATCTTCAAAAAGCCCGCCAACTATCCGAAGACCATCTGCATTCCCACCACTTCCGGAACTGGTGCTGACACGACGTTCTCGTCGGTTATCAGCAACCGCCGGACTGGTCGGAAATACACCATCAACGACACCTCGCTCCAGCCGGACTACACGTTCCTGGACCCCGAGCTCAGTGTCACCATGGACCCGGAGATGACGGCACTCACCGGCATCGATGCTCTTTCCCACTGCGTCGAGGCCTACCTCGGAATCGGCCGCACCCGCAAGTCCAACAAGCTCTCCCGCGAGGGCATCAAGCTCATCTTCGACAACCTTGACACCGCTGTCGCCGAGCCCGACAACATTCAGGCCCGCGAGAACATGATGATTGCAGCCCACAAGGGCGGCCAGGTCCTCATCACCGGCGAGACCACCTATGTCCATCCGTTTGCCCACAAAGTCGGCGCCATGACGCACCTGACTCACGGCTACCTGATTGGCTCCTTCATGCCGCCAATCCTTGAGTGGTACCGCCCGCAGGCCGACAAGCGCTTGGCTGAACTCGCTGAGCTCATCGGCGTCGCTGACCCGATCCTCTCGGTGGAGGACAACGCCGAGGCCTTCATCCAGGCCATCCGTGAACTCTGTGCGAAATATGGCATCGACGGCAAAGTCCCGCAGATTGCCACCCTGGACTACAAGGAAATCATCAAGTCCATCCGCATTGAGAGCTTCCCGTATCCGGTCCCGAAGGTCATGACGAATGACGAAATGATCGCCATCCTCGACGAGGTTGCCGGCAAATAATTGAATGTAAACTAAGGCGCGCCGCGGCTTTGGAGTTTGTTCCGGAGCTGCGGCGCGTTTATTGTTTTTAGGGGGCGATGGAGGGGCTGCTCGGTTCCAGCCGGCCCCCTTATACCTTTTCTTATTTTTGGGGCGATTTAGTCTGACAATTCCGACCACTTTCGGTTGATTTTACGCGGTTAGTTAGACCAAACGGCCCGTGAATCCTTATTCAGTCTAAAAAAATAAACCGAATTCGGTTGAAAAGTTAGACCAAACGGGAAAATTCAAGTGGAATGGTCTAACAATGGGCTGAATCGCCCCAGATAAGGGGGCAAATCGTCAGACCAAAATGGAATTTTTAGGGGAAAAGGTCTGACAGCCTCGCTGAGTTTCGTATTTTACGAAAGTGGGATGCGTAGGGGAAGGGAAACTAGGACCGGAATGGCCACTCACAGAGTTTCGGTCCTAGTTTCACGTGTTTCACGGGCTCGAGCGGAGCAAAAACTAGGACCGGACTGGCTGAAATCAGCAATGTGGTCCTAGTTTCCCGGGCTCCGCTCATTCGAACGAAGAAAAAACTAGGACCGAAGCAGCCACTCACCGCCGCCACGGTCCTAGTTCAAGCATAAATTCAAAGTTATTCGGACAGCATCACCCGTGAATCGCCCCAGTTATTCATAAACATAAACGCAATTCGCAATCTTCCTCTCGCCACCCGTCGCCGATCCCAGCTTCTGGCCGGATGGCGAGTTGCGCAGGGGCAGGGTGCCGGTTTCGCGGTCGAGCGTGCAGAGGGCTGTGGAGCCGCCGCCGTCGAGATCCATAGCGGTCCAGGCGCCGAACTTTCGCATAAGGTCGGCCAGATCATAGAGACTTATACCGTTGGAGTAGTTCTCGCGGCGGCCGTCGACGCAGATGAAGAAGACTGTGCCGTTGCGGCGAATGCCGACGGCGGTGCGCGGGTGGCGATTCTCCACAAAACTCCGGACAGAAGCGGGGTAGCGGACCTTCACCGGCTGGCCGTTCTCCACCAGCATGAAAGCGCCGCCGATGGCCTGCTGCAGGCAGCCCTTAACGGAGTCGTAGACAGTACGGCCGCCGATGACAGCGCGCCCATCTGACTTGATGCCGAAAAACGTGCGGTACGGAATGCGGCCGAGACTGTCCGGCAACGCGTTGGGCGCGGACCAGCCGTGGAGCGGGACGCCATCCTTCACGAACAGGCCCTCGGGCTCACCGGTGACCATATTGTAGAAATCGCCGTTGACACCGGCCAGGACGTTGGTGCCGCCGGCGCGGATGGCAGCTAGTTGCTCTGTCAGTTTCTGCATGCCGAAGGAAGTACCGTTATTTGGCAGACCTACGCCAATTTTCAGGTGCGAGCCCGGCAGGCCGTATGCGGTGTCCAGCACGAAGTAGCGGACAGGTTTGCCGTCCTCGGTCTGGGTGGAATACTCGGTTTCGGTGACGCCGGCTGCGGGGCGACGAACGGTGTCCGGCAGCAGGCCCAGCGTCTGGGCGCTGACCGGGACGGAAAACAGGACCGAGAGGGCCAGCAGGAGGGAGAGGAGGAGGGTGGAGGTCTTTTTCATGGTGTATCTCCTATCATTGGGGCGATTTACGATGGTTTTATTATGGGACTACTTTCCTCTCCATAGTAACACAGTTTGCAAATGTATAATTTTTTACAAATTATAGGTAGATATTAAACGGTATTTAGTTGTATAATATTTACACCTGTAAAAGCACACCCTGTTACCTAAAGTGAGGAACCCCAAATGAAAAAAAGAATACGCACAGCGACTTCGGCTGTACTGCTTGCCGTCCTAATGGCCATCACAGCGGTGACCTGTTCGGCGCAGACCAATTCCAGCTGGTATGATCAGATCAATGCTTTCCGAACGAAGCAGGGCCAGTGGGCTTGGACTTCGCACGGAACGAAAGCGGTCTACAACACCAGTGAGAGCAATACTCTGAAGCCCCTGCAGAGAGATCCCGCTCTGGAGAAGACCGCTGAGACCCGTGCCCGAGAGCTTGCCACAAAGTATAGTCATACTCGTCCGGATGGCTCCAGCTGTTTCACGGCTTACCCGAACTACATGGCAAAGGGAGAGAACATTGCCCACGGCCAGAGAAGTTATGAGGAAGTCATGGAGGACTGGGAGGAGGCCAATGAGTCCTACAGCGGACAGGGGCATCGCCGCAATCTGCTGGACTCCAAGTTCAACGTCGTCGGCACCGCATCGTTTACGGTGAACGGTGAGACCTACTGGGTCCAGTGCTTCGGAAAAAAGTGAAAAAGCTGATGTAAAAATAGGCGCCGCGGACCAAAAATGGTCCGCGGCGCAGTATTTTTGCGTGTAAAGGAAATTTATGCGGAAAATCAGGCTGAGGGTGCTTTGGAGAGAACGTAGGTATGGGAAAAATTTGCAAATCGCCGAAGATGTAAAGCACATAAGCTTTACGGAAAAATGGTTGATTTTCTCGCGGATTTCCCGTATATTTTAACCATTAATATAAGGAATGGAGACGATTCCATGAAAAATCTCGGAAGAAGACTGGCAGCGCTGCTGCTCGCTGTCCTCATGACGGCAACGGTTGCAGTCGGCGTATTTGCCGAGAGCCTCAACCCATATAACGGAAGATCCTACGACACCTATCTACTGCTGGGCGACAGCGTGGCTGAGGGCTTCGGTCTCGACAACTTTGACCGCTCAAAGCGGATGAGCCGGGTAGAGGGCACCTATGGCGCATATGTGGCAGACGCCGTTCACGCCAAGACCTATTATCCTTATGCCCAGGACGGTTTCCGCTCTGCAGAATTCCGCATGCTGCTGGATCCGACCTATGACGGAGACGATATTACGAAAACCGAAATTCCCGACGTCTCGGGCGGCTATGCTGACGTGGATAAGCTCAAGGCAGAGCGCGGCCTCTATCAGGACGCCGTGAAGAAGGCTGACCTCATTACGCTGGATGTCGGCTTCAATGATCTCTGGCTCCCCATCGTCTATGCAACGGATCAGGGACTTGCCGTCGCCGTCGAGTATCCGAAGGCGCTCCTCTCCTGGGAGAAAGCCTTTGAGGAGAACTATGGCGCCCTTGTCAAGCGCATCCTTGAGCTGAACCCGGACGTGACTCTCGTGCTCGTCGGTTCTTATAACCCCTGCAAGCACTGGTCCCTGCCGCCCTACACACCCATCTATGTCGGGCAGCTGCTAAACGTCTTCTTTGACCAGATGAACGACTACAAGAAGTCCCTCGCTGAGCAGTACGGTGGTCGCGTCAAATTTGCCGATGTCCACGAGACCGAGGTCATCACCGACCGGAACCATATCATCATGATCGGCTTTGATCCGCATCCCACGGAGGACGGCCATCGGTACATGGCGAATCAGATTCTCAGCGTCATCGGTTAACGAAAACTTTACCGACTTGACCGGGCGTTAACCGGATTCTCCGGGGTTTAACAGCACACCCGACGGAACTTAACTGAAAAATGCATACAAGTATAACACTCCTTTTCTAAGATGGTTCGGCGAAAAGGAGTGTTAATTTTATGAATTGTAAAAAATGGCTGGCGTGCCTTATGGCACTGCTGATGGTCGTCTTCGCAGCCATCCCTGCTGCGGCGGCAAAGAAAAAGACGGAGGAGGCAGACCAGAATCTGCGGGTCGTGAGCCTCTCCGATATCCACATTCTCCCCGGGGAGCTTATGACCGACCCCGAACTCTGCCGGAAAAATTTTAGCACCGATATCAAGGACAACTGGCATAACGAGGCCATTATTTCGTCCACGCTGCAGAAGGTCAAGGAGCTGAAGCCCGAGGTCCTCCTCGTCTCCGGTGATCTCACCAAAAACGGCGAGAAGCTGGGCCATGCCGAGCTCTCCCGCTGGCTGGAGGCTCTGCAGAAGTCTGTCCCGGGAATGCATGTCTATGTCATCAACGGCAACCACGACATCAACGCCGAGGGGAACACGCCGGTGCCGGGCACTGCGCGCATTACCCCGGAGGAGTTCCGTTCCTATTATAAGATAACGTATCAGGATCCGACGATCATTGCCCGCTACGTCCCGAAGAATGGCGCCGTGGCAGGTCAGGAGTCCTACGTGGCCCGGCCGAAACCAGGCTACACCATCATTGCCATGGATGATGGGCGATACAGCTCTGACAACACCAAGAGCGGCAAGAACATAGCAGAGGGCGGCGGCCAGATCACACCAGACCTGGAGAAATGGATCCTCCAGCAGATTGAAGCCGCCAAACAGCGCGGCGACAAGATTATCGGCATGCAGCATCATGGCGAGGTGGCCCACTACAATTTGGAGGGCCCGAATCTTGTGGCAGATCATGATCGCCTCTCCAAGGAGTTTGCCGACGCCAGAATGCACATGATTTTCACCGGCCACATGCACAACCAGCGCGTTTCTCACTTGAAAACGGAGAAGGGCAACGACCTTTATGACGTGGAGACCTGCACACCGCTCACGTTCCCATCGGTCTTCCGCCTTCTCAACTTCCAGCCGGACGGCACGGTATCTTGGCAGACAGTCCAGACAGACCCGAAAATCACCGACATGCTGGACAAGCGCTGCGTCACCGTGGAGTGGCTCGCCTCCAATGTTAACCAGGCGCTGAAACTAGAGGATACCAAGGCGGGCGATGTAGTGACTGAGATTATCGACCAGCTCGCGAACAGCAAGATCGACGACACACATACTTTCCTGGATTTTGGCAACTACATCGCCAAAAATCTATTTTCCGGCACGGATGACGGCAACGACCCCCAGTGGGTCAAGCAGGCCCTCTCCATGGTCCAAGATGGAAGCCTCCTCAAGCGCGTCATCCTCCCAGAGTCAGAATGGAACACACTGTTCTGCAAGCTGCAGACACCGGGCGCCGCTGCGCTGAATGCGGTCCTGTACAAGCTCGTCATGGGTCTGGACGAGAGCGGCTATGCCCCCATGAACCAAAATTACACTGCAAAAATTTGAACAGGAACTAGACTGATTTAACCAGAAAAATGGGTAAAGCGCCGAAATTCGTTTGGAAAACGAAATCCGACGCTTTTTTTCAACCTCATCGCTCAACTTTGTGGTCTAATGTTATGGAACAATAAACAGCAAGGCGGGGCTTTGCCCCGAAAGATGAAAGAAGGACAAGAATGAAGAAGTTAACTCAAAAAATCATTGCATTAGCAATGGCGGCAACGTGTTCCGTTTCGGCTGCCGCTGTTTCAGCTAGTGCAGCAGGCATTTCTTCTCTGGCTAAGGACAGCCTGGAAAGTGCTGTCTCTAAGGGCGCAGATGTTGTGAATGCTCAGTCTGCAGATGGCTATTGGTCTAAAAACCTTTCCCGTAATGGACAGACTGCTTATTGCAAAATCGTAGATGCCCTCACAAAATTTCAAGATAGTGTAACGCTTTCTAACAACCTGGACAGCAAGGAGCTCGCTGAAATTCCTCAGATTATCCAGCAGGAGCATCCTGAAATCTTCTATGTTGACATTCTTAATTCTAAGCCTGCCAAGGCAAAAAATGAGAATGGTTTTGTTGTCTCCTATATTTATAACTTCAAATATATGAGCAATGCCCGCCAGAAGGTCTCTGATGTTGAGAGTGCAGCAAATAAGATCCTTGCCAATGCTCCGAAGAGTGGTTCGGATTATGATAAGGAGCTGTACGTTCACGACCAGCTTCGCAACCTTGTCTCCTATTAGGTAGGCGAGAACAATATTTACAACAGCCTTGTTGAGCATAAAGGCAGCTGCATGGGTTATTCTCTTGCAATGCAGTATCTTCTTAACAAGCTTGGTGTGACCTGCCGTGTTCAAACTGGTGTGGCCACTAACCCCAAAGGAAACAAAGAAGATCATATGTGGAATATTGTGACTCTGAACGGTAAAGAATATCTGGTCGATGTTACCTGGGATGATGTTCTCGTTAATGGTTACAACTACGCCCCGTACCGTTATTTCAACGTAACAAAAGACATGATGTCGGAGACCCATACTCCGAAAAATGCTTCTGAGTGGAGCAAATGCACCAACACGGATCAGGATTGGTATCGCAAGAATGGCTTCTATTTCAACTCTTGGGATGAAGTCATGAAGGCAATGCCGACCATGATTGCAAAGCAGGGTGGAGATAAAGGAAATCCTGTTTCGTTCCGTCTTCCGTCCACAAAGATGGCCAATGAAATCAGCTCCCATATTACTGGTGGTACGGCTGGTTCTATGAATGATCTTACTGGCGGAAAAGCAATTTACACCAGCAAGAAAGGTACTCTCGGTGCAACCGGATTCCGCTATTAATGAGAGTGGAATAATTCCAAATAATATTTATCTGCCATGTCGCGCTCGGGCGGCATGGCAGTCTTTCATTATATTGTTTATACAAGGATGAGAAAAATGAGAATCGTTGTATGAGGTGATTTCGCGGTTTCTCATACACTTTCTTTGGCTTGAGTTGTTGTCTCATACATCATGCCCCAAATTTGGAAGAAGTGTAGTAGGTTTTCTTTTGGGATGACGATTTTTATCATACATTATGGCGCTTCGGGCGGGGGAATGTATAAGAGGGAAGAACGCTGAATCGCCCCGGCAATTTACACCTGGTTTCCCATCAACTTTTCAGACATCCTAAAGCCCCGTGCCCTATCATTGCCTTAATTCCAATAAAGGAGACACCCACCATGAAAAAAACTATATCCATCTTACTCGCCCTTGTATTCTGCCTCGCCATGGCGCTGCCGGCTGCGGCGTGCACCGGCCTCCTCACCGGCGGCAAAGGCGGAAACGACCTCTCGAAAGGCCGGCAGGGGAAGGATACCATTGTCATTGCGCAAGGCGAGAACGAGAACGCCAACTGGCACGGCGTGAAGATCGGCGACACCAAGGCCGAGGCCAACGAGAAGCTCAAACCGGAGTTCCCGCTCATGTATGAGCTCAGCGCCATTGGAAATATGAATCTGTACTCGGATAAGACGGTGACAGACCACTATCTGACCATCTATTTTGATGAGAACGACAGGGTCACGCAGATCATCTGGCAGGTAGACCAGATTATGACCATCGACTAAACGGCCGTTTTTGCAGGTTTTGTGTAACTTGTCGTAAATCGCCCGGGAGAATATGACAAAAATATTCCACCTTGACAAAATATGTGTTATTATGGTTTCGAACAACTAACGTTTTCAAGGAGGGACCATTATGGCCATAAAAAAAGTTGTAGTCTGCGGCGGCGGCGTCCTCGGAAGCCAGATTGCCTTCCAGGCCCAGTACTGCGGATTTGACACCACCATCTGGCTGCGGAGCGAGGGCTCCATCGGCCGTACCCAGCCGAAGCTGGACAAAATTCACGCCACTTATCTTGAGGCCCTGAAGGAAATGAAGGACACCCAGTCCGAGGAGGCTTTCTGCCCCGGACTTGCGGACAGCTATGAGGACTTCGACTATGACGAGTGCGTCAAGAAGACAGAGTATGCCTACTCCACGCTGAAGCTTGAACTTGACATGGAGAAAGCACTCGCCGACGCTGATCTCGTCATTGAGGCCATGACCGAGGAGAAGAATGCCAAGAAGGCCATCTTCCAGCGCCTGGCGCCGCTCCTCCCGGAGAAGACCATCCTCGTCACGAACTCCTCCTCGCTGCTCCCGTCCAAATTCATGAAGTACACGGGTCGGCCGGACAAGTTCCTGGCACTCCACTTTGCCAACGACATCTATAAGCACAACACCGCCGAGGTCATGATGACCTCCAAGACGGATGAGGCCGCCTTTGACGCCGTCGTTCAGTTTGCTCTGGACATCAAGATGGTCCCGCTGAAGCTGACGAAGGAGAAGGACGGATATCTCCTGAACTCCATGCTCATTCCGTTCCTCATGTCCGGCTTTGACCTCTATGCCAACGGCATCTCCGTTCCGGAGGACATCGACAAGGCTTGGAAACTCGGCACCGGTGCTCCGAAGGGCCCGTTTGAGATTTTTGATATCGTCGGCCTCAAGACCGCCTATGAAATCATCAACCGGTATACGAAGCTCCCGGGCTTCATTGCTCCTTACAACTTCAAGGCGCAGGCCGCCATCCTCAAACCCATGATCGAGGCCGGTCACATCGGCAAAATGGCCGGTGAGGGCTTCTACAAGTATGACAAAGACGGCAATAAAATTGAGAAATAACGTATAGAATTTGGGACTGTGTCCGGCAGGGGCACAGTCCTTTTTCTTTTATACTAATTAAGGTATAATAGACAGGATTGTGACAGGAGGGGTGTGCGTGGCAAAGAAGGCGCTGGAACCGTATCAGCAGGTGGAGCGGAGCATCATCACAAAATACCGTAAGACGCTGTGGCACCCGTTTGTCATGGCGCTGGACGAGTATGATCTCATCCACGAGGGAGATAAAATTGCGGTCTGCATCTCCGGGGGCAAGGACTCGTTCCTCATGGCAAAGCTCATGCAGGAAATTCAGGCCCACGGGAACAAGCAGTTTGACCTGGTCTATCTCTGTATGGACCCGGGCTATGCGCCCCAGAACCGCAAAAAAATTGAGGAGAATGCGGAACTTCTCCATATTCCCATGACCTACTTTGAGACGGACATCTTCGACATTGCCAACGGGACAGACCGGAACCCGTGCTACCTCTGTGCGAAAATGCGCCGAGGCTGGCTCTATAAGACGGCCAAGAGCCTGGGCTGTGGGAAAATCGCTCTCGGCCACCACATGGATGACGTCAATGAGACGACGCTCATGAGCATGTTCTACAGCTCAGAACTCCGAACCATGCCGCCAAAACTCCACAGCCTCCACTATGAGGGCATGGAGCTCATCCGGCCTATGTACCGCATTCGGGAGGAGAACATCATTGCCTGGGCAAACTACAATAATCTCACGTTTCTCCAGTGTGCCTGCCGGTTCACAGAGAACACGGAGCGAGGGGTGGCGGAGTCCAAACGCCAGGAGATGAAACGGCTTATCCGGGAACTGCGCAAGGAGAATCCGAACCTGGAGCGGAGCCTGTTCAACAGCGTCCACAATGTCTGTCTCGACACTTTCCCGGGCTATAATTATCGGGATGAGGAGCACTCCTTCTTAGATGACTATGATATACTGAAACCATCAGACAGGGGGGAATGAAATGGACTTTTACAATTTCCACTACGGACAGGAATTTGAGGCCTACCGGAAGCTGGGTGCCCATATCCAGGACGGCGGGGCCATGTTCCGGGTCTACGCACCGGCCGCCGCCCATGTGGCGGTCATCGGCGAGTTCTCGGACTGGCAGGAAGTCCCCATGCAGCGGGGCTACGACGGTCAGATCTGGGAGGTCTTCGTGCCGGGCGCCGAGTCCATGCAAATGTACAAATACCGCATCTATAAGTATGACGGAAGTTTTATAGATCATCAGGACCCATACGCATACCTCTCCGAGCGGCGGCCGGGAACGGCATCTGTTCTCTACGACATGAGAAATTATGAGTTCCACGACGCCGAGTGGATGAAAAACCGCACCGCCATGCGGGAAAAACCGCTCAACATCTACGAACTCCACTTCGGCTCCTGGCGTAAGCCGGGGGAGGACAAAGAGGACTGGTACGCCTACGACGAGCTGGGGGACATCTTCATTCCCTATCTCAAGGAGAACGGCTACAACTATCTGGAACTCATGCCGCTCAATGAGTATCCGGCGGACGGATCCTGGGGCTACCAGGCCACCGGCTTCTTCAGCGCCACGTCCCGTTACGGCACACCGGACCAGCTGCGTGCTTTTGTTGACCAGTGCCACGCCAATGGAATTGGTGTCCTGCTGGACATTGTTACCGTCCACTTTGCCGTCAACGACTTTGCCCTATGGAATTACGACGGCACGGCGCTCTACGAGTACCCCAACAAAGATGTTGGTTACAACGAGTGGGGCTCCTGCAACTTCAACCACTGGAAGCCGGAGGTCTGCAGCTTCCTGCAGTCGGCCTCTGCCTTCTGGCTGGACGAGTACCACTTCGACGGCCTCCGCATGGACGCCGTCGGCAACCTCATCTACTGGCAGGGGGAAGAGGCCAGGGGTGAGAACAAGGGGGCCATTGAGTTCTTAAAGAGGATGAATCGCGGACTCAAGGAAAAATTCCCCACGGCCATCCTCGTGGCAGAAGACTCCTCGGCTTACCCGAAGGTCACGACTCCGGTGGACTGGGGCGGTCTCGGCTTCGACTACAAGTGGGACATGGGCTGGATGAACGACACGCTAAACTACTTCCGCACCCCCAGCGCCGAGCGGCCGGCGGCCCACAACAAGCTCACGTTCTCCATGGCCTATTTCTACAATGAGAACTACATGCTCCCGCTGTCCCACGACGAGGTGGTCCATGGAAAGGCCACCATCGTCCAGAAAATGGAGGGGCTCTACGAGGGCAAGTTTGATCAGGCACGTGCCATGTACCTGTATATGTACGCGCACCCCGGCAAAAAGCTGAACTTCATGGGCAACGAGTTTGCCCAGTTCCGGGAGTGGGACGAGGAGAAAGAGCAGGACTGGTTCATGCTCAAATATCCTATCCACGACGCCTTCCACCACTTCATGATGGACTTGAACCATCTGTACCTCACGCATCCCGCATTCTGGGCCAAGGACTTTGACCCGGCCGGGTTCCAGTGGGTGGAGGCGGACTTAAACCAGCAGTCGGTCTACGTATTCAAGCGCCACGGCGGCGGGGAGTCGCTGCTGTTTGTGTTCAACTTCTCGGCGGAGACCAGAACCTATGATTATCACGAGGTCTTCGGCGAAAACATGAAGCTGCTGCTGGACTCCAATCTTCAGCCCTATCACGGCAAAGACCCGGAAGGGGAGATGGATGTGACGCCCGACGACCACGGCGTGGCACACCTGACCCTGAAGCCATTCACGGCGCTCTGCTACTCCCTCTATGATCCGAACAATCAGAAGAAAAAAGGAGAACCGAAATCCAATGGGAAAACAAAAGACGTACTCGCTGGGGACCATAAGCTCCACAAGGGATGAGCTCTTCGGCTTTGCCATCCTCTCCATCATGCTTTTGCACTTCTTCCAGGATGTGAATCAGCTGGGCGGCCCGGGCTGGCTCCGGGGTGTGGCCCACTGGTACGGCATAGGCATGGGCGCACTCGGCGTCGATGTGTTCCTGTTCCTCTCCGGCATGGGACTCTACTACTCCATGAGCCGGGACCCGAGCGTCTCGCACTTCTATAAGAAGCGGCTTGCCCGCATCGTTCCCACCTATCTCGTGGTGGGTATGGTGTTCTGGGCTATCCGCCTGTGGATAAAGGGCGGGACATTCACTGACTGGTGGCAGAATCTCCTGTTTGTCACCTACTTCACCAAGGGCACCCTGACGCTGTGGTTCATCTTCTTTATCCTCGTCATGTACCTGGTGTACCCGCTCATCCATAAGTACCTGAACAGCACCGAAAAGGACAGTATTCGGACGCTGCGGTTTGTGTTGCTGGTAGCTGTGGTCATTGCGGTGTCTCTGACTCTGTTCCACTGGTTCCATCAGACACCTATTGCAAAGGATATTGTGTACGGCCGCATTCCGGTCTTCCTGCTGGGATGCTACCTAGGAAAATACATCAAGGAGGGCATGAGCTTTTACCGCCCTGCTTTCCTCTCTGGCGCCGCCATTCTGTATGGCATTGGCTTTGTGCTGCGCTATTATGACACCACGTATCTGGTCCGCCGCTACATTGATATCCTTCCCACCCTTGGCCTTATCATCCTGTTCTCCGCTCTGGTGGAGGTCCAAAAGAATGTGGACAACAAGGGCCGCCTCTTCCTGCGGGCTGCCGGTTCCTACTCCCTGGAGCTGTATCTGACCCATGTCTGCTGTTGGAACCTGGCAAAGGCCTGGGACATTCCCACCAACAAATTCTGGGTCTACCTGTGCGTCATTGCGGTCTCCGTCATCCTTTCCATCCCGTTGCACCGTATGGGCAACTGGTTTGGTCAGCTCGCCAAGGGCAAGAAGACGGTCCCGATGGAGCGGGCCTGAGGAGAAACGAATGAAGAAAACGAAGAGAAAATCCGCTAGAATAGTGGCCATCGTGCTGTCCGCTGTACTGCTTTTCACCGGCGTGCTGGCTGTCCCGGCCTCGGCCTCTATCCTTTCCTGGCTGTTTCCCGGTATTATGACGAATCCAACCCGTACGACCATAACGAATCGCATTTTCTTGGGCGATTCACGAACCGTTGGCATGTACACAACCCTCTATGGCAAGTACAACCACACCATCGACGCCACAGAGGACGGCGAGTATTGGAACGCCCGGGAGGGCGCCGGCTACAGTTATTTCTCCTCCACCGCCATTCCAAAAGCGGAGGAGTATGGAATCCGCTCCGGCACCGCTGTGTATATCCTGTTTGGCGTCAACGACTTAAGCAATGAAAGCCGGTATTTGGAACTCATCAATAAAAAAGCCGCCGATTGGCGCGCAGCGGGGGCAAAGGTCTATTTTGTCTCGGTGAACCCGGTGAATGAGCAGAAGTGCCGCACGGTGACGAATGCTTCCATTGAGGCATTCAACGCCGCCATGCGTTCCGGCCTCTCCCGGGACGTCACCTATGTGGACACCTACAGCATGCTCTACACCGACATTGCCGGTGACCCGGACATGACAGACCGTTACGGCCTCCACTACCACGGCGACACCTACCGGAAGATATATGAGAAACTAAAAGCAAGTTAAGGAAATTCAGTTCATGCAGAAAGACAACTATGAGGACCTCATCTGGTCCCTGGACATAGACGCTATCCTCGAGGAGCACCGCTCCAAGATGCTGGCGTCCATGGCAAAACAGATCCGCCGCTACCTCTCCGACGGCGTCGTCCTTGTGGAGGGACGCCCCGGGTACGGCCGGCGGGTCGAACTCAGTGAGACCAACATAGCCCAGTTTTTTGACGACTACCACGGGAGCGGCATCTTTGAGCAGATCCTGATGTCGGCCCTGCGCACCGGCTACAACCTCGACCGGTATCTGGCTCTGAAGGTCTGTGACTATGTACCGGAGATGGATCGCCAACGCATCAGCAAGCGAGACCTGAAAATGCTGACGCGCCGGGTTGGCCTCACGACCTGGAACGAGGACGTCACGCACGAGCTGGCAAAACGGTTCCCGAAGAAGCAGATTTTCTACTATCTGCGCCGCAACCCCCGCTACCACGCGGCGGTGGAGCACTACGAGAACCTGAGCGAGCAGAATGCCATCCTCCATGAGAACATGCTCCGGGAGATCCCGGACGACTACACCGAATTCTACCCGCTGGCCCGGCAAATGCACCGGCACTTTGTCATCCATGAGGGACCGACAAACAGCGGCAAGACCTATCAGGCCATAAACGCCCTCCGGGAATCCGAGAAGGGCATCTACCTGGGACCGCTGCGCCTGCTGGCCTATGAGCAGTTTGAGTCCCTGAATATGGACGAATACCCCTGTAGTCTCGTCACCGGCGAGGAGCGCATTGAGGTGCCGGGTTCCCGATACCAGGCCTCCACGGTGGAAATGTTTAACCCAGAGGCCCAGTACGAGGTGGCGGTCATTGACGAGTGCCAAATGATCTCGGATGAGTCCCGGGGCGGTTCCTGGACCGCGGCCATCCTCGGCATCTGCGCCGACGAAGTGCACCTGTGCTGTGCCTCCAATGCGGTGCCGCTGCTCATCCGGCTCATTGAGGACTGCGAGGACGACTACGAGGTCGTCCACCACAAGCGGCAGACCCCGCTTCGCATGGAGCAGAGAGACTTCTCCTTCCCGAAATCCGTCCAGGAGAAGGATGCCCTCATCGTCTTCTCTAAGCGAGACGTCCATGCCGTTGCCTCCGAGCTACAACGCCATGGCATTGCCTGCAGCGTCATCTACGGCTCGCTGCCCTATGATGTCCGCCACGACGAGGCGCGGAAATTCATGGAGGGGGACACCCAGGTCGTCGTTGCCACAGACGCCATCGGCATGGGCATGAACCTGCCTATTCAGCGCGTCGTGTTCCTGGAGACCGCAAAGTTTGACGGCAAGGACCTGCGTCCGCTGCTCCCGGAGGAGGTCCAGCAGATAGCCGGCCGTGCCGGCCGCCGCGGTCTTTTCAACGTAGGCTATGTCAACGCCTTCGGCGACCGCCCGTTTATTGCCTCCTCCCTCACCGAGAAGGTGCCGGACCTGACCCATGCTGCCATTGCATTTCCCCAGTCCCTTCTGGGTCTGGATGCCAGCCTCTCCGACATCCTGAAGCGGTGGAACACTATCCCGGAGAAACCGGGGTATGAGAAGGAGAACCTGGACATTGAGATTGCTCTGTGCGAACAGCTCGAGAAGATCTCAGGCAAGGGGGACAAGGAGCTCATCTACCAGTTCCTCATGATCCCCTTCGATGAGAAAGAGGACTACTTAAACCACCTCTGGGAGGACTTCTACCGGGCCGAGCGCGCCGGGCGGGAAATCCGTTTTTCCTCTGTCCGTCCCAACCTCGAGAACTTTGTGGACCCGAAGGCCCGGGACCTGCCGGAACTAGAGCTTGCCTACAAGGTATGTGACCTCACATTCTATTATGACCAGCGCTTCTCCCACACGGAGGACCTGGAGGAGATAACGGAGACAAAACAGGAGATCTCCGACATGATCATGCGCATTCTGGAGGAGCAGAAGCTCCCGGCCAAGCACTGCAAGTACTGCGGGCGGCCGCTTCCCTGGAATTACCGCTATGGAATGTGCGAGCGGTGCCACAAGAAGCACCGCTGGAGATAGGAGGATTCTATGATTGTTAAAAGACCGGAGGAGGGCTCTCTGGGGTCCCGCCTCAACTCCGTGCAGGGCAGAGAGAAGGGGAGACGCACACAGGTCATCGGCTCGGCGGCCGGCCTGCTCGGCAGTCTGATTCTGTTCTGGTCGGGCGATGCAGCTGCTGTCTACGCCCTCACCACCCTCGGCATCCTCGGAGCTGTCATAAGCTTCATCCTGCTCGTCACCTATGGTACCCGCTGGTATCAGGACAAGCAGAATGCCGATATCTTGCGCTCCGGCGTGGACGGGGAGAAACACACGCTCCGTATTTTGGCTGTTCTGCCGGACACCTATACCGCTGTCCCCAATGCACATGTTCGCTACCGCGGCAAGCAGAGCGAGATGGACCTGGTGGTCATGGGACCGAACGGTATTTTTATTGTGGAGACAAAAAATCACCGCGGGCGGATAACCGGCGGTGAAGAAGATCAGAAATGGATTCAGGTGAAGACCTCAAGAGGAGGCAACACCTATCAGAAGGAATTTTATAACCCGGTGAAACAGGTCAGCACCCATGTGCACAACCTGGCGGGGTTCCTGCGGGAGCAGGAGAACGATATCTGGGTCCAGGGCATTGTATACTTTGCCAATCCGGAGACCCATGTGAACTTTGTTCCGGAGCACGGCGGCGTCCCGGTGTTTGTTGCGTCCGAGGGCGGCTCGGAGGAATTGGCCCGGTACATTCGCGGCTATGCCGATCCCACGCGTCGGCCCCTTTCTATGGAGACCATTGACCGCATGACGGACCGTCTGGTACGGGAGAGCTCCCGCCGCTAAACTGGCTGGCGGGCTAAGACTGCGCAGGTGCGACAGAAGTCCTGATAGACCTCGGGATTGTCCTCTTCACAGAGAATGTGCGCAGCAGTCTGCTCGACCTTCTGGCCTACGGCCTGTGCCTCGGCGAGTTCTCCTTTTTCGGAGAGCTGTTCCACGTAACGGGCTGCGACATGGATGGTCTCGGAAATATCTATTTTGAATGCGCGCTCCGCCTTGTGGGTGCGATAAAACTGAACTAATAGATTCATGCTCTGATCCTCTTCTGCGGTCAGAGCATTTTTTTCGAAGAAACGGAAGAGCGCGGTGGCTGCAATGGCAATGGTAGCATAATAGGCCGGCTTGCAGCACTCCAGTGCGTGGCGGAGGAACGAGATGGCCTCCTGGCATTTCGCTTTTGCCGCAGCAAACATCTTTTTCTCCAGATAGAAGGCGATGTACATGCAGCGAACCCGAATGGCGGCTGTCCAGTCCCACGGCTCATCCTTATAAAGGGTAGATAGTATCAGGGTGGCACGGTCAAGATCCTTCTGGGCGCTGTCATACTGGCCGAGAGCGGTGAGCACCTCGCCCCGGCGGGCATAACAGGTTCCCAACAGCTTTCGGTCCTCTTTGCGGCTGGATAGCTTTACAAGTTCTTCGGCCAAAGAGACCGCTTCTTCCGCCATGGAAAGAGAGGAATTCCCCAGATAGATACAGCCGTCCCGGCAAATTCCCGCGAGGTTCCTCTTTTCCGCAAGGGAGTTGCTGATTCGAAGTATGGACTTCTGGGCCTGTATGCCGACTCTGGCTGCCTCCGCAGATACCTCGGTGAATGGGTAGCTGACACGGGTCACGTTCAGATAGTTCCAGCTGGCGGACACCAGATCACGATAGGCAGATATTTTGTTTTGAATTTTTGCGACGGTCTCCATCTTCCGGAGGGCGGCCTCGGCCTGTTCCGCGGCACTGTGGGATCTTCCGCTCAGCTCCAGCTCGATGGATTCCTGCTCCAGAGACCGGGCTTCCCGCCGGATCTTCTGGACCATGCGATCTGTCATTTCAAAACTCCTCTTTGAATTCTCAATAGTAAGACTCTCTACAAAGCCGGATAGTTGAGCTTTTTCCCATGTTCATTGGAATTCCACCTATTCTGTGATAAACTGAAAGCGATAGTAACAGAATAACGTTTCGGAGGTCTTTTTATGGCAAATTCAGCGGAACTGAAGCGGACCATTCCAGGCTCTCCCTTCCAGGAAAAGCTGCAGAAAATTTATTTAGACAAGTCCGTGCTCGCACACGAGTCGGAGAGATATCTCTCTGCTGTGGACAAGTTTGTGGAACTCTACGGGGATGGGGACCTCTCCATCTACTCCGCACCCGGCCGGACCGAGGTCTGCGGAAACCACACGGATCATCAGCACGGCAAAGTGCTGGCGGCATCTCTGAATCTCGATGTCATTGCGGTGGTCAAGAAGACGGAGGATCAGCGCATTTGTATTAAATCAGAGGGCTTCCCGGAGGACCAGGTGGACATCTCTGTTCTGGAGCCGGTTTCGGAAGAGGAGGGGACGTCTGCCTCTCTTATCCGTGGCGTGGTCGCCTGGTTCAAAGATCGCGGCTACGAGATTGGCGGCTTTGACGCCTACACGACCAGTCAGGTACTAAAGGGCTCCGGCATGTCCTCCTCTGCTGCCTTTGAGGTGCTGGTGGGAACTATCCTCTCCGGCCTCTACAACGACATGAAGGTGGACTCGGTTCAAATTGCCATTGCATCCCAGTACGCGGAGAACGTCTTCTTCGGAAAGCCCAGCGGCCTCATGGACCAGATGGCCTGCTCTGTTGGCGGAATGATCTCCATCGACTTTAAAGACCCTGCCAATCCAGTCATCCATCAGCTTGACACCGACTTTTCCCAGTTCGGCTACGCCCTCTGCATTACGGACACCAAGGGCTCCCACGCCGACCTGACCGAGGACTACGCGGCCATTCCGCAGGAGATGAAGCAGGTCGCATCCTATTTCGGAAAGGAATTCCTGCGGGACGTGGATGAGGCGAAGTTCTTCTCCGCCATTCCCAAGCTCCGGGAGACCTGTGGGGATCGGCCCGTTCTCCGCGCCATGCACTTCTTCGCCGAGGAACAGCGCGTGGATTCTCAGGTCCGTTCCCTGGAGAGTGGGGACTTTGATTCATTCCTGAAGGGAGAACAGTCCTCGGGAAATTCCTCTTTTAAGTATTTACAGAATGTTACATCGCCCAAGAGAGAGAGGGAACAGAATATCCCGGTGGCGCTTTCGGTAAGTGACCTGGTATTACAGGACCGCGGTGCCTCCCGCGTCCACGGCGGCGGCTTTGCCGGAACCATTCAGGCCTTCGTGCCCCACGACCTTGTGACGGCCTATCAGGAGGCGCTGGACTCCGTCTTCGGCGAGGGTTCCTGCCATGTACTGCAAATTCGGAAATACGGTGGAATGAAGGTGACGGAGTAATGGACGAGAAAATAGTGGACCGCTGCATAGGGCAGCTGGTCGAATATGGAATTCAAAAGGGACTCATCAGCGAGTATGACCGCAGATATGCGGTGAACCAGCTTCTCCTGACGCTCCGGAAGGATAGTTTCGAGGAGGTTCCCTTTGACGGTGTACCCGAGAAAATAGAGGACATTCTGGAACCGCTGCTGGACTACGCCGCAGAGAATGGTCTTCTCAAGAGTGAGGGCGTTGCGGGACGCGACCTCTTTGACACCCAGCTCATGGGCGTCCTGACACCGCGTCCCTCCGAGGTCATCCGCACGTTCCAGGAGAAATATCAGGATAGCCCATCGGAGGCCACGGACTACTTCTATCAGGTCTCCCGGGACTCCAACTACATTCGGACCACCCGCGTGGCGAGAGACATCCGCTGGCAGGTGGATAGCCCATATGGGCCTATTGACCTCTCTATTAACCTCTCCAAGCCGGAGAAAGATCCCCGGGACATTGCCGCTGCCCGCAGCAAGAAGCAGGAGAGCTACCCGAAATGTCAGCTCTGCCGTGAAAACGAGGGGTACGCCGGCCGTCTGGACCATCCGGCCCGGGAGAATCTTCGCATTATCCCCGTCACGCTTGGCGGCGAGGAGTGGGGCTTCCAATACTCGCCCTATGTCTACTATAACGAGCACTGCATTGTGCTGAACAGTAAACATACGCCCATGCACATTGACCGGAGCACATTCCGGAGACTGTTTGACTTCGTCCGGATGTTTCCAGACTACTTCCTCGGGTCCAACGCCGACCTCCCCATCGTCGGCGGCTCCATCCTGACCCACGACCACTTCCAGGGCGGCCGCTACGAATTTGCCATGGCCAAGGCACCGTTGGAGTCCACCTTCACGGTGCCGGGGTATGAGGACGTGGAGTGCGGCATTGTGAAATGGCCGCTCTCCGTCATCCGCCTGCGCTGTGCAGACGAAGATCGTCTCGTGGACTTGGCAGATCACATCCAGAAATCCTGGAGAGCGTACACGGATGAGGAGGCCAACATCTTCGCGGAGACGGAGGGTGTGCCGCATAATACGGTCACGCCAATCGCCCGCAGGAGAGGGGAACTCTTTGAACTGGATCTGGCACTGCGCAACAACCTCACGACGGAGAAATTCCCGCTCGGCGTCTATCATCCGCACCCGGAGTACCACCACATCAAGAAGGAGAACATCGGCCTCATTGAGGTCATGGGGCTTGCCATCCTGCCGGCCCGGCTCAAGACGGAGCTGGACCTGCTCGGAAAATGCCTCGTGAGCGGGGAGGATATCCACGCCCATGAGGAACTCCGCAAGCACGAGGACTGGGCCCACGACATTTTGGCGATTCACCCTGAGCTCAACGCAGAGAACGTAAATGATATCCTGTTGCAGGAAACCGGCAAAGTTTTTGTCAAGGTCCTCGAGTGCGCCGGGGTCTACCCGTGCACGGAGGAGGGGAGAAAAGCTTTCTCCCGTTTTCTTGCCATCCTCTAAACTGCGTGCTACAATGAGGGCAAATCCAATATAGAAAGGACGAAAACCCCCATGGCTAAATATGTATGTAACGTATGTGGATATATCTATGATCCCGAGGTCGGCGACCCGGACAACGGCGTAGCTGCAGGGACCGCATTTGAAGATCTCCCCGAGGATTGGGTCTGCCCGCTCTGCGGAGTCGGCAAGGACGACTTCTCTGAGGAATAAGTAGAAAATGAGAGAGGTTGTGTCAAAATGGCGTTTTTCGCCATTGAGATACAACCTCTCTTCTTTTGCTCATCATTGTGGGATTTAATGCTATATAGTGTTCAAATCCAGTCGCGGTTCTTACTGTATTTAGGAAAAATGGGGTAATGTAGCGAGGATAGAGGTCTGAACCGCCCAAATTTTTTTGCGGACTTACGGAAATTAACTGCAAACCGCATTTATGAAATCAATTGCAGTTAACCTGCCATAGCAACATCAGGAAATTTAACTGCAAAAGGATATTGGAAGAACGAATGCAGTTAACTCGCTGTCTGCTGCTAGATAAAATTAACTGCAAACCATTTTCTTCTGATCAAATGCAGTCAACCAGTCATGGCGACAGCAGAAAATTTAACTGCAAAAGGCAGTTCGAAGAACGAATGCAGTTAATTCGCCGCCTGCCACCAGAAAAATTTAACTGCAAACCATTTTCTTTATATTAAATGCAGTTAACCAGTCATGCCGGCAGCAGAAATTCTAACTGCAAAAAGGAGTAAATGGATGAAAAGTAGTTAAATCGCCCCTATGCCCTGCAAAAAAGACTGCACCACCCAAGTGACACAGCCTTTTCTTTTATGAGCATACGGCCTAGTCGACGAAAAAATGCGGTAATTATACCCGGCGACCCCTGCATCGCCCACAAACAACAGAGGAGACAACCAATGCAAAATGTCATGATTTGCCCCAACTGCGGGAAACCCCTTACACCGGCCAACGGCGGAAAGCAGCTGGTCTGCGCATCCGGCCACAGTTTTGACCGAGCCAAGGAGGGGTACGTGAACCTCATGGTGGGGTCGCGGAGCGGGGAGAGCCGCGGGGACTCCCGGGCGTCTGCCCTCGCCCGCAAGGAATTTCTCTCCCGGGACTACTATGGGTGCCTGAAACGCGCCATTGCCGCGAAGATGCGGGGGACCGTCCTCGACATCTGCTGTGGAGAGGGGTATTACGACGACTATGCGGGGGCGCTGTACGGGTTTGATCTCAGCAAGGAGATGGTGCGGCTGGCATCGCGGCGGCATCCGGAGCCGAATTACCATTTCTTCGTGGCTAATTTGAGCAGCATACCGGTGGCGGACCACAGTATAGATACGGCCATCCACCTGTTTGCGCCGTTCCACGGGGAGGAGTTCTCACGGATTCTCAAGGGGAACGGAGACCTGTACTCGGTCATTCCCGGGGCGGATCACCTCTATGAGATGAAACAGGTCGTCTACGACACCCCGTATAAAAACGACGAGCAGGCCCCGGAGGTCCCGCAGCTGCGGCTCTTGGAGCGGGAGACCGTCACCGACCGGGTGACCATTTCCCAGGAGGACCTGAAGACCTGCTTCTCTATGACGCCCTACTATTACCGAACCTCGGAGAGCGACCGGGCAAAGCTCGACCGCGTGGACGAGATGGAACTCACGGTGAGCTTTGTTCTCCTGCACTACCGGCTTCCCTGAAGGCACTGGGTGTCATGCCGGTCACCTGGCGAAAGACAGCTGTGAAATGGCTGGCCGATGAGAAATTGAGCTGCTTGGAAATTGCCCCAACCGAGTCCCCAGTCTCCAGGAGAAGATGCTTGGCGTATTCCACCTTGCGTTCGTTGATATATTCCCCGAGCGATTTACCGGTCTCCCTCCGGAAAAGATTGGAGATATAATACCCGTTGTATCCCGTCCCCTCCACCACAGAGCGGACGGTCAGGGGCTCGGTAATGTGCTGCTCCATGTAGTCCATGCAGTTGCGGATGGGCACGGAGTACTGCTGCTGTAGATGTTTGTTGTGGACCCTCCGGATGAAGTCGCTGACCATGGGCTCGTAGATGCCCATGACCTCCTCAATGGTGTCGGCGGACTCCACCTGGCGGATGTAGCTGTCCCCGACACCCAGAGCCTGTTGCCGGGACAGTCCGCCGTCCATGGCGGCACGGCTGCTGAGCGTAATAGCCACAATACACTCGTCCTTTAGCTGACGCAGGGTGCTCTGGGGCGCCATCTCCCCGTACTGCCCCAGCTGAAGGGCGGGAATGGCATTGCGGAAGTTCGGATTTCCCTGACGGATCTGCTGGAGCAGGAGGTCCTCAATGTCGGCACGGCCCTCGCTGGAGTCCAGAACGATCTCGCTGGAGAGCCGGTTCTCTGGCCTTACCCGGACGTTCTTGGCGGAGACGATCCGGAAATCCATGAGGTCGACGACCTCCGGGTACAGGCAGCGGTTCAGCATTTTTCCATAGAGGAGGAAGGCGGGGTACTGAATACTCGGGAGGTCCTCCAGATGGGTTTTGTACTCATACTTGGAGGAGGTGGCAAAATCATAGGAGTCCAGCGCCTTGTCCAGTTCCTGCTGCGACATGGAGGAGAGGAAGACCGGTCCCAGGACAAGATAGCGGGCTATGGTGTGCTTTTCTACCGCGGGGACAATGATCCAGGATAGGTCCACAGCAGCGTTAAACAGTACCGGCTTCCGGCTGTGGGCAAACAGGGGAGAGACCTGCTCCGGGCCGCCGACAACGCGGAAAAGATGGCTCCAGTATACCGCTTTGTCCTCGGGACAATTGCTGCTGCGGATGTCCCAGCTTGTGGTGTAGTCCCACAGGAACAGTCCGTCGGCACACTCGGTCATCTCCATGAACCAATTCAGTTTTTCTTGAACGGGGTCCATCGCCTATCCTCCATTTTTTCGCACATTTTGCTATTTCTCGCAAAATATACCAGATTTTCTGTCTTTCCGTCAATGTTTGTTCTTTTGTCATTCATATCCCCGGTCTATGATGAGGTGTGTTGAACAAGGGAGGATCATTTATGGGTAACAGTATACAGGAGTATGCGGGGTATGTTGCAGAGCGCAGCCGCACGGTCGGGGCGCTGATCTGCAATTCTGCCCTGGTACTCTTCACCGGTATTGGACTTATTATGGAAGTTGTGAAATACCATTCCAATACCTTTATCCTTTATGAGAGTCTCAGTGGCGCTCTCGCTCTGGTCTCTGCAGCGCTCCTTGTCGGTTACTGCGCCAGAGCTCTAAGGAACGCCTCCCGCAGCATTCCACCGTTTGTCCGGGCGCTCCGGTATATTACAACCTGCCTTCTGGTCATTAACTTTGCCACCATAGTCATGTTCGTGGGGCCACAAGAGGGGTATATAAAGGCATTGTTTGCCGGTCCGGCACTCTTTTTGAATTTCCTGTCCCCGGTGCTGGCCTTTTCCTCTCTCGCCATCTTTGAGCCAAACCCCGCCCTTCGGTTCCGGGACTCCTGGTGGGGCGTTCTAATCAATACAATATACGGTGGAGTGGTCTTTCCGCTGGTCTATTTTGGATATCTTCCCAACCCATATCCGGTCTTTGATGTCTCCACCCACGAGGTGTGGCTGGACATACTGGTCGGTTTTCTCCTTCTCGCCGTCACCTTCCTTCTGGACTGGATGGTCTATCTCTCCGGAAAAGGCACCGCCCTGAAGACGGAATAATGTTGCAGATTTCCCGCTTTTGTACTATCATTAGTCCGTTGGTCTGCCCGCAGATATTTTGCGCTGCAGCAAGGACGAAATGAATTTTACAGGAAAGAAATTGGAAGGGAAAGAAACAATGGATATTGTCTGTTTGGATATGGAGGGCGTACTCGTCCCGGAAATCTGGATCGCGTTTTCCAAGGCCTCGGGAATTCCCGAGCTTACACGCACAACGCGGGATGAGCCGGACTACGACAAGCTCATGAACTGGCGCCTCGGCATCCTCAAGGAGCACGGACTCGGCCTGAAGGAAGTGCAGGACGTCATTGCCACTATTGACCCCATGCCGGGTGCTAAAGAGTTCCTGGACGAGCTCCGCACGCTGACTCAGGTCATCATCATCTCCGACACGTTTACCCAGTTTGCCGGCCCGCTCATGAAGAAGCTCGGCTACCCGACCCTCTTCTGCAACGAGCTTGAAGTGGCAGACGACGGAGAAATCACCGGCTTCAAAATGCGCTGTGAGCAGTCCAAACTCTCCACGGTCAAGGCACTGCAGTCCATTGGCTTCGAGACCATTGCCTCCGGTGACAGCCACAATGACCTCGGTATGATCCAGGCCTCCAAGGCCGGTTTCCTCTTCAAGAGCACCGACGCCATCAAGAAGGAGTATCCGGACATTCCCGCCTATGAGGAATATGACGAGCTGCTTGCCGCCATCAAGGCAAACCTCGGCTGAATTTTCTGAAAAATAGTTTGCACCGAATGCTTTTTGGGCATACGGTGCAATTTTTTGTATTTAGGTAAAACCACTCGCTAGGCGAGTGGTTCCGGATATGTTTTACATTTGAACAGAAAAAATCCTCCTGCTACACTTTGAATGCGGTC
>OMYO01000005.1:78948-85168 GCA_900315285.1 uncultured Eubacteriales bacterium | reverse complement strand
GATTGTGGTTGATTTTCATTATACCTGAAGGATCGAGCCATTGGCTCTTTTTGTTTTTGAATTTACACCATTATACGGACGTAATCCTTATTCGGTTTAGTTTTCAGACCATTCGAGAAATTTTCTGGCGTTTGGTCTAACTTTTCTTCGAAAATAAACGGAGTTCGGTCGGAATTATCAGACTAAATCGCCGAAAAATTAGAAAATGGTCTAACTCAGCGAACAACGGCCCGGTCTCCCTCATTGACAAAACGTCTTTCAGGAGACCGGGCGCTGCCCAATCATATTCAGATAGTCTTATACTCGAACTGATACTCTGTTCCGTACAGCCGCAGAGATATCACGGTTCCGTTCCCCGCATACTTGATATGGTCCACCACCGTGCCGGTGGAACCTTTGGCGTCCTTTGAGGTAACCGAGGAAAGTTTTCCGTCGCTGTTGTAATGAAAATACATGATCCAGGTCTGGTAGCCGCTCTTGCAGTCCGCCTGGATTATTTTTTTGCCCTCAGACGTAAACTGATATGTCTCACTGCGGCCTGCCGCCACATTGCTGCCGGATGCCGACACCGGGAGTCCATTCTCCCACGTAAAGCGGTAGGTGATGGGATTCGAGCTATCCACTTCATACGAGAGCAAATTCCCGTTCCCGTCATAGGTGAAGGAGTTATAGAAGTTTTCGGAGAGACCGCTTTTCTCCCGGCTCATGGCCATATCGCTGCCGGTGACCCGGCCGTTCTTGGCTATGAAGTTTGTCTCGTTTCGGTAGGGCTTTCCCTTCTCATCCGTGAGACGGAATGTCATGCGGGCTATCTTCCCGCTCCCGGCCATGTCGCTGAGGGATCCCGCCGTGAGCCACTCCGAGCCCGTGGTTACCGCCAGCACCTGGTTTTTTACGTTCCGGCTGCTGAAAAGCATGGCAAGCTCCAGCGGGAAGTTCGGCTCCGCGTTGCTTTTACAGGTACCGGTGTATGTGACCTCCTTGAGGCGGGAGTCGTAGCTGCCCTTCAGGCTGACACCGTTTGCTGTGACACGGCTGATATAGCGTGCGGGCGATGCAGCGGCAGGCAATGCCAGCACAGCAGTCATAAGCATGGCAATGATAACAGATAATATCTTTCTTCGCATTAACAGGATTCCTTTCACTGGTCTAGAGTCCATGGGTCCTTCCGGAACTTCTCGCGGTTGGCCTTGATATAGGTCCGAAAGTCGGATGCGCGCTCCCGGAAATGGGCGACAGCCTGAACCCAGTCCCATTTCTCAATATCCGCGTTCAAATTCATGAGATCCTGGATAATGACATCCGGTCCCACCTGATCCACCCATTCGAAATAGACCGGGAGGCCAATCTGCATCATGGAGGAGTAGAGCAGCGGCAGCAGCGGGTTCCCGCTGAAGAAAACCACTTGCCGATGATACTGTGCCCACGCCTCTCCCATGGCCTCTCGGTCATCCCGTAGAGACTTCACGGTGTTGAGACGCTGTTCGAGAATTCTGTACTCATACATACTTTTGTGTTCACAAATACGCTGTAGTGAAGGACACTCCACCCATTCACAGAAGTCAATGACACCAGTGGCAGTCCTTCTGTCCAAAGTTCCCTGATGATATTGCAGCACCGTGTTTAATGTACCAAGATTTCCCGCCAGAGAGTAGTCTGCAACGACGCAGTCCCTATGGCTTTTGTTGTCAATGAACCCAAGGTTCACTAGGTCCCGAATGCCCTCGTGGACCACTGTCTTGCTGATACCCATGTCACTTGCCAGCTGCCTCTCCGTCGGAAGTTTTTCTCCCGGACGCAGGTCTCCGCTGAGGATCATATTGACGACCTGATCCTCAAACTGCTGCTTGACAGAGGTGACACTGATACGGCTGAATTTCGAGTCCGCATTTCCCATAGTATTACCTCATTATAATCCCATTTTTTGGTCGGACCGCGACCGTAAAGCACTTCGTACCAACTTTTGTGCATTATATTCAATCCCAGATTGGTCGGACCATGACCTTAAAAATATTATAGTACAACCTTGTAAAATTGGTCAATTTTATAACAATTGTTCGATTTTTATAATTGAAATTGATGAAAAATCCACAATCATGGGAGGAGGAAATACTATGAAATACTATGGAGGCTGTGACGTAGGCTCCACCTACACGAAGGCCGTCATCCTCGACGAGAACGGGAAAATCGTCGCGGACACCACGCTCAAGAGCAAAATCAACCCCACGGAGTCGGCCCAGCTGGCCATGGACGAAGTCCTGAAGCAGGCCGGTCTCAGCACCATCAAAGATCTCGCCTATCTCATCGGAACGGGATACGGACGCAACAAGGTCCCGTTCGCCGAGGAGAACATCTCCGAGATCTCCTGCCACGCCATGGGTGTCCATGTCACGGACCCCTCCGTCAAAGCCATCATCGACATTGGCGGTCAGGATGTCAAGGGCATTGCCATTGACACAGATGGCACCGTTAAGAACTTTGCCATGAATGACAAATGTGCCGCCGGTACCGGCCGCTTTTTCGAGGCCATGGCCCGGAGTTTCGAGCTGTCACTTTCCGACTTCTCAAAACTGTCACTGAAGGCAAAGAATGTTATCCCCATCACAGCACAGTGCACCGTATTTGCCGAGTCTGAGGTCATCACCCTCGTCGGAGAGGGAAAGCCGATGGACGAAATTGCCGCAGGTATTGAAATGGCAGTTGCAAAACGTTGTTTCGTCATGGCGAAGAAGGCCGGAGCAACCGACTCCATCACCCTGACCGGCGGATGTGCCAAGAACGGCGGCCTGAAGAAGGCCATTGAGCAGGTACTCCATCTTAACGTTATTGAGCTCAAGACAGACCCGCAGCTCATGGGTGCTCTTGGCGCAGCCGAATATGCAAGACAGAAGGGGGCTGCCTGACGCATGAAAGATTTAAAACACCTCATTTACTTTGAGAACCTGCTGCAGGAAGCCGATAACGAGCTGGTCAAAGAGGCAGAAGCCGAAGGCCAGAAGTGTATTGGCACCCAGTGCAGCCAGGTACCGGAGGTTCTCATCAACCTCCCGGGTAGCTTCTCGGTACGTCTCTTTGCTCCGAGAACCGGTTCCATCGACATCGGTACCTATTACATGACCAGTCTCACCTGTGAGTACTGCCGCGCTGTTCTGGAGCGCGCACTGGAGGGCGGCTACCAGTTCCTGGACGCCTTTATTGATCCCTGCGCCTGCTCACAGCACACGGATCTCGCTGACAACATTGAGCAGCTGGAAGCATGTACCAAGCCCGGTTTCTTCATGCTCCACATGGACACCCCCATGAAGAGCGACACCAACGGCATCAATCACATGTACAACCAGTGCAAGAAAGAGCTCCTGCCGGCCATGGCCAGCATGGGCATTGACACCTCAGACGACGCGCTGCGGAAAGCCGTAGACCAGTTCAATGAGATGTGCCGTCTTCTGAAGGAAATCGGCGACCATCGCAAGGCCGACAACCCCAATATCACCGGTTATGAATATTACGTTCTCTGCCTCGCAACCTATGTATGTCCCAAAGATAAGATTATGGACAAACTCCGTGAGACCGCAGAAGAACTGAAGACAAGAGAGCCCGACCCGGACGCCGGCAAGAAATACCGCGCCCGCATCCTCCTCGCCGGCTCAGAGGTCGACGACGTCAACTTTATTAAGACCATTGAGGACTCCGGTGCTCTGATTGTTGCAGACCGCTTCTGCTTTGGCACATTCCCCGACAGAGAGGAAATCGTCCTGAATGACGAAGAGGACGTCCTCTTCCAGATCTGCAGAGACGCTGTCATAAAATGCCAGTGCCCGCGCTACATGAACACAGACCGTATTTTGGAGCGCAAACAGTACATCGACCGTCTGGCAAAGGAATACAATGCCGACGGCATCATCGTTCAGCAGATGAAGTTCTGCAACTTCTGGGGCTATGAGCGCGCCGACTACCAGCACGTCCTTCCGAACGAGTACGGCTGGCCGGTCCTCTCCATTGACCGCGCATATTCCTCGGGAGCTTCCGGACAGCTCCGCACCCGTGTCCAGGCATTCATTGAGAGTCTGGAAATCAAGAAGATCAACAAGAAGAAGGGAGTTGTCAACGCATGAGTAAAAAGCTGAACTCGGAGCCTCTTGGCAAGCTCTATAACGGAAAAAAGACCATAAAGCGCCGCGAGTGGCGCGGTCTCCGTGACACACTTTACGATTACAAGTGCTGGCTCGGCATTATGGCCTATCTTGTCAAATTCCTGACCAACCCGCAGAACCTCAAGGGCATGTTCCGCTACCGCTGGATGATCAACAACCTGGCAACCCTTGACTTTCTGGACCGCCATACCGCAGGTGCCCGCGGCCCGCAGCTTCGCATGGCTCACCTTGAATATGACTTCATCATCAAGCATATGGCCGACAATATGGCCGCCCAGTTCAAGCGCGACCAGAATATCGGCGGAAGCAAGAAGCTCAGCGACAAAACGGTCATCTTCGATGAGAACATGATGTCTCAGGTCATGAACGGCTTCCCGAACTTGAAAGCCATCTCCCGGGAAATTCCGCCCATTTTCACCGGTTCCACCATGCGTCAGGACTCTGAGATTTTCTACATTGACGTCTCTGAGCAGTATGGCATTCCGGGCGATGTATGTCCTATGCCCGCCGCAGAACTCGGCGTCGCCGTCCAGGACGACTATCCGGAATTTGGCTGCTGCATCCTGAACGCCAACACCACTTGTGACACCTCACTTATGGGCAACGGCATTGAGCAGCGCCACTTTGACATTCCAACCCATCAGGTCGCAGTCCCCATCAACTACACCGACCCAAACGTCAACGACTACAGCGCCCAGGAAATCAAAGACGCCATCAAGTTTGTTGAGGATCAGACCGGTGAGAAATTCGACTGGGACTACTACTTCAAGTGCATGAAGATCTTCAACCAGGAGACCCGCAACTTTCTCGAGTGGCTCGAGGTCAATAAGACCGACTATCCGCAGGTTGTAGGAAATAACATTGCGCCGTTCCGGTATGCCTACTACATGGTAGCCGGCGGACGTGAAATCGGATTTCTGGATGCCGAGAAGAAAATCAACAAACTCATGTACAAGGCCTACGAGAACAAGGTTCCCGTTGTCTCGGAAGTCCGCCACCGCGCCATCGTCTGGGGTGTTCAGGCCCAGTATTACAGCCATTTCCCGGCCTGGCTCCAGAACTGCTGGGGCATTATCCCACTCGTCGACATGCTGTCCCTGACCTCCACAAAGATTTACAGCGAAGACGACAAAGAGCAGGCCTACTATGACATGGCCGACCTCTACGCCAACATGGTCATGCGAAACCGCTCCGAGGGCGGATACCAGGTTGGTGTTGAAGACCTCTGGCGCTTCTGTGAAGAATTCCGTGCAGACGTTGTCATCATGTATGAGCACATCGGCTGCAAGGCCGTCACCGGATACCATGGTCTCTACGAGGAACAGGCAAGGAAGCACAACGTCCACCTCATCTGGGTCACCCATGGCCTCATGGACCCGCGTGACGCAAGTCGTCAGTCCATGCGGAACGACGTAAACCGCTACATGCGCACCGTCTTCCACGAGGAGCCGCTCGATCCGTCCCTTGAGGAGTTTGACGACTCCAACGCCTATTGAGAAAGGAGTTTTCATCCATGGATACCCTGAAAAAAGTCCTCATTGGAACCGTATCCGCCGCGGTGGGATTTTTCGCCGTGACGTTCACTGTCTATTTCTTTAATCTGGATTCAAAGGCGCTCACCCTTCTGGAGGAGCCGCTTCTGAAACATTATGAGAAGGTCGACAAGCAGAAAACCAATAAGAATCTGTAAGTAGACCTTGTCCCATATTATCCCAAGAAAAGGGCTGTACCATTCCGGCACAGCTCTTTTTCTTTTTGTTTTGTTTTGGGGCGCGTGGGCGATTTAACTGCTTTCCACCCATTTACTCCATTTTGCAGTTAAAAAATTCTGACAGCCGTCGGCATATTAACTGCTTTTGTGCTCTAAATGCCCTATTGCAGTTAATTTTCTCTGGCGGCAGGCGGTGAGTTAACTGCACCCGTTTCTCAAATAGCCTTTTGCAGTTAAATTTTCTGCTGCCGCCATGACGGGTTAACTGCAAATGATCTGGGGAATGTGGTTTGCAGTTAATTTTCTCTGGCGGCAGGCAGTGAGTTAACTGCATCCATTCTTCAAATAGCCTTTTGCA
>OMYO01000005.1:0-78909 GCA_900315285.1 uncultured Eubacteriales bacterium | reverse complement strand
TGATCTGGGGAATGTGGTTTGCAGTTAATTTTCTCTGGCGGCAGGCAGTGAGTTAACTGCATCCATTCTTCAAATAGCCTTTTGCAGTTAAATTTTCTGTTGCCGCCATGGCAGGTTTACTGCAAATGATTTGAGGAATGTGGTTTGCAGTTAAATTTGCTAAGGCAGCAGGCCCAATCACACCGAATGCCCCAAAAAGAGGAAAAAGGTGGTAAAAGGGCACCCTATCCCGGCAAAGTAATATCACAAATAGACATAATATGTTCTGTAAGTCCTGCTCACAGTCTCAATGCCGCTTCAAAAAGGCAAATAATTAAACCGAATAGGATTTATAAATACCCACATCCTGCCAAATTTGAGGCACAAGTGGGTAAAATCAAAGCAAAATACCCCCTGGGGGTATGAAGCAGCAATTCGAGCCAGTAGCAATTCGAGCCAGCAGCAATTCGAGCCAGCAACAATTCGGGCCAGCAGCAACTCGGGCCAGCAACAACTCGGGTCACCAACAACTCGGGCCAGCAGCAACTCGGGCCAGCAGCAACTCAGGCCAGCAACAGCTCAGTCCAGCAGCAGCTCAGGCCAGCAGCAACTCAGGCCAGCAGCAACTCTGGCCAGCAACAGCTCGGGTCAGCAGCAGCAGCTCTGGCAAGCAGCAGCTCTGACCAGCAACAGCTCGGGTCAGCAGCAGCTCTGGCAAGCAGCAGCTCTGGCCAGCAGCAGCTCGTGCCATAAGAAACAAGGCCGCCGGCATAGCCAGCGGCCCCAATCCTTTTCTGGTGGAGATGGTGGTACTCGAAACCACGTCCGAAGACCCATCCACACAACTTTCTACGGGTGTATCTGATCTATTGCGATTCCCCCGGATGACCGCCGGTCAGCAGGCTGTCATCGTCGGTAGTCCCTGATGCATGACGGAGGCCGGAACACTCCCCTGTTCACGTTCACTGCTAAAACGACGCTTCATACCGGGCCGCAGTACTCCCGGCAGAAACGGCAGGGTGCTTACGCAGCCTGCAGTTCAGAATTAGAGTTGTTATCTAATTTATAAAGTTGGAAAGTTTATAGAGGATTTCCGCCTCTACCCGCTTATCATGCTTATTGATCCCCGTCGAAATCCTTTCATCCCCATGTAAGCTCAATTAGTATATTCCGGGAGATGGAAATTTGCAAGGGGGAGCTTTGCGAGCCGCCTCAGTAGCGGCTGCGCTCCCGCAGTGCGCGCTGCTTTTCCCGCTCCGCATCTCTCCGGGCCATGGACTCCCGCTTGTCGTAGATTTTCTTACCTTTGCAGAGACCCACCTGGATTTTCAGCTTTCCCTTCCGGAAGTAGGCGGAGAGCGGAATAAGGGTGAGGCCCTCGGTCTTCAGCGTCCCGAAGAGCTTGTCAATTTGCTTTCGGTGCATGAGGAGCCGGCGCTTCCGGTCCGGGTCGCGATTGAATATGTTCCCCTGCTCATACGGGCTGATGTGCATACCATTGACAAACAGCTCTCCGCCGTCAATGCTGCACCAGGAGTCCTTCAGGTTGATTTTTCCCTGTCGACAGGACTTGACCTCGGTGCCGAAGAGCTCAATGCCCGCCTCAAAGGACTCCAGTACAGTGTAGTCGTGGTAAGCCTTTTTGTTCCGGGCCACCGTGGTGAGCTCGTCCTGCCCCTTCTCCTTTTTTGCTGCCATGTCTCTTCGCCTCCTTTGCTCAGATGTCCCGCCGGCCCTCCATGGCACGGGTGAGTGTCACTTCGTCGGCATATTCCAGATCCGCCCCGACCGGCACACCATAGGCAAGCCGCGTGGTACGGATTCCCATTGGCTTCAGCAGCCGGGATATGTACATGGCCGTGGCCTCACCCTCCACCGTGGGGTTCGTGGCCATGATGACCTCTTTTACGCCGTCCAGCCGGGCAAGCAGCTGCTTAATGGTCAGCTGGTCCGGACCGATGCCGTTCATGGGCGATATAGCCCCGTGAAGGACATGGTACGTCCCGCCATATTCATGGGTCTTCTCAATGGCAATGACGTCCCTCGGGTCCTCGACAACGCAGATGACGCTCTTGTCTCTGGCCTCATTGGCACAGATGGAGCAGACGTCACCCTCTGTCAGGTTGCAGCATATTTTGCAGCGGTGGATTTTTTTGTGGGCGTCCGTGATGGTCCGGGCAAACTTCTCCGCCTCTTCCTGCGGCATGTCCAGGACATAGAACGCCATGCGCTGGGCGCTCTTGTGCCCGACGCCCGGCATGCGCTCAAACTGCTCAATGAGCCGGGAGAGCGCAGCGACATCATATGCGGCCATATTATAAGAGACCGTTCAGGCCGGGAATGTTCATTCCGCCGGTGACAGAATCCATGGATTTTTCCATGGCCTCAGAGGCCTTGCGGCTGGCCTCATTGATGGCAGCCATGAGAAGGTCCTCGAGCATTTCCACGTCCTCGGGGTCCACGACCTCGGGTTCGATCTTGATGGATTTTACTTCATGGGCGCCGTTCAGGACGACCTCCACAGCTCCGCCGCCAGCGGAGGCATTGAACTCGGTCTCCTGGACCTCGGCCTGTTTGGCCTCCATGTCCTCCTGCATTTTCTGGATCTGCTTCATCATGCCGGCCTGGTTTACGCCCTGTCCGGTCTTTGGAACTCTAGCTTTCATAGTAAGTTACTCCTCTACATCTACGGGAATCCCGAGCTGTTGCGCCCTATGCAGGAACGTCTTCAGCGAGTCTTCCCCTTTGTTTTCTTTCTTTATTTCAGACCCAGTGGCAGACGACGTCTCAAAACGTGCCGTATAGTCCTCCGGTGATATGAGATGGAATTCCAACCTCTTTCCCAAAACCTGTTCGGCCGCATTTCCCATGATGCCCTGAAGGCCCTTCATATTACCGAGGGCCTCGTATCTCACTTCCGAGGCTGGGGCAAAGAGAAGCTGTTGGCCATGAACCGTTCCCCGGTTTCCACTGCCCCGGAGAATCTGAATTGATGGATTTTCCTGGCTGGCTATCCCGATAATTTCCTGAAGTGTTTCCTCCGAGAGGATGTCTGAACTGCTGGCAGGAGCAGGGGTAGGTTTCTCTGTCTTCTCCGGCTTCCGGGGTTCCGCGGCCGATTTTTCCTGCGGTTTCTCTGCAGGCTTATTCTGCTCCGGTGCCGGCTGTGGCTCTGATGGTTTCTGCGCCCGCTGTGGCCGCTGGCGCTTTGGCGCAGGTGCGGAAGTTTTTATTTCCGTCTGGACGACCTCTCCGCTGCAGAGGCGGATGACTGCCATTTCCATTTCTACCCGGCGATTCAGCCCCTTACGGATAAACCCAAGGGTCTCCCCAAGCACGTGGAGGACATTCATGATTTCCGACATGGAGCACTGCTCCGCGGAGTTTCTGTAGTCCTGGAGTTCCTGCGGAGAACAGACGATGAGATCCTGTGGATTGGAGACCGCCTTGCATACCATAAGATTTCGGAAGTGGTTGATGAGTTCATTGCAGAGCCGCTCCATGTCGCACGACTGGTTGTGGAGCGTATTGATAAGGTCCAGCGCCGTGGCGCTGTCCTGATTCAGTATGGCGTCCGCCAGAGAGAACAGGTGCTGTTTTCCGGCTAGTCCCACGACCTCGCCGACCACGGACTCGTCAATTTGGGTGCCATGGCCCATACACTGGTCCAGAATGGAGAGGGCATCTCGAAGGGCACCGTCCGCAAGACGCGCAATGAGGTCTGCGGCTCCGGGTGTCACATCAAGATGTTCCTGTTCCGCTACATACTGGACCCGACTTGCAATATTCTCCGGGCTTATCCGATGAAAGTCAAACCGCTGGCAGCGGGACAGAATAGTGGCCGGGAGCTTGTGGACCTCTGTTGTTGCAAGGATGAACTTCACATGTTCCGGCGGCTCCTCGAGGGTCTTCAGCAGAGCGTTGAAGGCGCCAATGGAGAGCATGTGGACCTCGTCGATGATATAGACGCGGTATTTGCCGCTGGCCGGTGTGAAATTTGCCTCGTCCCGGATGTCCCGGATACTGTCGACGCCGTTGTTGCTGGCCGCGTCAATTTCCACAACGTCCAGCACGGAGCCGTTGTCAATGCCTTTGCAGATTTCACACTCGTTGCAGGGGTCTCCGTCCACCGGGTGTTCACAGTTGACGGCCTTGGCAAAGATCTTGGCACAGGTCGTCTTTCCCGTTCCACGGGAGCCGGTGAATAGATAGGCATGGGAGGTCCTGCCAGTCCGGATCTCATTGCGGAGCGTCCGGGTCACATGTTCCTGGCCGACCACGTCGGCGAAGACCTTTGGCCGGTATTTCCGGTACAGTGCCTGATACATGCCGTATCCCCCTCTCAGACAGAAAAAAAGCGACGCTGCTTTCCCTTGACCATATGGCGTGCAGGCACCCTGTGGCGCACGGCGCAACTGCTTAATGCTGCTCGGTTCCCCGCCTGACATGATTCACAGCGCTCCGTCGCACAGGACCCACGCGCCATATGGCCAAACAAAAGCGCACATCGCTTTTATTGTGCTTAATATTATAGCGGGTCATATTGGAAAAATCAACACTCATTCCAATCTGCTGAAGATTTGAGATTTATTTCTTCAACTGTTTATGATACAATGTTTTGTATCTTATGCTTATAAGGAAAAATGCGTCCAACTTCTATACCATATAGAATTATAAGTTATAACGCAAAGAAGGAGCTACTATTTCATGGGATTTTTCAAAGATCTTTTTGACTACTCTGCGAAGCAGGTCAAAAAAATGACCCCCATCAAGGATCAGGTACTTGCTCTGGACGAGAAGTATCAGGCTATGTCCGATGATGAACTTCGCAACGTCACCCCCGCGTTGAAAGAACGTCTTGCCAACGGCGAGACTCTCGACGATATTCTGCCCGACGCCTTCGCCGCCTGCCGTGAGGCATCCGACCGTGTCCTCGGTCTGAAACCCTATCCGGTTCAGATCCTCGGAGGAATCGTCCTTCACAACGGCGGTATCGCCGAGATGAAGACCGGTGAAGGTAAGACCCTCGTTGCCACCCTCCCGGCATACCTCAACGCTCTTGCCGGAAAAGGCGTCCACATCGTCACGGTCAATGACTACCTGGCACGCCGTGACTCCGAGTGGATGGGTAAAGTTTACCGCTTCCTCGGTCTCTCCGTCGGCCTTATTGTAAACGGCCTTGACGCCGACCAGCGCCGTGAGGCCTATGCCGCCGATATCACCTACGGAACCAACAACGAGTTCGGATTTGACTATCTCCGTGACAACATGGTCCAGTACAAGAGTGAGAAAGTACAGCGCGGTCTGAACTACGCCATCGTCGACGAGGTCGACTCCATCCTGATCGATGAGGCCCGTACCCCGCTCATCATTTCCGGTCAGGGCGACGAGTCCACTGACCTCTACACTCTGGCTGACGCTTTCGTCCGCACCCTCACTATGACCAAGGTCAAAGAGGTTGAGACAAAACAGGAAGTTGAGGAGATGGGTGACGGCGACTACGTCGTAGATGAGAAGAACAAGACTGCCACTCTCACCGCCAGCGGTGTTAAGAAGGCAGAGGCCTTCTTCCATGTCGACAACCTGACCGACGCCGACAACACCACGCTCTTCCACCACATCAACCAGGCCATCCGTGCCCACGGCGTCATGCACCGCGACATCGACTATGTCGTCAAGGACGGCGAGGTCCTCATCGTCGACGAGTTCACCGGCCGTATTATGCTGGGCAGACGCTACAACGAAGGTCTCCATCAGGCCCTCGAGGCAAAAGAGCATGTCCGCGTCCAGAAAGAGTCCAAGACTCTTGCCACCATCACATTCCAGAACTACTTCCGCCTTTACTCCAAGCTGGCCGGAATGACCGGTACCGCCATGACCGAGGCCGACGAGTTCTCGGAAATCTACAAGCTGTATCCCGTTGAGGTCCCCACCAACAAGCCCATGATCCGTCAGGACATGAACGACGTTGTCTACAAGACCGAGCGCGGTAAATTCTATGCTGTCATCGACGAAATCGCCCGTGCCCATGAGAAGGGCCAGCCGGTTCTCGTCGGTACCATCAATATTGAGAAATCGGAGCAGCTCAGCCGTCTCCTGAAGAAGAAAGGTCTCAAGCATGAGGTGCTGAACGCCAAGAACAACGAGCGTGAGGCAGAAATCATCGCACAGGCTGGAAAATACGGTGCCATCACCATCGCCACCAACATGGCCGGACGTGGTACCGACATCATGCTCGGCGGTAACCCGGAGTTCCTGGCCAAAGCACGTCTTCGCAAACTCGGCTACTCCAATGACACCGTCAACGAGGCCATGGGTTACGCTGAGACCGACAACAAAGACATTCTCGCAGCCCGTGAGGACTACGCAAAGCTGCTGGAGCAGTACAAAGAGCAAATCGCCCCAGAGGCCGAGAAAGTCCGTGAGGCCGGCGGTCTCTACATCATCGGCACCGAGCGCCATGAGTCCCGTCGAATTGACAACCAGCTGCGCGGCCGTTCCGGACGTCAGGGAGACCCGGGTGCATCACGCTTCTATCTCTCCCTCGAGGACGACCTCATCCGCCTGTTCGGCGGCGAGCGCATGACCCGTATCATGAACACCCTGAACGTCGACGAGAACACCCCCATTGAGATGAAGACGCTCACCCGCACCATTGCCAATGCGCAGAAGAAGGTCGAGGGTGAGAACTACGCCATCCGTAAACACGTCCTCCAGTTCGACGACGTCATGAACGAGCAGCGTAAAATCATCTACAAGCAGAGAGACGAGGTCCTCGACGAGGCCGACCTCAAGGACAACATCCTCAACATGCTCGACGCCACCATCGACGACGCCGTCGCCCTCTATCTTCCGGGAGACGACACGGAGAACTGGGACGTCGCCGGCCTGAACAACCGCTTCCTCGGCTGGATCACCGAAGAGGGCGAGCTTAAGGACATGTCCGGCAAGGATGAAATCACCACCTATCTCAAGACCAAGGGCCGTGGCATCTACAATGCCCGTGAAGAGGAATTCGGCTCCGACGTCATGAGAAATCTCGAGCGCATGATCCTTCTCCGCAACGTCGACATCCTCTGGATGGACCATATCGACGCCATGGAACAGCTGCAGGACTCCATCGGACTCCGCGCCTATGCACAGCAGGATCCGGTCGTCGCCTACAAGTATCAGGGTTCTGACATGTTCAATGAAATGACCGAGCAGATCCGCGAGGACACCGTTCATGACATGCTGACCGTCCGTCTCAAGAAAGAGGCCCCCATCCGCAGAAAGAGCGTCGCCAAGATCACGAGTACAAGTGGCGGCGACGAGGCGGAGAACGGCGGTGCCCGCAAGCCGGTCAAGAAGACCGAGCATCCGGGTCCCAACGATCCGTGCTGGTGCGGAAGCGGCAAGAAGTATAAGAAATGCCACATGATGCAGGATATCCAGGAAGGTAAGGTCTGATTCCGGCATGACCACGCACAAATCACTGTTCCGAAAGCTCTTTGGTCCCGAGGCGGAGGTACGAGACCGTCTCTATAACATCACGTTTGCCTTTGGCATTCTGATGGGGATCACCGGTGCAGTTACGTGTGTCTTCATCCACTCCTCCGCCATGGCCTCCGGCATTGCCGCCGCCATGACGGTCCTGGTCTTCTGCATGTGGGTACTCGGATATCGTCATCCGAAGCACCGCATGGCTATCATAAAAATAGCGCTGGTCTGTCTGGACTTTGTTGTCCTGCCAGCGCTCTATCTGAGCGGAGGTTCCATCCACAGTGGAATCTCCGCTTATTTTGCTCTGGGTATTGCCCTCTCGCTTCTCTGTTTCCGTGGGAGGAACGGGACCGTCTTTGTCACATTCCAGAGTCTGTTCTATCTATTCCTCTACTGGCTCTCCTGGCGTTTTTCCGACCGGCTCACGTCCTTTCCCGCCCTTTTTGCGGGGAACCACTGGTTTGAACACGTCGCCGTGGGCTCCAATGTGCTCATGGTGGCCGTTGCTCTGAGTGTTCTGATCAAAGTCGTCTTCAGCGTGCTGCGGCAGGAAAGCCACAGTGTAGAGGAGGCCATTATCGACATGACCCGCCTTGCAGAGATAGACCATCTGACCGGTCTCAGCAACAGGCGCGCCATGTACAAAGCCGTCAAGTCGGAGGTCAGCCGGGCAAAACGCCGGGGTCTTCCCCTCTCTGCCATCCTGATCGACATTGATGACTTCAAGCTTGTCAATGACGAGTACGGCCACACCATCGGCGACGAGGTCCTCCGGGAACTCAGCGCCATCCTGACTGCCCTCTGTTCGGAGCACATGCGTGCATTCCGCTTTGGCGGTGAGGAATTTGTGGTGCTTCTGCCCGGATACGATCGGGAACTCGCCGAAGATCTTTCCGAGAAGATCCGAATGACAGTTGCGGGAAGGAAAATGTCTCCCCACCTTCCTCCAGATCGAAGGGTCACTGTGAGCATTGGGGTGGCAGAGTACAACGGCGGGACCGGTGAAGCACTCATCGACACTGCCGACCACGGCATGTACATCGCCAAAAGCCGCGGAAAAAACCAAGTATATGGAATCACGGAGGAGGGGTCTCATGCGATTTCACCATCGGATCGGAATTGAGTCCGTCTCCCTGAAGGCGGAGCTCTTTCTGCTGTTCCTTGAGGAGACCATTATCGGGTTCCTCATATCTTTCGTTATTTCGGCGGTCTCTTCCGCCGCCCGGTACGGCGACATCGTTTTTGCCGCGGCAATCCTCTTTTTGCTCTTTCTCTTGTTTCTCTGGAGAAGATTTCCCACCAAGATTGCCCAGGAGGGGTTCTATCTCCTCTACTGCATAGGCATGGGAAACGTTCTCCTTCCATTACTGTACTTTTTCTGTGGCGGTCTTGAGAGCGGCATGCCGCTGTTCTATATTCTTTTTGACGTTGCCACAGCCTTTCTTCTGGACAACCTGGCCCTGGCTCTGGAATTCGGCACCTCAACGGCAGAGCTCGTTCTGGTACTCATCTATGACTACCGGCACCCGGGGCTTTTGGCGCGTTTCACCGACCTCGGCGCCATCCGCTACTTCGACATTCCGGTGGTCTTCATCATCGTCGGCGTCTCCGTGGGTCTGGCCCTCCGGGTCATCATGCGAAACTTCCGGGAAAATCAAAAGATGAACCAGGAGCTCCTGCGCCAAATCCGGGGCATGGCACAGACTGACCCACTCACCGGAACCTATGACAGAGGATATCTCTTTGACCATATTGGGGAGTGCATCGCCCAGTATGAGAAGGACGGGGGAAAGACTTTCTCCCTGATCATGTTTGATCTCGACTATTTTAAGAAAATCAACGACACCTATGGGCACCTCACAGGCGACCAATGTCTCAAAAAACTCGTTCAGGTGGTGCGGGAGAACCTGCGGAAGGACGATATTATTGCCCGGTACGGTGGCGAGGAGTTCATCTGTGTTCTCCCGGGAGCGGACGATATTACGGCATTCCGCCGGGCGGAGAAAATCCGCGAAATTGTGGAGAAGACCCCGCTTTCCCCTGAGTTAAAAAAGCCTGTCACCATCAGCGCCGGCGTCGCGCAGTACGAGGCGGGCATGGCCACGGAACAGCTCCTGAAGGCGGTGGACTCGAACCTATACCTGGCAAAGCGGCGCGGCAGGAACCGCGTCATCTGGCGAAATGGGAACTTTGCTCCAATGACATTGCAGCAAGAGCCACCGGTCGGGGATCACCGCCGTGCCGGGGACATTTCGGACGAAAAAAAATAACAGGTGCAGAACCTGTCCCTGTCAAATGGAAAAGCGCACTGCAGATCTTTCTGCGGTGCGCTTTTTTCCTGAAAAGTTTATTCGTCGTTCTCGTCATCCTCTTCCTCAAAAAAGAAGAGACCGGTATTCTCCGGGTGCTCGGAAAACAGGAGTTCCTCCTGCTCCTCCTCACGCTTGGAAAAATAGTGATGCGCCCCGAGGAGCGCAGCAGCGGTCACCGCTCCGGCGGCGATCCCGCCCAAAATGACTTTTCGGTCCATTACTCTTCCTTCATTTTGGCAAAACATTCACTGCAGTAGACCGGGCGGTCCTCACGCGGTTTAAACGGGACCTGGCACGGCTTTCCGCAGGTGGCGCAGACAGCGTCATACATGACGCGGTTGGCCTTGGCGGCCTGCTTTCTGGCGTCCCGGCAAGATTTGCAGCGCTGGGGCTCATTCTGGAAGCCCTTCTCTGCGTAGAACTCCTGCTCACCAGCGGTGAAAACGAATTCCTTGCCGCACTCTTTGCAGACCAGAGTTTTGTCCTCAAACATGATTTTGCTACCTCGCTTGTAAATGGAATTGATTCTCCGAAAAGAAAAACCAAAATTAGTTTACAGGCTTTTCACATTTTTGTCAAATATACTTAAAAAGATGTCCTGTTATTTCTCAAGTGTCCAGTTTTTTGGCACAAATTCCGCAAAATTCTCAGTGGCGAAACCGGGGGATAATAATGCCCGCACCGAGCCCGGCGGCGGCCAGAACCGATACCACAATGACAATAGCTTTGCCGTTATTGTCCCCGGTATTGGGAATGCCTGCCCCCGTGGCGGCAAAGGCGGTGACACAGACCGAGGCGGCAATAAGGAGGCTGAGAATGACTGCGACAATGCGGCCGGTTTTCTGGTTCATGGGTGTTTCCCCTTTCGTGAAAGGCATTGGGATTTCGTCCCACGCGAAAAATTCGCGATGAACGGTTCTTATGTCACCAATTTTAATACCATCCGTTCCTTCTTGCAAATCCGGGCGATTCACTGTGGGATAATAGTCGCAACTTCTTGAAAGGGGCGAACACCATCCATGTACGCAAGTGTCATCAGTTCCGGTCTCTGCGGAAGCGAGGCCATCCTTCTCACCGTGGAGGCCGACCTCACCTCCGGCCTCCCCCGCTTTGACCTGGTGGGCCTCCCAGGGTCCGGGGTCTCTGAGTCCCGTGAGAGGGTACGGGCGGCCATCCGAAATAACGGGATGGAATATCCCATCAGCCGGATCACCGTAAACTTGGCTCCCGCGGATTTTCGAAAGGAAGGACCTATCTACGACCTCCCAATACTGGTTGCCATATTGAGTGCCTCCCGTCAGCTGCGAGTACCAGTCAAAGATTCTTTCTTTCTAGGAGAGCTCTCTCTAAGCGGAGATGTCCGACCGGTCAGCGGTCTCCTGCCCATGCTGAGTGCAGTCCAGAAAAGCGGGGTCAAGACGGCTTATATTCCCGCTGCCAATGCCCCGGAGGCCTCCGTCATTCAGGGGATGACCATTTATCCTGTCTCGTCTGTCTCAGAACTTTTGGATCACCTGACCGACAGAGCGGCTCTCAGCCCCATTGACCCGCTCTCCTATGACCCCTCTGACCGTCTTCCCCCCGCCGCCAAAGACGGGGAACTTCCCGACTTCCGCGACATCCGCGGACACAGCATGGCGCGCCGAGCTCTAGAGATTGCAGCGGCGGGCGGCCATAATGTGCTCTTTATCGGTCCCCCTGGCTCGGGGAAAACCATGCTGGCCTCGGCGCTGCCATCTATTCTACCATCCATGACCTATGAGGAATCCCTGGAGACCACTGCGGTCTACTCCATTGCCGGAAAACTTGAGAGCAGTAAAGCCCTCATGGAGCGGCGGCCATTCCGGGCCCCGCACCATTCCATCACCCGGGCAGCTATGACCGGCGGCGGCATCCGCTCTCTGCCGGGCGAGGTCTCTCTGGCCAACAACGGCATTCTCTTTCTAGACGAACTCCCGCTCTTTTCCAGCCGTGTTCTGGACTCTTTGCGGGGTCCTCTGGAGGACCGCCGCATTGTCCTTTCCCGCGGCAGTAATGTCTCCTCCTACCCCTGTAATATCATTTTTGTGGCGGCCATGAACCCCTGCCCCTGCGGCAAGTTAATGTCAAAGAACGAGGTCTGCCGCTGCACGGATGCAGAGATCCGCTCCTATCGTCAGCGGGTCTCCGGACCGCTCCTGGACCGCATTGATCTGCAAATTCCAGTTCTGCCAGTGGACGAGAACATCCTGCTCTCTTCGGAACCGTCCGAGTGCTCTGCGGATATTCGCGTAAGGGTGGAACGGGCAAGGGAAGTTCAGCGGGAACGATTCCGTGAATCGCCCATAAAATGCAATGCCGCCATGACGCAGGCGCTGCTGCAGGAGTATTGTCCAATAAGCCCCAAAGGGCATGCCATTCTGGAACACGCAGCCCAGTCGCTGCACCTCTCCTCGCGGGGCAGCGGGAAAGTGCTCAAGACCGCCCGCACCATTGCGGATCTTGCGGGCAGCGACAGCATCCTCGATGCCCACCTTCTCGAGGCACTACAGTACCGTGCGGTCAATATTTAACACAAGCTTAACGTCCTCCCACGTAGCGGCTCCAAACCGAAAACAGTATAATATTTATGAGTTTTATTATGTGGGGAGGAAATTCATTTGTACGGAGTTGTAGACATCGGTTCCAACACCATCCGTCTGGTCATTTACCGGTATGAGGATGGCAAGCTCACCCGAATGCTGAACAAGAAATATACGGCTGGCCTGGCCGGCTATGTCAACAAGGACAACGAGCTCACAAAGGCTGGCATCCAAGTTGCCATCGACTCGCTGAACGATATCAAGCTCCTGCTGGAGAGCATCCGTCTGGAGCAGCTTTTTGTGTTCGCCACAGCGTCTCTGCGAAACATCATCAATACAGAAGAGGCGGTCCAGGCCATCACCGAGGCCACGGGCTACTCCATCCGGGTCCTCACCGGCGAGGAGGAGGCCATGTTTGACTACTATGGCATTCTGCTGGACAATCCGAAGCCGGACGGTCTCGCTGTCGACATTGGCGGAGGTTCGACCGAGCTCATCTTTTTTCACAATCACAAGATTGTCCACGCCCAGTCGCTCCCCATCGGTTCCCTGAACCTCTATCGGGAATACATTGGGGACTTGCTCCCCCGCCCTGGGGAGACGAAGGCCATCCGCAAAGAGGTCCGCAAACGGCTGAAAAAGATTTCACTTCCAGATGATATCGACCTGTCCACGGCATACTGGGTCGGAGGCTCCGGCCGAGCCGTGTCCAAACTGTTGCGGGCAAAATATGGTGTGCCGGACGAGAGCCGGACCTATGAGAAGGAATACCTCGACAAGCTTGTGGAGAAGTACGGAAAGAGCCGCGAAAAATTTGCCGACCTCATCCTCCGCTCCGCCCCAGAGCGCATCCACACGGTGGTTCCGGGTATGTATGTCATGGAGGAAATTCTCACCTATTACGACACGAAAGAGATCGTCTCTGTCCAGAACAGCGTCCGTGAGGGCTACCTCTGGACCCAGCTCAAAGAGTTAGGAGTCATTATCTAATGGATACCAACTATATGCAGAACCGGGAGCTCTCCTGGCTGAAATTCAACGACCGGGTCATGTCGGAGGCCATGGACGTAAGCGTCCCTGTGCTGGAACGCCTGCGCTTCCTCACCATCTTCACGACAAATCTGGACGAGTTCTTCATGGTCCGGGTGGGAAGCCTTATCGACATCCAGCGGTCCGACAAGAAATACAAGGATCCCCGCTCCGGCATGACTGCCAAGGAGCAGCTCTCAAAAATATACTCCGCCGTCGCGCCCCTCTACAAGAAGCGGGACGCCCTCTATGTAGAAATTGAGAGCCTTCTTCGCACCCACGGAATCTATAAGCTCTCATTCCCGGAGCTCACGGGTGACGAGCAGGAATATGTGGAGCGCTACTTTATCAACTCCGTCCTGCCGGTCCTCTCACCGGAGATCATCGACATCCACCATCCATTCCCGCGGCTCCAGAACAAGGTCATTGCCGTGGCCGCCATGCTGAAGGCGGAAAACGACCAGCAGGCCTTCGCTCTTATCCCGGTACCGGAGGCTCTTCCGGACATTGTCTATCTGCCCGGGAAGCAGGTCCGTTACATCTCTATGGAGGACATCATCTACACCTTTGTGGATGTCGTTTTTGACACCTATGAGGTCGAGGAAAAAGTGGAACTCTGCATTACCCGAAATGCAGATATCCACGCCGAGGATGAGGAACTGGAGGTCTCGGACGACTTCCGAAAAATCATGTCCGCCATGCTCCGCATGCGCCGGCGTCTTGCGCCGGTCCGTCTGGAACTCTCCAACGCAGTCAGTTCCTCGTTCTATGACTACCTGAAGACAAAGTTCCACCTCTCTCACCGGCAGATTTTCTTCACCACCTCACCTTTACGCCTGGACTACGCCTATCCCCTCGCTGACAAGCTGGACAAAGAGACCAAAGCGGAACTGACCTACCCGTCGTTCTCTCCACAAATCCCCAATATTGTCCGCCCGGATGTCCCCATGATGGAGCAGGTCCGTCGCAAGGACATTCTTCTCTCGTACCCCTATGAGTCCATGGACCCGTTCCTGCAGATGGTCAAGGAGGCTGCCGATGACCCGGACGTCATCTCTATTCAGATCACCATTTACCGTCTCGCCGGCTCCAGCCGTTTAGTGGAATATTTGAAACGTGCTGCGGAGAACGGAAAGCAGGTCGTCACTCTCGTGGAGCTCCGTGCACGCTTTGACGAGCAGAACAACATCGACTGGTCCCAGGAACTGGAGCGGTCCGGCTGCACCGTCATCTACGGCCTTCCAAACTATAAAGTCCACTCCAAGGTATGCCTTATTACATCGAAAACCAAGGACGGACTCTCTTTCCTTACCCAGATTGGAACCGGCAACTACAACGAGAAGACCTCGAAGCTCTACACGGACTTCTCCCTCCTCACCGCCAACCAGGACATTGGGCGGGACGCCGGTGTCTTCTTCCAGAACATGTCCAAGGGGAACCTCTTCGGGGAATATGAGAACCTGCTTGTGGCCCCGGTATCACTGAAGAAACGAGTGCTTGAGATGATGGACCGGGAAATCGCCAAAGGATCCCGCGGCCGCATCTTCTTCAAAATGAACTCCCTGACGGACAAGGATGTCATCAAGAAACTCATCAAGGCCTCCGAGAGCGGCGTAAAAGTCCGCATGCTCATCCGCGGCATCTGCTGCATTGTGCCCGGCATTCCCGACCATACGGACAATATTGAGGTCCGCAGTATTGTCGGCCGAAATCTGGAGCACTCCCGAATCTACATGTTCGGCGAGGGAGACGACGAGCTCCTCTACATTTCCTCCGCCGACATGATGACCCGGAACACCACCCGCCGCGTCGAGGTGGGCTGTCCCATCTGGGACCCGGATGTCCGTAAGAAAATCCACAATGTCATCGACATTTTCTGGAGCGACACCCTGAAAGCCCGCCGCCTCGGACCGGACGGGAAATACAGTAAGCTTTCGGGCGACCCCCATGACGCCCAGCAGGAGCAGATGGAACTCTCTCTGAAGAATGCCTGCCCTGTCACCCCCACCTACGGTGCCGGAAGACGGCAGACCCTTGCACAGCGACGTGCTAAGGCCGGCGGGGACAAGAGGGCCCAGAAGGAGGAGTTGGTCACCATCAGCGCACCCACCATCCACCAGTTGTGGGGCCGTATCTTTGCCATAACGTTTGCGGCCATTGGGCACGCCATCTCCCGGCTCTTCCGGAGGAAAAAGAAAAATTGACAGAAAGAAAGGACTGTACCAGAGCGGTGCAGTCCTGTTTTTGTTGTGGGGGCGATTCAGTTGTGGAGGGTTAGCTTGGGGCAATCGTACCAGCAGGTACTGGCGGGAATCTCACACAAAATTTTTATAAATCAAAATCTTGTATGAGAAAAAACGTCATCAAATTGGAAATCATAATACATCGAGGCGAATATCTTGATTATTGTATGAGAGAATGATCGCTCACAGCCGAGTTTTTTATACATTGTTCTTGAGATGAGCGATGCCTGTATGATTGTCCTCATACATCTTTTCGTGTATTGACGGTTCTGTATTATATTTCACTTGTTCGATCAAATTTTTTGTAATACAGAGAATGCAAATAAAGGGGAGATTGTATAAGTGGATGCTTGGGCGGCGCGCTCATTATGACTACATTTTTAATTATTGAAAATGTAGTCTAAATCAAAAATTCTTTGTGACCACATTTTGAAATATCCAAATTGCAGTCATAATCAAATATACAAATTTGATAAAAATTAACCTCTTTTGAAGGGATATTATGCCTTCATTAGAGTTGATGGACTGTGAAAGCCGATAAATCGCCCCAAAATTTAGACTACATTTGGGAATATGGGAATTTCGGATGACCGGATTTTTTCATTTAGACTACATTTTCAAATAATGGAATTGTAGTCAGAAAAATAAGGTCAGGACTACGAAAACTTTCGTCCTGACCCCAAATCAATAATATTCAAATTTACCGAACCGCAGCAATCGGCTTTCCACTCTGGACCTCCAGAATATCCTGGAACACCGCCACCTGGGTGCCGGAAACATGCTTGTCCATGTGGAGGCTGCCGAAATACCATTTCTGATAGTCGACGGCGTTGCTGAGCTCCTCAAAGTAGGTGTTCAGGAGTGTGGTACGCACCTTGTCCGGGAGCTTCATCTGGAGAAATTCCTTGACCTTGGCCGAGGGCTCATGGGTAATGATAATGTCCACCTCATTGCCGAGCTTGCCAAGATTGTCGGCGCCAGCCAGCAGCTCCTGCTGGTTCGGGTTTTCCTCCGGGAACCAGGTGTCGTCGTTCATCCGGATGTCTATGTCCGGGCTCTCGCCGCCACCCATGGTGAAGACACGGAGGCCCTCAATGTTGTAGACCTGGCCGCGCATGAGATGGTAGATGTTTCCCGCTATGCGATGCACTTTGCCCCCATTCCACTCACTGACCTCATAGTGGTTTAGCATGTGAAAGTTTTCGTGGGTGCCGTCCACAAAACAGATATCATACTTTTTGCTCTCGAGCTTTTTCAGCGCCTTCTGTTCCTCTTTCCCGCCATTCCAGAGAAAACCGAAGTCTCCGCAGACGAGCAGCGTGTCCCCTTTCCGAAGCTTTTTGGCGTTCGGCGTCTTGAACCGCTCCAGGTCACCATGGACGTCTCCAGTAACAAAAACCACGTATCTTCACACTCCAATTGTTGATTCCGGGATAGATTCTGATATACTTATATAATTAACAGAAAAATAAAAGTTACTGCAATCATGTAGTTAATCATACAATAATATAAAGGTGGTTGTCCATGCCAAATCGGCGAAATTTAACACGCATTCAAAATCTTCTTATCCTCCCTCTGGCACTCATTGTTATCCTGACCAGTTGCCTGACGGTCCCCGCCCTGGCGGACGATCGGTGCCCGGAATTCCAGTCCGATGTAGTCTACATGGAGAACCTCAATACAGGGAGGATCGTATTCAGTAAAAACGCCGAAAAGCGGGCTGCCCAAGCCTCTGTCACCAAAGTGACCACCTTCCTGGTCCTTACACAATACATCCGTAACTATGATGACGTTGTCACCGTCACCCAGGACGAGCTGAACGAAATCAAAGACCCGCAGAGCTCCTCTGCTGGAATTAAGGCCGGTGAGCAGCTGACGGTCCGCCAGCTCCTGAATATCATGCTCATCAAGAGCGCCAACGAGTGCGCCATCATTCTGGCCCACTACGCCTGCGGCAGCACTCAGGCCTTTGTCGACCGCATGAATGAATATGTGACCAGCATCGGCTGCACGAACACCCATTATATGAATCCCCACGGCCTCACGGCCAGCGGCCACTACACTACGGCAAAAGATTTGGCCATTATTGGAAAGCGGGCCTACAACAACAGTATGTTCCGACAAATCACATCCCAGCAGTCCTATACGCTGCCGCCCACGAATCTTCGCACGGATTCCACGGTGTACATGAACCCGAATATGCTGCTCCGCACCGACAGCAAGTATTACTATCCGGGTGTCACCTGCGGCAAGACCGGCTACACCGGCACCGCCGGTCGCTGCCTCATCAGCTTTGCCACCCGCAACGGCCACACCTACATGCTCATCACCCTCGGAGGAAGCGCTTCCTCCCAGAAACCAAACAAGTACTCCATTCCGTTTGAAGACGCCAAGCTCGCATACGACGCAGCCTTCAACTATAACCTGTAAAGGAGAACACTGTCATGCATACACGCAACAGAAATACGGTACTCCGTGTTCTCCTGGTCATCCCCGTCATTCTAGCCATTCTTCTCACCAGCATGCTGCCGCTCACGAGCCATGCCGCGTACAACCGGGAAATGAAGTTCACGTCCGACATCGTCTATATGATCAGTCTGGACCAGAACACGGTCATCTTCAGCAAGAACGCCAATAAGAAGACTCCCATGGCGTCCTTGACTAAAATTACCACAGCACTTGTCACGCTGGGACATGAAAAGGATCTAAATCGCAAGGTCACGGTGACCCAGGACATGCTGGACGAGCTCAAGGGCACAAACAGTTCCACGGCAGGTCTGGTCGTCGGCGAGGTCTTCACCATTCGCCAACTCCTGAACCTCATGCTGGTCAAGAGCGCTAACGACGCGGCTGTCGTTCTCGCCCACGCTGAGGCCGGCACCACCGACAAGTTTGTCGCCATGATGAACCAGTTTGCCAAGGACCGGGGCTGCAAGAACACCCACTATGTCAACCCCCACGGACTCGACGCCGCCGGCCACTACACCACCGCCGTCGACCTCTCCAAGATCATCCGCTACGGTCTCAAGAACAGCACGTTCCGCCAAATCGTCGCACAGCCCTACTACCAAATGCCGAAGACGAACCAGCGGCCCGCCACAAAGTTTCCGAACACCAACGACCTGCTGAAGCCCGGCAGCACTTACTATTACAAGCCCTGTCGAGGCATTAAGACCGGCACCACGGACTCCGCTGGCCACTGCCTCGCATCCTACGCCACCAAGAATGGATACACCTATCTCTGCATCATCCTCTCCGGCCCGAAGGCCTATGCCGCCAACAAGAGCACAAACATTGCATTCAAGGAGACCAAAGCGGCATACGAGTGGGTCTTCAGCAATATCAAACTCCGAGTCGTTGCAGACCCGTCGGATGTTGTCGCTGTCGTCCCCGTCAATCTTTCCCGGGACGTCGACCATGTACGTCTGGTTCCCGCCAGAGAGGTCACGGCGCTCATCCCCGCCAACATCGACTCCTCGGGAATTGCGCTCAAGGTCATAAAAGGGTCTCTTCCAGACAACATCCATGCCCCCATCAAGAAGGGGGACATCATAGGAAAAGCCTATGTCATGTATGCCGGTGATGTCCTATCCACCGTCGACCTCGCCGCCGCAGACGACATCCATCAGAGCTTCTTCGGCAGCATCGGGTACGGCATTAAGCGGTTCTTCTCCTTCACCGTGGTTCAGGTCCTGCTGATTCTTGCCGTCCTCGGCGTCGGCATCTACTTCCTCCTGAAGTATCTACGTGGCGAAAAGAAGAAAGCGGATGTCACCAACATTGTCCGCATTAAGCACGGCATTACGGATGACCACAAATCCGTCCGCCTTGTCAGCACCGACTATGGTCAGAAGACCAAGCAGCCCAAGCCAAAAAAGCCCCTTGTGCCCCTTGCCGACGAGAGTGAGCGCCGGCCCCGCCGAATCTGGTCCAAGTTCTCTAGCAAGCGCTATAACAACTCGAGTCGGAAATATAAGGGCGGATCGTTCCGTCGAAGATAACGCCATCTGAATGAAAGCACCCTGTGTGGCCTGAGAGGGCCGGCAGGGTGCTTGTTTTGTGTAGGAGGTTGTGTAGTGTTTTCGGAAGGGAAAAGGTGGGGATTAACTGCATTTCGTTTCCTGCGAGAAGTTTGCAGTTAAGGAGGAACCGTGAGGGCGAGGCAATTTAACTGCTCTTAGGTAATTTCAAAAGATTTGCAGTTAATTTTGGCCCGACCCGAAGGGATGATTAACTGCACTTTCCTCTATTGTGAGAGTCTGCAGTTAACCGAGAGGATGAAAATTGGGGCCAGTTAACTGCACTTTGTTCTCTGCGGGGAGTTTGCAGTTAAAATGAAATTGCGAGGGCGGGCCCACCTAACTGCTCTATGATAATTTTTTAAGGTTTGCAGTTAACTTTGGCCCAGACAGATAGGATGATTAACTGCACTTGGGCATTTTCAGAAGGTTTGCAGTTATGCTTCCAGCCGAACAACGCTTCCTACCACCCTTCTCTTGCTCCCAGCAAGTTACAGTGATATTCCCTCTCTCCCCGCTTATTTTCCGCCGCACTTGAAAGCTCAATCGCCCCAACACATAAAAAAACACGCTGCAAACCCTTACGGGCCTGCAGCGCGTTATTCTCTTCAAGCAATATTTCGCTTAGCCAAGCTCTGCGAAGTATTTGATGGTTCTAACCATGTTGCTGGTGAAGGAGTTCTCGTTGTCGTACCAGGAAACGACCTGTACCTGATAGGTGTCGTCGTCGATCTTGGTGACCATGGTCTGGGTGGCGTCGAAGAGGGAGCCGTAGGTCATGCCGACGATGTCGGAGGAGACGATCTGGTCCTCGTTGTAGCCGAAGGACTCAGTGGCAGCAGCCTTCATGGCAGCGTTGATACCCTCGACGGTGACGTCTTTGCCCTTGACAGTGGCGACAAGGATGGTGGTGGAACCACTCGGAACCGGAACACGCTGAGCGGAGCCGATGAGCTTGCCAGCGAGTTCAGGAACTACAAGGCCGATGGCCTTTGCAGCGCCGGTAGCAGCCGGGATGATGTTGATGGCAGCAGCGCGGGCACGACGAAGGTTGCCTTTGCGATGCGGGCCGTCAAGAAGCATCTGGTCACCGGTATAAGCATGAACTGTGGTCATGATGCCAGCCTCGATGGGAGCATACTCGTTGAGAGCCTTAGCCATAGGAGCGAGGCAGTTGGTGGTGCAGGATGCAGCAGAGATGATCTTGTCATCCGGGGTAAGGGTGTCGTTGTTGGTGTTGAAGACGATGGTCTTGAGGTCAGAGCCGGCAGGAGCGGAGATAACGACCTTCTTGGCACCAGCGTCGATGTGAGCCTGAGCCTTAGCCTTAGAGGTGTAGAAACCGGTGCACTCAAGTACAACGTCTACGCCAAGCTCGCCCCAGGGAAGGTCCTTTGCGTCCTTCTCGCTGTAGATCTTGATTTCCTCGCCGTCAACAACGATGGAATCCTCTTTTGCCTCGACCTTGTCCCAGAGAGCATATCTGCCCTGAGTGGAATCATACTTCAGAAGCTGAGCAAGCATTTTCGGGTCGGTGAGATCGTTGATGGCAACGATGTCATAGCCCTCAGCTTTGAACATCTGTCTGAATGCGAGACGTCCGATGCGGCCGAAACCATTGATAGCAACTTTAACCACAGTGAAAACCTCCATTAATTTGATTCACTTGTCATAATTGAAATACTTTCTGTCAAATTGCTGACAAAAAAATATCAATTCGCGGTTCTATTATACAACTAATATTATTAATTTCAAGAATTTTTCAAGGATTCCGCGCAGACTTTCCCTATGCGCCGATCCTCCACTTCCTTGGCCGTCCAGCTGTACCCTCCGAACTCCGCGGAGGCCTCTGTTCCGTCCTCGGGGATAAAGCCCAGAATAGAGATCAAAAAGCCGCCGATTGTGTCATAATCGTCGTCCTCGGGGATCTCGATGCCGAGTTTCTCCGCCACGTCCTCGACGTCTAAGGTGCCATCCATCTCGTAGGTGCCGTCACCGGTCTTGCGGATTTCCTCCTCCTCTTCGTCGTCATACTCGTCCTGGATGCTGCCGAAGATGGACTCGATGAGGTCCTCCATGGTGATGATGCCCGCCGTGCCGCCGTACTCGTCCACGGCAACCGCCATTTGGACGTGCTTCTCATTCATGCTGCGGAACAGCTTGTCACAGCGCATGGTCTCCGGCACATAGAAAGCCTTGCGCATGATTTCCGAGGCCTTGATGTGGGTCGTCATCTCCTTCCCGACATAGGGGAGAAGATCCTTGATGTAGGCAATTCCGACAATGTTGTCAATATCTTCCTCGTAGACCGGAATGCGGGAATACCCTTCCTCCTGTGCTACGCGATTCAGTTCCTGTACCGGACACCCTGTCTCGACTGCCGTGACGTCGGTCCTATGCGTCATAAGATCCGAGACGAAGACGTCGTCAAAGGCGAAGATGTTCTTTATGTATTCACTCTGGCCGTTCTCAATGGTGCCGCTCTCCTCGCCACTGTCGACCATGGAGAGGATTTCAGCCTCCGTGATGTTGTCCTCCTCCTTCATGTGGTCAATGCCGGTCATGCGGGTGATGAGCAGGCTGATGGCATTGGAGACCACGACGGCCGGGCGATTGATCCAGTAGAAGACGAGGGCCGGTGCCGCAAAGCGCTTCAGCACGCCCACCGGACGCTTGCGCCCGATCTTCCGCGGCACAATTCCCGCCACGGACATCATGATAAGCGCCTCCGCCAGACAGACGATGAGGATGCTGCCAATCAGTGTGCCTATGGCGTCAGCCAGCTTAAGCCCGAACGCCACCATGGCAATGGCCGCAAAGAGCAGCGTCAGGAATATGCTTCCGAACGACATAGAGAGAAAGACATCGTCCTTGTGCCGGATGAGTCTCTGGACCGATTTCTTCTCGCTCTCCAGAAGTTCCTGGGCCCGGGTCTCCGGCAGCGCCATAAGGGCGGCGCGGCACAGGTAGATAAAGTCCTCCAGGATGACGATGATAACGAGACACACGATACAGGCGGTAAGATTCACAGGGCCAGGGTCGGCCATAGATAGATTCCCCTTTCGGAAACATAGTAATCAATATAGTTGTATTTCATTATAATCCATGAATATTCGGCCTGCAATCGCTGTCCCGTACGTTTTGGGCGATGCAGTGGTCCATCGCCAATAATATATATATTGTAATAGACAATATGAATTGATTTACCAAAAACGCTGTGCTAGAATGCTATTGGCATAAATGTCAATGGGGTCTTTGTGCGCTTTTTTGCACAAAGGCCCTGTGAGCCTATCAAGATTCCAATTCATTCTTTGGAGGCAGATTTAATGAGTAGAAAACTGAAAACGATGGACGGCAACACCGCTGCCGCAACCGTATCCTATGCGTTTACGGAAGTCGCTGCCATCTATCCCATCACCCCGTCCTCGCCTATGGCCGAGGTCACAGACCAGATGGCCGCTAAGGGCGTCAAGAACCTGTTTGGCCAGACGGTAAAAGTACAGGAAATGGAGTCCGAGGGCGGCGCCGCCGGTGCTGTACACGGTTCCCTCTCCGCCGGTGCTCTCACCACGACTTACACTGCATCGCAGGGTCTTCTTCTTATGATCCCGAACATGTACAAGATCGCCGGTGAGCTCCTTCCGTCCGTCATGCATGTATCCGCCCGCTGCGTCGCGAGCCACGCCCTGAACATTTTCGGTGACCACTCCGACGTCATGGCATGTCGCCAGACTGGCTACGCCATGCTCTGCTCCAACTCCGTTCAGGAGGTCATGGACCTTGGTGCGGTAGCCCATCTCGCCACCATCAAGGGCCGTGTACCGTTCCTCCACTTCTTCGACGGTTTCCGTACCTCCCACGAGGTCTCCAAGGTCGAAGTATGGGACTACAAAGACCTCGCTGACATGCTCGACTGGGACGCTGTCAACGCTTATCGCAGACGTTCCCTCAACCCGGAGCATCCGGTACAGCGCGGTTCCGCCCAGAACCCCGACATGTTCTTCCAGGCTCGTGAGGCATGCAACCCCTACTATGACAACATCGTAGGCATTACCGAAGACTACATGAACGAGGTCAACAAGCGCATCGGCACTGACTACAAGCTCTTCAACTACTATGGCGCTGAGGACGCAGAGTCCGTCATCGTCGCCATGGGTTCCATCTGCGGAACCATCGAGGAGACCATCGACTATCTCAACGCCAAGGGTGCAAAGGTCGGCCTTGTCAAAGTTCACCTCTACAGACCGTTCTCCGCTGAGCATCTTATCGCCGCCATTCCGGACACCGTCAAGAAGATCACCGTCCTTGACCGTACCAAGGAGCCCGGTTCTCTCGGCGAGCCGCTCTATCTCGACGTAGTCGCTGCCCTCAAGGGTTCGAAGTTCACCGACGTTCCGGTCTATGCCGGCCGCTTCGGTCTCGGTTCCAAGGACACCACTCCGAGCCATATCATCCCGGTCTACGAGAATATGGACAAAGAGGAGCCGCAGGATCACTTCACGCTCGCCATCAACGACGACGTCACCCACCACAGCCTTCCCGTCTCCGACGTCAAGGACACCGCTCCTGCCGGAACCTATTCCTGCAAGTTCTGGGGTCTCGGCTCTGACGGTACTGTCGGTGCCAACAAGAACTCCATCAAGATCATCGGCGACAACACCGACATGAAGGTACAGGGCTACTTCTCCTATGACTCGAAGAAGTCCGGCGGTATCACCGTATCCCACCTCCGTTTCGGCGACCAGCCCATCAAGTCCGCTTACCTCATCAACAGCGCAGACTTCGTCGCCTGCCACAACCAGTCCTACATTGACAAATATGCCATGGTTCAGGACCTGAAGGACGGCGGTACATTCCTTCTCAACTGTGAGTGGGAAACTCTTGAGGAGCTCGACAAGAATCTCCCGAATTCCGTCAAGAAATATATGGCACAGCATGGCATCAAGTTCTATGTCATCGACGCCTCGAAGATTGCCCGCGGAGTTGGCCTTGGAAACCGCGTTTCCACCATCCTCCAGTCCGCATTCTTTAAACTCACCCAGATCATCCCCGGAGACAAGGCTCTTCAGCTCATGAAGGACGCCGCCACCCGCTCCTTCTCCAGAAAGGGCGAGGACATTGTCCGCATGAACCATGAGGGCATTGAGCAGGGCTTCAACGCTGTCCATGAAATCGAAGTTCCGGCCGCTTGGGCTGACCTTCCGGACACCGACGCCTCCTCTGCCTTCCAGGTCGAAATCACCGACCCGGCACTCAAGAAGTTTGAGCAGGACATTCTCACTCCGGCAAACCTCCAGAAGGGCGACGACATTCCGGTCTCCGCATTCTCCGGCGTAGAGGACGGCACATTCCCGCTCGGCTCCTCTGCTCTTGAGAAGCGCGGCGTTGCTCCGTTCAACCCGGTTTGGGACCCGACAAAGTGCATCCAGTGCAACCAGTGCGCATATGTCTGCCCGCACAGTGTCATCCGTCCGGTAGCCCTCACTGAGGAAGAGGCCGCCAATGCTCCCGAGAACATGAAGATGACTGACCTCCGTGGCCTCCCGGGCATGAAGTTTGCCATCGTTGTCTCCGCTTACGACTGCACCGGCTGCGGTTCCTGCGCCAACATCTGCCCGGCAGGTGCCAAGGACAAGGCCAAGACTGCCCTCACCATGCAGCCCTTCGAGGACCACAAAGAGGAAGAGGCTTCTTATCTCTATGGCATGAGCCTTCCGGACAAGCAGGAAGTCTTCGACAAGTTTAAGATCACCACCGTCAAGGGCTCTCAGTTCCACCATCCTTACTTCGAGTTCTCCGGCGCCTGCGCAGGCTGCGGCGAGACCCCGTACGCAAGACTGGTATCCCAGCTCTACGGTGACAAGATGTACATCGCCAACGCCACCGGCTGCTCCTCCATCTGGGGCAACTCCGCACCGTCCACTCCTTACTGCAAGGACGCAAGAGGCAAGGGCCCGGCTTGGTCCAACTCCCTCTTCGAGGACAACGCTGAGTTCGGTTTCGGTATGTTCATCGCCAACCGTCAGATCCGCGCCCGTCTCCTTGAGGATGTCAACAAGGTCGCTGACGCTGCCGACGCCTCTGACGAGGTAAAGGCCGCTGCCAAAGACTGGGTTGACACCTATGACGACGCCACTGCAAACGCTGGTCCTGCTGAGAAGCTCGCCGCTGTTCTCTCCAGCGCCACCTTCGCAGACGCCGACGTACAGGCTGCTGCCAAGGACGCTCTGAATGACTCCGACTACCTCGCCAAGAAATCCCAGTGGATCTTCGGCGGCGACGGCTGGGCCTATGATATCGGCTTCGGCGGACTCGACCACGTACTCGCCCAGAACGAGGATGTCAACGTTCTCGTCTTCGACACCGAGGTTTACTCCAACACCGGCGGACAGGCTTCCAAGTCCACTCCTACCGGCGCCATCGCTCAGTTCGCTGCCTCCGGTAAGACTGTCAAGAAGAAAGATCTCGGACAGATCGCTATGAGCTACGGCTACGTCTACGTTGCACAGGTCGCCATGGGCGCCAACGTCAACCAGACCCTCAAGGCCATCCATGAGGCCGAAAGCTACAAGGGCCCGTCCCTCATCATCGCTTACGCTCCGTGCATCAACCACGGTATCCGCGGCGGTATGGGTATCTCCCAGACCGAGGAGAAGAGAGCAGTAGAGTCCGGTTACTGGAACCTCTATCGCTACAACCCGGCACTCATCGCCGAGGGCAAGAACCCGTTCTCCCTCGACAGCAAGGAGCCGACCTCCAGCTACAGAGACTTCATCCTCAACGAGGTCCGTTACAGCTCGCTGAAACGTGCCTTCCCGGACAAGGCTGACGCCCTGTATGCCAAGTCTGAGGCCGACGCAAAGGCCAAGCTGACACATCTTGAGAGACTCAAAGCTCTCTATGCTCCGGATGAGGATTAACTGTAGGAATCTCCTATTTAAAGTCCTTGCCAAACCAAGTTATTTGGTATAAACTGACAATAGAAGTGGCGCTGAGTTCACGCTCGGCGCCTTTTCTTTGCAATGCAAAAAGCAAATTATCCAAAATTTGCTTCAACTTTGTGGGAAATTATATCAGAGTTCGAAAAGGAGGAATCTTCCAATGGCTAAATATGTTATGGCTCTTGACCAGGGAACCACTAGTTCGAGAGCAATCGTATTTGACAAGGATGGAAAGATCGTAACGAAATCCCAGAGAGAGTATGAGCAGATCTATCCGCAGGCCGGCTGGGTCGAGCACAACCCCATGGACATTCTCTACAGTGAGTATCAGTCCGTGGCCACCATCCTCGGTGAGGGTGAGGTAAGCCCGAGAGACATCGCCTGCCTCGGTGTCACCAACCAGCGTGAGACCACCATTCTCTGGGACAAGACCACCGGTCGTCCCGTCTACAACGCCATCGTCTGGCAGTGCCGCCGCACCGCTGACTTCTGCGAAGAGCTGAAAAAGAAACCCGGTTTTACCGACTATGTCTATGAGCACACCGGACTCGTCGTCGACGCCTACTTCTCCGCATCGAAGATCAAATGGATCCTCGACAATGTCCCGGAGGCCCAGCAGGTCCTCGAAGCCGGCAACCTTCTCTTCGGTACTGTTGAGACCTGGCTCATCTGGAACTTGACCGGCGGCGCCGTTCATCCGGAGTCCGCAGTCCATGTTACCGACTACTCCAACGCCTGCCGCACCATGCTGTTCGACATCGACACGCTTCAGTGGGACGAGCACCTCTGCGAGGAAATCGGCGTTCCCATGGAAATTCTTCCGAAGCCTGTCACGAACAGTGAGGTCTATGGTCTCGTAGCACCTGGAATCCAGGGCCTTGAGGGCCTCGAGGGCACCCCCATTTCCGGTGCCATCGGTGACCAGCCCGCCGCCCTGTTCGGCCAGAACTGCTACAAGCCCGGCATGGTCAAGAGCACCTATGGTACAGGCTGCTTCCTTCTTATGAACACCGGTTCCAAGCTCGTACATTCCAAGAACAACCTTGTAACCAACGTCGCTTGGGCACTCGGTGACGAAGTGACCTATGACCTTGAGGGTTCCGCCTTCAACGCCGGCTGCGTCATCCAGTGGCTCCGTGACGAGCTCAAAATGATCGACAAGGCTCCGCGCTGCGACGAGCTCGCTGAGTCCGTTGACGACGCCAATGGCATCTATCTCGTACCGGCCTTCACCGGTCTTGGTGCCCCGTATTGGGACATGTATGCCCGCGGCTGCATCGTAGGTCTTACCCGTGGCGTAAACAGAGCACACTTTGCCCGTGCCGTTCTCGAGGCCATCTGCTATCAGGTCGTTGACCTCCTGCTCGCCATGCAGAACGACTCCGGTATTGAGATCGACTCCGTCCGTGTCGACGGCGGTGCCTCCGTCTCCAATATCATGATGCAAATTCAGTCCAACTTCATCAACTGCGAAGTCAATCGCCCGAAGGTCGTAGAGACCACCGCACTTGGCTGCGCATACTGCGCCGGACTTGCCGTCGGCTTCTGGAAGGATCTCGACGAGGTCTCCCAGAACCGCGAGGTCGCCAAGGTCTACTATCCGGACATGGATGACGACGAGAGACAGAAGCTCTACAAGGGCTGGAAGAAAGCTGTCACCCGCGCCATGGACTGGATCGACCACGAATAAATCCACCCATAACAACCAAAAGGAACCGCTCTCCGGAACGGTTCCTTTCTTTTATGCAACATATCAGGTTTGAGGGGCCGATTATTACAAATCTTCGTCATTATCATCAAAAAAACGAGGCAACTCTGCCAAATACTTGTTTACAGGGAAAACCTTGCTTGCTATAATACTCTAGATAGTTAATTCAGTAACTTTTCAGGAGGAAAAAGGTATGAATTCAGAACGTTATTCCAAGCAGGCCCTCATCCCGGAAATCGGAGACGACGGGCAGGATATCCTGAATGATGCCAGTGTCCTTGTCATAGGAGCCGGTGGACTCGGCACAACGCTCCTCTACAATCTCGCCTCTGCCGGTGTCGGCACCATAGGCATTGCAGACCACGAAATTGTCCGTGTCCCGAACCTCAACAACCAGTACATCCATTTTGAGGATGATATCGGAAGCCTAAAGGTCATCTCTGCCACCCGCAAGCTTCGGGCCTATAACAGTATGATCAATATCATCCCCCATGCCACCGCCATCAACAAGGACAACGCCATAGAGGTCATCAGCCAGTATGACGTCGTCGCCATGGCCGTGGAGGACACCCAGGCCGCCATGATCGTGAATGAGGCTTGTGTGGAACTGGACAAGCCCTTTGTCATCAGCGGCATGAACGGCTTCAGCGGTTCCCTCTTCTTTGTGAAGCCCCACGAGACCCCCTGTCTCGGCTGTCTCTACGGCACCAAGACCCCGCCGGAGGAGAACAACGGAGCACTTGGCTCTGTCATTGCCACCATCTCCGCCATGCAGGCCACCCTCATTCTGGAGTATATCCTCGGAATGGATATCCCAGAGGCGGGCAAGCTTATCTACTACAATGCGAAAGACATGACCATGGAGACCGTCCCAGTAGATATCAAAGCGGACTGTCCCGTTTGCGGCTCCGGTCACAGCGAGGACGACGACATCTAAAAAATCAAGCATGCTGCAGAAAATTTTGCAGCATGCTTATTTTTTCTTTATTATGATTTTCTGTGTGCTGTCAGGACATACAACAGGGCGCATACCAGAGAGAACCCGGCAATGCCCATCATGACGCCGCTGGCAATTTTACGGCCCTTATTGGACTGGAGGGGGTCCTTCGACGCAACAGTTGTCTCATTGATTTTCGAGACCAACACCCGTTTCGGCGGCTGAGAGGTATGGAGCGTTGCGAGCATGTCCTTTCCGCCCTCCGGGACACGGCCTTTCGGTGTGACAGCCGCAGAGGCTTTTTTCCCTGCCGCCCTTTTCACCGTTCTGCGCCGCGGTGTCTTGCGGTAGCGCTTTCCTCTATTGTCTTGGGAGTAGACGTACCTCGCCGTGGACCTGGGGTGAACAGTCTGCACCTCCGAGGGCTTGCCGAGGTCAAAGCCGTGTTTCTGCTGCACCTGACCCTCCGGCCGCGTGCCCGTTATCTGATAGAGACTTTCCGCCGATGCCGTGACCGGGGCAGCCATCAAAAAAACAACCAGGATAAGAGCCAGTATCCGACCCCATTTTCCGGCCGATCTTCTCATAACGTATTCCTTTCGCAAAGTATAATACTACATATAGTACTTTACTTCTTTTTCCGTTGTTTTGTCAACGTGGGCGCGATTGACTTTTCCCATATGACCGATTAAACTTTTTATAATCAATATTCTGTATAGAAGGAGTTTAACTCTATGAAAGCTTCTGAATCCAGCGAGCGCTACGTCGGGAAGGTACGCGAGTGCTGCAACTACGCAGTACGCTCTGCCAAAAACTTCTCCGGCTCCGACGCCAACAGCAGCCGGCAGCCTGGTGGCAGCGGCGAAGCAGCGCTCCGCGAAAATCTGAAAAAGGATCTTGCTTCTTTCACGGATGAAGTCGAAGAAGTTCCAGTCCGCGTTCGCCAGAAAGCGCCAACCGCTGTACACCGCTGGACTCTGTATCTTATGCTTATCACAGCAGTGCTTGCCATTCTCGGAAGCTTCCTGCACGGTGCAGCCGGCGTCATCCTCTTCAGCAGTGCCACCCTGTTTGCCCTTCTCACCCTATTTGCCTCCTTTGGCATTTTTGGAAAGAATGCGGGAAATGTCTCTTCGGCTGATCTCTATGCCGTAAGAAAGCCTCTGAAGGCAACGGAGCACCGTATCATTCTTCAGGCCAATCTGGATGCACCGTTCCAGACCAAACGCTCCACCGGTGCCATCGCCCTTCAGAAATTCTTCGCCGTCTGTGGATCTGTTCTGTATCTGGTCTTCTCCGTTCTCTGCATGCTGGCAGACGCCATCTCTCTGGCCCTTCCAGTCTGGTTCCATTTCCTCGCCTTTCCGCTGCTCCTGTTCCTCATCGCCCCGCTGGTACTGTCCCGCTCCGTCTCGACGAAAAGCTCTTTCCCAGGCGTCTCGGACAACCTGAGCGGCTGCTACGCCGCCGCAGGGGCCGCACGCTACCTCTCAGAGGAAGGCGTCCGTCTCAACAATACGGAAATCGATATCCTCCTGACTACTGGAAAATCCAACCAGCAGGAGGGAACTCGTACTTTCCTCAAAAAGTATGAGTCGTCTCTGAAGGAAGTGGACACCACTGTCCTCTGCCTCGACTCCCTCTATGACCTGGATTCTCTGAACACCACCGCCACGGGTCGTAAACTGAATCGCGCACTGGCGGAGGCCGTGGAAAATGCCGGCGTAATGCTCGCCGACCACACCCCCAAGTACCACACGACCGAGGCCGATCTCTTCCGGAAATCCGGAGTCCCTGCTGTTCTGCTCACCTCCCTGCCGGATGAGGCCCCGGAATTCTACCGTTCCGAGGAGGATGACACTTCCCGGCTCGATGTCCGTTCCACGGAGGCAGCCATCAAGATTGCCCTCGAGATCGCCTTCCTGAAGGACGACCCTGAATCGGATTTTTAATCAACAAGCAATATTACAGAAAAAGTGTGCGGAAACCCCACTTCAGGGTCTCCGCACACTTTTATTCTTTTGCGTCATTGGATTGTATGACCATGAGCCTTCCGCTTAAGAAGCTGAGTTTCGCAGAACTCCCAAGGATCTCATTGCTCACGCCCAGTGTCGTGTTTGCCGGAAGCGTGTAGTCGTTCAGCGGATATTTTGCCCCCTCCACCGTCAGCCCTATTACCGGGTTTCCATAGGCAATAAGGCCAAGATAGTAAAAGCGGTCTCGCTTCACCGTATACTGCCCGGGATTCAGCACGGAGACCCGATTGAAACCGTCCTCCAGTGAAACCCTACAGCCGCTGTCCGCACATTTTAGGAGCAGCCCTATGTTTCCCATGGTATGGTCAAAACGCCCGCCAAGGCCGCCCAGAATGACGATATCCTTATGGCCTCGGGACACCGCCAAGTCCAGCGCCGCTTCGGTGTCGGTCATGTCCTTTTCCCTGGGGAGAAGGATGAGGTCGTCCCGGTCCGGCTTTTCCATGGAGTCGTAGTCCCCGATGAGAGCTGTGGGTTCCAGTCCTAGGTTCTCAGCTAGTTTGAGGCCGCCATCTGCGGCTATTACCTCTGACCAGTCCTCCTGCCGCAGCTCTGGTATACTCCTAAATCCATCAATATGGGAAGTAATGATTAGGCAGCGGCTCATTTATTCTTCTTTGCCTTTTTCTTGTCGCCCTTGCTGGCCAGTTTTTTCACCTTTGCCGGCAGCATATCATCCGGAATGAACTGGGCTACCTTGTGCGCTGCAGGAAGCAGCAGATTGGCAAGCGATGCGGGCATACCCGTGGCCACAAGCTGAGCCGAATCCGAGATACGTGCCCCATCAAGCCGCAGCACGATGGCCGCCACCATATCCTCGGAGAGAATTCCGTGGGTATATGCCGTCAGGCGGTTGAAGGGGCAGTCCAGCAGGGTCTGATAAATGCCCTCCTGCCGGATTGGATCCTTGGACAGCTTTTCCGCCGTCTTGCGGCAGAGTTTTTCCAGACGACCGCGCTTTTTCTCATCCTTTATGTCGGCGATGCACGATTCTGTCGTAAAGAGCGGCTCCTCGTCTCCATCCAGATGATAACGGAGAACAAACTCAAAGGCCGTCATGTCCACAGACTCCAGGTCACAGTCAAAATACTCCGGAGCGCGGGCGCGGTAGTCCAGGTCACCAAAGCCGCGGATATTTAGGACAACATGGCCCATAAGGCGAATATCCTTGCTGGAGCCACCAATATAGATACCATACTCGCCGGGCTCGATTTGCCACCCGTCATGTTCTGTACTGTAGTATTCAAAAGCCGTATGGTCCAGAGTAAATGTGACAGTCTTTGTCTCTCCGGCACGGAGGAAGATTTTTGTGAAAGCCTGAAGTTCCTTGGAGGCGCGGTACAGATAACTCTCCCCTGCGTCATGGAACCCGACGTAGAGCTGGGGAACCTCCGCGGCATCCATTCCGCCGCTATTCGTCACAGTAAAGGTGACGGTGAGAGTATCCGACTCGTCCATTTCCGTCCGGTCAAGCTGCAAGTCGTGGTAGTCAAAGTCCACATAGCTGAGGCCATGACCAAAGGGATACTGGACACGGATACCCGCTTTCTCATAGTAGCGATACCCCGCGTAGATGCTCTCCCGATACTGAACCCGATTCTGCTCGTCCGGCTCGAGATAGGAACGTCCGGGGATATCATTCTCCGAGAGCGGCCAGGACTCTGCCAGTTTGCCGCTGGGCGAGACTTTGCCGAGCAGGATATTGGTCAGCGCCTCCCCTGCGCCCTCGCCGAGCAGACCGGCATATAAGATGGCCGCTGTCCGCTCCGCCCAGGGCATTTCCACAGCACTGGCAGTCATGAGAATAACGGCGACATTGGAGCAGGCGTCTGTCACCGCTTCAATGAGTTTGTCAGCGCCGGCTGGGAGTTTCATAGACCTGTTGTCCATGCCCTCTGCCACGGCTGATTCTTCGCAGCTGACAAAGACGAGTACCTTTTGTGCCTCCTGCGCAGTGGCCACCGCCTCCCGGATAAGGGTGCCGTCGGCATAGTCCATGTTGTCCAGATGGTAGCCGTCCGCATAGGTCAGGTGGCGGCATTCGCGGAACAGGGCATCATAGGGGGACATGACCCGATAGGGCTCGACCCGGGCGCTTCCATGGCCCTGGATGAGCGGCGTCTTGGCGCGGGCACCAATGACCGCCACGCTGTCCTGGCGATTCAGCGGCAGCATGCCGCGCTCATTCCGAAGTAAAACAGGGCAGCCCTCGGCGAGCTCCACTGCCACCTCATGGTCTGTCTCAAGGTCGAGAGCAGGAGGTGCTTCTTCGGTCAGCGGATCCGCCTTTTCCGCAAGTTCCAGAACACGGGCAGCGGAGCGCTGTATTTCCTCTTTCGTGACGTGATCTTTCCGATATGCCGCCATGATTTTCTGTGGCGTGACGTTCCCGGTGCCAGGCATGTCGAGGTCTATACCGGCCTTTAATGCTGCAGCACGGTCATTTACTGCGCCCCAGTCACTAAGAACAATTCCTTTGTAGTGCCACTGGTCCCGAAGGACATCCTGCAGCAGCCAGCTGCTCTCGGTGACATATTTTCCGTTGAGCTTGCCATAAGAGGCCATAACTGCCCACGGGGACGATTTCTCCACGGCAATTTCGAACGGTCGGAGATAGAGTTCCATAAGGGCGCGGTCGTCAATGACCGAGTCGGCCCGAAGGCGCCCCTTTTCTGTACTGCTGATGCCAAAATGCTTCACTGCAGCACCGACGCCCTGGGACTGAATTCCCTCAATCTCCGCTGCGGCGAGTTCTCCTGTGAGTACCGGATCCTCTGAGAGATATTCAAAATTTCTACCGCCCAGCGGGGAACGTTTCAGATTGGCCGCAGGGGCCAGAAGAAGAGCGGTACCCTTTGCACGGCACTCCGTACCAAGGGTCTCTCCGAGCAGGTGCATGCTGCCCACGTCCCAAGAGCCGGCCATGGCCGACGGGGACGGGAAGCAGACCGTCTGATATTCTTTGCTGAGGCCTGCCGTGCCATTTCCCATTCGGACGGAGGGGATGCCAAGCCGCGTGGAACCGGTGGTGCGCCATTTCCCGGTGCCGGTGAGGAAGCCGCACTGTTCACGGAGTGACAGCTCGTCGAACCAGATCGTATATTTCATGCAGAGACCTCCTGATTATACATTTCAATTTCATTATACCATTGGATTATGTTAAAATAGGATAAATTTAACCGGGGAGTGAGTCTATATGTGGAAAAAAGTGACGGCTGTGGTTCTCTGTCTCATTTTTGCCGCCTTACTTCTGTCATCCTGCGGGAAATCTTCCAAAAGCTTTGCGCTTCCTCTGGAAAAGCCAGCGACAAGCTGTGACCCACAGATCGCTGACGGAAACGGCCTCCGCTCCATCGCCAATAACACATTTGAGGGCCTGGTCCGCCTTGACCGGGACGGCCGCCCCATTCCCGGCGCCGCCTCCAGCTGGACCATCTCCGGCGGCGGAACCATCTACACTTTCCACCTTCGCCAGGGACAGAAATGGCATCTGACCGACGGCATGGAGGACATTCTTGGAAAAAGCTATAAAAAGACTTTTTCAACGGCTGTGACCGCGGATGACTTTGTATTCGGTCTCCAGAGGGCGGTGGCGTCCTCTACAGACAGTCCCATGGCCGCCTCACTGTTCTGCATTCTAAATGCAGAGGCCATCCATGCCGGGGCAACCCCCTCTGCCCTAGGCGTCCGCTCCCTTGGCCCTTACACGGTTCAAATTCAACTCGAGTGGCCAAATGCCAACTTCCTGGCCGCTCTGGCATCTGCACCTGCCATGCCCTGCAACCGGAGCTTCTTCCATGCGACGGCTGGGCGCTACTGTTTGGACGGAGACCTCGCACTCTGTAATGGCCCTTATTATGTCTCCAGCATCAACTCCACAACAGGTGGAGTTCTTCTGAAAAAGAATCCGGACTATCAGGGAGAGTATCCCGCGCTGGCTGATTCCTTAAGTTTTGTCTATGCGGATGACCTCGGTGGTGTCGGATCCGGAAGTTCTACGGAACCGGAACAGCAGGAGAGCACAAACGGTGATCCGGTACCGGTGGACATTCTAACCTCTATCCAGTCTGAGAGCGGTCTCTCCGCCGGAGTGGTGGATGCGGACGAGGTCACCAATCTTCCCCGCAAATACAAAACCACTTCGTACGAGAACCAGGTCAAGCTGCTCTGCTTTAATCAGAAGAGTAAACTGGCCAAAAATGGAAGTCTCCGCATGGCCCTCGCCTGTGCCACCGACGTCACAGCTATTCGGGAAATTGACAGCCGTGCCCCCTCCGGAATCATTCCGGCCGGCTCTATGACCACTGCTGGGAAGAATTATCGCCGTAGCGCAGGCTATGTCGTTCTCGGGAAGCCGGATCTCAACAAGGCGAAAAAGTATTTTGCCGGAATCAAGGCCCTTCAGGACAGCGAGGAGGAAAACAAAGGCACTGTCTACGGAGACACGCCGGACACCTTGAATATCACGCTTATCTGCCTTGCCAACGATCGAGGGGCCGCCCAGTCCCTTGTCCAAAACTGGCAGAAAATATTTGGTACCACCCTATCTGTCACTGTAAAGACCTATCCCAACCAGCTGAAACTGAACAGCGCTCTGGAAAAGGGAAAATATGATATTGCCTATACCTCGTACCGTACAGATGACGCCTATGCCGTCAATTTCCTTGACACCTTCACCGGAACCAGTTCTGCCAACTTTATTGGCCTGAACGACCCCGCATACAATGCTCTTGTTGCCAAGGCCAGAACCGCTTCCATGGATGGCAGTATTGCCGCCTGCTGCAAAGAGGCTGAGCGGTATCTTATTCAAAAGGGCTACATAATTCCCATCCGTCAGGAGAGCAGCAGCCTCGTTTCCAACAAGGGAGCTAAGGATATCTTTGCAGACCCGGCCGGTGCGGTTCTCTCGGCCTTCATTTTGGAAGAGGAAAAATAAGAAATTCTTTGTGACAATAGAATCCAGAGAAACGCAAAAGGCGTGCTGTCAACTGTGGCAGCACGTCTTTCGCATTCTTTGAAGGAGTCCTAATGATTTTAGGAGATTAATTGTTATACGGGTTTGTTGATAGTCTTCTTCACATATGTGGTATGGAGAAGCTTGTGAGCAAGTTCAGAGCCAGGAGCGCCGAGATAAGTGGCGTAGATTTCCTTGATGGCCGGGTTCTCGTGGGACTTGCGGACCGGATTGTTCTTATCAAGGTCATAGAGAACCTTGGCACGCTCGGCACGGATATCCGTGAAGTTGCGGACATCGGCGTGAACCTGAGGCTGACCGCCGCCGTTGACGCAGCCGCCTGGGCAAGCCATGATCTCAATGAAATCATACTCTTTCTCACCGCTCTCGACCATGTCGAGAAGTGCTCTGGCGTTGGCAAGACCGGAAGCAACCGCAACACGGACTGTGAGACCGGCAACTTCATAGGTTGCCTCTTTGATGCCCTTAACACCGCGGACATCAACAAAGTCAACATTCGGAAGGTCTTCGCCAGTGAGGGTTTCAACAGCAGTACGAAGAGCTGCCTCCATAACGCCACCGGTTGCGCCGAAGATGACACCGGCTCCAGAACCGAGGCCAAGCGGAAGATCAAAATCCTCCTCCGGAAGAGCGTCGTAGTCAATACCGGCGCGCTGCATCATTCTGCCGAGCTCACGGGTGGTGAGGACATAGTCGACATCCGGATAACCGGCGCCGGCCTGATCGTCACGGCCAATTTCGCCCTTCTTTGCAGTGCAGGGCATGACGGAGACGGAGACGATGTTTGCTGGGTCAATTCCCATCTTCTCGGCATAGTAGCTCTTTGCTACGGCACCGAACATCTGCTGCGGACTCTTGCAGGAGGACAGATTGTCGGTGAGCTCCGGATAATAGTGCTCACAGAAGTTAATCCATCCGGGGGAGCAAGAAGTAATAAGCGGAAGTTTGCCGCCATTCTTGACGCGGTCAATAAATTCGTTGGCCTCTTCCATAATGGTGAGGTCGGCGGAGAATACGGTATCAAATACCTTATCAAACTTCAGTCTGCGAAGGCCGGCTGCAAGTTTGCCCTGAGCGTCGGTGCCAATGGGCTTGCCGAAGCACTCTGCAAGGGCTGCACGGACAGCAGGAGCTGCCTGGACAATGACATATTTCTCCGGATCATTGATGGCATGGAATACATCATCAATGTTGCTCTTCTCATAGAGTGCACCGACCGGGCAAGCGGTAATGCACTGGCCACAGTAGACGCAGGCGGTATCATTCAGAGGCAGGTCGAATGCACAGGTGATTTCGCTCTTGAAGCCGCGGTTCGACGCGCCGATAACGCCAATGCTCTGTACATTTCCGCAGGCTGCAACGCAGCGGCGGCAGAGAATGCACTTGGAGTTATCACGGATCATGTGGGGTGCGGAGTCGTCAATACCGCCCCATCTTCTCTCGCCGTCATAGAAGTCGGCATCGTCAATGCCGTACTCCCAGCAGAGGGACTCCAGTTCACATTTGCCGGAACGTACGCAGGAGAGGCAGGACCGGTTGTGATTCGAGAGGAGAAGCTGAAGATTGATCTTTCTATTGTGGGCAATGAGCTCACTGTTGGTCACGACGTCCATGCCGTCGGCTGCCGGGAATACACAAGCAGCTGCGAGTTTCGGAGAGCCGTTGACCTGGACAAGGCACATACGACATGCGCCGATGCCGTTATCGACATCTTTCAGATAGCAGAGTGTCGGAATACGGATTCCGGCGATATGGGCTGCCTCGAGAATAGTGGAGCCCTTCGGTGCGGTGACCTCGACGCCATCAATGGTCAAGGTGATGGTTTCTTTATTGTCAGCCAAAACAATTCCTCCTTATTACGCCTTGGAGACCGCATCAAACTTACATACGGTCTGGCAGGTTCCACACTTGACGCAGGCAGCCGGGTCAATGACAAGGCTCGGGCGCTTGTGGCCTTCCGGTGTGTACTTCGTGACGGAGATTGCATTGGCAGGGCAGTTACGCATACACATGGTACAGCCCATGCACTTCTCACGGTCGATGGTGTAGACAAGAAGGTCGGAGCAGACGCCCGCCGGGCAATGCTTGTCCACAATGTGAGCAATATACTCGTCACGGAAATATTTCAGGGTTGAGAGTACGGGGTTCGGAGCGGTCTGTCCGAGTCCGCACAGAGAGTTGGTCTTGACAAAGTAGGCAAGATTTTCCAGCTTGTCGAGATCATCCATAGTGCCGTTGCCGCTAGTGATCTTCTCAAGGATTTCGAGCATACGCTTTGTTCCGAGACGGCACGGAGTACATTTACCGCAGGACTCGTCAACGGTGAACTGCAGGAAGAATTTTGCAATGTCGACCATGCAGTTGTCCTCGTCCATGACGATGAGTCCGCCGGATCCCATGATGGAGCCGATTTCGGCGAGGTGCTCATAATCCATGGGCACGTCGAAGAACTGGGCCGGAATACATCCGCCGGAGGGGCCGCCGGTCTGGGCCGCTTTAAACTTCTTCCCGTTGGGAATGCCGCCGCCGACTTCCTCGACGACCTGGCGAAGAGTGGTGCCCATGGGAACCTCAACGAGGCCGGTGTGCTTGATTTTTCCGCCAAGGGCGAATACTTTCGTTCCCTTGGACTTCTCGGTACCCATGGCAGCAAACCACTCGGGTCCGTTATTGATGATCTGGGGAATGTTGGCCCAGGTCTCTACGTTGTTCAGGATAGAGGGCTTCTGGAAAAGACCCTTGTTAGCCGGGAACGGAGGACGGGGACGGGGCTCACCGCGTTTACCCTCAATGGAGGTCATGAGTGCGGTCTCCTCGCCGCAGACGAAAGCTCCGGCGCCAAGACGGATATCAATGTCAAAATCAAATCCGGTTCCAAGGATGTTCTTTCCGATGAGGCCGTAGTCTTTTGCCTGTTTCAGGGCAATCTGAAGACGTTTAACGGCGATGGGATACTCCGCACGGACATAGATATAGCCCTGATTGGATCCGATAGTGTAACCGGCAATGGCCATTGCCTCCAGAACGGAGTGCGGGTCACCTTCAAGGACAGAACGGTCCATGAATGCGCCAGGGTCACCCTCATCGGCATTGCAGCAGACATATTTCACGTCGCCCACAGCGTTCTTGGCGAATTTCCATTTGAGACCCGTGGGGAATCCGGCGCCGCCGCGGCCGCGAAGACCGGCATCTAATAGGCACTGGATTACGTCGTCCGGAGTCATGGTGGTGAGAACCTTCTCCAGAGCGGTGTAGCCGTCCATGGCGAGATACTCATCAATGTTCTCTGGGTCAATGACACCGCAGTTGCGAAGGGCAACACGTTTCTGAATCTTATAGAAACTGGTGTCGTCAAGAGATGTGGTCTTCTCTCTTGTAACCTCGTCCTCATGGACAAGACGCTCAACGACACGTCCTTTCAGAAGGTGCTCTTCCACGATTTCCGGGATGTCGTCCACCGTGACACGGCTATAGAAGACATCTCCAGGATAGATGATCATGATGGGGCCCAGTTCGCAGAGACCGAAACATCCGGTCTGGACTACTTTGACCTCATCCTCGAGGCCCTTTTTCTTGATCTCAGAAACTAGAGCCTCCTGAATTTTGCCGGAACCGCTGGCGGTACATCCGGTGCCGCCGCAGACCATAACATGTGTTCTGTACATACTCTGCCTCCGTTATACGTTCGAGTAGCCGATGGTGTACTCTTTTACGATATTCCCTTTTTCCAGATGCTCTGCGACGACGCGTTTCGCCTTGTCGGCGGTCATTTTTACATAGGTCGTCTTCTGGTCACCATCGAACACTTCCACGACGGGCTCATACTGGCAGATACCAATGCAGCCGGTCTGCTCCACGCTGACCTTGCCGCCCAGGCCCTCTTTGTTGACCTCCTCAACGAAGGTGTTGAGGACGGGACGGGCGCCGGCAGCAATTCCGCAGGTGGCCATTCCGACTACGACGCGGACAGCCCCCTCTTTTTCGCGGAGAGCCATTTTCGCCTTGGTCTGTTCCCGGATGGCGGCGAGCTCCTGCAAACTTTTCATAACATTAATCCTCCTTCAGATCATGGTATTGTTCTTCGAGATATTCACGAATCCACACAAGGATATCCGGTTCATTGACCGGCACGTCCGGGCCCAGCTGCTGCCGGACCTCCCCCATGTCGAGGTCGACGCTCTTTCCATCCTTACCGTGGTGAAAGATAAAATTGATTTCCGGACTCCCCTGGATCAGAGTCAGGATAGTGGAGACAATGTCCCCCAGCGGCATGCAGTCGATGTGGTCGGTATGAAACTCTGCCGTAACGCGGGTTCCATGTTCCGGTGCGGGAGCCTGTATGGACTCCACACGGAGTGACCCACCAGTCTGTTCGGCGGCCATCTGAAACAGCGGCACGCCCATGCCCACTTTTCTTGTGGTGCGGGTCGTATAGAACGGATCCGTAAGCCTCTGAACGGTCGGTTCATCCATACCCTTTCCGTTGTCTGCGATGCAGATTTTCATGGAAGAACCGTTCTCCTCAATGTCAATGACGATTCGGTCCGCTCCGGCCTTCACACTGTTCTCCGCAATGTCCAGGATATTCAGCGAAAGTTCCTGCAAATTCAAACGCCTCCTGGGTCATGTGATTTCCATTTGTTGGCGAAGAAGCTGGAATACGGCATCCGCCGGGCTACCCTCGTCCCCAACCTCTAGAGAAAACTCTGCCTGTTCAGGGATGGCCTCCGGTCGGTGAGAGTCGGAACCATATACCGCAAGCAGGCCTTTCAAATTGGGGTACTGTTCCGGATAGGTCTCCCGATTCTTCGGCTCCCGGTACTCTGCAATCCGAAATGGTGGTTCCGCCGGAAATGTTCCGAGCACGGCAATGATGCCGTTGGCGTCCCGATCCACATGGGCCGGATAACAGACACCACCATATTCCACTGCGAGGCGGTATGCCTCTCCCAGGCTCAGCTGGGTGGCATTGGGAAGCAGGTCGGGTTCCGATCCAATGATTTCGTCATCTGCGGAGACGATATACTGGTTTCCAAAGAAACGGGGATCATTGGGAATATGTACCCTCTTCTGCCATACCGCTTCTTCGAAGGAAGCGGCCTCATCCAATGTGCGGAAAAGACAAATCAGATGAATGTCCTCTGAGGTCGTGAGCTCCATGCCGCAGAGCGGATCCACGCCGTAGGCCTCACACGCCTCCACAAAAGCGGGACAATTTCGAACCGTGTTATGGTCGGTCAGAGCTGCGACCTCAACACCTGCCAGACGGGACAACCCGGCAGCTGTTGCCGGGGTCATGGTGTCGTCCCCGCAGGGGGAAAGACAGGAGTGCATATGCAGGTCACAGGCAACTTTTCTCATAACAGTTCCGCTACCTTGGCAGACAGTGTGAAAACGGATTCCGCAGAAGTAAACAGGTTTACCTCCTTGGATTTTGCCAGTTCCACGACCTCATCCGGCAACTTGCTGTCCTCGGCGACAATGACTGCAGACATATCCAGAAGCACAGCCACCGCAATGACATTCCGATTGTTCAGAATGGTAATCCAGGTGTCACCCTGCTCTGCATTGCCCATGACCCAGCTCGGCATGTCTCCGGCGTATCCGCCTTCCACTTCCCGGTCCGGGTCCGGCAGGGACAGTGTCGTGAGGGAGAGTTTCTCTGCCATTTCCGATACCGTCATTCTGTCGCCTCCTGTTTTTTCTTCATACGGACAATACAGTCATCCTCGGTGACGTACCCACGGACAATATCCTCAGCAAAAGCCCGACATGTGGGGGCTCCGCAGGAGCCGCAATCAAGAGCTGGCAGCGTTTCCAAAATCTGTTGGATGCGAACCCGTTTCTCAAATGCAAGCTTGATATCCTCGTCCAAAGGCTTTGGCGGTGAGTAGGTCAGTTCCTCGTCCGTGAAAAAGTCGTCCGGAATTTCCCGGGAACCGTAATCCTCTTCAAAGTCCCAGTTCACCGCAAGGGGAAGGCCCTTTTCCAGGTGGAGAAGCCTTGCCTTGGCGATGTACGCATTTTCCATAGTCATAACGCCGCCGACGCAGCCGCCGTTGCAGGCGTCAAGTTCTACGAAGTCGAGGTCTGGCAGTGTGTAGTTGTCCATTTTTTCGAGAACGTCAATGACGTTCTCGATGCCGTCTGCTGCGAGGAAACGGTGTTTGGAGAGTGCTCTTGCCTCTCCGCCTGCTCCGGCCCAACGGATACCAACTCGTCCCGTCCTTGACAGGAGCGGCGGCACCTCTTTATCGTCCATTTTCGTGACGATTTTTAGGTAGAGCTCATTCATGCTGAACACACCGTCCACCGTCTTCCGGCCGTTTTCTGCCTCATTTTGGAGGTAGCTGACCTTGGCGGGACACGGTGAGATGAAGAAAATCCCAATGTCCTCATCCTTCAGCTCCGGGTGCTTTTCTTTTGCTTCCGCCCGGGCCATTTTTGCAGCAATATCCACCGGAGGCAGCATAGGCATGATATTGTCAATAAGATCTGGGAACCGAATACTGACGAGCCGTGCAATAACGGGACATGCAGAACTGATGACCGGTTTTTTCACGTCTGGTCTCATAATGTAGCGTTTGGAATACCCGGACACGATCTCCGCCGCTCTGGCCACCTCGAAGACATCATCAAAACCGATATCCAGCAGCGCCTTCAATATGTAATTGATATTGTTCAGATGGTCAAACTGGCCATAGAATGCCGGCGCAGGCAGTGCCACTTTGTAGCGGAAGCCCTCCATGATGGAGAGCGGGTCGCTGACCGCACGCTTTGCCCGATAGGGACAGCGCCGAATGCACTCACCGCAGTCCACGCAGGTGTCGGAGTTGATTTCCGCATGGCCATTCCGGATGCGGATGGCCTCGGTGGGACACCGTTTTAGACAGTTTGTGCACCCCTTGCATTTATCCTTTGCCAGTGTGACAGAGTGTTTATAGTTGCCCATGGTTTTTATCTTCTCACGCTACTCGAAATTTCATGTAGACCGTTGTCCCGGTTCCCACGACGGACTCGATCCGCATTTCATCCGAATTTTTCTTCATGTTTGGCAGCCCCATGCCGGCACCAAAGCCAATTTCCCGAATTTCCTCCGGAGCTGTGGAATACCCCTCCTGCATGGCGAGCGAGACATCGGGGATGCCAGGGCCGTGGTCTGCCAGTGTCACTGAAATTTCCTCCGGAGAGATCTCAATGATGGCCTGCCCGCCGCCGGCGTGGATGACCATATTGATTTCTCCCTCATACATTGCGATGGAGGTCCTGCGAACCACATCTCTCGGAAAGCCAAGAGAGCGGAGCTCCTTTTTCAGTTCCATGGATGCGTTCCCGGCCGCCGAGAAGTCCGTACCATCCACGTCAAAGACCAGCCGAATGGGCTCAGACATAGTGGTGTCCCGTCGGGTTCAACCCATTGACATAAAGGATACCGCTGCACTGATACATGGTGAAGTCGGTAAGCATGAGTACGATCTCATTTTCCTCGGCGATGGAGATCATTTCTGCCGTGGGCTGTTTCCCGCGGACCATGACAACACAGAACATATCCTTCATGGCGGCGGTGCGAATGATCTGTTCATTCACGAGGCCTGTCATGAGAATGCCCTGATCCTGGACATAGGCCAGGACCTCGCTCATCATGTCGCTTCCAAAGGCGTTCTGAACCTCCTCGTCCAGGAGATCCTCACAGCTTGCCACCTTTGCTTGCAGAAGAGTTTGCACTTCCTGCAGTGTCACGATTTTTCACCCTTTCCCAAACGAACGCTCAATACTTCTTGAGAATGGATTCGACCTGGTCGGGAGTCATTCTTCCGTAGACATCGTCGTTAATGATCATGACTGGTGCAAGTCCGCATGCGCCGACGCAGCGGCAGGAGTCCAGAGAGAACTTCAGGTCCTCGGTGCACTCGCCCTCATCAATGCCAAGCAGTTCCGAGACCTTGTCATAGACAGCCTGCGAACCCTTTACATAACATGCGGTTCCAAGACATACCGAGATCTGGTTCTGGCCCTTCGGGTAAAGGGCAAACTGGGCATAGAATGTGGAGATTCCGTAGATTTTTTCCAGCGGCTCTCCGGTCTCGTCGGAAATCATGGTCTGGACCTCGATGGGGAGATACCCGTAGATTTCCTGTGCCTTCTGCAGAATGGGCATGAGAGCACCCGGGGTGTCCCGGTTCTCGGCAATGTAGTCCCGGAGTTCCTTCTCCTGCTCCATTGTTCCGGTAAAGGCAACTGTTTTCTTTGCCATAGATAAAACCTCCAATCCTTCACGGATTTGATATTTCCACAGTTACAGCTTTAGTATACACCAACTTTTGTGCGTATTACATATTTTTTCCGTTCCTATTTCTACATATTCTGTGAACTAATGAAAAATCAACACAATGTTTTTCAAAATCAGGATAAGAATGTGGGCTTGATTGTGACATAATTGTCATGCAAAATATCTGTTAAATCTTTTCCCGTCAGCGATTCACAATCTGTTCCATTTTTTCACTCTGGTCATGTCAGAAAATAAATTATCAAGAAAAGAACGCACCGCAGAACATAATGTTCTGCGGCACGCCCTATCTTTTAAATGGATTAGAACAGCATCGGTTTATCCCAGAGGTTCAGCTTCTGGCCAATGCCGTGTTCTACAGCATACTCATAGATGTCTTTGCCCCATGCGACATCCTCTACCGGCATACCGCCGATGGAGTAGATGATCTTCTGCTCCGGGCTCTCTCGTCCCGGCTTTTTGCCGTTCAGGATGGCGCCGAGGTCATCAATATGATCACGGGTCATCTCACCGCGGTCAACCATGTCGAGGAACTTGCAGCCGGGGATATAGATGGTCTCAAAGGCCTCCGGACCATACTCCTCCTCCCAGGCGTCATAGAGCTTGATGTTGTCGACGACCAGTTTGGCGCGCTTGGCGAGGAACTCGTCATCAAAGTTGGCGGAGCCGGGGACACAGATGAGAGCACCGGGCTTGATCCAGTCCTCTTCGACGAACGGGTAGTCGGCAGAACCGTTACCGCCCATAGTGGTGGAGGTGGCAAAGTTTACAATGTCACTTCCACGGACACACTCCTCGAGGGTATCCACGACTTCGATATTTGTAAACTGCGGGCAATTCTCCTTGACAAAGGCGATGCAGCGGTCGATGGAAGCACGACCACGTCCCTTGATCTTCAGAGTATCAAGCGAAGGACGAAGTTCGCCAAACGTCTTAATAGCAATGGTATTGATGACGCCAGGACCTACGATACCGAGGACCTTGGAGTCCGGAAGAGACAGGTTCTTTACGCCTGCACCGGGGATAGATGCGGTCCGCTCGGCGCTGAGAAGGTTGGCAGACATGAGAGCAATGGGGGCGCCGGTCTTCTTGTCGTTGAGCATTACCATAAGGATGGAACGCGGAAGACCCTCATCACGGTTTTCAACGTTGGAGCCGTACCATTTGACACCGGCAAGGTCAAACTTGCCGCCGACATAGGCGGGCATTGCCATAAAGCGGCGATCCGGTCCGTTCACCGGCATCTCCGGGAACTTGGAATCCTCTGCCTCCGGGAAGGAGATCATGGTTCCATGGGAGTTTCCGTTGTCACCGCCCATGCGGTAACGGCCCTCATCGAGGAGCTTCAGGAGTTCCTCCATGCACTCGGTACAGCGGACACCGTCGAGAACACCGGCCTTGACCATGTCCTCCTCATTCAGATAAAGAAAATCAACTTTCGGATAAGCCATTTGAAAAATCCTCCATTCAAAAGATAAAAAGGGCCCACAGACAGAAACAAACTGCCTACAGACCCCAATGCCTGAAAAAAATAAGGATGCCTTCCCGGGATTTCCGGGTCGACATCCTTGTCAACGAACTCATAATATCACAAAGTCGCTCAATCAATAGAAAATCATAAGTTTCTTTGATATTTTCAAGAAGTTCCTTTACTGTCTAGTTTTCCAAAGCTGCGGAGGATCTCCTGCTCAATGATCTCACTCTCCTCAGAGAGGCGATAACCCCTCTTCTTGACCAGATACAAATTTTTCTCAAAAGCCGAGTCCTGGATGGGAGCCGATGTCGCCTTCGCAGGGTCCAACTGGTCTGCCAGGATGTCCAGCGTCATTCCTGCGGAGTAGTTGTTCTCCACCATCTCATGGATAATGTGATAGTCCGAGACCTCCAAAATATAGTTTGGTGTGAGACCGAGACTGGTCAGAAGATTATTCTGCTCCATGCTTCCAAATAATTTCTGGCTCTTCACCGCAATGGGCGTGTTTTTGATTTTCTGAAAGTCCTCTATGGTGAAGACCTCATGGCCGGCCATGGGATGCTCCCGGTTAAACAGCATGCAGAGCCGTTGGGAGGAAAGATATTGGATTTGGTACTGGGAGGTATTGATTGGCCCGGGCACAATGGCCATTTCCACCTGGTTGTTCTCTAACTTTGCTATGGCGTCCGGGTCCGGCATCTCCTCGAGTCGGAACACAATATCCGGGTGCTCCACCTGCAGTCGGTGATAAAACTCTATGCCCAGGGATTGCGGCGCGTCATAGCAGCACGCCATGACGACGGTCCGGCGCTCTTCACTATTGGGGAAATTATTAGACAGGATATATTGGTATTCCTCAAGGATACGCTCCGCATGGGTGGACAGCCGGACAGCGGTCTTTGTGGGCACCATTTTTTTCCCGCTCCGGTCAAACAGTTTCTGATCCAGTTCCTTCTCCAGACCGATGATAGTCTGGCTGACACTCTGAGGGGACACATAAAGTTTTTTTGCCGCCTGGCTGATGTTGCCGAGGTAGTAGACCTCGAGAAAATACATGAGCTGATGCTGATTCATGGGTGAATCGACCTCTTTTCTCCCCAATTATAAAGGATTTCATTGAAGATATAAAGTAAATATGTGCATTACTATTGAAGATCAACGTGTTAGAATAGTGGCACGTCAAGACGATGATGCCTGACTGCAGCATAGGCTGTAGCCGGGCCTTTTTATTACAGGAGGTTTTCTATGATGGATTCCGAACGTCGTATTTCTGAGCACCCCATCCTCGGCAGTCCAGAAAAGGAGCCGAAAGTCGTCCGCTTCTACTATGACGGCAAGGAGTGCGAGGGTAATGAGGGCGAGCCAATCGCCATGGCTCTGAAGGCCCAGGGGGTCATGATCCACCGTTACACCCAGAAACGCCATGAGCCCCGCGGTATGTTCTGCGCCATTGGGCGATGCACGGACTGTGTCATGGTCGTGAACGGCCAGCCGAATGTACGCACATGTATCACACCGCTTGAAGCGGATATGGACGTCCGTACCCAGTACGGTGTACGCGCTATGGAAGAAGGGGAGGGAAAATAATGAAACGCTATGATGTCATCGTCGTCGGCGCTGGTCCTGCCGGTCTCTCCGCCGCCATTGAGACCGCACGCCGCGGTCTGAAAACCATCGTGTTTGATGAAAACGCCCGCCCCGGTGGCCAGCTCATCAAGCAGATCCACAAATTTTTCGGATCCAAAGAGCACATGGCCAAGGAACGTGGCTTCCATATCGGTGAAGACCTTCTAAAGGAGGCTGAAGCCGCCGGCGTAGAGGTCTGTCTGAACTCCATTGTCGCCGGTCTCTATCTTGATAAGGAGGTCGTCGTAAAACAGGGCGACGCCGTGTACCACTATAAAGGTGACTCCATCATCCTCGCCACCGGCGCCTCCGAGAACATGGTCATGTTTGATGGATGGACTCTTCCCGGCGTCATCGGCGCCGGCGCAGCCCAGACGATGATGAACCTCCACGGGGTCCGTCCCGGCAGCAAGGTTCTCATGCTCGGCTCCGGAAATGTTGGCCTCGTGGTAAGCTACCAGCTTTTGCAGGCCGGATGTGAGGTCGTCGCCATTGTGGACGCGGCCCCGCGGGTCGGCGGATATGGCGTCCATGCATCGAAGCTCGCTCGGACCGGTATCCCGTTCTATCTCTCCCATACTATTCTCAAAGCGGAGGGCACGAATTGTGTAAATGGCGTCACCATCGCTGAGTTGGACGGAAATTTCCAGTTTATTCCCGGCACGGAGAAACATTTTGACTGTGACACCATCTGCATTGCCGTCGGCCTCTCCCCCATGTCTAAGCTTGCAAAGATGTCCGGATGCGCCATGGAGGAGAACGGAAGAAAGGGCGGTACAGTTCCAGTCATCAGTGAGACCGGCGAGACTTCCATCCCTGGAATCTTTGCCGCCGGTGATGTCTCCGGTATTGAGGAGGCAAGTTCTGCCATGATCGAAGGCCGAATCGCCGGTATTTCCGCGGCCGAATATCTTGGCTACACCGGAGAAGAGGAGACAGAGCGGGACATCAAGGTCCAGGAGGCCTCCCTCGACAGTCTCCGCCAGGGCATGTTTGCCCCGAAAAACCGTGGAAAGAAAATTGAGACCACAGATGAGGGCTGCCCCATCTCCACCCATCTCCTTAGGAACGGCTACCTGAACGACGAGGAGGTCTGGAACTATCCCGGCATTACCCACGCCGCCTCCATCCACCCCGTCATTGAGTGCACCCAGAACATTCCGTGCAACCCCTGTCAGGATGCTTGCAAGAAAGGCTGCATCAAAATTGGCACCGACATGACTGCTCTACCTCAGGTCGACCCGGACGCAGGATGCATCAACTGTGGCATGTGCGTTGCCAACTGCCCCGGCCAGGCCATCTTCCTTGTAGATGAGCACTATTCGGAAGATTCCGCCACCGTCACCCTGCCCTATGAATTCCTCCCACTCCCGAAGAAGGGCGATGCAGGGGTTGCCCTCTCCCGCGGAGGCTCCCCCGTCTGTGACGCCGAAGTCGTTGCAGTACGAAAAGTGCCTGCTTTTGACCAGACGGCACTTGTCACCATTAAGGTGCCGAAGGATTTCGCCGGCACCGCCAGATTTTTCAAAGCCGGAGAGGAGAATGTAGGATGAACAAGTTTGACGACCGCTTCGCCGACATCGGCGAATTCGTCCCCCAGCCGGACGACGACCTTCTCGTGTGCCGGTGCGAGGAGATCACCAAAGGACAGATCCGCCATGCCATCCACGATGGCATGTTTACCATTACCGAGCTTCGGCGATTCACCCGCTGTGGCATGGGCCTCTGTCAGGGACAGACCTGCACGAAACTTATCAAGGGCATCCTTGCACGAGAACTCGGCGTCTCCCCCGATGACATTGAGACCGCCACAGCCCGTGGCCCCATGCGCCCCATAGAGATGGAGACGCTATCCCATGAAAAGAACGGAGGCAGCTGCAATGAATAAGACATCCGATGTCATCATTATCGGCGGCGGCATCATCGGCTGTGCAACCGCCTATTATTTGGCCAAAGCCGGTCAGCGCAATGTCACTGTCCTCGAGGGAAGCCCCTTCATCGGCAACGGCGGCTCCTCCCGCAACGGCGGCGGTGTCCGCCAGTCCGGCCGTGACCCACGGGAACTCCCCATTGCCATGTGGGGCATCCAGACCCTCTGGCCGACGCTCTCTGAGGAACTCGACTATGACTGCGAGTATCATCAGGGCGGCAACCTGCGTCTTGGCAAGACCGAGGAACACCAGAAAATCCTCCAGGGTCTCACCGACCGTGCTGTCGCCTGCGGCCTCGATGTCACCATGATCACGGGCGATGAAGCCCGCGAAATCTGTCCCTACCTCTCGGACGAAGTCACCTGCGCCAGCTGGTGTCCTACCGATGGCCATGCAAACCCCATGACCACAACGCTTGCCTTCTACCGCAGAGCCCGCCAGCTCGGCGTCCACTTCTATACGAACCAGAAGGTCACGAAAATCCAGAAAAACCACGGCCGCGCCCGCAAGGTCTTCACCGAGGACGGTAACGTCTACGAGGCCGATGAGATTCTTCTTGCCGCCGGTCTCCAGAGCCGTGACATTATGGCCTCCGTCGGTCTCGATGTCCCCATGGTCTCCCAGAAATGCGAGGTCATTGTCACCGAGGCAGAACCGCCCATGTTCTGGCAGATGCTCGGCACCGCCGGCGCCGATTTCTACGGTCACCAGACAAACCACGGTTCCTTCGTCTTCGGCGGATACTCCGGTTTTGAAGACTATGACAAAGACGACGGTACTCCAATCAACACGAGTCAGGCCCTCTCCGTCAGCAGCCGCGCCATTCTCCAGTACTTCCCTGCCCTCGCAAACGCCAAAGTGGTGCGAAACTGGGCTGGCTGGATCGACATGTGCAAAGACGGCGTTCCCGTCCTCAGCAAAGTCGATGAGGTACCCGGTCTCACCCTCGCCTGTGCCTTTACCGGTCACGGATTCGGAATTGGCCCCGCTGTCGGCAAGCTGCTCTCTGAGCTGATTCTGGACGAGCCGCTTTCGGTGAGCTTGGATGCGCTCCGGTATGATCGGTTCCACTCTCTTACTTAGAACATTATTGTTGCGGATACCCCCTAGGGGTATCTAAACGTGCAATCTCATACCTTTCGTCTGCTATCAAAAGAAAAGGTATGAGTTTTTTACGAATTAACCGGTGAATCGCTATGGATCGAGGCGAAATCTTTCGCTCAAACTAATACCAACCTTACGATTTTCTGTCATTTGGTATGATTTTTTCCGCAGAATACCCCCCTCGAATTCATACCTTTTTCTGACTTTTCGGGGTTATGGTATGAGTTCTCAAAAAATAGCAAAAAATACCCTCCTGTCGGAGACCCGACATGGAGGGTATTTCTTTAGTTATCGGTTATACAAGCTCGATGATGCACATCTCAGCTGCATCGCCACGGCGCGGGCCGGTCTTGATGATCCGGGTGTAGCCGCCATTGACGTCAGCATATTTCGGTGCGATCTCGTCGAAGAGCTTCTTGACAACGTCCTCTTTCGTCACATAGGCGAGGACCTGTCTTCTGGCTGCAAGGTCGTCTTTCTTGGCGATGGTGATCATTTTCTCAGCCATTGCGCGAACTTCCTTGGCACGGGTAACGGTGGTCTCAATTCTACCGTTTTCGAACAGATAGGTGACCATGGCACGAAGCATGGCCTTGCGGTGGTCACTGGCTCTGCCGAGTTTTCTGGTACCTGGCATGGATATTCACTCCTTACTTATTCGTCATCTTTACGGAGAGAGAAGCCGAGAGAATCCAGCTTCGCAACGACCTCGTCGAGGGATTTCTTTCCGAGGTTGCGGACCTTCATCATGTCGTCTTCCGATTTTGTGGTCAAATCCTCTACTGTATTGATGCCTGCTCTCTTTAAGCAGTTAAAGGAACGAACAGACAGATCAAGTTCTTCAATGGTCATCTCTAAAGCCTTCTCACGAGAATCGTCATCTTTCTCAACAAGAACGTCTGTCATATACTCATTTTCAGACAAGTCAATAAATAACTTGAGGTGATCGTTGAGGATCTTGGCGGCAAGCGAAACAGCCTCTTTGGCAGAGATCGTACCGTTTGTCCACACTTCCAGTGTCAGCTTGTCGTAGTCAATGCGCTGGCCGACACGCGTGTTCTCTACAGTAAAGTTTACCTTGTTTACAGGTGAATAAATGGAATCGATTGCAATAACGCCGATGGGGGGCTCGAGCTCCTGCTTGTTTCTCTCAGAGGAGACATAGCCGCGGCCATTATCAACCGTCATTTCCATGGTGAGCTTGGCATCCTTGTCAAGAGTGGCAATGTGCAGCTCAGGGTTGAAAATTTCAATCTCGGAGTCACCTTTAATGTCACCGGCAGTAACTTCGCCTTCCCCGGATGCATCAATGTAGACCGTCTTCGGTCCATCGCCATTGATCTTGATGATAACGCTCTTGAGGTTTAGGACGATCTCGGTGACGTCTTCCTTGACGCCCGGAATCGTGGAGAACTCATGGAGGACACCGTCGATCTTGACGGATTTGATGGCATAACCCGGCAGAGAGGAGAGGAGTACACGGCGCATGCTGTTGCCGAGGGTAGTACCAAAGCCTCTCTCAAGGGGCTCCAGGGTAAACTTGCCATAGGTGCTGTCATCATCCTGGGTGAATACTTCAATATTGGGCTTCTCAATACCGATCATTCAAAACCCTCCTTAAAGTTAGATATGTCGGGGTTTACGTGGCATTATTTCGAGTAGTACTCGACGATGAGGTGTTCCTCGACGTCAAAGTCAACGTCGTCGCGGGTCGGCATTCTAAGGACCTTGCCCTTAAGAGCATTCTTGTCTCTCTCAAGCCACTCGGGAATGTTGACGATGGGGGCATCCTCGCCGGTGAGACGGGTAAAGATCGGAGAGGAAAGGCTCTTCTCTTTAACAGCGATCTCCATGCCAGGTTTTACCTGGAAAGACGGAATGTTGACCTTCTTGCCGTCAACGGTGAAGTGACCGTGATTGACAAGCTGACGGGCCTGGCGACGGGTGGAAGCGAAGCCCAGATGATATACGACATTGTCGAGACGGCGCTCGCAGAGAACCAGGAGATTCTCGCCGGACTTACCGGCCATTTTCTCAGCCTTCGCATAGTAGTTGGAGAACTGCTTTTCCTGGATACCATATACGAACTTGACCTTCTGCTTCTCGTTGAGCTGAAGGGCGTACTCAGACTGTTTTCTTCTCATATTGCCCTTCGGGTTGCGATGGGTCTCTTTCTTGTTGTAACCGAGGACAGCAGGAGAAACATTGAGAGCCTTGGCGCGCTTGGCGACAGGCGCATTATTTTTTGCCATAATTGAAAATCCTCCTTAGGTGTCAGACACGTCTTCTCTTCGGCGGACGGCAGCCATTGTGCGGGATAGGAGTGACATCCTTGATGGAAGTTACTTCCAGACCTGCAGTCTGCAGTGCGCGGATGGCGGATTCACGTCCGGCGCCCGGGCCCTTGACGTAAACTTCGATGGTCTTCATACCATGCTCGAGAGCGACCTTGGCAGCAGTCTCTGCGGCGGTCTGTGCAGCGAACGGAGTCGATTTCTTGGAACCGCGGAAGCCGAGCTCACCGGCGGATGCCCAGGAAACAGCGTTGCCCTGCGTATCGGTGATGGTAACGATGGTGTTGTTGAAGGTGGACTGGATATGAGCGGAGCCGCGCTCTACGACCTTGCGGTCACGGCGTCTGCCGCGGGTAGCAGCGGTCTTCTTAGAACCTTTGTTAGCCAAAATTATCCCCCCTGATTACTTCTTCTTGTTTGCGATGGTTTTCTTCGGTCCCTTGCGGGTACGGGCGTTGTTCTTGGAATTCTGGCCTCTGACCGGAAGTCCTTTTCTGTGACGGGTACCGCGGTAAGAACCGATCTCGATGAGTCTCTTGATGTCAAATGCAGTGTCGCGGCGGAGATCACCTTCGACTGTAACATTCTTGTCAATATAGTCACGGAGCTTGGACACATCTTCCTCGGTCAGATCTTTGACGCGGGTGTCCGGGTTAACTCCAGTAGCGGCGATGATGTCGTCTGCAGTTTTCTTGCCGATACCGTAGATATAAGTGAGAGCAATCTCAATTCTCTTATCTCTCGGCAGATCGACGCCTGAAATACGGGCCATGTCTATTGCACCTCCGAAAATTTTAGGTATACAGGACGATTAGCCCTGGCGCTGTTTGTGCTTGGGATTTTCACAGATAACCATTACTTTTCCCTTGCGCTTAATGATTTTGCATTTCTCGCACATCTTTTTGACAGAAGGTCTGACTTTCATTCTGTGTTACCTCCCAGTGTAATTAAAACCTGTGTTGTGCTCTTTATTTGGACCGCCATGTGATACGTCCACGGGTAAGGTCATATGGCGACATTTCGACCGTTACCTTGTCTCCGGGGAGAATGCGGATGAAGTTCATCCGGAGTTTTCCGGAGATATGGGCTAAAATCTGATGTCCGTTCTCCAGCTCAACCTTGAACATTGTGTTGGGGAGAGCTTCGACGACAGTTCCTTCGACTTCGATCATATCCTGTTTGGACATGTTTTTCCAACTCCTTAAAGGGTCCTGCCCCAGGTAAGAATTTCGGGGCCGTTGTCAGTAATTGCTATGGTATTTTCATAGTGTGCAGCGGCCTTGCCGTCTGCGGTCTTTACGGTCCAGCCGTCGGGCATTTGCTTGATCTTCGGCGAGCCGAGAGTAATCATGGGCTCAATGGCAATCGTCATGCCCGGGAGCAGCCGGACGCCCCGGCCAGCTCTGCCGTAGTTGGGAACACCAGGATCTTCATGGAGCTTTGTGCCAACACCGTGTCCCTCGTATTCACGAACGACTCCGTATCCGCGGCTCTCGCAGTACTCCTGGACCGCATGTCCGATGTCGCCGATCCGGTTGCCCGGAACTGCGGCGTCAATGCCGGCCATAAGGGATTCCCTGGTGGTGTCACACATTTTGCGGACCTCAGGGTCTACATCGCCAACGAAAAACGTGTAGGCATTGTCTCCATTGTACCCGTCAATTTTAGCACCGAGGTCGACAGAGACGATGTCGCCGTCTTTCAGGATGCGCTTCTTGCTCGGGATCCCGTGGATGATCTCGTCGTTTATGGATATGCATGCAGTGGCGGGGAAATCATAGAGTCCCAGGAAGTTGGGTTCGGCCCCCTGCGACTTTATGAAATCATAGGCTATCTGGTCCAGCTCCCAGGTGGAGATGCCGGGTCTTACAGCCTCACCGACTTTTCTCAGTGCATCAGCTGAAATCTTGTTGGCAAGTTTCATTTTTTCCAGCTCATCGCTGGTCTTCAGCACGATCATGCTTATGCCTCCAGAGCGGCCTTTACCCGCTCTGCAATTTCTTCAACGCTTCCAACTCCATCCACAGTGGAGAGTTTTCCGCGTTTGTCATAGAAGTCCTTCAGCGGCTCCGTCTGGTCATGATAGACCTTCAGGCGATCCGCCACCGTCTCAGGAGCGTCATCTTTGCGCTGTACGAGCTCTGCTCCGCAGCGATCACAAATGCCGTCCTTCTGCGGCTTCTTCGTAACCAGATGATAAGTGGATCCGCACTTCGGGCAGACACGACGGCCGCCCATGCGCTCCTTGATTGCCTCGTCCGGGACCTCAATATCGACAACTTTGTCAATATCGATTCCCATATCCTCGAGGGCCTCGGCCTGGGGAATGGTACGGGGGAAGCCGTCAAGAATGAAACCGTTCTGGCAGTCATCCTTGGCAAGACGCTCCTGGATGATGCCGATAACGACGTCGTCCGGAACAAGTTTGCCGGCCTCAATGTAGGTCTTGGCCTTGATGCCCATCTCGGTACCGTTGGAAAGTGCCTCGCGAATGATATTACCGGTGGAGACGGTGGGGATGCTCAGCGCATCTGCCACCCGCTCTGCCTGGGTGCCCTTGCCGGCGCCCGGCGCTCCAAGGAATATGATCTTCATAGCAATGCGTTCCTTTCTCAGATTAATCAAGGAAACCCTTATAATGGCGGACCATGAGCTGGGATTCCAGCTGTCTCACGGTCTCAAGGGCTACACCGACTACGATGATTACGGATGTACCGGCGAGTGCAATGTTCATCTGGCTGGAAGTTGCCTTCGTGATCTGAGTGAAGATGATCGGGAGAATGGCGACGACACTGATGAACAGCGAGCCGATAAAGGTGATCCTGGAGAGTTCTTTCTGAATATAGTCCGACGTGGGTTTGCCCGGACGGATGCCGGGGATGGAACCGTTGTTCCGGCGGAGTGTATTGGCCATCTCGATGGGGTTGTACTGGATCGTACTGTAGAAATAGCCGAAGAACATGATCAGGATGAAGTACAGGATGCCGTAGAACCAGCTCTGGGAATCAAACAGATTGAAGAACGTTCTCGCACCCTTGCCCGGATTCTTGATGAACATCTCGATTGTGGGCGGAAGGGAGAGAATGGAGCTGGCGAAGATGATGGCCATGACGCCGGAGATATTGACCTTGATGGGAAGGTTCGTATTCTGGCCGCCGTACATCTTTCTGCCTACGACGCGCTTTGCATAAACGACCGGAATACGTCTCTCGGAGTTGTCGAGCCAGACGATGAACACGATCATGGCTGCCATGAGAACGTAGGCGATCGGAACGAATGCATAGTAGAGTCCGCCTCTCTTGAACTGCTCATGGTAAACCATGACGTCCTTGGGGAAACGGGAGACGATACCGGCGAAAAGGAGAATCGAGATACCGTTGCCGATACCTTTTTCGTTGATCTCCTCACCCAGCCACATGAGAAGTGTGGAGCCGGCGGTAAGGGTGAGAATAATGACCAGAGCCTGAAGGACCGCGGAGAAACCATGGAACATGGCTCCGTTGGCATCCAGGGTGATATAGCCATAGCTTCTTAAGTATACATAATACGCAGAAGACTGAAGAAGTGCCAGAACAATTGCCACGATTCGAGTAATTACCTGGATTTTCTTACGGCCTGCATCGCCCTCCTTCGTGAGCCTCTCGAGTGCCGGAATGGCGACAGTGAGAAGCTGGATGATGATGGAGGAGTTGATGTACGGCGTGATCGACATAGCGAAGATGGTGCCGTACTCAAAAGCGTCACCGGTCATCATGTTCAGATAGTTCATGAAGTTACTGGCGGATGCGGTATCGGAGATGATACCCATGGAGGCGTCAGTAAACGGGACACTGATGGCAGCTCCGATACGGAACAGAAGAATGATAAACGCTGTGAAGAATATCTTCTTCCGGATTTCCGGTGTCTTGAACGCATTGGCAAGCGTCTGGAGCATTTAGATCACCTCTGCCTTTCCTCCGGCGGCTTCGATCTTCTCCTTTGCTGCCTTGGAATAAGCATTGACCTTTACATTTAATTTCTTGGTGATGTCGCCGTTGCCAAGGACCTTGACACCGTCTTTCACCTTTTTGATGAGACCGGCATTGATGAGAGCCTGAGCATCTACATCGGCGCCGTCCTCAAACTTTGCCTCGAGGTCGGAAACGTTTACGGTAACGATCTCCTTGGCGAAAATGTTGTTGAAGCCTCTCTTCGGAAGTCTTCTCTGAAGGGGCATCTGACCGCCCTCAAAACCGAAGCGTCTGCTGTAACCAGATCTTGCCTTCTGACCTTTCTGGCCCTTGCCGGCGGTTTTACCCTGACCGGAGGCCGGTCCACGGCCGATCCGCTTTACTTCGCGCTTGGAACCTTCGCTCGGTTTAAGCTCATTGAGTTTCATCTGTTCGCACCTCCTACCGTTACGCCTCAGCGACCTCAAGAAGGAAGCTGATCTTGTTGATCTTGCCCTGGGTCGCGGGGTTGACCGGCTGAGTGGAAACGTCGCCGATCTTATAGAGACCAAGTGCATGAGCGGTTGCGATCTGGTCTTTCTTGCAGCCGATCAGGCTCTTGACGAGCTTGACCTGTACGTTACTGTTTGCCATAATTCACCGCTCCTCCTTAACCTAAGATTTCCTTGGCAGTCTTGCCGCGGATCTCTGCAACTTCGTCGACATTGCGGAGCTGGGACAGACCGTCAATGGTAGCACGAACAACGTTGCAGGGGTTGTTGGAACGAAGAGCCTTGGAACGGATGTCCTTAATGCCCACGGTCTCAACAACGGCACGGACCGGGCCGCCGGCGATAACGCCGGTACCGGGAGCAGCCGGCTTCAGGAGAACTTCTCCGGCGCCGTACTTGCCGATAACCTCGTGCGGAATGGTGGAACCCTTGAGGGAAACACGGATAACATTTTTCTTGGCGTCCTCGATACCCTTGCGGATGGCATCCGGAACCTCGCCGGATTTGCCGAGGCCGAAGCCTACGAGACCGTTTTTGTCACCAACTACGACGAGAGCAGCGAATTTGTAGATACGGCCGCCTTTTACAGTCTTAGATACACGGTTGATTGCGATAACGCGCTCTTCCAGCTCTAAGTTCGATACATCAATCTTAGCCAAAAGTACTCCTCCTCTGCTTAGAATTCGAGGCCGCCTTCACGGGCACCCTCTGCGAGTTCGGCGACACGGCCCTGGTAAACATAACCGCCGCGGTCGAAAACGACTTCTTTGATATTCTTCTCTGCAGCGCGCTGGGCAATGAGTTTGCCTACCTCGCGGGCTGCGTCTTTATTTCCGCCGTACTCGGTGAAGCTCTTCTCATTGGTGGAAGCAGCGCAAAGAGTTTTGCCTGCCTCATCGTCGATGATCTGAGCATAGATGTTGTTGAGTGAGCGGTAAACGCTGAGACGCGGACGGCTTGCAGTGCCAGTGATCTTTCCGCGAACTCTCTTGTGTCTCTTGAGACGAGCTTTGTTGCTGTCCGGCTTACTAACCATTCGAATTCACTCCTTCTCTTATTTACCGCCCTTACCGGCTTTACCTTCCTTGCGGCGGATGTGTTCATCGGCATACTTGATGCCTTTGCCCTTGTAAGGCTCCGGGGGACGTTTGCTGCGGATTTCCGCTGCGAACTGGCCGACGGCCTGCTTGTCAGGGCCGGAAACGATGATCTTGTTGTTGTCCGGAACTTCAACAGTCAGGCCCTCCGGGGTCTTCATGTTGACGAGATGGGAATAACCAATGGTGAGCTCGAGGTCGTTGCCCTTCTTGACGGCACGGTAACCGACGCCGTTGATCTCAAGGGCCTTGCTGAACCCGTTGGAGACGCCCTCTACCATGTTGGCGATGAGCGAACGGGTAAGACCGTGGAGCGATCTGTTTTCTTTGTTGTCGTTCGGACGGGTAACTTTGATCTCATTACCCTCGACTTCGACACTCATGTTCGGATGCACTGCCTGAGTAAGGGTGCCCTTGGGGCCTATTACGGTAACAGTGTTTCCGTCGATCTTGACTTCAACGCCTGCCGGAATCTCGACGGGCTTTTTGCCGATTCGTGACATTTACTGTTCCTCCTTACCAAACGAATGCGAGAACTTCGCCGCCAACATGGGCTTTGCGTGCGTCCTTATCAGTCATGACGCCCTTCGGAGTGGAGAGGATGGCAATGCCGAGGCCCTTCATGACCTGGGGCATATCCTCACAGCTCGTGTAGATGCGGAGACCGGGTTTGGAAACTCTGCGGAGGCCGGTGATGACCTGAGATTTGTTCGGGCCATACTTCAGGGTGATGGTGATGACGCCCTGCTTTCCGTCCTCTTTGACGGTGTAATCTTTGATGTATCCCTCGTCTACAAGAATCTGAGCAATGGCTTTCTTCATGTTGGATGCGGGGACATCTACTGTATCATGCTTTGCGGAATTTGCATTACGAATTCTGGTGAGCATATCTGCTACGGAATCAGTGATCTGCATTTTCTTACCCTCCCTTGCTATTGCTCAAATTACCAGCTTGCTTTTTTCACGCCCGGGATCTGACCCTTGTGAGCAAGCTCTCTGAAGCAAACACGGCAAACTCCATATTTCCGGAGATATGCATGTGGTCTGCCGCAGATCTGGCATCTGTTATGCTGTCTGGTTGAATATTTCGCAGGCTTTGCAGCCTTGACTTTCATCGATGTTTTAGCCACAGTTCATTCCTCCTTACTTGGTAAACGGAGCGCCCATGAGAGTAAGCAGCTCTTTTGCCTCTTCATCGGTATTTGCGGTGGTGATGAAGGTGATGTCCATTCCGCGGACAGCGTCGACTTTGTCGAACTCGATCTCCGGGAAGATCAGCTGCTCTTTGACGCCCATGGAATAGTTTCCTCTGCCGTCGAAGGAGTTGGGGTTGATTCCGCGGAAGTCGCGGACTCTCGGAAGTGCGAGGTTGAAGAACCGGTCAAGGAACTCATACATTCTGTCGCCGCGAAGGGTGACCTTTGCGCCGATGACCTGGCCCTCACGGACCTTGAAGTTTGCAACGGACTTCTTGGCTTTGCACTGAACCGGCTTCTGACCAGTGATGGTGGCAAGGTCGCTCATGACAGAGTCAATGACCTTGGAGTTATCTTTGGCCTCGCCGCAAGCACAGTTGACAACGATCTTGTCAAGCTTCGGGATCTGCATGGTGCTCTTATAACCATACTTCTTCATAAGAGCGGGAGCGACCTCGTCATTGTAAAATGTCTTTAATCTAGCTGGCATAACTAACGGTCCCTCCTTTATTCAAACTGAGCGCCGCATTTCTTGCAAACGCGGAACTTCTTGCCGTCGACGACCGTGTGGCCGACTCGGGTAGCCTCGCCGCACTTCGGGCAGACAAGCTGAACTTTGTCAGCATAGAGAGCGGACTCAGCCTTTACCAGGCCGCCGACCTCACCCATGGTACGGGGCTTTACGTGTTTCGTGATGATGTTGATACCCTCAACGATGACTTTGCCCTCGGAAGGAGAAACGTCAAGAACTTTTCCCTTCTGTCCGCGATATTTACCGTTGATGACGATAACCTCGTCGCCAGTCTTTACGTGAACCTTATTCATTCTTAAACGCACCTCCCATTAAAGTACTTCCGGAGCGAGGGAGAGGATCTTCGTGAAACCGGCTCCTCTGAGCTCTCTCGCGCAGGGCCCAAAGATACGGGTTCCCTTCGGGGTCTTGTCGTCTTTAATCAGGACAGCTGCATTCTCGTCGAAACGGATATAGGTTCCGTCCTCACGGCGAACACCGCTTACCGTTCTAACTACAACTGCTTTCACTACATCGCCTTTTTTAACAGCTCCGCCGGGTGTTGCTTTTTTGACAGAAGCAACGATGACGTCGCCGATGTTGGCGTATCTCCTACCGGTACCGCCCAGAACACGGATGCACATAATTTCTTTTGCACCGGAGTTGTCGGCAACCTTGAGGAGTGTCTGCTGCTGAATCACAGTGATTCCCTCCTTCTCTTACTGAGCCTTCTCGATAATCTTAACTACGCGCCATCTCTTATCTTTGGAGAGGGGACGGGTTTCCATCAGAAGAACCTTATCGCCGACATGGCACTCATTGTTTTCGTCGTGAGCTTTATATTTAACTGTGCGGTTTACGATCTTCTTATAGAGAGGATGCTTGACTCTGTCACGTACCTCTACGACTACGGTCTTGTCCATCTTGTCACTGGACACGATGCCGACCTGAGTCTTTCTAAGATTTCTTTCACTCATGCTCTAAACCTTCCTTCCTTAGGCGTCCTGGCCGTTCAGCTCAACATCACGCTGGATGGTTTTGATCCGGGCGATGTCCTTCTTTACGGCTTTGATGCGAGTCGGGTTTTCAAGCTGGTTGACTGCCTGCTGAAAACGAAGTTTGAAAAGCTCATCCTTGAGTTCAAGAAGCTTTGCATCGAGTTCTGCGGCAGACATTTCTCTCAGTTCAGTCGCTTTCATTCTGTTTCAGCCTCCTGTTCTTTCTTCGTAACAAACTTTGTCTTAACAGGGAGTTTGTTGCCGGCGAGACGCATTGCCTCACGGGCAAGCTCCTCGGATACGCCGCCTATCTCAAAGAGAATACGGCCCGGCTTTACAACGGATACCCAGTACTCCGGAGCACCTTTACCTTTACCCATTCGGGTTTCAAGGGGCTTTCTGGTTACGGGCTTATCCGGGAAAATTTTGATCCAAACCTGACCGCCACGTTTGATGTAACGGGTCATGGCTATACGGGCAGCCTCAATCTGGTTTGCAGTAATTCTGCCGGGCTCAAGGGTCTGAAGACCATACTCACCATAGGTGACCTTGTTGCCACGGGTAGCTTTACCTTTCATGCGGCCCTTCTGCACTTTTCTGTGTTTTACTCTCTTGGGCATCAGCATTATTCAGCTCCCCCTTCCCGTCTGGAGTTACGGTTGCCGCGGCTGTTTCTCTGGCTGCGGTTTCCGCCGTTTCTGCGGTCGTTTCTACGGTCACGGCCGCCGTTTCTGCGGTCTCTGCCGCCATTTCTGCGGTCTCTTCTGTTGTTGTCCTCATCAGAGGTGTTCTTGCCCTGAAGGACTTCGCCTTTGTAGATCCAGACCTTTACGCCGATACGGCCATAAGTGGTGGCAGCCTCGGTGAAACCGTAGTCGATGTCGGCACGGATGGTCTGAAGCGGGATGGTGCCCTCGTGATAGGTCTCTTTACGGGCAATCTCAGCGCCGCCGAGACGGCCGGAAACCATGATCTTGATTCCCTTGGCACCCAGTCTCATGGTGTTGCTGATGGCCTTCTTAAGAGCACGGCGGAAAGATACACGTCTCTCCAGCTGGCCGGCGATGTTCTCAGCGACGAGCTGAGCGTCGAGATCCGGCTGTTTGATCTCAATGATGTTGAGATAAACCGGCTTGCCGGTCTTCTGCTCGAGGACGGCCTTGAGTTTATCAATTTCAGAACCGCCGCGGCCGATGACGATGCCCGGCTTTGCGCAGTAGATGTTGATGCGGATGCGCTTGGCGTCACGCTCAATTTCAACCTTCGGAACTCCTGCAGGCTTCAGGGTGTCGAGAAGGAACTTTCTGAGCTGATAGTCTTCAAGGAGGTTCTTGCTGAAGTCCTTGTCATTGGCATACCAGCGGGATTCCCAATCTTTGATGACACCGATGCGGAGTCCAGTGGGGTTAACTTTCTGTCCCATTTTATTGTTCCCTCCTTATTCTGCTTCCTTGAGCACGATGTTGATGTGAGACGTTTTCTTTTTGATGCCATAGGCACGTCCCTGTGCTCTCGGGCGGATGCGCTTGAGCGTCGGACCCTGGCTTACGCTGCACTCGGCAACGTAGAGATTGCTGGTGTCCATGTCTTTCTGCTCAGCATTGGCAATTGCAGATTTAAGAAGTTTCTCCAGAACCTCGGTCGCAGCCTTAGGAGTGTGTTTGAGAATACCCATGGCTTTGTCGACAGGCTGGTTGCGGATCAGGTCGAGAACGATCTGTACCTTCCGCGGTGCAATTCTTACGAATGTTGCCTTAGCGGTAGCTTCCATGTTTTACACTCCTTCCTTATGCTGTGGTCTTGGAGCCCGAATGGCCCCGGAAAGTTCTGGTCGGTGCAAACTCGCCCAGTTTATGTCCGACCATGTCCTCGGTGACATAGACCGGAACATGCTTGCGGCCATCGTGAACTGCGAAGGTATGACCAACGAAGTCAGGGAAGATTGTGGAGGAGCGGCTCCAGGTCTTGATGACAGTCTTTTCACCGCGCTCATTCATCTGCTGAACTCTCTCGAGCAGTTTGGGCTGCACGTAAGGGCCCTTTTTAGTACTTCTACTCATGATGCATAACTCCTTTCACGATTATTTGCCGTTACGACGTCTTACGATCATCTTATCGGACTTCTTATTGTGCTTTCTGGTCTTATAGCCAAGAGCAGGTTTGCCCCAAGGGGTAACCGGGCCCGGACGGCCGATGGGAGCCTTACCTTCACCACCGCCGTGCGGATGGTCGTTCGGGTTCATGACAGAACCGCGGACGGTAGGACGAATGCCCATGTGGCGGGTACGACCGGCTTTACCGATCTTGACATTGGAGTGGTCGCCGTTGCCGACAGTACCGACAGTGGCGATGCACTGTGCAGATACGTTGCGAAGCTCTCCAGACGGCATACGGAGAAGAGCAAAGCCGTTCTCCTTAGCCATGAGCTGAGCGGCAATTCCGGCAGCTCTTGCAAGCTGTCCGCCGCGGCCCGGATAGAGCTCTACGTTGTGGACAAAAGTACCGACCGGAATATTGGCAAGCGGAAGGGCGTTGCCGGGTTTGATATCCGCATTCGGGCCAGCCTCGACGGTGTCGCCGACCTTCAGGCCAACGGGTGCGAGGATGTAGGCTTTTGTGCCGTCCTCATACTGGATGAGGGCAATGTTTGCGGACCGGTTCGGATCATATTCCAGAGTCATGACCTTGGCGGGAACGTCAAACTTGTTTCTCTTGAAGTCAATGACACGGTATTTAACACGGTTTCCGCCGCCGCGGTGGCGGACGGTGATACGGCCGTAGCTGTTGCGGCCGGCATGCTTATTCTTGGGCTCAAGAAGGCTTCTCTCAGGAGCGACCTTGGAGAGCTCAGAATAATCGATGACTGAAGTATTTCTGGAGCCGTTGGTAGTCGGCTTGATAACTCGGATCGACATTCGAAATTCACTCCTCTAAGCGGCTTCGCGGAGGTGTCGGGTCTCCATACATTACCGCATAGTAACTTTAATGGGTGGCTTTCCTTACATCATGTCATCGAAGAACTCGATGGACTTGGAGTCTTCGGTGAGGGTGACGATTGCTTTCTTCCAGGACGGGGTCGTTCCTACGAAACGTCCCTGACGGCGCTGACGGCCGCGGACATTCATGGTGTTGACCTTGGCGACCTCTACATCAAAGAGCTCCTCAACGGCGCGCTTGATGTCGATCTTGGTGGCGTCCTTGGCAACTTTGAAGGTGTACTTCTTAAGAGCGGTAGCACCCATGCTGTTCTCAGTGATAATCGGACGGAGGATGATGTCCTGTGCAGTCTTACTCATGCATATACCTCCTCGATCTTGGCAACGGCATCCTTCAGGATGACGACCTTGTCGGCGTTGACTACGTCATATACGCTGATGGCATTGGCCGGAGAGACCTTAACGCCCTCAATGTTTCTTACGCTCTTGTAGATGACCTCATCCTTTTCGGGGGTGATAACAAGAACTTTCTTGGCACTGCCAAGGGCCTCAAGGACCTTGACGGCCTCTTTGGTCTTGATTTCGCTGAGAGCGAAGTCATCAAGAACCTGGAAAGCGTCATTGGCGACCTTGTCAGAGAGAACCGACTTCATGGCGAGCTTCTTGACCTTCTTGTTGATGTCGCCGCCATAGGTGCGGGGCTTCGGGCCAAGGGCGATTCCGCCGTGTCTCCACTGGGGAGCGCGAATGGAACCCTGTCTTGCATGACCGGTACCCTTCTGTCTCCAGGGCTTTCTTCCGCCGCCGGCTACCTCAGAGCGTGTGAGAGTGGACTGAGTACCCTGACGCTGGTTTGCCAGATAGTTTACAACGACAAGATGGACAACGTCCTGGTTCGGCTCGATGCCGAAGATGCTGTCGTTGAGCTCCAGTGTTCCGTTTTCGGCACCGGATGCACTGTATACTTTTACGCTAGGCATGTCTTACTCCTCCTTACGCTTTTTTTACGGTATCTTTGATGAGGACGATTCCGCCGCGGATACCGGGGACAGCGCCTTTGATGGCGATGAGATTGTTCTCTGCGTCTACTTTTACGACGTCGAGATTCTGGATGGTGACGCGGTCGTCACCGTAGTGTCCGGCGAGTTTCTTTCCCTTGAATACACGGGAAGGATCGGAGCACATACCCAGGGAACCGGCATGTCTGGCGTTGGGGCCAGTACCATGGGATTCCTTCAGACGGTGGAAGTTCCAGCGCTTGATGGCACCGGCGGTACCTTTACCTCTGCTGGTTCCGATGACGTCAACCTTGTCTCCGGCAGCGAATACGTCTGCCTTGAGAACGTCGCCAACGTTGACGGTGGAGCAGTCGTCCAGTCTGAACTCTCTCAGTACTTTCTTGGGAGCGACATTTGCTTTGTCGAACTGACCCTTCATGGGTTTTGTGACCTTGTTGGCCTTCAGGTCGCCGAATCCGAGCTGAACTGCCTCGTATCCGTCGTTCTCCATTGTCTTCTTCGTGACAACGGCGCAAGGACCTGCCTCGATGACGGTGACCGGGATTACAGTTCCGTTCTCGTCAAAGAGCTGTGTCATACCGACTTTTTTACCGATAAGACCTTTCTGCATATTAACCTTTCCTCCTTTGGTTATTGGTTGGCTCGTCACCAACATGACCTTTCGATGCGGACTTTACCCGAGATCAGAGTTTGATCTCAATGTCTACACCGGCAGGAAGCTCAAGACCCGTCAGAGCTTCCACGGTTTTGTTGGAAGGTCTGAGGACGTCGATGAGTCTCTTGTGTGTTCTCTGCTCAAACTGTTCACGGCTGTCCTTGTACTTGTGGACGGCGCGGAGGATGGTGACAACCTCTTTCTCCGTCGGAAGCGGAACAGGGCCGGAAACCTTGGCACCGGTACGCTTTGCGGTCTCTACGATTTTCTCCGCAGCGGTGTCAACAAGGTTGGCGTCATAGCCTTTCAGTCTGATTCTGATCTTTTCTTTTACTGCCATTTGGACTCCTCCTAAAGAAATGGGATTCATGGCGGGCCTGCTGTTTCTTTTTCTCTCTGCAAATTTTTACACCGAGCCGGGTGTTTCAAACCTGCCCTTTAGAAAAACCTGGAAACGAACCGTTGCAGGCGGTCCCGTCTCCGGGTGGCAAAAACAGCATAGTGCGCAGGATTCCCCCTTTTCGGGGTCTGGCACCAAAATATTTGTTTCGCCCGGTTTAAAATCGGACATACTCCGCGGAAATTTCCCGTCTCAGAGGACGGCCACCTCCCGCATCATCGCATATCTCTCGTGAAAAGGGTATAGTTATGCCTTTTCGCGTGCTTAAAGATAGTAACACACATGGATTGGCAAATCAAGAAATATTTGTCCCGAGGCAAATTTCAGATGAATGCACAAAAACTGTACTGTTTCAAGCATGTTCTTGTACGTTTTTCTATTTTCCGGGCGATTCACGGGTTGTTCTTTGCTCTCAGAAATACCCCTATTATAATAGTATATATATAATACATAGATTATATGGAAGGAGGACCTCCATGTCCACACCTCTCGCCGACCGAATCCGTCCCGCCACGCTGGACGAGATGATCGGACAGCAGCATCTCATCGGAGAGGGCAAGGCCCTGCGCACCATTATCGAGTCCGGGGAAGTGCCAAATCTCATCTTTTACGGGCCCTCCGGTGTCGGTAAGACGACGCTGGCCCGCATTATTGCGAGCAGAACGAATAAGACCCTGTATCGCCTCAACGCAACGACAGCATCAATCAGTGACATAAAAAGCATCGTCGCTGACGTAGGGACGCTGGCCGCCCCTAACGGTATCCTGCTCTATCTCGACGAAATCCAATATTTCAACAAGAAACAGCAGCAGAGCCTTCTGGAGTATCTTGAGAGCGGCGACATTACTATGATCGCCTCCACAACAGAGAATCCGTACTTCTACGTGTATAACGCTGTTATAAGCCGGTGCACGGTGTTCGAGTTCAAGAGTGTGCCAGTATCGGAAATTGAGAGAGCCGTGAATCGCGCATTCTCTATATTATCCCAGGAAAATGGCGTTTCGTATGACGTGGAGCCTGAAGTCATCCGCCACATTGCCGCATCTTCCGGGGGCGATGTACGCAAGGCTATCAACGCCGTAGAACTCTGTACACTTGCCACTCTGGTACCGGCAGACGCATCCTCCGTCGCAATTACCGAGTCCACCGTGGAGCAGGTCACGCAGAAATCCTCCATGCGCTACGACCGCGCCGGTGACGACCACTACGACATTGTCTCGGCATATCAGAAATCCATGCGGGGCTCTGACCCGGACGCTGCCCTGCACTACCTCGCGAGGCTGCTGGAAGCCGGGGATCTCCCCTCTGCCATCCGACGCCTTCTCGTGTGTGCTTGCGAGGATGTTGGGCTTGCTTACCCGCAGATCATCCCCATCGTAAAGAACGCCTGCGACATTGCCCAGGAAGTTGGTCTGCCTGAAGCACGTATTCCTTTGGCGGACGCTGTCATTCTAGTGGCAACCAGCCCCAAATCAAACAGCGGAGAGCAGGCTATTGACGCCGCCATGGCGGATGTCCGCTCCGGAAATTATGGAGCTGTCCCCCGCCAGCTGCAAAACAAGCACTTCGACGGCAAGGACAACAACAACCCAGGTCAGTTTTACGATTATCCCCATGACCACCCTGGCCACTGGGTCGCCCAGCAGTATCTCCCAGATGTTATCCGAGATAGAACCTACTATGAACCCGGCGAAAACAAGATGGAACAGGCCGCCAAAAACTACTGGGACCGCATCAAAAATCAGAAATAACGTAGTTATGCGGATTGTAGCTGTCAAGGCCTTTTTTTGAAACAAAATGCCACATTTATTACTCTAAGTATATTTTTCGTGGGCTAAAATGTTGAAAAGTCTGTGGAAAGGTGGAAATCTAAAATTTTTTCAGCGCAATCTATTGCCATTTTCCGCTCTTTTCACCGGATTGCGGAAAAACTTTTCCTTGACACCGCTGCCATTACGAAATGTTAAATCGTCTTTACTTATTCGTGAAATTTTTCTTTTTTGTTCGATTTCCCGAGGTACTCCATGGACATCCTCCGCACCATCCCCTGCTTCTCTCCAGACCTGACCTTTGACTGCGGACAGGCCTTCCGCTGGACCCGTTCTGAGGACGGGACCTGGACGGCACCGGTATCCGGCGCCATACGAAAAGTACGACAGGTGGACGAAAATCGATTTGTATTTCCTGGCTGCTCGGACGAGGATTTTCAGAAATTCTGGGTGCCCTATTTGAATTTGCAGCTGGACTATCCATCCATTTGTGAATCCCTCTGCAATGACCCGACCCTGTGTAAAGCTGTTCGCAAATATTATGGCATTCGAGTTTTAACCCAGCCCTTTTGGGAAACACTTGCCACGTTCATCATCTCTTCCAACAACAATATCCCTCGTATTCGCGGCATAGTGGATCGGCTCTGCCAGACGTTAGGAGAGCCACTAGCGGAAGGATTATTCTCTTTTCCCAGTCCGGAGAGACTAGCCGGCTGCAGTGCTGAGGATCTTGTCCCTCTTAGAGCCGGTTATCGTGTCGGTTACCTCCTTGATGCCGCAGAAAAAGTGGCATCCGGGAAAGTATCAGGGAAACGCTGTAAGGAACTCCCTCTTCAAGAAGCAGAGGCTGAACTCCGTAGCATTCGCGGTGTCGGCAAGAAAGTTGCCCAGTGTGTACTCCTCTATAGCTGCGGACACATGAATGCATTTCCCGTGGACACATGGGTCACAAAAGTTATGGCGGAACACTATCCGAACGGCCTTCCAGAATGTGCAAAAGGCGTGGAGGGAATTGCTCAACAGTATCTGTTTCACTGGATTCGCATGATAACTTGAACATATGTTTTATATAAAATTCAGATTATTTTGGTAAATTTGTATACTTTTCCTCTTGAACATTGTGAAACGAAAAACTAATATGGAATTGGATGACACCCGATGGGTTCCACCCATCGGGTTTTTTATTTGGGATCTATTGGTCAAACCAATAGAGATGTTATTGGAGGAAAAGTTATGGGAAAACGTATTGACAAAGCCAAAGAACTGGCAAAAATCGTCAAATCACCAAAGGTGCCGCGGCCGAATATTCTGGCCCTCGGTAAAAAGATCAGTGACCGCATGCTGGTCCCCTTTGATGAGAACTCACCGGAGTATTGGGCACTGGACGAGGTGCTGACCGATGAGATGGCCGAAATCGGTCTCAAAATGAAGATGCGCAAGCCCTACACCCTGGACGAGATGGTCAAACTGACCGGCATCGAAAAAGACCATCTCGAAAAGGTCCTGGAGGAGATGGCCTGGATCGGTATCATCGAGTATAACTGGGAAAACGACCTTGGCATCAAACAGTATGATCTGCCGCCCTATGTCATGGGCTCTGGTGAGTTCTTCAACATGAATGAGGAACTGCTCGCAGCGCACCCAAGACTCGCTGAGTTCTTTGCAGACATGGCCAACTGGCCGCTGCACGACATTGCGCACTTTGTTCCCGAGGGCGGAGCTGGCATCGGAATGCATGTCATCCCCGTGGAAAAGGCCATTGAGAAAGAGGAGCACTCCATCAGCATTGAGAAAATTTCGTACTGGCTGGACAAGTACAGCCCGAAAATTGCTGCATCGCCCTGTTCCTGCCGGCTCTCCCGCAAGTATGTCGACGAAGGTTGTGGAGACGACTTCCACGACTGGTGCATTCTTCTGGGCGACATGGCGACCTTCGCTCTGGAGACTAATAAAGCCAGCCGCTATATCACAAAGGAAGAGGCCCTGGAAATTTTCGAGAAGGCCGAGAAACTTGGATTTGTCCATGAAATTACCAACATGGACGGTGAGGACAAGATCTTCGCCATCTGCAACTGCAACCCAAAGGTATGTCTTGCCCTGAAGAACCCGGGAATGTACAACACCCCGAATCTCGTCCGCTCCGCCTACACCGCCCGCGTCCAGACCGAGAACTGCGTGGCCTGCGGCCAGTGCGTTCAGGTATGTCCGCAGGGTGCTGTCCGCCTCGGTCAGAAGCTCTGTCTGAAGAATGGACAGGAGCAGACGTATCCCAAGGTCGAGCTCCCGGACGACCACATGAAATGGGGCGAAGACCGCTTCACTATGGACTGGCGTGACAAGAACCGCATTGAGTGCTATGACACCGGCACCGCACCATGTAAGGTCGCATGTCCTGCCCATATCGGCATTCAGGGTTACTTGAAGCTCGCTGCCCAGGGCAAGTACGATGAAGCTCTGAAGCTCATCAAGAAAGATAATCCGTTCCCTGCTGTGTGCGGTCGAATCTGCAACCGCCGCTGTGAGGACGAGTGTACCCGCGGCACAGTCGACGAGCCTATTGCCATCGACGAGGTCAAGAACTTCCTTGCCCAGCGGGACCTTGACGCAGAGACCCGCTATATTCCGGAGAAACAGGTCCACTCGCTGCGGGGCGACTTTAAGGATAAAATTGCCATCATCGGTGCCGGTCCTGCCGGACTATCCTGCGCCTATTATCTTGCCCTTGCAGGACACCATCCCACCGTATTTGAGAAGAATGAGAAGCCGGGCGGCATGATGACCTACGGCATCCCGTCCTTTAAGCTTGAGAAAAATGTCATTGACGCAGAAATCGACGTCATCAAAGAACTCGGTGTCGAAATCAAATGCGGTGTCGACGTGGGCAAAGACGTCACGCTGGACGACCTCAGAAAAGAGGGATATCAGGCCTTCTATCTCGCCATCGGTGCCCAGGGCGGCCGCAAAGCTGGCGTTCCGGGAGAAGATGCAGAAGGTGTCACCACTGCGGTCGACTTCCTTCGTACTGCCCTTGCTGACGAGTCCTACAAACTGAAGGGCAGAGTCGTCGTAATCGGCGGCGGAAATGTTGCCATTGACGTGGCACAAACTGCCGTCCGCTGCGGAGCTGACTCGGTTCGCATGTTCTCTCTGGAGCAGCTGGATGAAATGCCGGCACTGCAGGAGGAGATTGCCGGTGCCGAGAGCGACGGCGTTACCATCGACAACGGCTGGGGCCCGAAGGAAATTCTGGTCAAGAAAGATGGTTCCGTAAAGGGCGTTATTCTGAAGAAATGCACACAGGTCAAGAACGCGGAAGGCCGTTTTGACCCGAAATATGATGAAGACGATACCGTCACCGTCAACGCAAACCACGTCATCCTCTCCATTGGCCAGTCCATTGAGTGGGGCGACCTGCTGAAGGGCTCCAAAGTGGAGATCGGACGCGGCGGCCGCATTGTTGCAGACCACCACACGTTCCAGACCGGCGAGCCGGATATCTTTGCCGGCGGCGACGCCTACACTGGACCCAGCTTTGTCATTGATGCTATTGCTGAGGGACGTATTGCTGCCGAATCGCTCCATCGCTTTGTCGACTGGGGCTCCACGCTCACCATCGGGCGCGACTGGCGAGAGCTCAAAGAACTGGACAAGGACAACATTACTGTTCCCGACTACGACACAACGCCACGGCAGTCCCACGGCTTCGACCCGTCCATTGACGCACACAAGTCTTTCCGTGACCCACGCCTTGCCTTCACAGAGGAACAGGTCAAGAAAGAGACTGCCCGCTGCCTGAGCTGCGGCGCCTCTGTTGTCGACGAGAACAAGTGCATTGGCTGCGGTGTATGCACGGTTCAGTGCGCATTTGATGCCATTCATCTCCATCGCACGCATCCGTATGCATCTAAAATGGTAGTACGGGAAAAGCAGAAGATCGAAGTCCTCAAGAATGTCGCAAACCGTGCCATCCGTCTGAAGAAAGAGGGAAAGCCGTTAGACCAGTAAATCGCCCAAAAGAATAATATTAGAGCCTGCTCCGGTCCATAAACGGGTCGGAAGCAGGCTCTCTGCTTTATTTTACCTGTATTCAATTGAGGATACTGAGCCTATCCTCCTCCATCAGCGAAATGAGATCCGATAATTTTTCAATGGTATAATCCGGAGACATAACCGTTCCCAGCCCGTAGGAGGCATACACGAAGGGAATGCCCGCTGCGGAACAAGAGTCTGCATCGCCCTGCGTGTCGCCCACATAGATGGGGCTTTCCAAATTGTACTGGTCCACAATCATGCGGATATTCTGCGCCTTGGGGCGCCCAGTGTCTCCGGGGCAGAGATGATCTACGAAATTTCGGCCGAGTCCGGTGGCCTGCAGGAATGCCTCAATGTACCCTGCCTGGCAGTTGCTCACAATGAAGAGCTTATACTTGGCGGAGAGCAGCTGTATTGTGTCCTTCAGGTCAGGAAACAGGGGCGGGCAATTTTCCACCAGATACTGAAGTTCACTCTTGGTACAGAGTTCCAAGAGCTCCTCCTGCCGCGCCGCACTTTCTCCGGGGAAAAGAGAGGCAAAAATGTCCGGAACAAGTTTGCCGAGTTCCGGCTCCAGTCGAGCACGGTCTATAGTGAGGGAAAGCCCCTCCTTCTTCACGACACGGTCCCAGGAGGCAGCAATGGCAGCGGTGGCGTCCCATAGAGTGCCGTCCACATCAAAAATGATACTATCCATTCCGAGCCCCCTTCTGAATATAGTTGGCAGCGTCAATGAGATTGCATGCAACATACTCTGCCGCATCTGTCATTGCCTCCGTGGGTGGGGTGAGATCCGGAATGATGACGATGCGGCATCCAGCTCGCCTAGCGGCCTCAACACCGTTCGGACTATCCTCTAGAACAAAGCAATGCTCTGAGGGAAGTTCCAGCTTCGCCGCAGCCCGCAGAAAGATTTCCGGGTCCGGTTTGGAGTTGTTCACCTCATCTCCGCAGATGGTAGCATCCAGGTAACGTAAAATGCCAGAGCGCTCCCAGTAGGACTGTGCCTTTTCCCGTGCCGTGCCGGTGGCAAGGCAGGTCTTTCGTCCTTCCGCGTAAAAGGAGCGGAGCATGGCAAATAGTCCGCGTTTCAACGGGATACCATTCTTTGCCATCCAGTCATCCATATACGACGTGCGGACCTTGCGCAGTTCCCAATAGGGGGCGTCTTCCCCGAACCAGCTGCGAAAGAGGCGGTCGTTTTCCGTGCGGCTGCGCCCGCGAAAGTCCAGAATTTGCTGTGCTGTCATGGGGTAGCCGAGCTGCTCCCCGGCCAGCTTCCAGCCCTCAAAGGAGAGCTTTTCCGTGTCAAAGAGGGTTCCGTCCATGTCCATGAGCACAGCGTCTGTCATTCTTCCACCTCGGCGATTTACTTCTTATTCATTATAGCAAAAATCGACAAGGGCGTCTCTTTCCGTAAAGGATAAAGAGACGCCCTGCCGTTAAGCTGATGAAAAATTATCTAAGAAACTAGCTAATTTACGTAGATAGTAAAGTTATTGGAAATAATCAGTCACAATTATTTCAGATTAGACGTGCTGAACAACTTTTTCAGCGAAGTCAACGATGTCCCAAACAACACCGGAAGTTTTGTTGCCGCTGTTGTAGAAGACGCCGAGAGTGTCGTTGGAGTTGGTGTCAGTGGTGAAGCGCTGGCAAGTGGACTTGTCGAGCTTCAGCTGATGGGTACCGTTCGGGATACCGCAGACATCAACGTCGCCCCAAGTCTGCTCATTGATGTAGGACATATGAGCGCTGTGCGGGCCGTTGAGCTCCGGATGAGCAAGGGCGTTGAGAACGCCAGTGCCCGAGTAACCGCCGTCACGGGTTACGGTGCCGGTGGAAGCCATGGCCATACCCATGCCCTCCATCATGTTCTTGGTGAAGTTCTCTACAAAGTTGCCAGACAGATAGGTGACATAGTCGTTCTTGTCGCAGAGTCTGTAGAGAGTTCCCTCGTAACCGCTCTCGCCCTTAACGCAGGGAGAACCGAAGGTTACGGTGTAAAGGATGTTGTAGTCCTTCTTGAGGGTCTTATCAGAGCAAACCTGCTGTGCAACCATTCCGCCGAGGGAGTGACCGGTGAGCATGAGGTTGGATCCCTTCGGGATGTTCTCCTCGATAACTCTCTTGATTTCTCTCTCATACTGGTTCGGAAGGTTGAAGCCAGTGGTGAGGCAAGCGTCGAAGTTGTTTGCACGGCCGCCGATGATCTCAGTACCGGCGATGCAGACAAGGTATACCGGAACTTCCGGACTGTCGAGGTCCTCGGAACCGGAAAGTCTGTCGGTGTACTGACGATAAGGCATATGCTGTCCGCCGAGGAGATAGTCCTCGTTATAGTTGTCGTTGCTGTAGAAGAGCGTTCCCTGAGTGATGGAAAGGGAGCCCATCTTACCCTGGTCATAGTTCTTGAACAGATAAGCGCACAGCTGCGGTGCATTAGTAAGTGTGGTGTACTTGCCGTCTACCTTTGCTCTTGCAAAAGCACTGGTACCTACGAGAGAGGTAACAGCGAGGGCAAGGGCGAAGACAATGGCAAGAATTCTTTTGGAATTCTTTTTCACAATAAATCCTCCCATTCTCGCGATAATTTTTACTGCAATCAGCTTAGTTCCAATTATAAACAATATGTTAAGGCTTGTCAAAATATCCAAAAACAATCCGATTTCCAAACATATTGTAGGTATATCTCCCCCGGTATACTGTATATTGTGGCCGCGCTTGAAATTTACTACAATATCATGAATTTGTTATTTTAATCCCACAGCTTTGCAGGCATACTTGGCCTGGCTTTCTGTAAAACCTTCATAGGTTGTCAACATGGTCATCATTTCACTCTTCGTATATTTGTCATACTTCATGTACTCACGGGCCATGCGCTCTGCCTGCTTGTTATAGTTAGCGCCGCAATGTGCAGCACCATATTTGGCGTCTTTAGCGGAAAAGCCATTCACACGAAGTGTACAGGCAAGCTTGTACTCCGAATACGGTCCTTTTTTCAAATATGCCTTTGCCTGTTTTACCGCCTTATTCTGGCTGCTGGTGGCCGCCTGTACCGGTGCAGCAGAAAAGGCGAAAGCAATCAGGAGCAGGGCGCTCATGATAATTGCACCCAGTGCGAGTCCCACACGGCGGGTTTCCTTTGGCTGTTCCTTTGTCATTTCCATAGTCATAATGAATTCTCCTTTAATTCAAAAATAACAAAAAACGCCCACCCTATTGGATGGACGCCATATGCTGGTGACTCGTACGGGATTTGAACCCGTGTTACCGCCGTGAAAGGGCGGTGTCTTAACCGCTTGACCAACGAGTCAAAGAAAGGGATACGTTACGTATCCCTTTATGGTAGCGGCGATGAGACTTGAACTTATGACCTACCGGGTATGAACCGGTTGCTCTAGCCAGCTGAGCTACGCCGCCATATCAGCGAGACTTATTATACTAAGGCGATATACCCTTGTCAAGCTTTTTCCAGATAAAAAGTTTTCCAGCGCTCCACCCGCTCCGGGGTGATATCAAATTCTTCCCGCATATATTCCCCAAGGCTTCCATAGCGCGCAAGGATGGCACTTTTCGCCATGAGGAAAAGCTCTTCATGCGTCTCTTCGCAGTAGGCAATGTCGTCCACAAAGTCCTCGCTGTACCCGAGTTTCCGCATGTAGCTTCTATCCTTCCGGGGACGATACTTGTTGGACAGCAGATATTGGTTCAATATGTCGTCCTGCTCCCTGCCAAAGGCAAGTTCTATGAGCGCAGCAGCAAAACCCGTGCGGTCTTTTCCCTCTGAGCAGTGAAAAGCAATGGTCTTGCCCTGATCCATGCAGCGGAAGATCTGCTGGTAGGCGTTGGAAAACGGCATGTCCCGGTAGGACTCCAGCTTTTCCTGCTTCACAAGGCGCTGCCGCTTTGTTCCAAACAGCGTGGCGACCCGTAGCTTTGCTTTCCGGCTCACTAGGATATATTTGTACTTTCCCTCTTCAAAGACCGGGGCATTGATATAGTCGCATCCCTTTGGGAGGCGATCCGGCTTGTAACGGACTTCCTCCCGGTCCCGGAGATCAATGATGACGTCCAGACCGCAGTTTTCAAGAAACTCCCAGTCACCCGGCGTCTTCGGGACAATGCAGGGAGTGCGGAACAATTTCCAGCGGCGGATCTTCTGGCCGTCCGGGCAGGGGAGTCCGCCCATGTCGCGGAAATTCTGGAATGTCACATTATCAGCCATTCAGGTTCTCCTTTTTTGAGACGGCGCGGACAATTTCCCGGAAGTGGGAGAGCGCCTTCTCCCGTCCCTCCATTTTGTACTGTGCGGTCATGGTCTTTTCATAGAGTGGGCGGCACTCGTTCAGCAGCATAGGGTAGAGACTATTCCCGGTACAGAGGCCTAACCCATGGTAGAACGTATATGCCAATTCCCCTGCGCGATTCACCTCTTGGTTCTCCTCAAACTCATGGAGAGCCTTACTGAGTTCTCCCAGCTGCTCCTCTGTTGCGTTCTTCGACGCCTCCCGAATAAGAACTTCCTCCAGTTTGCCGTGGAGTTCCAGCAGAGGGCCATAGTAGTCCGAGGAGAACAGGTTCCCGGAAAAACTGAGAATGGCCTCAAAGGTGTGGAGATTTCCCTCCCGGATATAATCCCGTACAATGACTCCCTTCCGGGGGAGAACACGGAGGAATCCATAATCCTCCAGTTTCTTGATGCCGCCATGGACAACCGCGAGGCTAACGCGCATTTGAGAAGCAAGTTCCCGCTCCGTGGGCAGACGGTCGCCGGGCTTCAGTTCCCCGGAGAGGATCATGTGCTCCATCTGTTCCACAAAGAGGTCTGTGAGGGACGGCGTGACAATTTCCTGAAATGGCATGGTCAGCTGCGATTCTTTCCGTTTCCGGAATTAAAGCTGCCGTCCATAAAATCCAGGATACGGCTTGTCAGAGCAATGACCTGGTTCAAGTCGATATTGGAAAAATCCAGCTGGGAGAGATCCACCTTGGAGAAGTCCAGTCCAGCCTTTTCCAGATTCTTCTTGATTCGGTTCTGGGCATTGACGACCGTGTCCGTGGCGTACTGCCGTGCCGCTTTGAGAGGCCGTTTCCAAGCGCCGGTATTTTTCCCGCTCCGGAACGAGGACAGCTCGAAGGGGATGCGCTTATAGCGGACCACCGCCTTGACAAAGATATTGAAGGCAGTATTCTCATCGAGGCCCACGTCCTCCAGAATTTCATCAAATTTCTTGCGGAGATCGTCGTCGAGCTCCACCTCAACAAATGTATTCATAAGCCGCTCCCTCCTGCAAAATTGCAATTTCTTATTTTAGACAGATTATATCAAAATCATCATGGGTTGGAAAGCAGACGTGCTGTCAGAGACTCCGCCGAGTCCGCCAGAAAGTCGGCGCCGGCCGCTTGGAGTTCCTCCTTAGTACCAAACCCATAGGTAACACCTGCTGCCGTGACCCCTGCATCCCGAGCTCCCGCAATATCGTAGTGCCGATCTCCAACCATGACAACCTGGGGCGATGCACTTTCTCCCAATTCCTCCAGCGCCTTTCTTATCAAGAACGACTTGTCGGCACTCTTATTTTTCAGTTCCGGCCCAACCACTGTTTCAAAACAGTCCTCTATACCCAGATGCGGCAATACGATTTTCAGGAAGTGGGCCGGTTTAGAGGAGACCACCGCCAGACGAAGTCCCGCTCCTCGCAATTGCTTCAACATTTCCAAAGAGCCGGGAAATAACGCACACTCATAGACGCCCCGGTCAGAATAATAGACGCGGTAGAGGCGAACAAGTTCATCAGTCAGTTCTTTGTCTGTGCCATAGACATGGGAAAAGCCCTCATAGAGCGGCGGCCCAATAAAGTAATTCAGCCTCTTCTCGTCCCCCACCGGGATTCCTTTTTCCCCCAGTGCGTAGCGAATACTGTTTTTAATACCTGGGCTCGTGTCCGCCAGAGTTCCGTCAAAGTCAAACAGAACCGCTCGATACTTTGCCATGTCTCTCCCCCTGTTCGCAATATTATACATATTATAAAAGGGCAATCTGGTATAATGCAAATTAGATATCCCGCAATCAGGAGGAGTTCTATGAAACGAATCTTACCAATCCTGCTGTCCTGCCTGCTCATGGCCGCCTGCGCCCTTCCTGCCTTTTCCGCGCCACGACAGCCCCTTGTCACGCAGATCCGTATAGGAAACACCCCAGTGTGGGGGCATTTTTCACCCTGTTCCAAAAAGGTCACGTACTATGGCGGAAAGCCGGATCAGTATCTGGATGCCCTTGCCCTGGCTCTGTGCCTAAACTCCAAAGACACTCCGCAGCGAAATATTGCCCTGGCCAGAAATTCCTACGGCCTAATGGCAGCCCTGAGTGATCTGGTCGCCTCCGGCAAGATAGACACCATCTCCACAGGCGGGACTGACTATGTTTTCCACAGGGAAGACGGGCGGTGCACGGAGCTCGAGGCCCAGGATGACATCCCCTATTTTCTCTGCAAGCTCACCTACGATAAAGAGGGAAACGTCACCGAGCTGCTCGACGCCTCTATTCCCACCCAGGTTTTCTACAAAGACGGTAAAGTCGTTGAAATAAACCCCGGGTATGAATCCAACAAGCTCATTTATCAGAATGGGAAGCTCTCCGAGTCACTCCACTATAGATATCTATATGACAGTGCAGGGAAACTCAACTACATCGCCCGCCGGGATATGACAGATGACCCTGACATGGTCTACGGCGTCCGCTACAACGAGGATGGAACTGTGCAGCAGTTCTACTTCCGCGGAACACTATATGAGTTCCAATATCAGTCCATATGAAAAACCATCCACGCGTCGAACGCGTGGTTGTCATTTGACGGGCAAAGCCCATGACCCCCCGCAGACGCGTGAATCGCGTAACCGCGGTCTGTCAGTTG
>OMYO01000016.1 GCA_900315285.1 uncultured Eubacteriales bacterium | reverse complement strand
AGATTCAAAGAAATTTTCAAGGGTAATTTCTGTTTGTCGCTGTTCAATTTTCAAGGTCCGAAACCGCCGTATTATGCGGTTTTGAAGTGCTGCGCTCACCGGAGCGCGAGATATATATTATCATCGAAAACAAAGCTTGTCAACGTGATTTTCAGATTTTCACATAAATATTTTTTCGGTACAGAATGAGGCTGGGCAACCACATGAGAACCACATAGACCACGGCCTGCATGAGGGAGGAAAAATAAGGGTTGCGGAATACCGGAACAAATACAAATTCGTAGGCACAGTTCCAGAGAGACTGAAGTTCTCCTCCGGCTGGTACTTGAATGTCACAGAGCAAAATAGTAAACACTGTGCTGTAAATGAAGACCAGCAGTGCATTACGACCAAATGCCTCAAAGAAGGTAAAGTATTTGCGGGTGTTCCGGAGGTCAATCGCCCACAGGAAGAAGGCAAGGTTGAGGAAAGCCACGCCAGTGGTGACCAGCACGAAAGTCGGAGACCACATCCGCTTGTTCAGCGGGATTCCAAAACTGAGGAGCCACCCGGCTACTGCCATGGGGAAGCCAGACAGGAACAAGTGGCGCATGCGGTAATGGTTGTCAGGGGTCTTGAGAATCATTTTTCCGCAGAGATACCCGAGGCATCCCTGGGCAATGGCCGGAATTGTGCTGAGTACGCCCTCGGGGTCGTAGAGCTCCTCCAGCCTGTGGTTTTCCGGGAGCAAAGCCCTGTCCACAATACCGACAATATTTTGCGGCGTCTGCTCAAAGCCGTGGCCGACTAGCAGAACCACGCTGTAAACCACAAGAAGGCATGCGCATATACCAGCTACAGTGCGGTCGGAAAAAGAGAGCGCAAGAATAGACAAGAAGAGATAGACAAGGGCAAGCCGCACCATGACCCCCATAATCCGCGCAGTATCAAAATTCCAGAGAGCATAGGCTGCGCCTTTTCCTTCGTATGCGCGATGCAGTGCCCGGCCAAGCCATCCAGTTCCATACCCCACCAGCATCAGGATAAGCGTACGCTTTATGATTTTCCCGGCAGCGGAGGATGACCAGCGGTAGCCATACTTTTTCAGAGAAAACGCCGCAGAGATTCCCATGATCACAATGAAGAAGGGAAAGATAAAATCCGTCGGCGTCATGCCATTCCAGGGTGCATGATCAAGAGGGCGGTAGACATAATCCCAAGAGCCGGGATTATTGACGAGAATCATGGCGGCAATGACAAAGCCGCGGAAGACGTCGAGCGAATAGAGACGCTTGCCCTTTTCCATAATGACCCTCCTCTGAAAATCAAAAAACCTGCGGCCCCAACCAGAGCCACAGGTTTCTTGCATGGTGCCGGCAGTGGGACTTGAACCCACACGCCCGTAAGGACAACAGATTTTGAGTCTGTCTCGTCTGCCAATTCCGACATGCCGGCGCGTGTCGTTAATTATATCCCACAAGATGAGAAATTGCAATTGGGTATTCCGTGCCATGGATTTTACACGACATTTGAACTGCTTTGTTGTAATATATAGGTATGAATTTATGGAACGGAGATGATCCCTCATGCTGAAAGATGGAATGATCTATACGGGACGGACGGAGGACGGAAGAGAGATTGGCATTCTGCCAAAAATGGCGAATCGCCACGGTCTCATTGCCGGCGCAACCGGAACCGGAAAAACGGTTACCTTAAAAGGGCTCGCAGAGTCTTTTTCCGACCTGGGCGTCCCGGTCTTTCTCGCCGACGTCAAGGGCGACCTCGCCGGTATGATTCACCCGGGCATCGAGTCCGACGACATGAGGGCAAGAATGGAAAAATTTTCCCTCGAGGGAACCGGATTCCAGCTCCACTCCTACCCCACCGTTTTTTGGGATATCTATGGAAAAAAGGGAATCCAGCTCCGCACAACTATCTCCGAGATGGGGCCGCTGCTCCTGAGCCGCATTCTCAGCCTCAATGACATCCAGTCTCAAATTCTGACAGTCGCATTCAAAGTGGCAGACGACAATTCCCTGCTGCTCATTGATACCAAAGACCTAAAGGCCATGCTGAATTGGCTGGATGACCACAAGGCCGAGCTGAAGGATGACTATGGAAATATCTCCAGTGCGTCCATCGCCGCCATTATCCGTTCCCTCACGGCACTGGAAATGGACGGAGGAGACATCTTCTTCGGCGAGACCGCATTGGATATCAAGGATCTCTTCACTCTTGATGCCAGTGGAAAGGGCGTCATTCATATTTTGGACTCCGAGAGCCTCATCAACCACCCTGCCCTCTACTCCACGTTCCTGCTCTATCTCCTATCGGAACTGTTTGAGACTCTTCCCGAAGTGGGAGACCAAGAGAAACCGAAAATGGTCTTCTTCTTCGATGAGGCACACCTCCTGTTTGACGGTGCCTCCAAAGACCTGCTCTCCAAAATTGAGCAGGTCGTACGCCTCATCCGTTCCAAGGGCATTGGCATTTATTTTGTCACCCAGAGTCCATCCGATGTTCCGGACAGTATTCTGGCCCAGCTCGGAAACAAAATCCAGCACGGTCTCCGCGCCTATACCCCCGCAGAGCAAAAACGGGTCAAGGCCGCAGCCATGGCATTCCGTGAGAATCCTGCCTTTGACACCTATGAAACTCTTCTGAACCTTCCCACCGCACAGGCTGTGGTCTCCTTCCTGGATGAAAAGGGAACCCCCGCCGTCTGCGAAAAGGTTGCCATCCTACCGCCCCAGTCTCAGATGGGGCCCATTGAAGACGCTGAGCGGGACAGTCGTGTAAAGAGCAGCATTCTCTATAGCAAATATGCAACTGCTGTGGACCCGGACTCTGCCTATGAATTTCTCCAGAGAAAGGGACTGGAGGAGGCCGCCGCTGCGGAACAGGCCGCCAAACAGGAAGCAGAAGAAAAGCAGAAAGCTGCGGAAGCGGCTGCTGCAGAGAAGCAGCGGCAGAAAGAAGAAGCCGCTGCGGAGAAACAGAGGCAGCGTGAGGAAGCGGCAGCTGAAAAGCAACGTCTCAAGGAAGAGGCCGCCCGCGAAAAAGCGGAGGAAAAAGAGAGAGTTCAGGCCGCCAATGCGAGAAAACGTGCAGCAAAGAATGTGGCCCGCTCTGTTGTCGGAAGCCTTGGCCGGGAGGCCGGACGTGCCGTCGGCAAGAACTTTGGACAGTTCGGAAAGAATCTTGGGGGCAATGTGGGATCCAGCCTGGCTCGCGGACTTCTGAACACCCTGTTTAAAAGCTAATTGTATATTGAAAAATACGCGCCCCGGTTTTCCGGAGCGCTATTTTTATCTTTTCAGCGGTAGGCCTCTTCATAGATTTCAAGATAATCCTCATCGGACAGCGGAAGTGGGTCGGCATCATTGTCGCCGCCCAATACCTGGTGAACCTTGGCGGGATAGAGCTTTAGCTCCTCCTTGGTAATGCCAGCATCGCTCATTTTTAAGTCTGCGCAACCTACTGAGGCGATGAGTTCATCCAGCGCCTTGATGAAATCCTTTCCAGATGTTGGATTCTCCACTCCCATGGCTTTCGCCATCTTGATCATCGGCGCCTCCGCCGCCTGCCGTTTTGCAAAGAAATCAAAATACGAATGGGAAATCATGATGAGCCCGGCACCATGAACCAGGTCTTTGTGGAATCCACCCATAACATGTTCCATAGTGTGTTGTGATGTACAGAGCATATAATATCCGGCAAGAGAATTTGCCAATGCCATGTTTGCCCGTGCCTCTCGATTATTACCGTCCCGATAAGCAGTTGGCAGGTTCGTTGCTATCAGTTCAATGGCCTTCAGTGCAAACATCTCTCCCATGGGATGCTCAAATCTATTGACCACACTCTCAGCCGCATGAAAGAAGGCATCCATGCCCTGATAGGCGGTGAACTTGGGCGGTACACTCATCATGAGATCCGAATCCACTATCGAAAGTGTCGGGAACATGGAGTCCCAGGGAATGTCGCTCTTCTCCTGCACCGCATCATTGGAAATGACCGCTGTATTATCCACTTCACTCCCGGTTCCTGCCGATGTCGTAATACAGACAATGGGTGCAGCCGGATTCTCGGGTGTCTGCTTTCCCCCGTGTTTTGTGGAAGAATAATCCCAGAGATCCCCTTTGTTTGTCATCATGAGGGCGATGCACTTTCCGCAGTCCATAACCGAACCGCCTCCAAGCGCCACTACGAAGTCGCACTTAAACTCCCGCGCTTTTCCAGCACCATCCATTACATTTTCGCGGGTGGGATTCTGGCGGATCTCATCAAAGAGTTCATATTCCACACCGGCAAGCTCCAGTTCCTTCGCCAACCGATCCAGATATCCAAACCGGCGGACTGACTTGCCAGCAGAAGTGGCAATCAACGCTTTCTTCCCAGGGAGATCCTCCTCATGGAGATGATTGAGCTGGCCGGGACCAAAAAGGACCTTAGTCGGTACATGGAAAATAAAATTGCTGTACATCAAAAATCCTCCCATTATCAAAATTCAAGCTAAGCGTACACAATCTAGTCAGGAAAGAATTGTAATGGAGAGAAAAAAGGGCCGTATCAAGCATGGCGTTTTTCGCCATATTGATACAGCCCTTTTTCTCAGATTTCAAATATTTGATGAGGAACCGAGTAACCATCTTCCAACGTCTCCGCCATATAAATGTCACAGTTCCCAACATATTTAGCCCAGTACATGCCTTCTGCGTCCGGCGTCAAATATTCCAAAGCACCTTTCATGGCAATGGCATGCGTGGCTATCAACACATTCTCATCCTTATCAGAGAGAATATCCTGAAGAAACTCCCCCATCCGCTCAGTGACGTGGGCAAGGGACTCCATGCCTTCCGGGGCAGGATTGTGGACGAAGTCCTGAAAAAACGTGATGATTTCCCGTGGCGGGTTTGCCAAGCAAGTCCCCTCATAGGGGCCATAATCCATTTCCAAAAGGCGATCATCAAAGAGTAATGGGACGTCATTTCCAGCAATAATCTTTCCCGTCTGCGCCGCTCTGGTCAGCGGGCTCGAACAGATACGGTCAAGCCGGATATTCTGACTCCTCAAAAAGTCCCGGGCTTTTTCTGCCTGTCGGATTCCATTTTCATTGAGCGGAGAGTTACTTCTGCCCTGCAGCAGCTTCTCTTTGTTTTTCGCAGTTTCTCCGTGGCGGACAATGTAGATGTTCATGGGTTAGAGGGTGCCGAAGATACGATCCCCTGCATCGCCCAAGCCGGGGACAATGTAACAGTCCTCATTGAGTTTTTCATCCATGGCAGCGGCGTAGATATCCACATCCGGATGTGCCTTTTGAAGGGCTTGGATGCCCTCCGGGGCCGAGATAATGCAGAGAAAACGGATGGATTTCGGATGATATTCCTTGATCTGATCAATGGCGTCGATGGCAGAGCCGCCAGTGGCAAGCATGGGGTCGAGAACAAAGACGTCCCGCTCCGCAATATCAGCCGGAAGCTTGCAGTAATAGGGAACCGGTTTCTTGGTCGTCTCGTCTCGGTACATGCCAATGTGACCAACCTTAGCAGACGGAACAAGATTCAAGATACCGTCCACCATGCCAAGACCGGCACGAAGGATGGGAACAATGGCAAGTTTCTTGCCGCTGAGCTCGTTGGCAACACAGGGACCGATGGGCGTCTCTATATTTTTCTGCTGTAGCGGCAGGTCACGTGTGGCCTCATAACACTCGAGCATGGCAATTTCGCTAATTAGAGCACGAAACTACTGGGTTCCCGTGTTTTTGTCCCGAAGGATGGAGAGCTTGTGCTGAATAAGCGGATGGTTCGTAATGGTAAGTGTCGACATATCCGCCCCCGTCAGTCCTCGTCTTCAATGGCCATGACTTTATCAATACGTCTCTGATGGCGGCCACCCTCAAATTCACTGTCAAGATAAGCGTCTACAACTTTGCAGGCAAGGCCAGGACCGATAACGCGGCCGCCCATGCAGAGAACATTTGCGTCGTTGTGGCGTCTGGTGAACTCTGCGCTAAACGTGTCATGGCATACAGCCGCGCGGATGCCCTTTACCTTGTTGGCAGCCATGGACATGCCAAGGCCGGTGCCGCAGATGAGGATACCCCTCTCCGACTCTCCGGAGGTGACGGAATGGCAGACCTTGAGGGCGTAGTCCGGATAGTCCACGGAGTCCGGTGTAAAGGTACCAAAGTCCTTATATTCCACGCCGCGTTCTTCCAGGTGCTTAATGACCTCATTTTTGAGTTCGAGTCCGCCGTGATCACATCCAATAGCAAGCATAGTGTATCCTCCTTATTTTGTCTCAGACTGATTTCTTCTCTTGAGTTCCCGCTCCGCCTGCGGTGCCCGCAGATAGACGGGAAGCAATTTTTCCGACGATATTGGGGAAAAACCATTTTCCAGTTTTTGCGCTGCGCAGAGTGCCACCGAAACCGCATTCTGATATCGCAGCTGCGGTGGGGCAAGAACCAAGCCAGGGAGTTTAGGACAAAGTGTATTATAGCACAGCTCAGCGCCGTCCCCCACCAGCACAATATCGTCATTCCGTGCGGCGAGATCCTCCCCCAGCTTTTCAATGGGAATGGCATCGTCCTCGGTGAGCCGGGTCACAGAGTTGCCAGATACTTGAAATGTGCCGGTATAGACCTGTTTTCTTCGGGCATCCATTGCCCCGACGACCGCACAGTCTCGAACACCGACATAGTTGTAAGCCATGGATTCCAGTGTGGAGACCGGGACAATGCAGTCTCCCCGGAAGAGCGTAAGCCCCTTCAACGCTGCTGCACCAATTCGAACCCCGGTGAAAGATCCGGGTCCGGCGTTTATAGCAAAGAAGTCAATATCCTTCAGTTCCAGTTTTGCATGCTTCAGAGCATTTTGCGTCATGGGCATAAGCGTCTGACTGTGGGTGAGCCCAATATTCGTGTAGCAAGAACTAATGATTTTTCCGTCCTCCAGCAATGCCGCACTAGCCGGTCCCGCCGTACAGTCAATGGCCAGAATCTTCATTCGCTCTGCCCCCTGTCAATAGTAATCATACGCGCATTTTCGTCATTGTCTGCCTTCTTGATTTCCACTCGGACCGCATCCTCCGGCAGAGCATTCTCAATATTTTCGCTCCATTCCACCGCAAGGATATAGCCCATGTCAATGTAGTCATAGAAGCCGGTGGAGTCCAAGTCGTCCCATGTCGTGATCCGATACATATCAAAATGGACCAGCGGCGGCTGTCCCCCGTACTCCTGAACAAGGGCAAACGTGGGGCTGCTGACGGACTCGGTACACCCGAGTCCCCTGGCAAGTCCGCGGGTAAATACCGTCTTGCCCATGCCCATGCCCCCGAAAAATGCCACAACCGTGCCCGGCTCCAGCTGTGCAGCGAGTTTCTGTCCCAGCTGTTCCGTCTCTGTGGGCGATTCACTCCGGTATGTCGTCATGGCTCTCTCCTCATACAAACATGTTATTAGCATTTTACCATCATTCCGCAGGAAATCAACGGAATGCCCCGGGCTTCTTGAAAAATGGAAATGTGCCCTTTATAATGTTTTTACTCTGATTATTATTATTGCTTCTATAAGCAGGAAAAGAGAAAAAATGTCCAAGTTTAAAGAATCGTTCTCCCTGTTCTTCCGGGGAACCGACAAAATTTTGACGCTTCTCTGTCTCCTCGCCTCTACCTTCGGTATCGTCATGGTCTACAGCGCCACCCGGCATACCGTCGAGGGCGGAGGCTTCCCGAGAGATGCTCTCACCATGATCTTCGCCGTCATCATCGGTCTCGCCATCGCCTTCGGCATGTCCCTCATCGACTATGATGCCTACTGCCGAATATGGTGGGTCTGGGGTGCCTTAGGCGTCTTTCTTATGATTCTGGTCATGCTGGTCGGTGTCGCACCGTCGGCACGGCAGGACGCCCGAACCTGGCTGAACCTCGGAATCATCTACTTCCAGCCCTCCGAGCTGGTCAAGGTGTTTTTCATAACCACATTCTCCGTTCACCTATATTCTGTGCGGGACGAAATCAACAAAGTACGCAACGTTCTTCTTCTTGTTCTCCATGCACTCATCCCATTTGCCCTCGTCTCCATCTCCGGAGATGACGGCTCCGCTCTGGTATTCCTGCTCATTGCACTCAGCATGATCATTGTGGCAGGTCTCAGTTGGAAATACATCCTCGGCTTTTTCGCCCTTGTGGGTGCCGCCATTCCGTTGGTCTGGTCGAAACTCACGAACTTCCAAAAAGAGCGTTTTGTCGTCATCTGGAACCCTGATAAGTACCCAGGCACATCGTATCAGCAAAACCTTGGTCTTGCCGCTCTCTATAACGGCGGGTTTCTCGGCAAAGGTCTTTTCAAGGGCAATTACACCCAGAACGGCGTCGTGCCGGAGAGCCAGAACGATATGATCTTTACGGTCATCGGAGAGGAACTCGGTGTCATCGGCGGACTTGTCGCCATCCTGCTCCTCATGGGAATCATCCTCCGCATCATAAAGATCGGACGCTCCTCCGTAGACGGCCCCGCACAGTATGCCTGCTACGGAATTGCTTCCATGATTGGCTTCCAGACGCTCATCAACCTTGCCATGGTTTTCCGCATTGGACCGGTCATCGGTATTACGCTTCCATTCTTCAGCGCCGGCGGTTCTTCTACACTCTGCCTGTACGTAGCCATTGGACTTGTCTTGAGCATTCAGCGGGCGGTCTATTCTGAGACGGCGGACAACATGCTTCCGCTTATCGGCGTGACTTCTCGTTTTGACCCGAGCTACCGCAGTTCCGAACACCAGAAAAAGCCAAAACGGAACTGGTCCCCGCGGGCAAGAAAAGCCTGGCATCAGGCAAAACGAATGGATCGGAAGGCCAACAGTATCCTTCCAAACACCCGTCGCGGACATCTCCAGTACGACTTTGACCATAAGAACCGTAAATCGCCCCCGTCCCATGCCACATTTAAGCCGCGGGCAGGAAGCAAAAAGCAGCCCCGCTACCGGGACGAAAACAAATAACAACTTCCCTGTATTGAACGTCATGTTCTATACAGGGAATTTTTATGCTACACTGTTTTCGGAAATGTAGGAAACGACAAGGAGGTGTTTTCCATGTATATTGGGGATTTCTATGTCAGGCTGATAAAGACCAGAGATGTCAAGGAGACCCGGACAAGCACGACGTACAAAGGGAAAAAGATTCCCCTGCTCATCGTGGAGCCAAAGAAAGCGCCAGCACGGAAAGTACCAGGGGTGCTGTGGATCCACGGCGGCGGCTATATGCTCGGCATGAAAGAAATGGCATACATGTGCCGTGCATTGGATCTGGTGCGGAATTTTGGCGTAAAAGTTGTATTACCGGGATATCGCCTGTCGTGGCAGGCGCCTTATCCGGCGGCCATTGAAGACTGCTATGGCGGCCTTCTCTATTTGAAGGAGCACGCTGCCGAACTCGGCATTGATGACCGACAGATTATGGTAGGCGGAGAGAGCGCTGGAGGCGGACTGACCGCTGCGCTCTGCATTCTGGCAAGGGACCGGGGCGAGGTGAATATTGCCTTCCAAATGCCACTCTACCCCATGCTGGACAATCTGGATACGGAGACCTCAAGAAATAACCACGGGCATATTTGGAATACCAGATTAAACCATATTGGCTGGCAGCTGTATCTCCGAAAGGATGCGAAACGGCCAGATATCTCGCCCTATGCATCCCCCTCACGGGAAACAAACTACGAGGGGCTTCCTCCAGCCTACACATTTGTTGGCACCGGAGAGCCATTTTATGCAGAGACATTAAAGTTCGTACAGAACTTGCAGGATGCCGGTGTGCCTGCCACCGTAGATATTTATGAGACTGACACGCACGCCTTTGACATGCTCTATCCCAGACGACCGGAGAGTGCAGTGGCAGCCAAAAAACTGAATGAGGCGTTTTCGTATGCGATAAAGAATTATTTTACAGAGCAGGGATAAATCGCCCAGTAAATCAAGAAAACCTCCTTATGATGGGACATTACAGCCATCACGAGGAGGTATTGTTCTATTCTCTATTGTGCAGTTCGGCAAGAAGTTCACCCACAGTCTGGTGCAGTTCGGGATCCACAAAATCCGGTTCCATTTCCGCAATGGGAGCCAGGACAAATTCGCGGTTGCAGCGGTCCGGGTGCGGGACGATGAGGTCGTCACTGTGAATGATTTCATCCCCATAGTAGATGAGGTCGAGATCCAATGTGCGTGGACCCCAGTGGATGATGCGTTTCCGGTGCTGCTCTTTTTCAATTTGCAACAGCGTGTAGAGCAGTTCCTCCGCCGGGAGCTTGGTGTCTAAAATGACCGCCATATTCAGGAAATCCGGCTGGTCAGTGACGCCATAGGCCTTTGTCTCTATTACCGAGGAGCGCTTCACAATATGCCCGGCCCGTTTTTCCAGTGCCTCCAGCCCGTTGGCGATGTACTGTTCCCTGTCACCCAAATTGGTGCCAATGCCAATAACCGCCCTCATTGCAGCGCCTCGACCATACGGACCGCATCAAGATTGGCCTTTACGTCATGAACTCGTGCCATCTCTATACCGTGCATGGCGGCATAAGCAGAGACACCGACGGTGCCAAACAGCCGTTCTTCAGGATCCTCCTCGTGGAGAGTGGCACCGATAAAAGATTTGCGGGACACCGCCAGCAGGTGCGGCATGCCGAGATCCTGGAACCGGTCAATATTTTTTAAGAGGTCGATGTTGTGCTGCACCGTCTTTCCGAAACCGATTCCGAGGTCGATGATGATGCGCTCATCAGAAATACCATGGGCAAGTGAAAAATCGATTTGCTGGTCAAGGAAAGCATAAACATCTTCGACAACGTCATCATAATGTGGGTTATCCTGCATGTGGTCTGGACGGCCATTGATATGCATGAGAATAACCGGCACCTGATTTTCTGCAACGACATGGACCATATCCGGGTCAAAGGTCAGTGCGGAAATATCATTGATGATATCCACCCCTGCCTCGCATGCTTTCTGCGCTGTGGCCGCATGATAGGTGTCCACAGAGAGAAGAATGTCCGGGTAACGCTCCTTTATGGCATGGATGACTGGGCAGACACGTTCCTGCTCCTCTTCCGGAGTTACAGGCGCCGATCCAGGGCGCGTAGACTCTCCGCCGATATCGAGGAAGGCAGCTCCCTCAGAGATGAGCTTTTCCGCCCGCTCCATGGCCTTCTCTGTTCCAAAGGCCCGGGAGCCGGAATAGAACGAATCCGGCGTCACGTTAATGATCCCCATCATCTCCATATTGGTAAACGTATGAAGTGTACCGTCTTTCAAAAGGATATGTTTCAATGGTTTTCCTCCCCCGGATGTCCTATGACCCTTGCATAGGCCTGATGATTATGAATACTCTCCTGGCTCTCCACCTGAATACTATAGGAGCGAATACCGGGAAGTACATCCATCCTCTGTTTGACCTCACGGCAGACATCCTCTACGAATTTCGGATGGTCATAGGCGTATTCGGTGACATACTTCTCGTCAGGCCGCTTCAACAGAGTATAGAGCGGAGAGGAGGCAGACTGCTCCGAGATCTCCACATACTTCTCAAAGGGGATAAATTTGTGGGTATCCGCCGTAATGGTGACCAGTGCTCTCTGATTATGGGCGGAATAGTCGGAAATTTCTTTTGAACAGGGGCAGAGCGTTGTGACCGGGGTAGCAACCGTGACCTGGAACTGGAGGTCATTTCCGAGCAGTGCCGCCTGTACCTCCACGCCAACATTGATGAGCGATTCATTATTGGTGACCGGCGAGGTCTTATGGACAAAATAGTCAAATTTTAAGTCGAGAAAACTGTTCTCCGCCTCGAGGTGGTCCTGCATAGTTTTCAGCAGATTGCGAATATTGCGGATATCCACCTGCCGGTCGTTGTCCTGGATAACCTCGACGAACCGGGACATATGGGTTCCCTTCTGATGGGGACCAAGTCCAACCGATGCGGAGATGGTAGCCCGGGTCGGAATCCAGTTTCCCTCGGCGTCCTTGATCTCAATGGGATAGACAAGGTCTTTGATTCCCACCTCATTGAGGGAGATATTTCTCTCATCATACTGGTTCTGTACGTCCTTCATGCTTCCTCCCCCCGGTAAACGATACCGGAATCCACGGTCTCCCAGACCTCGATCTCATAGAGCGATGCATTGTCGGTCTTCACAAGTGGCTCCAGTTTATTCCAGATATAGATTGCAATATTCTCCGCTGTCGGCTGGGGAATAAAATCATTGATATAGTGATGGTCAAATTCTGAGAGGATATTGTCCTCCACCACATGCTTCAGGTCCACAAAATCATAGAGCATATCCTCATCATTCCGCTTTCCCTGAAGCTTTACATTTAGGTGATAGGTGTGTCCGTGAAGCCTCTCGCACTTTCCGTGGTAGTTCACGAGATTGTGGGCGGCATCAAACTCAAATTTTTTGATCAGGATCATTTGGGATAACTCCTCTTCTCGGTATAGATGATGTCCATGGGTCGATCCCATGGATCGGCAGGTAAAACTTCCGCCTTCTGGGCCTCGAAGGCCACACCGACTATGTCGGCACGGGTACACTTTGGAAGAAACCGGTCATAGTATCCTGCGCCCATTCCCATTCGCATGGCGTTCTCATCAAAAACGGTCAATGGGCAGACGCAGAGGTCAATTTCATTGGGAGAAACCTTCATAGAGTTTTCCGGGTCCGGCTCCGGGATATGGAACGCACCAGGTTTCCAGGCATTTTCGCCTTTCGGATCATAGGCCTCCATCTCTGTTTTCGTGACACAGAGCGGGAATACACATCGTTTTCCTCGAGATTTTGCATCCTCCCAGAGAACATCCAGCGAAACTTCTCCCCGTACGGCCCGGTAGAGAAGGATTGTGTTTGCCCTCTTATATTCCTCGGAGGCCATGATCTGCTCACAGATCTTCCGAGAGGCCTCCTCCCGGAACTCGGGTTCAAGAGAGTCTCGGCGATGGATCTTCTGATGCCGCAGCCAGTTCCGATACGTCTGATGGAATTCCGTACGTACCGCACCAGCAAGGTAAAGTGAGCCAAAGGATACCACAGAGCCCTCTTCCCCTGCCAGCTCCAGTGCACGGCGAATGCCGTCTGCCACAGAGTCAGCCGACTCAGCAGGAAGGCCGCGGCCGTTCAGGTAATCCGCCAGACTGGAACCCGGAAGTGCTCTCTCATTGAACGGAGTCAGGCAGACAAAATGGGAGGCAAGCGGTGCCACCTCATCAAAAATCTTGGGATAATCCTTATCCGCCAAGACCCCAACAAGAAAAACAAATTTCTGATTCGGAAGCAGAGTATGCAGACTCTCCGCAAGAGCCCCTGCGCACTGGGGGTTATGTCCCCCATCCAGCAGAAACAGAGGGGCAGTATTCATGACCTCCATGCGGGCCGGCCATACCACATTTTTCAGGCCGTTTCGGACCGCCTCATCGGTAATATTCCATCCACGCTGTCTAAGAACAGAGACCGTCTCAAGGACCACCGATGCATTTCGAAGCTGGTAGTCCCCCAATAGCCGCTGATGGACGTTTTTCCACTCTCCATAGGAAAAGACCTGGCCCTCCAGGGAAGAAGAGTTCAGTTTGAGCTTGGAGAGATCCGCTTTGTCCATGGGAACATGGCATTTTTCACAGGTTTCCCGGACGACTTGCACCGCCTCAGAGCTTCCGTCATAGCATACCACGGAACAGCCAGGCTTGATGATACCAGCTTTGTTTCTGGCGATTTCCGATATCGTATTACCAAGATATTCCGTGTGCTCCAGACCGATATTTGTGATAACGGCAACCTCAGGGGCATCAATAGCATTCGTGCTGTCCATGAGTCCGCCCAGACCAACTTCCAGAACTACAATGTCACAGTTCTCCTGAAGAAAATACTGCATGGCAATGGCGGTGACGAGTTCAAACTGGCTGGGATGATCCTCCATGGCATCTGCTTCTATACGAACCTGTTCGGTAATATCCGCTAGTACATCGCCCGGGATATTCTCCCCGTTTACCTGCATCCGCTCGCAGAAATCCTGAATGAACGGTGAGGTGTAGAGCCCGGTCTTGAAGCCTGCCTCCCGGAGTACGGCGTCCAGCATGGCGCAGGTACTGCCTTTGCCGTTGCTCCCTGCCACGTGAATAAATTTCAGCTTTTTCTGCGGGTCGCCAATGCGGTGCAGAAGTTCCCGGGTCCGATCCAGACCAAGCCGCATGGTGCTCCAGGTATAGTTATCTATATAACGGATGGCCTCTTCCTTGGTCAAAAAAATGCCCCCTCTGTGACTGCCATCACAAAAGGAGCATAAAATATTTTATGAATGCGGCTCTGGTGACAGCGGATGCGGGCAAGAACCGCGGCGTGCCATGCACGCTCTTCGTCTATGATCAACTTCCCATTCCATAGCACTTAACGCTCTTACCCTACTCTGACAAAACAGAAATAGTGACTTGTAAATGATATGTCCGATTATACACGGGTCAGACCGTCAATTCAACATCATTTCTTCGTAAGCCGGGCAAAGTTTGCCATGACTTTTTTGGTTCCGGCCTTATCAAATGCAATTTCCAGCATTTGGTCGTTGCCCATGGGTTTGACATCCAAGATGACGCCAGTGCCAAAGGCACGGTGGACAACAGTATCTCCCACCGCATAGGTCTCCGTGGAGCGCGGAGCCGGCTTTCCCTGCTTTCCAGAAGAGCCGCCGAAGGTATTTCCCGAATATCGGGGCGATTCATCTCCGAAATGATAACTCCTCCTCGCAAACCGCTGACGTCCCTCCTGATACGAAGTAACACCCTCGGATTGCCCACGTTCAATATATTCCTCTGGAATCTCTGAGATAAACCGGGACGGTGGGTTCCTTGTCGTGGATCCGTAGAGCATGCGGATGAGCGCATTGGTCAGATAGAGCTTTTCCTTGGCACGGGTGATGCCCACATAGGCAAGACGGCGCTCCTCTTCCATTTCCGTGTCATCATAGATGGACTGGCGGCCCGGGAAAACGCCCTCCTCCATTCCGGCCATGAAGACAATGGGGAATTCCAGTCCCTTAGCGGAATGCAGCGTCATCATTACGGCGGCGTCGCTCTGGCTATTGTAGTTGTCAATATCCGACAGCAGGGAGACCTCTTCGAGGAAACTGGAGAGGTCACCATCCTCGCTCTCCTCCATATAGCGGGCGAGGTTGGATTTCAGTTCCTGAATGTTTTCCGTTCGGTCCTGATAGGTGTCCCGGTCGGCGGCGAGCGACTCCAGATATCCGGTCCGGTCCATGACCTCGTCAAACAGCTCCGGCAGTTCCACTTCCTCACTGCGGGCGCGAAGCTGCTCCATCATGTCCGTGAACTTCTTGAGTTTACCGGCAGAGCGGGACAGCGGCTCATATTCGTCGGCGTGGGACATGACCTCGTAGATGCTGGTGCCAACTCCCGCCGCAATATCCGCTGCACGATTCACGGTCGTCTCCCCAATGCCACGTTTTGGCACATTGACGATTCTCCGCAGTTTGACGTTGTCGGAAGGGTTGTCAATGAGAGAGAGATACGCCAGTGCATCGCGGATTTCCTTTCGCTCATAGAAACGTTTTCCCCCGATGAGTCGGTAGGGAATCCCCATTTTCACGAAAGCACGCTCCATGGCGCCAGACTGGGCATTGGTGCGGTACAGGACCGCATGGTCAGAAAACTTTCTCCCGTTGGCCACGTTGGAGGCAATTTCACCGGCGATAAAGGCTCCCTCGTCATTCTCATCCTGTGCGGTAAAGACAGTAATCTTCTCCCCGTCTCCCCCCGCGGTCCAGAGATTTTTCCCCTTCCGCTCTGTGTTGTTGGCAATGACCGCATTGGCCGCATTCAGGATGTTGCCTGTGGAGCGGTAGTTCTGTTCCAGGCGGATGAGCCGTGCATTCCTGTAATTGTCCTCAAAATGCATGATGTTCTCAATAGTCGCTCCGCGGAACTTGTAAATACTCTGGTCATCATCACCAACGACACAGATATTGTTATATTTTCCCGCCAGCAGGCTGGTCAGAACATACTGGGCATTGTTGGTGTCCTGATACTCATCCACATGGACATAGTGGAATTTGTTTTGGTAGTACTCCCGGACCTCCGGGTCCTTCTGCAGAAGGAGAACAGCATTGACGATCATGTCGTCAAAGTCCATGGCATCGGCGTCCAGGAGAATCTTCTGATACAGTTTATAGGCCTCTGCGTACTTCTGGAGACGGATGTCACCGGCGGCCTCCTTCTCAAACTGTTTGGGAAGGATCAGGTTGTCCTTGGCGTGACTAATGGCATTTAGGATTTCCTTATGCCCCATGACTTTCTCGTCAATATTCAGGAGACGCTGTACCTCCTTCATGACGCGTCGGGAGTCGTCCGTGGCATAGATCGTAAAGTGGGAGCTATAGCCGAGACGGTCCCCATAACGTCGGAGGATTCTTCCGCAGACCGAGTGGAACGTGCCCGCCCAGACCTCCGAGCCCTGAGACTCGCCGAGGATTCCGTTCAAGCGCTCTTTCAGCTCTCCCGCTGCCTTGTTGGTGAATGTGATGGCAAGGATCTGCCAGGGGCGTGCCGGATAGACCGCGAGCAGTTCCTGGATATCAAAATTCATTGGGATTTTCCCGTCCAGATATTCCTGCAGCATTTGCACATCTGACTCGGTCACTTCCCGGCTGAATTTTTCCGAGTAGTAGGCATTTCCATGTTCAATAATGTTGGCAATGCGGTTGACTAGCACCGTCGTCTTTCCAGACCCGGCACCTGCCAGTACCAGAAGCGGACCCTCCGTCGTGAATACCGCCTGTTTCTGTGCCGGATTCATCCTCTGAAACTCATTCTCCAAGATTTTTTTTCGGAGCTCCAGAGCTCTCTGTTCTGTGGTCTGTCCCATGTTCAGTTCCCGTTCCTGTTCTTTCTGAATTTGATATAGTCCTCCAGGATAATGACGGCCGATAAAGCGTCTACCACGGCCTTACGGTCTTTTCCCCTGGTATTCGTGACGTTCAGTGCCCGATGAGCCTCCACGGTGGTGAGACGCTCATCATAGAGGTCTGTATCATACCCATAGTCCTCCCGCAGCATATCTGCGAGCTCAGCACATTTTTCCGCCCGGAAGCCACGACTCCCATCCATGTTTTTGGGGTATCCCACAACAATGCGCTCCGCCCCCTTTTCTTTGGCGATTCGGTCTATGACTGCCGCCACCTTCGGTGGCCAGCTCTCTTTTATTACAGTGACGGGAGATGCCAGCAGTTCACCGCGGTCACAGACCGCAATCCCTGTACGGGCGTCTCCATAGTCGACGGAGAGAATAATCAACAGAGTCCTCCTTATTGAAATATGCGATAGAAAAGGGCAGCGGTATGAAACCATGCCGCTGCCGGTCATTAATTTTACTTTTTATTCCGGTGATCCGGCTGCCGAGGGAGCTGTGCTTCCCTCTCCTTCTCCGGAACCGCTCCGGTAGGTATAGGAGCCGTAGGTGACCGATTCACTCATGTCCTCAGAGATATCAGAGGCGTCCTCGGAGAGCCCTTCTTCCTCCGTGGCTTCCGTAGCGCCAACTTCCACATTGTTGATGCCAGGTCCACGGTGTACGCCGTCACAGCGTTCCGGCATATTTCCGCGGGCAAACCAGCCTGTTGCAGAGGGGCAGCCGCTTCCAGCAAGCTCTCCGGTATAGGTACAATAACGTGCCTGATGGAGTTCATTACCATAGTCAAACTGTTTCGATGGGAGACCACGGTGTCCGCGGGACATGACGGCGGAGAAGATATGGGCAGCCGGATTGTACCCGGTGCTAGCGTAAGTGATTTCTTCCTGGGAGTCATAACCAAACCAGAACGCACCCACATAGTAGGGCGAACCGCCGCAGGCCCACTTGTCTTTCGTGTCGGATGTAGTACCGGTCTTCATAAACGTCTGGAAACCGGACACGCCACAGCCGGCACCGGTTCCTTCCGTGACGACCGTCTGTAGGATCTTGTTCATGACATCAGCAGTTCCGCGAGAGAGCGCCTGCTCCGAGTGCTCCGAATTGTCGTTCAACAATACTTTGTCACCCTTGGAATTCGTGACTTTCGTGTAGCAATGCGGGCGATAATACTTTCCGCCATTTCCGAAAGCGGCATAGGCCGCACACATTTCAAGAGTCGTCACACCATGGGTCATTCCGCCAACGGCCATGGAGGAAAGGTTTGCGTCCGTCATGTGGCCCTCATCCACCAGGGTATCAAAATGGAATTTGTCTTCCAGGAAATTCAGAGAATATTTCGGCGTGAGCTTCTGGGCCACCCGGGCCGAGGTGGTATTCAGAGACTGAGCAACTGCATATTGTGTTGTGACGCGGGCATTTGGGGCACCATAGCCACCGTCAAAGTTTCTCGGCCACTGTCTTCCTCCGGTCTGCAGAGCGTAGTTTGTGAGCGCTGTGGAGTAGGTGATAAGCTTTTTCTCCATGGCCGGCGCATAGACACTGAGCGGCTTAATTGAGGAACCGGGTGAACGTACTGCGTCAGTGGCGCGGTTAAAACTACGGTTCAGCGTCTTCGGTCCTGCACCACCCACCATGGCAACGACATGGCCTTCATAGTCCATGATGGTGCATGCCGACTGGACCTTCTTTCGGGAGCCAAATGCTCCATCCTCGGTCCTGCCAGGTTCCGATGGGAAAGAGATGCGGTTCTCATAGATATACTCCGCCGCATTTTGCATGGCGATATTCTCTGTCGTGTAGATACGCAATCCTCCGCTATAGACTTTCGCCACAGCGGCAGAACGGGTGTAATTATATTTGTCCATGAGGTCACTGGCCACATTGTCAATGACATAGTCTACAAACCAGCTGTTGACTTTGCGGTTGACCTTGTTCCGTTTCAGTGCTGCTGCAGAGGGAACATATTCAGGCGAATTGGTATAGATAAGTTTCTCCCCCAGTGCCTGATAGTACTGGGATTCTGTAATGGCCTTATCCTCCAGCATATCCTGCAGGCAGACCTTCCGGCGCTCCTCATTGTTGAGAGGATGGAGAAGCGGGTTATAGTAGGTCGGGGCCTGAGTAATAGAGGCCAGGCAGGCACTTTCTGCAACATCAAGCTGGCTGACATCTTTGCCAAAATAAGTGTCAGCTGCAGTGCGGACGCCATAGCAGCCAGAGCCAAGCGGAATGGTATTCAGATAGGCCTCTAGGATGACATCTTTACTGTAATTATTCTCCAGGTTCAGGGCACAGAGAATTTCCCGGAACTTTCGATGGATTGTAATTTGGTTCCGGCCCGTCAGATTCTTGATGAGCTGCTGCGTCAGTGTGGAACCGCCCTGATGACCATGGTATTTTACCACAGCGGCAATAGTACGGATCCAGTCTACACCATGGTGGTCATAGAACCGCTTGTCCTCGAGACAGCGGAAGGAGTCCTGCAGAGATTTCGGTATTTTGTCCAGGCTGACCCAGATTCGGTTCTGTTCGCCGTGGAGATATTCCACCGGCACATCCTTCCCCTGCTCATTTTTGGCATAGATAATAGTGGTCTGAGCCTGGTTATTCCGGTAGTCGTCCAGATCCGCGGCGGGCTTGCCATGGACGAAGGCAATGCAGTAGACCACAAAAAAGAGCACAATAAGAAGAATGCCGAACCAGATATAGGTACTGACCTTCGGCTTCTGTGTGCTCTTGCCTTGTGTTTTTTTGGTATTGCTCGATGCCATGGAGTTGCCCTCCTATGCGTTGTGCCCAACCAGGACACGGTCATAAAACTCTCCTTATTTTACCACATTCTATACGATTACTCAAAATGCAGCCCAAATTCATAAAAAAGGGTCCCCGTAACACGGGAACCCTTTGAAAAGTATATTTCAGGAACTTATTTTACCATGCTGGCAATTTCAGCAGCAAGGTTCTCTTCCTTCTTCTCAATACCCTCGCCCTTTGCGTAACGGGTAAAGCCGGTAACCTTGATGTCGCCGCCAAGCTTCTTGGCAACGCTGTTTACATACTGCTGAACGTTCTCATGCTTCTCAGCCTTTACAAACTCCTGGTCAAGGAGGCAGTTCTCCTTGTAATACTTGTTGAGTTTGCCGGTGATGATGCCGGAGAGGACCTTCTCAGGCTTGTTGGCCATTTTCGGGTCTTCCTGGAGCTGGATCTTGATAATTCCGCGCTCATGGTCCAGAACCTCAGCCGGAACAGACTCGGGGTTGAGGTAGAGCGGATTCATGGCAGCGACCTGCATGGCAACATCTTTGCCCATGGCCTTGAACTCGTCGGTGGCTGCAATGTCGTCGGAGGTCTCGAAGTTTACGATAACGCCGACAGCGCCGCCCATATGGATATAGGAAGCGGCAACACCCTCACTTCTGACGAAGCGGCGAATCTTCATGTTCTCACCGATGGCGAGAACGAGCTCCTGAAGGTTCTCCTGAACAGTACGGTCAGAGCCGTCAAGATTGATACCCATAAGGGCGTCAACGTCTGCCGGATTCTGCTCGGCGATGGTCTTGGCAACGCTCTGTACGAATGCCTGGAACTTCTCGTTCTTGGCTACGAAGTCGGTCTCAGAGTTTACCTCTACAAGAACATTGACCTTCTTGGCCTCGTCAGTATAGGCGAGAACAACACCGTCAGCGGCGGTACGGCCGGCCTTTTTCTCGGAGACGGCAATACCCTCTTCTCTGAGGATGTCGATGGCCTTATCCATGTCTCCGTCAGCCTTAACCAGTGCATTCTTGCACTTCATCATGCCGACACCGGTCTTTTCACGGAGAGCTTTTACGTCCTGTGCTGTAAAATTCATTGTGAACAGTCCTCCTGTAAGTTATTCTGCTGCCTCTTCTGCGGGAGCGGACTCAGCCTCTTCGGTCTCAGCGTCCTGCTGGCCCTGATGGCCCTCGATAACGGCGTCAGCCATGGCACCGGAGATAAGTCTTACGGCGCGGATGGCGTCGTCGTTGCCAGGGATAACGTAGTCGATTTCGTCGGGGTCACAGTTCGTATCAACAATAGCAATGATCGGAATACCAAGCTTGTGGGCCTCTGCAACGGCAATTCTCTCCTTGCGGGGGTCAACAATAAACATGGCGTCCGGAATCTTCTTCATTTCTGTGATGCCGCCCATGAACTTCTCGAGCTTCTCAATTTCGTTCTCGAGCTTAGCGACCTCTTTCTTCGGGAGAAGGTCGAAAGTACCATCCTCTTTCATGGCCTTGAGCTGGCCAAGACGCTTGATGCGGTTCTGGATGGTCTTGAAGTTGGTGAGCATGCCGCCGAGCCAACGGGCGTTGACATAAGGCATACCGGCACGGGTGGCCTCTTCGCGGATGGAGTCCTGGGCCTGCTTCTTAGTACCTACGAACAGGACAGTGCCGCCGTCAGCAGCGATGTCACGTACGTAATTGTAGGCCTCGTCCAGCTTCTTAACGGTCTTCTGGAGGTCAATGATATAGATACCATTTCTCTCGGTGAAGATGTAAGGAGCCATTTTCGGGTTCCATCTTCTGGTCTGATGTCCGAAATGGACACCGGCTTCCAGCAACTGTTTCATAGAAACGACTGACATAGTATTTTCCTCCTAGGTTAATACCTCCGTGAAGATCAGAATTTTTGCCGAAACACCGCCATTTTTCTTGGGCGATGCACCATAGGGCAATTTCTTCACGTGCGATTTGCTTTAGTATTATATCATCGGCTTTATGGGAATACAAGAGAAACTTTACCATTCAAAAACGCGGTGCAGCTTGAAGTTGCACCGCGTACCTAATATTACTTAGTTCTCTGCAGACAGAGGAATCATTTCCATTTCCCCGTTGAGGGCGAACACATCAGAAAGATCCATATTCTGAACTGCGACCATGTTCCGCTTGCCGCTGGCGGCGCAAGGGAACGGCTTTTCCGCATCAAACTGACGATAGAGAATACGGTCATAGATGTCCGGGAAAGCCTTCTTCAGACGGTTATCAATGGAAGCATAGATCTTCATCTCATCATCAACCTTTTTAAGCGGAGAGAATTCCAGATTGACAATAAACGAAGTTCTTCCATCCACCTCTGCAGTGGTGATAACACTGGTCATGACATTGGCCGGATCCTTCTGGATTTCGTCGGCAATGCGGAACGGAAGGAAGCCATTGCCATTTTCCATTACCACAAGACTGTCTTTACGGTCTTTCATATGGACGCTGCCAAACTTGTCAATATAGCCGAAGACGTCACAGCTGAGCCAGTCAACACCGTGATCATCCGTCATGACTTTGCCGCGAATCTTTTCGAAGTTTTTATATCCCGCCATGTTGGTGGCAGAGTTGGCAACGATAATGCCATACTCATTATAACCGCACTCATGATAGGTACCGTCCTCACCCTGCTTGAGAACCGTTGCCTGGGCATAGGGTACCGGGTCAAGACCATAGGGCTTGCCGCGGAGCTTCAGGCCATTCAAAGATTCCTGCATGCGGCGGAACAGTGTGTAGTAGATACCGCCATGCTCTGTGTCACCGCCGCCAACACCAATGGTGACATAGGGAAGATGGAACGGTCCTGCAAGATTGACACCGCTTCCTGCTTTTGCCTCTTTAAAGAACTGGTTGATGAACTTCTCCTCACCGGGCTGGCAAGCTTCACCGACTGCCATATCGGCAAGAAGCCACGGAAGGGTACGGCCTTTTCCATTGATGTCATGATAACGGCCGTCAATAAGATACTCTCTTGCTGCGCCGAGCCAGAAGCCGGTGGTTGCAAGGACAAAATTCGGTTTATTGATAAAAAGATAATCCAGGAAAATCTCTCTGCCGTATTCCGGCTCCATGGCAACGGACCACTCCTGGAAGAAACCGTCAGAAATCGTAGTAATAAGATTGGTGTCCGTGTCCGTATGGAGATGAGCCATTCCACGGAGTCCATGGCAAGCGGGGTTACCGCAGAGTTCCGGATCATGGAAGACACCGACGGTGATGAGACTGCGGTTCCTATGAATTTCCTGTTTCGGGAAACCGATTTTTGTAGAGCCGCTGGTATAGGTTACGAGGAACTCGGTATCAAGCGTGTTGTCGTCGATGATGGCACCGGTGTAGTTCTCGCCCTTCTTGAGGAAGTCGGCAAAAGTGCAGATGTCATCATACTTCTCTGCGAAGGCTGCCGCTTTGTTCTCATAGTGGTAAAAACGGTCAAGATGTGCCTCATAGCCCTCGCACTCCTCCGGGTGCTCCGGGAGGGAGTCTGCCAGAGATACGATGACTTTATTCTCAAAATGATGCGCCTCAATTTTCTCGAGAATTTTTTCTGCCTCGTCATCCGTAGCGATGAACAGCTTTTCGCTGCACTGGTCCAGAATGATGTCAACAAACTTCGGATCATAGTGTGCGCCAAAGAAGTTCAGCTTTGCACCAATCTGGTTAGCGCCGAGCATAAGGTAGATGACCTCCGGGACATTGGACATGCAGCATGCCAGCTCGTCCCCTTTCTCCACACCAGAAGCGAGAAGAGCACGGGATACGCGGTCTGCACGCTCAAACATCTCTTTGGCGGTGATGACGTTCCCGCGGTAGAAGATGGCCTCATGGTCCATAATTTTTGACCAGCGGGTCTTCAGGATATGGTACCAGGAGCAGTTCATCTCCTCCTCGATCATCTTAAGACCTTTCAAAGCCCGCTTGCCCTTCTTTGTCTCAAAGATTCGGCGGGACGGCATGCCTTTTCGGTCGGAAAATACGCTTTCCATATTTTCCACGTGGTAGACATTCAGTCTCTTTGCCGCTTCATTGATGAGTTCAAACTTTTTCTCTGTTGCCATTTCGTTTACCTCTCATTTCATTTCGGATTGCTTACCCTTAATGTTTATAAAAATATGTGATTGACAAATATTTTGTGGATAAAAAATTTTTTGAGATTGAAAAATATATAAACCTAAAGTGTTTTTAGCAAAAAGCTCATTTCGTCAGATGTTACATAAACTAACATCAAAAAGCAAAAGGCATAGACAATTTTCACAAATAATCCAACTTTCACCCCAGTGCAGAACGATAAAATACGGCCCACACCGCTGTCTGTAACAACAATGTAGACCGAAAGCCTTTAATTAATCTTTAATTTACAAAATATTTGGATTGATAAAATTTTCGTCCAATGCTCTGCAACAGTAGTTCCGCCGGGACACGGCACTCCTATTCCACGCCTCCGTGATCAGCGCCAAGGATAGTGTGACGGATCCTGTTTATGAAGACACCTGGGAAACGCTTCGACTGGAGAGGCCAATGCTAGATGGTGACTAAAATCAAAAGCATTGGGGAACAGACCAGCGCCGTCCTTGGTGCGGTAGGACGGTAGGAGGCACTACTGTGTCCCGGAAGGAATACTGTCCCTATTGAAAAGAGGACTCCCCTGTCGAATGTCAAGCTATGGCTTGGCGTGAGAGCCGTCTGTCAATAAGCTATCTTGCATTGCGTTCACTATATTACATTATGGAGTTCTTCAACATAGACATATATCAACTATTGTTTAAAAATGCCACGTTGCAATACAAGTGTCCGAAATCATTCCATATTTACTTATTTAAAAGAAACGCTCTATCAATTCCCGAGAATACTCCGCCGTCTCATCCATGTCGCCGAAAGACATAACCTCTCCTGCATAGTAGGTATTCCGTCTCCCCTGCATGGCCTCTACTTTATCATACCATCCGGCCTGATAGTCCTCCGTTCCCACATGGGGGAAGTAGTACCAGTCCTTCTCATTGATGATCTCCTTAACGGGAGCCTTCATGGTCGTGAGTTCCTCAACAACCTGTTCTTTGCACTCCGTATAGGGAACATCCTCCTGGTCTCTGTGGCTGCGAAGTGTGTAGGTCACAATGGCCTGATCAGGATCCTCCATCCATCTCCTGTAATAGAGCATTAAGTGACCGACCCGATCCGGCTCCATGTTGCGCATGATAAAGCAGGACTCATCCGGGCACTCCCCTTCTTTTGGAACAAAGCCGAGTATAAAGTAGCGTTCGTAGTCGATTTTGGAGAAGAGCTCTTTCTCGTCCTCGTCGGCGTCAAAATAGTCCGGCAGGAACTGAAGCGGTGCCGTCACAATGATCTTGTCGTACTCCTCCACGGAGTCATTTACGGTAACGGTGACTTTGCCGTTATCTCTCTCAACTCTGCGAATGATGGAATTCAGCCGAGCGGGATGGACAAGCTTCTCATTAAGACGCTCCCATATGGACTGGGTCCCATCTTTCCAGGTCCAGAGATTGACCCGCATGAAATTGCTGTTGGTTTGGAAATCAAGATATTTCAGGACATAGGCAGCAGGAATTTCATCAAAGTAGCCGTAGCCAAAGGAGGTAAACGGGGCAATCCAGAGCCGCTTGATCTCCGGCACACCGTTCTTCTCGCAGAATTCCTTAAACGGAAGCGCAAGATCCTTCAGATTCTCGTTCTCCCCGGAGACCGGTTCTCTTCTCGGTGTAGCGGCAAAGCCGTCATATCTGCCCTGCGCAACCCCGCGATGACCATTGACATCATATCCTTTATATTTTGTCTCCAGCAGGAGGGCAAATTTGCCGAATTGGCGGCGCATAGCTGCAATTTTTTTCTCCTCCTCAGGATCATCCCCCGCATCCATGGGGTTTTCCTGAGTGCCGTCGAGTTTCCGATAGATGGCTTTCAGCTTCGGCCCATCATGAGTAAAGCCGCAGAACTCCTCCACGTCCTTTACCGCATAGTAGGACGGGACGCCCATTATGGCGCCCATCTCGTACCGTTTGCCTTTATACTCCGGAGAGTGGCATTTTCCGCCGACATGGTCATTGCGTTCCAGAATGGTGTAGTTGTTATAGCCCTTTTGTTCAAGATACATTGCCGCGGAGAGACCGGCCGGTCCGGCACCAATAATGCAAATTCTCTCGTCTTTCTCTGCCATGGGAATCCTCCCTTTCCAAAGGATCATTACTCAACAACACTATACCATAAATCTATTTTTCTTCGACGGCCGTTTTGAGCCTTTTCCCGTCGGTGCCAAAATAAATGTTTCCCATGCGGTCGGTTCGGAAAATCCGGATTCTGTGACGCCGTAGGATATTCAAGGTCTGCGGGGCAGGATGCCCGTAGCTGTTATTCTTTCCGCAGGAAATGACGGCATACTTTGGGGAGACCGAGTTGAGAAACGTGGGCGATGTAGATGTGTCAGAACCATGATGACCGCACTTTAATACCGTACTTTTTACGGATCTGCCGGATTGGAGGATGGTCTGTTCTTCGTCAACTTCTGCATCGCCCGTCAAAAGGAAAGAGACAGAGCCAAACACGAGGCGAAGAACCACGGAAACGTTGTTGGGGTTCTCGGCACGATGTATTGGACCAAGGATAGTAAATGTCGCCGATCCTAGGGAATAAGTCTTTCCCGGGATGGCCAATTCCACTCTGGCACCGGAACGGCGCACCCCCGTCAGGAAACGCTCATATAGCGCTGGATTTTCGAGGATATTGGCGTTCGCCTCCGGGAGGATGACCCGTCCCACCCCAACTTGAGCAAATAATTCCGGAAAACTGCCAATATGGTCTGCATGGGGATGGGTGGCAACAACGGTCTGCAGCCTCTCCCCTCCCTGCCGATTCAGTTCTCGCTTGATGATTTCCTCATTTCCAGGTTCGCCAGAGTCCACCAACAGAAACTCTGTTCCGGAGCGGACTAGGATACTGTCGCCCTGACCCACATTTAAAAATGTCACGCAGAAAGGCTGGTCGGAGAAAGGATTGGCGGTCCCGCGCAGTCCGGCTCGAAAAAATATGTCATCCCAACTCGGTATTCGGGAATTCTTCTGCGGTCCCCAGGTAAAGAGAGCGGAAAGGAAAAATGCTATGGCAACAAAAATAGCGGTGATTCTGATCCGCAGCGGAATGTTTTGAAACCAGGAGCGCGGCGATTTTCCATAGAGCAGCTCCTGCAGCTTATTATGACGAATAAAGGACCGCCGCCTTTCCCCGGCCAGATTGCCTCCATGATAGCACTTCCCTGTTGGGAAATACCGTTATCGGAATGAATGGTATCGGAGAAAGAACCAGCGGTCCTTAATTTATGGCGATTTTCGCCGAATTAGAAAAGTTTCGGAGTATCCCAGAACTTGAGCATCTGGCCAATGCCGCGCTCCTCTGCATTCTTCAGGATCTGCTTGCCCCAGGCGACGTCCTCTACCGGCATACCGCCGACAGAGTAGATGACCTTCTGCTCCGGGCTCTCACGTCCCGGGACCTTGCCGTTGAGGATGGCACCGATGTCGTAGATCTTATCCTTGGTGAGGAGACCGTCGTGGTACATATCCATGAACTTGCATCCGGGGATCGGAATGGTTTCGAAGGTCGGATAGGGGTACTCCTCGGCCCATGCCTCATAGAGCTTGATGTTGTCGACAACGAGTTTAGCACGGTTTGCCAAGAAGTCCTCATCAAAGTTGCCGGCACCCGGAACGCAGATGACGGCGCCCGGCTTGATCCATTCCTCTTCAATAAATGGATAATTAGAACTGCCACCGACTGGAGAAGAAGTAGCAACGTTTACAACATCACTGTCACGGATGCACTCCTCCAAAGTGTCACAGATAATGAAATTTTTAAACTGGGGAGCATTCTCTTTTATGTTTGCGATGAAGCGGTCAATGGAAGCGCGACCACGGCCCTTGATCTTGATGGTATCCAGAGAAGGACGGATCTGGCCAAACGTTTGTGCAGTGACGGTATTGATAAAGCCAGGACCTACAATACCAAGAACTTTGGCATCCTCTTTGGCAAAGTTCTTTACACCGACAGCCGGGATAGCGGCGGTACGAGCAGCACTCAGGAGATTCGCAGACATGAGGGCAAGCGGTGCACCGGTCTCCTTATCATTAAGCATAAGGGTGAGAATAGAGCGCGGGAGACCTTTTTTCCGGTTCTCAACGTTAGAACCATACCATTTCACGCCAGCCATATCGACGCTGCCGCCGACATAAGCGGGCATAGCCATGAATCGACGGTCCGGGCCGTCCACCGGCATCTCCGGGAATTCCGAGGTCTCCGGGAACGATACCATGGCACCGTGGGAGTTTCCGTTTTCACCGGCCATACGGAATCTGCCGTCATCCAACAGCTTCAGCAGGTCTTCCATGCACTCGGTACACTGGGCGCCATCCTGGACGCCTGCTGCAATCATATCCTCTTCACTTAAAAATCTGAATTCAACCTTTGGGTAAGACATTGTATTGAGATCCTCCTGACATTATAGAGCTAATTTATTTTGCAAAGCGGTGTTCCGCCATGTTGCAAATCATATCTACGACATATTCCTTGGTGAAATCGTCGGTGTTGATGATGACATCCCGGTACATCGGGGAGTCAAACTTCTCATTGGTAATGGTCTCATAGAAGCTGGCGCGGGCCTTATCAATGGTCTTGATACTGTCCCTGGCAGCTGCAGGAGAGAGACCGAGTTCCTCCACAGCGTTGTGGAATCGGTGTTCATAGGAACCGGTGATATGGATTCGAAGCAGTTCCTCCTTCTCCTCCATCGTGAGAATGTAGTCAGCGGCTCGACCGACAATGATGGCATTCTCTTTTTCTGCGATCTCTTTAATGAGATCTTCCTGAACAGCAAAGAGCTCCATAGCTTTATGGCGGTCACCCATTCCAAAGGGAAATGCCATGCCGACATACTGCTGTCCCTTAAGATTGGTATGGATGACGGTCTGGTCATCATAGGCCTCCAGGTCTACGACATCCTTGTTGAGCCGTTTTGCAGCAAGTTCAATGAGCTGCGGATCATAGAAGTTATAGCCAAGTCTCTCTGCGACCTCTTTGGCGATGGGCCGTCCGAGAGAACCGAAGTCACGGCTGATGGTAATGACATTACTCATTTTTGGAAGCCTCCAGTTCTTTGATTTCTTTCAGCGTCTTTCCCTCGTTGATATACTCCATGGGAACCGGTTTGAACGGGTTGATTTTCACCACTCCATAGAACCAGATGAGAGCATATGCGACGAGAATGGCCATGAGGATACCGAAGATCTTATAGATTTTGATCCGTGCATCGCCCGTATCAATGTTGATGATCATGTATATGTTGCCGATAATGGCAAGGATCTGCGGAATTCCGGCAAGTTTCAGTTTCTTGCGGCGCGGGGCATCCGGATACTTTTTCCGGAGAATCAGCACCGAGAGATGGATAAGACAGTAGGTCATGAGCCAGAAGACCGATCCGGCGAGGATAAGGAATGATACACTGTTGGATCCTGCAACGTTGCAAAGAACTAGAACGGCAATGCTTCCGGCAAGAAGAGAGAGGCCTGCAACGGACACGTTATATTTGTTTGCCTTGGCAAAAATTTTCGGAAGTAAGCCCTCTTCGCCCATTCCCTGCATGATCTTGGAGGAAGAAGCGAACACTGTGTTCAGAGTAGAGATGGAGGCACACATGGTGATGAGGCCCATCCAGTATTTACCGCCATTTCCGAGAAGAGCGGAGGCGAAATCCATATGGGGCATCTGGCCCTCGGCCAGTTTGTCCATGGGCACATAGTTCGTCATGCCCCAGCCGAGAATGGACTGAACCACAAAGAGAAGAAGTAGTCCAAGAGTGATGGAAAGAAGGACATCCCGTTTCGGGTTCTTCATGTCGTTAGCCACCGGAATGACAAATTCAACGCCGATGAACAGCCAGAAGGCAAGTGCTGCATACTTCATGAGACCGCCAAACCCGCCGATCTCCTGCCAACTCGGACCCTGATAGGCAATCGGAGTTCCGGTTCCACCCTTGACACATCCTATTATTCCGAGAATGAGCATGGAGCCAATCAGAAGGATGACGATAACGTCCTGTACCTTGGAGAAAATATCCACGCCAAAATAGTTGACGATAAAGAAAGCAATCAAAATCACGATGGAGATGATTCGATAGTCCACACTGTGGAAAAACAGTTCCTGCAGGACCATGCCGCAGAGAGAAATCTCTGCCGTGGCGGAAAGAATCATCGTGATGACATAGGCCGCCGAGTTTCCTATCAAAGAAAAGAACGGTCCGACACCCGCCATGAGATACTGGCCGGTTCCACCGTTCACATTGGGCATGAGCCCGTTGAGCTCCGAGTAGGACAGGCCCACAAAGGAGTTCAATATCATTACAAAAAACATCGGAATGATGAACCACCTTCCGGCGGAGCCCATTCCGGTACCGAGCGAAACGAGACATGACGTTGCCACGATCAGGCCAACGCAGATGGCAATGGCGGAGCCAAGTCCCAGCTTCTTCGCGTTCATTCAATAATCACCCCAGAAAAACAAAAATGCTGAGAGCACAGACCTTATGTCTGTGCTCCCAGCACCCTCGCTGAATTACGTGCCTTATTATAAAAGACCGTACAACGTGAAAATTGTAAAATTGCGAAAATTTTCAGTTTTAAAATGTTACAGATTCTGAGATGTGTAACATGTGAAAGTTTTACTTTCCGAACCGATGCTCCGCCATATTGCAGATCATATCCACCACATATTCTTTGGAGAAGTTATCGGTATTGATGATGACGTCACGGTACATGGGAGAACTGAATTTCTGCTTGGTAATGGTCTCATAGAAACTGGCGCGCGCCTTATCTATGGTCTTGATATTGTCTCTGGCAGCTGCCGGAGAGAGCCCAAGCTCCTCCACCGCGTTCTGGAACCGATGTTCATAGGAACCAGTAATATGGATACGAAGGAGTTCTTTCTTCTCCTCCATAGTGAGAATATAGTCTGCAGCACGACCGACAATGATAGCGTCCTCTTTCTCCGCGATCTCTTTGATAAGATCTTCCTGAACGGCAAAGAGCTCCATGGCTTTATGGCGGTCACCCATGCCAAACGGAAAGGCCATGCCAACATACTGTTGTCCTTTTGTGTTGGTGTGAATGACAGTCTGGTCGTCATAGGCCTCCAGGTCTACGACATCTTTATTGAGTCGTTTCGCAGCAATTTCAATGAGCTGCGGGTCATAGAAATTATATCCGAGTTTTTCTGCGACTTCCTTGGCGATGGGACGCCCGAGAGAGCCGAAGTCACGGCTGATGGTAATGATATTACTCACTTTTTTTAGCCTCCAATTCCTTGATTTCTTTCAGAGTCTTCCCCTCATTAATATACTCCATTGGGACCGGTTTGAAAGGATTTATTTTCATAACACCATAGAACCAGATGAGAGCATAGACGACAAGAACTGCCATTATTATACCAAAAATCTCGAAAATCTTGATACGGGCCTCGCCGGTGTCGATATTGATGATCATATAGATGTTTCCAATGATGGAAATGATCTGCGGAATACCGGCCAAGGTCAGTTTCTTGCGGCGCGGAGCATCCGGATACTTTTTCCGAAGAACCAGGACCGAGATATGGACAAAGCAATAGGTCAGCAGCCAGAAGCAAGATGCTGCGAGGGTGATGAAGGCAATGCTGTTGGATCCTGCCAGGTTGCAGAGAACCATAACTGCAATACTGATGGCGAGAAGAGAAAGACTTGCAACGGAGACATTGTGCTTATTAGTCTTTGCGAAAATTTTCGGCATAAGGCCCTCTTCTCCCATTCCTTGGAGGATTTTGGGCGGAGAGGCAAAGGCGGTGTTGAGTGTTGAGACAGAGGCGAGAATTGTGACAATTCCCATCCAGTATTTACCGCCCTGCCCAAACAGTGCAGTAGCGTAATCCATCTGCGGCATCGTTCCCTGTGCCAGCTGATCCAGAGGAACAAAGTTCGTCATACCCCATCCAAGAATGGACTGGACCACAAAGAGAAGAAGAAGACCGAGCATGATGGAGAGAAGGACATCTCTCTTCGGGTTTTTCATGTCGTTGGAGACCGGAACCACAAATTCCACACCGATAAACAGCCAGAATGCCAGCGCCGAGTACTTCATGAGACCGGCAAATCCGCCGATATCCTGCCAGCTCGGATTTTGATAGACAATGGGGGTACCGGTTCCGCCTTTGACGCAGCCGATGATTCCGAGAACAATCATGGAACCGATGAGCAGAATGACGATAACATCCTGCACCTTGGAGAAAATATCCACGCCAAAATAGTTGACAATAAAAAATGCCACCAAAATGATCATTGAGATGATCCGGTAATCCACACTGTGGAAAAAGAGATCCCGCAGGACCATGCCGGTGAGGGAGATCTCAGCCGTTGCGGCGAGAATCATGGTAATAAAGTAGGCCGCAGTATTTCCTATCAGGGAAAAGAACGGCCCGACGCCGGCCATGAGATATTGACCCGTTCCACCGTTCACCTTCGGCATAAGACCATTGAGTTCCGCATAGGACAGGCCCACAAAAGAATTCAAAATCATGACGATGAACATCGGGATAATAAACCACCTTCCGGCGGATCCCATTCCGGTGCCCAAAGAGACCAGACATGACGACGCCACGATCAGACCGACGCATATGGCGATGGCACTGCCAAGTCCCAGTTTTTTTGCATTCATCGAATTATCACCCCAGTAATTTCTGGAAAAAGCAAAGAGCACAGACAAGCCGTCTGTGCTCTCAACCTCTTCGCTGAATGAGAAAATTATAGAGGCATATGAAATATTAGAATTGTACAAAAGTAAAACTAACTGCCCAGTATTTTACATAATCACAGAGAGTGTATCCCATTAGCCGTTATTCTCAACGCCCATGTCAATGGCTGCGGCGGAACCATCATCGTCTCCAGCGAGGGCGTTCTTCTCCAGCCACTGCTGTTTTGTCATGAGGACTTTCCGGGGTTTCGAGCCCTCAAATGGACCGATGACACCCTTCTCCTCCATTTCATCCACAATGCGGGCAGCCCTTGCATATCCAACGCGCAGCTTTCTCTGTACCAGCGTTGTGGATGCCTGGCCGGCCTCAATGACAACTTTAATGGCGTCGTCGATGAGCGGGTCAGACTGGTCATCTCCCCCGCCGGCTGCTGCGCCGCCCTTCTTGTTGGCGTTCTCGGCTGCAGCGGCCTCTTTCTCTATCTGGTCCAGAATATCCTGACTGTACTCTGATGTCTCCTCGTTCTTGATGTATTTTACAACATCCTCTACCTCCGCATCGGAGGTAAAGCAGCCCTGAATGCGAACCGGCTTGGAGTTGCCAATGGGGTTAAACAGCATGTCTCCGTTGCCAAGCAGTTTTTCCGCACCTCCCATATCCAGAATGGTTCTGGAATCCACTGCAGAGGATACGGAAAGAGAGAGTCGACTTGGGATATTTGCCTTGATAAGACCAGTAATGACATCAACAGACGGGCGCTGAGTTGCTATAACAAGATGCATGCCTGCAGCACGGGCCATCTGGGCCAGACGGCAGATGGAGTCCTCTACCTCGGCAGGGCTCGCCATCATGAGGTCAGCCAGCTCATCGATGAAGATGACAATGGACGGCATTTTTTTCTTGTCCGGATCCATTTCGCAGAGTTCATTGTATCCGCGGATATCACGGACATTGTTCTCTGAGAACATCTTATACCGCTTCAGCATTTCCTTGACCGCCCATGCCAAAGCACCGGAGGCCTTGTGCGGGTCGGAGACGACTGGAATGAGAAGATGCGGAATGCCGTTGTAGACGGAAAACTCAACTTTCTTCGGGTCGATCATGACCAGTTTAACCTCATCCGGACTCGCATTGTAGAGGATGCTCAGGATCATGGAGTTCAGGCAAACGGATTTACCGGAGCCGGTGGTACCAGCAATGAGGAGATGGGGCATTTTTGCAATGTCCGTCATGCAGACATTGCCTGCAATATCTCGTCCAAGTGCCACGTTGAGCTTGCTCTTGTGGGTGCCGTCCCGGTATTTGGGCGATTCAAGGATTTCCCGTAATGTCACGGTCTCCCGCTTTTTATTGGGAACCTCTATTCCCACCGCCGCTTTATTCGGAATTGGTGCCTCAATTCGGACGCCCGATGCGGCAAGGTTTAGGGCGATATCATCAGCCAGGTTTGTGATCTTACTGATTTTGACACCGGGGGCCGGTGCCAGCTCATAGCGGGTGACAGAAGGTCCCCGCTCAATATCTACAATGCTGGTCTTTACGCCAAAGTTCTGGAGAACCTGGACCAGCTTTTCCGCGTTTTCCCGGAGCTCATCCTCGGATACGCTGCCAAGGGCAATTTTCGGCGGTTTCAGGCAGTCCAGAGGCGGCAGTTGATAGGGTTTTGCTTCCGTCTGAGATGCCATAGCGGCAGCCATTTCCGCAGCCTTCTCGGTCTGGGAGGCGGCCTTCTCGGCGGCCTGCTTTTCTGCCGGAGTCATTTTCTTTGGTTCCACAGTCTTGCCCGGTTCTGCCGGATGCGCCGGCTGCTGCGGTTGACCGCGATGTGACGCTTTTTTAATGATGTCATCCAACTTTGGATCGGCTGCCGACTCCCCAGCGGGCATAGCTGTTGCCGCTGTCTTAGCAATATCGGCTACGTTATCAGCCTCCACCTTAGCAGCTTTCTTTCTACCCTTCTGCCGTTTGGCAGTGGAGCTGGAGTTGCTCAGAATAGGGCCATCCTCCTCTGGAACGGGGCCGAGATCCACATCCACATTGAAACGTGCCGGCCGTTTTCGGGCCGATGCCGGGACCTGATTCGCAATTTTTGCCTTTCGGCGAATCTCGTTGGCATGGGAACGGGCCTCAAAACGCTCCGAAGTAGCGTCTGTCGCCTTCTTCACCGGGGACCAGAGATTCTGGAAGAACCGGGTCAGTGTTGTACCGGAGACCAACAGGATAAAGACAAAGATCAGTATGAGCACCGTGATGCCAGCGGCAACCTTGCTGGCAAAGAGAATCATAAGTGCATCGCCAATTATAGCACCTATGGCACCGCCGTTATGCTGAGCTTTGGCGTTCAGGTAGGCATCCCCCACCGCGTCGGCATAGTTTGCCCGCGGGCCGTTGCTTCCGAAAATATCAACGGCAGCGCAGATCAGGAAAATAAGGACAATGGTCTCTATGACTTTCGAGCGCATGTTGACCACGTCCCGATCCATTGAGGTCATGACAGCCACATAGATGAGAAGGAGCGGAATAACGTAGGCAATAACGCCAAATACACCAAACAGAACAGACTGCAGCGCCGCCCAGGCATTTCCACCGGGAATGAGCGCCACAAATAGCAGGAAAAGAGCAGCCGCAAAGAGGGCAATTGCCCCCACCTGCCGGTTGGATCCGGAGCCGGCGGCTTTCACCGCATTTCGTGCCGTTTTTTGGGCACTGCTCTGCCTCTTGGCATTACTCCGCGAACCACTGCTGCGCTTGGCAGTAGTGGTCCGCTTCTTTCCGCTATTCGAACTGGCACGGGTCCTCGCAGTGTTTTTCCGGGTTCCGGCCATATCCTCTCTCCCCTCAAATCAAATATAAATAAGTATAAATTATTATCAGACCTTCTCCGCAATACCGAGAGCAATGACTACAATGGAGAGGATCATGCAGTAGTAACCGAAGAACTGGAATTTGTCCTTGTGAACGAGCCATTCCAGGAGCTTAATGGCAAGGACGCCAAAGACTCCTGCAGTGATAATTCCAACAAGGATTGGTCCAATAGACATATTCATGGCAGCTCCGCCGACGGCGTCCTTGATTTCCACAATGCTGGCCGCAAGAATGGCCGGGGTGCCAAGAACAAAGGAATACTCTACCATGTAGTCCTTCTCCACACCGAGAAGCATTCCGGTGGAGATTGTGGAGCCAGAACGGGAAAGTCCCGGGAACAGTGCCGCAAGCATTTGCGCGACACCGACCCACCATGCCTGTTTTCCATTTACGGTCGGCTTGATGTTCTTCTTATGTCGGGAGGCATAAGAGCCGACAAACAGCAGGATGGCGGTAACCATAAAGCAGACACCCTCAAGAATGATGTCATTGTCCCCGCTCCACTGATCTGCCAGGTCCTTCAAATTTCTTCCCCCTCCGATTGGGACAAAGAGGAAAAGCAGCGGAACACAGGACCATACCATCATATAGAGGAGATGCCGATTCTCACTGATATTCTTCCTGGAAAGTTTCCCAGTGAACAGGTCTCGGAAGAAGAAACCGATCTCTTTGATCAGTTTCCAGAACGTCTTATAGTAGACGGCAATGACGGCAACCAGCGTACCAATGTGCAGAAAGACCGTAAGCATTAGTGCACCGGGTCCTCCGAGATTCATAAAATGCTGTGCCACCGAGAGATGGCCGCTGCTGGAAACCGGCAGGAATTCCGTAAGACCCTGCAGAATACCGAGCAATATTGCCTTTAAATATTCCATTTATGAAACCTCACAGCATAGAGCCCAAAGCTAAAAAGACTTGCGAATTTTCGTGAAAAAAATATCATACGGATTGGGCAAATTTTTATTCAATACTGACGTATTTTAGCACAGGAAAATGAAAGCCGCAATAGGAGGAGATGTCTGCTGTATCGATCCCAATCCGGAGAAAAACTGCCCTGCGCCAAAATTTAAGCGCAGGGCAGCCTTATCCATTAGAGTTTATTTCCGTGCGAACTTTTCCTTCAATTCGCGCTTCACGATCTTGATGGCTCTCTTCGCCGCGTACGGGCCGATGGCTCCATACATATCCTCGGCAACAACCATATTGGATGCCTCCGGAATGTCACGGCTCAGATGGATGGCGTCAAACTCGCAGCGCGTGGTGCAGAGACCACAGCCGACGCACTGGTTCAGATCGACGGTGGTGGCGCCGCAGCCAAGGCAGCGGCCTGCCTCCTTCTTGATTTGCTCCTCAGTGAGGGGCTCGCGGAGGTCACTGAATGTGGCCAGCGGGTCACCCGGTTTCATGCCCGGTGTCTGGCGGTCCGCCGTGTCAAAGGAGTTGAGCGGAATGCTGATGTCGTCCCGGTCAAGCTCGATGAATTCACGGAGGTCACGGCCGATGGTCAGGGACTGACCCGGATGGACATAGCGATTCAGGGAGTACATGCCGAGTTTACCCTCAGCGATGGCATCGATGGCGAATCGCGCACCGTGGTAAATGTCTCCGCCGACAAAGATGTCCGGCTCTGCAGTCTGGAACGTGATTTTGTCTGCCTTGGCAGTGCCGTTGCGGTTGAGTTCCACCTTGCTGCCCTTGAGCAGATCGCCCCACTCCGCGGACTGGCCGATAGCCATGAGAACATCCGTACACGGAAGCGTCATGGTGTCGTCCTCATCATACTGCGGGTTGAAGCGTCCGTCCGCATCCTTGACCTGCGTGCATTTCTTGAAAACAATACCGGTGACTTTTCCGTCCTCGACCAGGATTTCCTTCGGGCCCCAGCCATTTCGGATGTCGATGTTTTCCTCTTCAACCTCGGCAATTTCGCCCTTGGCAGCCGGCATTTCATCCCGCTGCTCCAGAGATACCATGTAAACTTTTCCGTCGGTGGCTCTGGCCGCGGAGCGTGCAACGTCTGCTGCAACATTAACCGCCGCCAACAACAACGGTGTCGCCGCCGAGACGGACGGAATTATCCTGATTGATCCTTCTCAGGAAGCTGACGCCGGACTCAACACCCTCGGCATCCTCACCAGGAACGCCGGCAAGGCGGCCGCCCTGAAGGCCAATGGCAACATAGAAGGCTTTATAGCCCTGTGCGCGGAGTTCGTCCAAAGTGACGTCTTTACCGACCTCGACACCGCACTTGATCTCAGCGCCCATACGGCGGATGATGTCAATTTCCGTGTCGATGATGCTCTTCTCAAGGCGGAAGTTCGGAATACCATTGCGAAGCATACCGCCGGGGTTGGCCTCCCGCTCGAAGACGGTGACCGGATAACCCTCAATGCGGAGGTAGTAAGCCGCAGAGAGACCGGCCGGGCCGGCACCGATGATGGCGATCTTGTAGTCATCCCACTGGTTGCCGTCGCCGTTCTCGCAGATCGGAATGAGGTTGTCGACATTCGTCATCTCCTGCTGGGCGACGAATTTCTTGATCTCATCAATGGAGACCGGTTTATCGATAAGGCCTCTGGTGCAGCGGTCCTCACAGCGCTTGTTGCAGACGGCGCCGCAGACAGCCGGGAACGGGTTGTCCTGGCGGATGAGTTTGAGGGCATCCTCATAGCGGCCCTCGAGCGCCATTCTCACAAAACCCTGAACAGCAATATGGGCAGGACATGCGGTCTTGCAGGGCGATGTGCCGGTGTCATAGCAGTTGACCTTGTTATGGTCTCTGTAGTCCGGATCCCATTTGTCCTCTCCCCATCTCTGCTCGTCTGGGAGCTCATGCATGGGATAAGTGACGTCGATTCCATCTGCGCGATGCAGTTTCTGACCAAGTCTTGCAGCACCTGCCGGACATACCTCTACGCACTTGCCGCATGCGACGCATTTATCCTTGTCAACATGGGCACGATACGGGGAACGGGACATGTTCGGTGTATTGAACAGCTGCGAAGTACGGAGACCATAGCAGGATCCGGGAGAGCAGTTACAGATACCGACGATGCGCTCCGGGCCGTCGATATTGGTGACCTGATGGACGTAGCCCTTGCGCTCAGCGCGCTCCAGGGTCTCAATGACCTGTTCTTTGGTAATATAATGTGCGTCCTTGCCGGAAGTCACAAGATATTCTGCAATGTCTCCGACACCAATGCACATGTAGCCCTCGATGTCTCCAACACCCTCACCGCGGAACCGCTGTGCCTTTCGACATGCGCAGACCATGGCGCAGAACTTATCATATTTGTCCAGCCAGTGGGACAGATGCTCAATACTCTCGGAGTGGGAATTATTCGGAATGGCCTTCTCAACCGGGATGACATGCATTCCAAGTCCAGCTCCTCCGGGAGGAACCATCTTTGCTGCGAACTCCAGGGGCTCCTGAGGTGCCAGGTTGAACATGGTGGCAATTTCCGGATGCTCGTCCGGAAGGATGGCGTGCTCCATCATGTACTCGCCGGAGCCGACGACCCATTTCGGGACGACATACTGGATATGATTGTCCGCATTGTCACGGTTCTGCTCCAGAATACCGATATAGAGCAGGTCGTCAATCATCTTCTGCGTGTCTTCCATACTCATGTGGTTACGCTCAGCAAGCTCTGCCGTAACAGCGGGAACTCTCTTCTTTTTGAAGCTGAGCATGAACTTGACCTGTTCCTTCGTGAGCATGCGGTCAAGGATCCAGTAATCCATATAGTTTTCTTTCATGTTCAGCGTGCGCGGAATATTATCCGTGATCATGCAGGCAAGCTTCTTGACAAGCTTTGCTTTCTCAGGATCATCGGTATGATAGTCCTCATGCGGGTAGTCCCAGTCATTGACATGGATCCGCGGGTTTACGTCTCTTGGCATATGATTTACCTCCCATAATCCAGACTTACCAAATAACCAGTTTTGTCTGGTTTAACCAAGAAAATCGTATATTTTTAAACGCTTGTTCGTCAAACATATATTCAAATCTGTATGTAAAAAAATAGCCCTTGGGTTTGGTGGTTTTTACCAAACCCGAGGACTAACTTGCTATCCTATGGTGTTTACTTGGAAAGTTCGGCGATGTAGATATCCATTTCCTGACGGAAGAAGGCGATGGACTTCTCGCTGTCCCCAGTCAGGATGGCATTCATCATTCCATGCAGCAATTCCACACAGCGTTCTGCTCCGAGCTCCCGGATGGGCTGTTCCCAGAAATAGGACGTGGAATACCGGAAAGAGTTGAAGACCATGGGGAGGACAAAGTTCCCGGAACAAAAGCAGATATCGTGGTGAAACTGGAAAAACATTTTGGCAAGGGTCTCAACCTGTACCGGTTCAGCCTCTTTGCAGTAATCATCCACAGCACGGCAGTCTGCCTCAAGGATCTCAATGTTCTCCGGTGTCATATTATCCGCCAGACGTTTCAGCGCGTGAACCTCGAGTCCGTCCCGCATTTCCAGAATATCAATGGTCTTCTGATTGTCAAAAACGAACCCATCATCCGGTGTCAAAAGTCCCAGAGTCATAGCGTTGCCATATTTTCTATAGTCCGCCACATAGGTCCCCTGCCGTTCCGTTGTCGCAACACAGCCGAGCCGCTCTAAATCCGCTAGAGCGAGATGGACAGCAGATTTTGAGATCTGTGCCTTTGTCGCCATTTCCCGTTCCGAGGGAAGTTTGTCCCCTGGCTTCAATTCCCCGCGAATGATTTTCTCCGCAAGCTGCTGCTCAAAAAGTTCCCGTACCGACGGTGCCTTGATAGGACGAATTTCCAGTTCCATATTTTCACCGATCCAATTTTCCATAACTTTTTCTCAGCATACCATCCTTCCAGAGATTGTGCAATAAATTGCAATTGAATGATTCCTGTTTTTCGTTGACTTTGTTCTGGCCACTCTATATAATAAGTTTGTTAAAAAGTTAAACAGGATTATTCTGCCTTTTTGGCGAAAAGGCCCCCAAAAAGGGGCATATTCTTTATCTGCAGGAGTTGAAGTTATGGGTTATACTATCAGCCAAAAAATCATCAAAGAGCACCTGGTCAGCGGCACCATGGAGCCCGGTTCTGAAATCGGCCTTCACATTGACCGCACCCTGACCCAGGACGCCACGGGAACCATGGCTTATCTGGAACTGGAGGCCATGGGTATCGACCGTGTCAAAACGGAGCTCTCTGTCGCCTATATTGACCACAACACACTTCAGTCCGGCTTCATGAATGCCGACGACCACCGCTTCATTGGCACCGTTGCCAAGAAGCGCGGCGTCTACTTCTCCCGTCCGGGTAACGGCATCTGCCACCAGGTCAACCTTGAGCGTTTTGGCGTTCCCGGCAAGACCCTTATCGGCTCGGACAGCCATACTCCCACCGGCGGCGGAATCGGCATGCTGGCCATGGGTGCCGGCGGACTTGACGTCGCAGTTGCCATGGGCGGCGGCGAATATTACATTAATATGCCCAAAATGCTGAAGGTCAACCTCACCGGTGAACTCCAGCCCTGGGTCACTGCCAAGGATGTCATCCTCGAAGTCCTGCGCATCCTCTCCGTCAAAGGCGGAGTCGGCTACATTGTCGAGTACGGCGGACCCGGCGTCTCGACCCTGACGGTTCCCGAGCGTGCCACCATCACCAACATGGGTGCTGAGCTCGGTGCCACCACCTCTATCTTCCCGTCTGACAAGACCACAAAGGAGTTCCTGAAAGCTCAAGGCCGTGAAGATGACTGGAAAGAGCTTGTTGCAGATGAAGACGCAGTTTATGACAAGACCATCGAAATTGACCTCTCCACTCTTGAGCCTCTGGCCGCAAAGCCGCATATGCCCGACCGTGTAGAAAAGGTCACGGAAATCGGCCGTATCAAAGTCGACCAGTGCTGCATTGGTTCCTGCACCAACTCTTCGCTGGCAGACATGATGAAGGTCGCTGCCATCCTCAAAGGCCGCAAAGTCGCCCCGGGCGTAGACCTCACCATCTCCCCCGGCTCCAAGCAGGTTCTCTCTATGCTGGCTGAGAATGGCGCCCTCACCGACATCATTGACGCCGGTGCCCGTATCCTTGAGTCCGCATGCGGTCCCTGCATCGGAATGGGTCAGTCTCCGAAGTCCAAGGGCATTTCTCTCCGTACCTTCAACCGTAACTTTGAGGGTCGTTCTGGAACTGCCGACGGACAGATCTACCTTGTCAGCCCGGAGGTCGCCGCTGTCTCCGCCATCACTGGTTACCTGACAGACCCCCGTACCTTTGGCAAGGCTCCGAAGGCAAAAATGCCGAAACACTTCCACATCAACGATAACATGATAGAGGCCCCGGCTTCCCCCGAGGACGCCAAAGACGTGGAAATCTACTACGGCCCGAATATCAAGCCGTTCCCGGACTCCAACGTCATGACCGAGACCATTGACGCAAAGGCCATCCTGAAGGTCGGAGACAATATTACCACCGACCACATCATGCCGGCCGGTTCCGCCATCCTCCCCTATCGCTCCAACATTCCGAAGCTCTCCGAGTTCTGCTTCCGTCAGTGTGACCCGAACTTCTCCGAGAACTGCAAGAAAGAGGGCAAGGGCTTCATCATCGGCGGTTCCAACTACGGTCAGGGCTCTTCCCGTGAGCATGCCGCACTTGTTCCACTCTACCTTGGAATCAAAGCCGTCATTGCCAAGAGCTTTGCCCGAATCCACGCCGCCAACCTGGTCAATGCCGGTATCATCCCGCTGACATTCCAGAATCCGGACGACTACGACAAGATCGACCAGGGCGACGAGCTCGTTCTGAACGACGTCATCTCCTCCATCAAGGACGGCGAGACCATCGTTCTCACCAACAAGACCAAGGGCGAGGAATACACCCTCTCCTTCAAGTTCTCCGAGCGCCAGAGAGAAATCCTGCTTGCCGGCGGACTCCTCGACTACACCAGAGAAAAGAACAAATAAAGAAAGGGAAGATCCTCATGTACGAGAAAGACATCGAACAGGCCACCGAAAAATTCAAAGCACTCCTGACCGAGCAATTGGAGCGCAATGACCGCATCAAATCCGAGGGCGACTTCACCGACTTCGAGACCAAGGAAAAAATCGTCATCGGCGTCTGCGGCGGTGACGGCATCGGCCCCATCATCACGAAGGAATCTGCCCGTGTCCTTGAGTACCTTCTTCAGGACGAAGTCGACGCCGGCAAAGTCGAATTCAAGGTGATTGACGGTCTTACCATCGAGAACCGAATCGCCCACATGCAGGCCATTCCGGACGACGTCATGGAAGAGCTCAAGCAGTGTGACGTCATCCTGAAAGGACCGACCACTACCCCGCAGGCCGGTGACGGCAGACCCAACATTGAGAGCGCCAATGTCGCCATGAGAAAGGCCCTTGACCTCTTCGCCAACGTCCGCCCGGTCCGCATCCCCGAGCAGGGCATTGACTGGACATTCTTCCGTGAGAACACTGAGGGAGCCTACGCTGTTGGCTCCAAGGGCGTAAATGTCAATGATGATCTCGCCGTGGACTTTGTTGTCACCACCACCGAGGGAAGTGAGCGCATTGCCCGCCTCGCCTACGAGTATGCAAAGAACAACAAGAAAGACCGCGTCTCCATCATCCAGAAGGCCAACGTAATCAAGACCACCGACGGCAAATTCCTGAACCTGTGCAAAAACATCGGCAAGAAATATCCGGATATTACGACCGACGAGTGGTACATTGACATTACGACCGCTAAACTCATCGATGAGAAGCGCCGTCGTGACTTCAAGGTCTTCATTCTTCCGAACCTGTACGGTGACATCATCACCGACGAGGCCGCCGAGTTCCAGGGCGGCGTTGGAACCGCAGGTTCTGCCAATATCGGCAAGCACTATGCCATGTTTGAGGCCATCCACGGCTCGGCTCCCCGTATGATCAAGGAAGGCCGCGGAGACTACGCTGACCCGTGCTCTATGCTCCGTGCCACGGTCATGCTCCTCAACCACATCGGCCGCAACGACAAGGCCGACCTCCTCGAGAAAGCCCTGGACAAGTGCATGTTCCAGGAGAAGAAGTACGTCATCACCGGTCGCGAGGACGGCGCTACCTGCCGCGAATTTGGTGACTATGTTATGGATACAATTCAGACCCTCAACAGCTGATTACCGTCTATCGGCTGCCGGTCTAGTAAAGGATTAACATTATGAGTTCAAAATACGTCTCGAGTTCAGTCATCAAAAGACTGCCTCGTTACTACCGCTTTCTGAGCCATCTTCAGAAAGAGGGCATGGTTCGCATCTCAAGCCGTGAGCTGGCCCAGCGCATGGGTCTCTCCGCCTCCCAGATCCGCCAGGATCTCAACAACTTTGGAGGCTTTGGCCAGCAGGGTTACGGCTACAACATTGCAAGCCTCTACAAGGAAATCGGAAAAATTCTCGGTGTCGACAGCGGCTTTAAGACCGTGCTCATCGGCGCCGGAAATCTGGGCCACACCATCGCCACACAGATGGACTTTAAGGCCCTCGGCTTTGACCTCATCGGCATCTTTGACCGCAAGGAGACCCTTGCCGGTCAGATGATCAAAGGTATTCCAGTCCGCGACGCAGAGGAATTGGAAGACTTCTGCAAAGAGAACCAGGTCGACGTGGCCGTCCTCTGTGTCCCCTATGACTCTGCGGAAAAGCTTGTGGACATCCTCATCCCCTGTGGTGTCCGCGGTTACTGGAACTTCTCCCACTACAACATCTCCGAGAAGTATCCGGATGTCTCCTGTGAAAATGTCCACCTGAATGACAGTCTCATGACCCTGTGCTACCAGGTCCTGAACCGCACCAACTTTGGTGAATCGTAAACTTGTCATGCAGGAGTGTTGGAATTGAAGCAGATACTGGATTACATGCCGCTTGACATCGTCCCCCATCCCGACGGATTTGTCATTATTCAGCCCAACGAAAAGGACAGCAACGGTAAGCTGCGGGTCTCTTTCTGGTTCTACGACTTGAAATCCATGGTGGTCCAGAAAGTACGCAAGAGCTTTTTCAATGAGTGCAAATTCGGGCCCAATTATCAGGACATTGTTATGCAGGTCAATGACTATATCTCCTGCGCAGTGTGCGAGAACCCCAGAGGCATCATGAATGTCATCTTCCCCACCGGGGAGATGGGAATTTTTGACACACGGGGTACCCTCGCCTGGACCGGAGACCTGCTCTACCACGACTGTACGCTCCGAAGCTGTGCCCCAGAGGGAAAGAACCTCTGGTGTGCTGTGCCGGACCAGAACGCCATTGTCCGCTACAACAAGAAATTGCAGCGCATTGACTTCCGTATCGGCGGGGGCAAGACCACCACATTCGGCAGGCCTATGTCCCTCTCCCGCTATGAGAAAAACCTGTATGTATGCTGCAAAGCTTCCCAAAACATCAAGAAAGTGGATCTCAAAAACTACACAGTCACCACATACCGGGAATTTGAAGAGCCTGTGCTCCGCTACTTCCGGGTTGGGAAACAGGAAGTCGTAGTGCTAAGTTCTGGAACCTATCTTCTGGATGAGAGAGACGGCAAGAAATCCTAATATAGCAATAGTTTTGAGGGGCTGTATCACTAAGCAGTGATGCAGCTCCTTACTTTTTTGTCCAAAAATGACGACGGCCGCCCACAAGGGGCGACCGCCGGCGTATAATTTATTT
>OMYO01000053.1 GCA_900315285.1 uncultured Eubacteriales bacterium | reverse complement strand
GACAGACCGCATTCAAAGTGTAGCAGGAGGATTTTTTCTGTTCAAATGTAAAACATATCCGGAACCACTCGCCTAGCGAGTGGTTTTACTCGAATACAAAAAAGAACCGCACCCTAAGGTACGGTCCCAATATAAATTATTTAAAACAGCTCCTGCTTCTCCCCCGCCTTCAGCGACGTCTTCACGCCGTTTACGACGATGTCCCCGTCCACGGGAATCAGGATGCAGTTGACCCCGTCCACTTTGCGCGTGGTGATGAGGTCGGATTTCTCCGTGGGGATATTCAGCTTGAAGTCCCCGGTCTCAATGGTGACACTCTTGCCGACGAGGGCGGCCTCCGTGAGTTTCGTAGTGCCTACGTTGTTCTCATAGTACTCGTCGAAGTCTGTCACATCGACACCGGCGTCGGCGGCGCAGCGGCGGATGGTGGCCTTCTCAATTTCGTCGGACTCCTTGTCCTCGGCGGCCCGCTCCGCAATGGCCTTCGTCAGGGTGCTGGCGGTCTCCATATCCACGTCGAGGTCTGTCATGAGGCCCTCAAACCGCTCCTGCTGCTCCTCCAGCGATGCCGGAATATCCTGCTCCTTCATGGAGAACAGCGTCGTAATGAAGTTGTCCGCCGCCGGATCCTTCCCGAACAGTGCGGCCTCGTTGCGGTTCTCACCCCGCTCGTCAAATGACGGGTACAGGAAGCCCAGCTCCGGCCGTTTCACGACCCATCTCCGCTCCAGTTCCACGATGTTCTCGTCCTTGACGCCGAGCTCTGCGCCGGACAGCTTGGCCGGGCAGATGGCGAAGACCATGGCGGTGTAGACCATGTCGCTCTCGCCGGTGTAGGCCTTGTCCTTGGTTTTGGTGGGGACGTCGTAGACGACGCGGCCGGCGATGGCATAGTAGGGGTCGAGGTGGGAGTAGGTTTCGAGGAGTGAATCGCGGAAGGAGGAGAAAATTTCGGTGTCAGTCCACTCAAGGCCCTTCAAGGCCACCAGGTCCTGGTTCTGCTCGGCGAGCCACGCCGGGAAAACCTTTTTCCCGATGGCCGTGGACAGCACGCCGGTGAGGATGTCCTTGTGGCGCGCCCTCTCGGCCTCTTCCATGTCGCTGAGTCGGCGCATTTTCTCGTAGAACACGTTGTTCTCCGTGTCCACGTAGCAGCACCAGACCTTCTCCACGACGGAGTTCTCACTCTTGACCACCTTGCGGAGCTCCCGCATGTCCGATTTTTTCATGTCATTCTCCCTCCACGATGGTGTGCAGGCCCAGCAGCGGGCCCTGTTCAAAGCCCTGGCCGGGGCAGAGCGCCAGGAAATTGGCGTATTCCGTCATGAGGATGGGGGCGATGGACTCATCTCCCCGCACGCCCAGCACCATGCAGTACATGGACTTCATGTATGCGTTCTGGATGGCGTCGTAGTTCTCGAGGATCCAGGCGCTGATATCCTGTTTTGCACTCAGGAAGAAGGCGGTAGCCGTCTCCACAAAGGTGTCCTGCATATTCGTAAGAGAGCGTTTCAAAATGTAAGGAGCCGTGTCCTCCTCTTTTGTCAGCATCTTCTCCGTGAGCCGCTCCTGGTTTTCCCAGGACATGGGCTTGCGCATGAGGCGGAAAAAATCTTGTGGTGTCTCCGCCTGCGCAATAAGTTTTGCATGCTCCTCGTCCACGCCTGCGGTGCGGTTGCGGGCAATTTCCGACTCCAGATTGTTCACAGAGCTCGGATCCTTGTAGATGCTGTACTGGATGCCCGCCGCCGAGATTTTTGACAGCGGATGTTCCTTCAGAAAGGACTGGATTTCCTCTTTTGTCATGGGTTACTTATTCCTCCAGGGCGCTGAGGATTTTTCCGGCGATGTACCGATGCCCCTCCGCCGAGGGGTGCGGGTTGAAGCCGGAGTCGTCGTAGCGCACGTTTTCCAGCAGGGGCAGCGTCGTCTTGTTCGAGATGAGCTCCGTCCCGGTGACATCCACATAGACGGCCTTCCCGGGATAGCGGTCGGCGCAGACCTGCTTTTCGTGATTGAATGTGTTGATATAGGGCTGAAGAGCCTTCTGGAGCGCATTGTCGTCCCCTATTACGTCCCAGCCGTTGAACGGATTGTACATGCCCACCAGGACAACGGTGGCATTGGGGTTCAGCTCATAGATGCGGTCCACAATGGCCTTGTAGTTCAGAGAATAGTCGAACATCCACTTCCTGACCGCGCTGGTCCACTGGGCCATATAGTAGGCCCACTTCAGCGGGTGCCGCACCCAGGCGTTCAGGTAGGAGATTGCGTTGTTGATGACAGCCTTGCGGACGTCGACGTCACTCAGGGCGTCAATGTCGTTTGTCTTCAGCTGCGCGATGAGCGCGTCCATTGTCCCGTCATACCTTCCGTCGGCCGCAATATCATAGATGCAGCTGATGGTGGGGAGCCAGATGTCGTTGTACCCGATGTCCAGCGTGATGAGATCCGCCTTTTTCACGTCCTCCTGGTACATGGGCCGCCACCGGTTCAGATTTTCCTCGCTGATGGTGCCGCCGGACATAAGCGCCGAGCCGTCCTTCAGAACCCAGTCGGGCTTCCGGCTATCGTCCAAAAGGTAGCGGATGTCCGCCGAGCGATATCCGGGAATAGAAAGCGGATAGAACGTCTTCGCCCCCACTCCCCGTGCAACCAGCGTCGGGTACGCCCCCTCCACCTTCGTAAAGGGGATATACATTTTGCCGTACTTGTTATAGTCCGGCAGCCCGAACCCCGTGGAAACACTGTCTCCGAGACAGGTGTAGACCGGATACTTATGCCTTGGCGCCGCCGAGACCGCCGCTGATGCCAGGCCAAATGCCATGATCAGCGCCAGCAGTGCCGCAAGGATTTTTCTGCTCATGCGATTTTCTCTTTTCTCTCTGCCGTCGACCATCTTACCACAGGGGGAAAAGGAAAGTAAAGGCGGGAAGAGAACTGTACGGGTGTCGTGTTGGGTGCTATACTGAGGGCGAGAAGGCTCCCGTTTTTGGGGGCGATGCAGGGGGCGGTATGAGAAAGGGCTGCATCGCCCAAGGAAAGGGGAAGCCGCAAAAATCAAGGAGGCGTGTTATGAAAAACACAGCGTTTCGAAGAACAATTTCTATGCTCATTGCACTGACTTTCGTGCTGAGCTGCGCCAGTTCCGCTTTTGCCTTTAATATCGGGACAAGGCGGGATGACATCTTCTCCGGGAAGAATCAGTTCGGGGAGGGTATTGTGCAGGAGCAGCACGAGGTCACGTCGCCCACCAATCTTCTGAACGAGGATGGCACCGTGAAGGAGCCGGGCTGGGCGAGGACGAATCTTTTCACGTATAACCGGGAGTCCATCGCCGCAAGTCCCTATCGGATCAAGGAATGGGACTACTATCAGGTCTCGGACGGCCGGTATCTCATCCAGTTCACCGTCGCCAATATCGGCTTGGGCGATGGAGGGTTCATCACCATCAAGGACATGAAGAACGGCGGCAACATCCTGCTCGACACAGGTGTTGCCATGCTGAACACCCCGCATATCCTGCAGATGCCCCGCAGCAGTGCCGAGCCGAGTGTGGTCGCCCGGAAGTTTGCAAACTGGAACCTGACCATCAACTATGACGGAAAGACCCGACATATCACCGCAAAGGGTACGACCTTAAAGCCGACTCTGGCGCCGTTCGAAATCGACCTGACACTGACGGAGCCGGAGGACCTGGAGTCCATCACCATGGCCATCCCCTATCAGAACTCCAAGCACTTCTTCCTGACAAACAAAATTGACAGCATGCCTGTCAACGGCTACATCCGTGTAGGTGACACCGAAGTCCAGTTCACACCGGACCGCACATTCGGCATCCTCGACTGGGGTCGCGGCGTCTGGGATCACGACACGAACTGGATCTGGTCCAACGGCTCCGGCTACCTTCCTGACGGCAGTGTCCTCGGCTGGGAGCTCACCTGGGGCATTGGCGACCCGCGCCACGCCACCGAGACCGCCCTCTTCTACAATGGAAAGGCCCACAAGCTCGGCCGCGTCACCATCGACTACGATCCCAACGACCTCATGAAGCCTTGGACGTTCCACGAGGAGAATGGCCGCTTTGAGATGACATTCACGCCATTCTATGACAACCACTCCGACCTCAATATTCTGGAGCTAGCCGGAACCGACGGGCACCAGGTACACGGCATGTTCGATGGCACCGTGACACTGGACGACGGCACGGTCATTCCGGTCCACAATTTCTACGCATTCTGCGAGCAGGTCAATAACCGGTGGTAAATCCTGCGTTCTGCCCTGCGGGTTGTTTTGGGCGGGCGATTCAGACCTTTCCCCTCCGAAAATTCCTTAAAATCTGAATGTATTGGCCCAGCCAGACTGAATTTCAGTCAAACCGACCTCATATTCCTGCCCTGGTCTTAATTTTATTCAGACCTATTAAGGTGGAAATCACGCTTTAGTCTGAAGTTCAGTTTTCCGGCGCAAAATGCTCAGTCCAGGTCGGAATTCTGTGGTAAGGTCAGACTGAAATATCGGCCGAAAACGCCTGCGGGAGGGATCAAATTCAGACCAGGGCACCGCAGAAAAGATAGTTTTTCTGAACCCCCAAAAAATATCAGGACCGCCGGCTGTGCCGGCGGTCTATTTGGTCGGTACCCAAAAACTAGGACCGCCAGCGCTTGAAATGCCAAGTGCGGTCCTAGTTTCGGCGCCCGGATGGGCGGCGGCGCCGGGAAAACTAGGACCACCGATGCCCAAAACGCCAGTTCGGTCCTAGTCTCGGCGCCCGGATGGGCGGCGGCGCCGGGAAAACTAGGACCGCCGATGCCCAAAACGCCAGTTCGGTCCTAGTCTCGGCGCCCAAATAGGCGGCGCCGGGAAAACTAGGACCGCCGATGCCCAAAACGCCAGTTCGGTCCTAGTCTCGGCGCCCGGATGGGCGGCGGCGCCGGGAAAACTAGGACCGCCAGAGCCCAAAATGCCAGGTGCGGTCCTAGTTTCTGCCCCCGAATAGGCGGTGGCACTGGAAAACTAGGACCACCGGTGCCCAAAATGCCAGGTGCGGTCCTAGTTTCGGCGTCTGGATAGGCGGCGGCGCCGGGAAAACTAGGACCACCGGTGCCCAAATTGCCAGTCGCGGTCCTAGTTTCGGCGCCCGGATGGGAGGCGGCGCCGGGAAAACTAGGACCGTCAGCACCAAAACGCCAGGTGCGGTCCTAGTTTCGGCGTCTGGATATGGTAAAAAGTAGAAAGGGACAGTACCGGGCATGCCGTTTCCGCCATGCCCGGTACTGTTCCTTTTCATAAATAAAAAAGCAACGACCCGGTATCTTTCGATACTGGGACCGTTACCTTTAGGAAAAATAGGAGAATGATAGAAAATCTTAATTTGTTATTCCCTACAACATCATTATATCAAACATTCCCCAAATGTCTAGTTTTTTTGCTACATTTGGGGGTGTATTTGTGTATTTTCTTCACGCTTCTTTTATTTTTCCTCCAAGAGTCCATTCAAGAGGATATTGACTGCTGTGGCATAGTAGTCCATGAACTGATCTCCGAACAGAGCGACACGGCTGCTCTTATGGAGCATAAGGACACCGTCGGACATGGTCCAGAGCGCGATGACCGTCTTATAACTATTACATGGGCGGATGACGCCCTCCCGGATTCCATCCTGGACGGGCTCCTCCAGCATATGAAGAATATTGACACTTTTTTCTTTCAGGTTCTCAGGAATTTCCACTTCTTTGTCCCCGCTGCGGTTCCCATAAGTGAAAACCCGATAATAATCCGGATGGTCATTGTAGAAATTGAAGTAGCTGAAGATGAGAAGACTGATGCGGGACGGGATGTCGGGCACCGGACTGGTCATGGCTTCACGGAAGGATTCCTCCATGAGATCCAGAGATTTACTGTAGAGCTCCAGATAGATATCTTCCTTATTTTTAAAATAGTAATAGAGGACTCCGAGGGAGAGACCACACTTGTCGGCCACCTGCCGCATGGAGGTACCATCGTATCCCTCTTTTTCAAACAGAGCCAGAGACACTGTGAGAATCTGGTTGCGGCGGGCCGCTTTCTCCTCTTCCGTGTAGGACTTTCTAGCCATGTGGCCACTCCTCTTTCTAATTTTTATAAATAATAAAACAAACGTTCAGAAAAACTGTTGACGCAGTTTCTATTCCGGGTTATAATATATGTAAGTTATTTGAACGGGTGTTCAAATAACTCAGATCCCATAATGTTACACCCGCATCCCATAATATCCATAACATCCAAAGTAAAACCGCCCTTAAGATTGGGCGGTTTTGCTTTTTCTTTATTCTATACGTTCAAAGAATAATTGTCTATATCCATAAAGTGACCAAATTTCGTTCCGACCTCCCGGATCCTTCCGCAGAAGACAAAGCCGAACTTTTTGTGGAGCTCAATGCTCGCACGGTTCAGCGAGGTTATGACCGACACCACAAGATGAACCTCCGGGTCCCGACGAGCCTCCGCCAAAATTTCTTCCAGCAGTTCTGTGGCAACGCCCTGCTTTCGGTCCTTGCGGGCCACATAGACCGAGAGTTCCACCGTGGACCGATAGGCCTCTTTTTCCCGAAACCGGCTCAGGCAGGCAAAGCCTGCGATGTGGCCATCCGGGGCTTCCGCCACCAGAAGAGGATGACTTTCGCCTTCCCGGTTATACCGCGCGAACCACTCCTCCGCCTGTTCCTCCGACTTCGGGTGGATATCCAGATTGGACAAGCCGTTCACGACCTCATCGTTGTAGATGAGGAGGATGGCTGGCAGGTCCGCCGGATTCGCCCGCCGTACTGTAAAGTTTCCCAAGTCAGACCCGGTCTTTGTCTTCCTGCGTGACCTTGGCCAGGAACTCGTCGAGGGTCATGGTCTCGGTCTTGCCGGTGTCGCGGCTTCGGACAGCGACGGTTCCGGCCTCATGCTCCTTCGGTCCAAGTACAAGCATATACGGAACACGGTCTACTTGCTGTGCCTCGCGGATCTTATACCCGATCTTCTCGCCGCGCTCATCAATCCCCACACGGATGCCGGTCTTAAGAATCTTCTTATAGACCTCCATGGAGTAGTCCATGGTCTTTTCGGATACCGGAAGCACCTTGACCTGGGTCGGGGCAAGCCATACCGGGAACTTGCCGGCATACTGCTCGGTGAGCATGCCGATAAAGCGCTCGAAGGAGCCGAAACCGGCGCGGTGAATCATGATGGGCCGCTGTTTGCTGCCGTCCTTGTCCGTGTACTCCAGCTGGAAGTTCAGCGGGAGCTGGAAGTCCAGCTGAATGGTGCCGCACTGCCAGGTACGTCCCAGGCAGTCCTGAAGGTGGAAGTCGATTTTGGGTCCGTAGAATGCTCCATCGCCCTCGTTGACAATGTAATCCATGCCCATGCTGTCAAGGGCGTCCCGCAGGCCCTGGGTGGCGTGCTCCCAGTCCTCGTCGGAACCCATGGAGTTCTCCGGGCGGGTGGAGAGCTCTACCTTGAACGGGAAGCCGAACTGCTTGTAGTAGTCCGTGATGAGGTGGGCAGTCTTCGTAACCTCTTCGGTAATCTGGTCTCTACGGATGAAGAGATGGGCGTCGTCCTGGGTAAAGGCGCGGACGCGGAACAGCCCGTGGAGTGCGCCGCGGAGCTCGTGGCGGTGATCATGGCCGGCCTCGGCGAGGCGGAGCGGAAGGTCACGGTAGCTGCGGGGCTGGCTCTTGTAGACCAGGCAGGCGCCGGGGCAGTTCATCGGCTTGATGGCATACTCCTCGTCGTCGATGGTCGTGGTGTACATGTTCTCTTTGTAATGATCCCAGTGGCCGGAGGTCTCCCACAGTTTGCGGGACAGGATGGTCGGGGTCTCAATGAGTTCATAGCCATACTCGGCCTGCTTCTCTCTCCAGTACTGGGAGAGAGCGTTCTTGAGCTTCATGCCGTTGGGGAGCCAGAACGGGAAGCCCGGGCCCTCGTCGACCATCATGAAGAGCTGCATCTCCTTGCCAATTTTGCGGTGGTCCCGCTTTTCGGCTTCGGCGATGAGCTTCTCGTACTCGGCCAGCTCATCCTTGTTCCGGAAGGCTATACCATAGATACGAGTGAGCATCTTATTATTGCTGTCCGCTCTCCAGTAGGCACCAGAGGTAGAGGTGAGCTTGAAGGCCTTCAGCGCCTTGGTGTAACAGATGTGCGGGCCGGTGCACATGTCAATGTAGTCGCCCTGCTGGAAGAAGCTGATCTCCGAGTCCTCCGGCAGGTCGTCAATATGTTCGAGTTTATACTTCTCATGGCGCTCCGCCATGAGTTTTTTTGCGTCCTCACGGGGCAGGATGAAGGACTTGAAGGGAAGGTTCTGCTTGCAGATCTTCTTCATCTCATCCTCAATTTTCACGAGGTCCTCGTCGGTGATCTTCACGTCGCCGAGGTCGATGTCATAGTAAAAGCCCTTGTCCGTGGCAGGTCCGAAGCCGAAGTCGGCCTCCGGCCAGAGGTGGGACACCGCCTGTGCCATGATATGGGCGGCGGAGTGGCGGAGAACATGGAGCTCCTCCTCCTCCGGGCAGACGGATACGTTGCCGTGGCTGTCGATGATTTTCATGGATGAATATCCCCTTTTCCAAAAGATTTCGCCGTTTTCCGGGCAGAAAAAAAGCACCCGCAAACACGACACTGAATGTCCTGTTCAAGGGTGCCGGAATTTCCAGCACGGTTCCACCTTGAGTTTTCACTCTTTTAGCCCGCTAACGGTGGCTTCTCCGGCAGAGCTTGTCTCGTCCTGCTGCTCGGGAGTGGTCTTCGCCCTCCGTCTGACCCGGCGCTCTCAGCCATGGCGCCGTTCTCTGTCCGTCAGGGGATGAAGGGGTACTCTCTCCGTCCTCGCATTTAGTTAAATGGATAATACATCACCGAAATATTAAAGTCAATTCCTTTATTCTTTACGAGAAGGTAAATTGCAAGTTCAACTTGAACACTGATACGAATTAAGTTTCATCTTTGGGTCGGATTGATATATTTGGTTTAAAAATTCCTCGAATAGTTCC
>OMYO01000014.1 GCA_900315285.1 uncultured Eubacteriales bacterium | reverse complement strand
GAGGAACTATTCGAGGAATTTTTAAACCAAATATATCAATCCGACCCAAAGATGAAACTTAATTCGTATCAGTGTTCAAGTTGAACTTGCAATTTACCCCATTTATTTTATGTTCATTTTATCTTCTCAGAATATGATAATAAGTTATATTCCAATATTCTGAGGAGGAATCCCATGAAACACACAATAAGAAAATGGATTTCCGTGCTGCTGGCGCTGGTAATGACAGCAACGGTGTTCTCTTTCGCAGCAAGCGCTGCATCGCCAAAGAAATACAAAGTCTATACGTCTCTGGGCGACAGTATTGCCGCCGGCTTCATGCTCCCGGACTACAAGGATAAGCAGGAAGGCGACCGCCATATCGTCATGAACGAGCGGGTCGAGGGCAGCTACCCGGCCATTGTTTCGGACAGCATCGGCGCCACTACAACCAACTATCTTGCTCAGCCGGGTCTTCGGACCAGGGACTTGAGGATGCTGCTGGATCCGACCTATGAGGGCGACAGCATTACGAAAAATAAACTCGGCGGTCTCACGAAGAATGTGGCAGGCGTCAAGGAAGATGTCGACTACAGTCAGCAGACCATGGAGCAGCAGCGAAAAACTGATATTGTGGCGGTGAGCCAGTCGGATCTCGTCACGCTGGATATTGGCATGAATGACTCCATGATCACGATGATGGGCGTTCTCTCCGATTTTGAGAATCTGGATAAGATCGGCCAGCTTCGCGATGCACTCTCCTACATCCTGAACGACTGGAAGACAGACTACAAAGCCATTGTAGACCGAATTTATACCCTGAACCCGGATGTCACGATCGTGGCGGTTGGCAACTACAACCCATTCCGGCAGTGGAAAGTACCTGGCGGCGCCTCGGTGGGCGATCTAGTCCAGTGGTACTACGACTCCATGAATGAATACAAAGCTTCCCTTGCCAAGGAGTATGGCGGCAAGCTCAAGTTTGCCCCGGTTCCGGAGACTGATTTAAATGCAGGCGACATCAAGACCATTGCCGATACGAAGAAGATAGATTTTCATCCGACGGCGGATGGGCACAGGTATATGGCGGAGCAGATACTCGCTGTTCTTTAAATTAATAAAATAATGCGCTGCAGAACACAAGTCGTTCTGCAGCGCACTTGTTTTATCTATTGAACATGAACAAAAGCGTATCTCATCCAGCCTTGATAAGAATTACCATACTGGTCTGTATACTTAACAAAGACCCAAGGTGTATTTTTGCTATAGGAAACAGGTTTGCTCATTACCGTAACATAATCTCCGTCCGGAATATGAAGTTCATCACCGCGGGAATTTCTAACCACATCAAAATTACCATCACTCTTCGATGGGCCATTTCTCAACTTCACATAATCCTGCTCAACTTTATCTGTACACTCGACGCTTGCCTCATATGGCTGTATCAGCTGATCTTCAGTCGGATATTGGTAATTGCCACCATCATTGGATGTTGCTGAAGGAGCCCCTTGCGTTACTGCTACAGATGATGCCACCGTAGTGCTCTCTACCTCTGCCTTCTGCTTATTCTGCATAACAAGCACAGTTGCCAAAACAGCAGCCACAACAATCAGAGCGACAATCAGAACTATGACCCAGACCGGGACTTTCTTTTTCTGAGAATCATTATCATTTACAGGGGGGGGGAATTTCACCCTCCATTTTTTTCGGTGCCGGGGCGGGTTCGAGTTTCGCTCCGCAATTGGTGCAGAACTTCTCCTCATCACCGCATTCGGCACCACATTTGGTGCAGTACTTCATGGAAGATACCTTCTTTCTTTCAATCTACAATATCTGACTGAAACCTTGGAGAAATTGTTCACTGATGTACAGGCGGCATGGCATTGAACCACTCTCTCCATTCGTCGGTCATAGATTTTAGAAAACAAATTCATTGTATATAAGGAGGAAATTCATGGAAAAGTTAGACAAGATAGACAGCAAACAGCTCTCCTGGTTCAATATTGGAAGCGCTGCTCTCCTGTTTCTTTATGGTCTGTTCTCTGCCATTATCTGCGCAGATAATGGGGCGCTGCTTGATAAAATTGGAACTGGTTCTCTCAGTTCCATGGTCGTCACATTTGTTTTTAGTATTCTTCTTCTTGTTTCCTGTTTTGTACTTATCATCTTTACAGAATTTCTCCAGATTGATTTTCTTGTCCGGAAAAAAGAACGTAATGGTGCATTCGCCTACTCCATCGCCAGCGCTCTGGAAATTTTGTTTTTAGCACTGAGTGCTAAGTACACTTCTTATATTGGAACTTGGGTTGTTATGTTTAGTGCCTCTTCCTCCATTGATTCCTTTGAAGATTTGATTGGTTTTGGATATAACGCCCTATCCTATGAACACATCAGCATTGGCATTGCCATTACTCTGTGTGTAATTGCTGGCCTTACCATCATCCTTGGATGCCTTATCCAGTTCCGTTGGGATGTGGTCAAGGACGCACTGAAAACCCCAGATTTCAATGCAATTGCCAAAGAAGTTACCTCTGCCGTAGATAATGCGAAAAAGCCATCCACTCCAGAAGCAGAAACCACTCCGAATTTCTGTCAATACTGCGGCACAAAGCTGGATCCCGGCACCCATTTCTGCCCCCATTGCGGAAGCAAAGTAGATTGATTATTGAATAGAAAAGCGCAAGGCTACATCACCGAATTGGCGATGCAGCCTTGTTTTTATTGTGCTACTTACAGATTCTTATTTGCGAGGAGCCGGACCCTTTTCCTGGTCACCGTGCTTCGGCTGACCGTGCTTATGGCCACCCTTCTTGGGGCTACCCTTCTTGGGGTCGCCCTTCTTCGGGTCACCCTTCTTCGGGCAGTCCTTCTTGGGCTCAGGTTTCTTCTGGCAGTCCTTTTTCGGCGCATCCTTCTTCGGTGCATCCTTCTTAGGGGCTGGTTTCGGAGCTTCCCTCTTAGCCGGTGCAGTCTGGGTGATTGACGGGGCTTTCGGTGCCGGACCAGCCGGTTTAGCGAAAGTAGCTACGGCTGCGGAGCAGGACATAACGCCTGCACAGGCTACGGCTGCAATTTTAGTAATGACTTTGTTCATAGGTCAAACCTCCAAAATGTTTAAATACTGCTTACAGACTTGATGCTTTTGGGGCATCAACTGTTTACAAGACACATTATGGAGGGAGTAACTAAATTGAAATTAAAGGGGAACTTAAACTGAAATTAAAATTTTTATAGTGCTCCAACCACACTCTCTGCAGTATGGTATCCCTTCTTTCAATGGATAGAGTTAATTTTTCACTGAGAGTGGAAAGTTCTATATAAACCATTTCGATAACTGAAAAAGCCCCACCTTTAGAACATTCCAAAGGTGGAGCTTCTTTTTTGCAAAACAGCTTATTAACCGACGATTACAAATCCGGTCGCACCAAGGCTACCTTCATGATTCGAAAGAACGGTTTTTCCATCCATATATTTTCCAAGCACATTAGTGTTCATGTGATTTCCAATATCTTTTGCCATATTGGTAGAAGCCATTCGGAATGTGACGACCTTCCCCTTGTCGCCACCCTGTTTTTGAATCATAGACGGGATGGCTTTTTCGGCATCGGCCCAGGAAGTGAAGTAATATCCATTCTTACGATACCAATCCTGATCAGTATTGGTACAATTATTCCATTCGGAAGTGTTCTTTGGGTTATGGGTCTCTTTCATCATGTCTTTGGTGACATTAAAATAACGGTACGGAGTATAATTTTTACCGCTTGTAATGATGTCATCCCAAGTCACATCGACCAGATATTCTTTTCCATCCAATGTTACGATATTCCACATATGATCTTCCGGTGTTTTCTTTTTGGGACTGGTTGCCCGACCGGTCTGGACACGGCAAGAAACACCCAGCTTATTCAGAAGGTACTGCATTGCAAAGGAGTATCCCATACAACTGCCCTGATGCTGAACTAGGCTGTTATAGATATTGTTTGCTCCAAGTTTATAGGTAACAAGATCTCTAAGCTGATCGTGGACAAAAAGCTCTTTGTCATAGTCTGATCCATTCCGGGGAGCTTTTGCAAGAATCTGGTTAGCAGCATTTTCCACTTCAGATATTTTCTGCTTGTAATTGTCCATATAGCTAGGATGATAGATGTAAGAATCTACAAAACCATTTTCATTATAAGATTTTTCTGCTCCCGATTTTTTGACATCATAATAGAACAATTCTGGATGTTCATTAATAATGATCTGCGGAATTTCTTTCAGTTCTTCACTCGTAAGGTTATCAGAAAGTTTAACGGAAGATTGATATTTCTGGACCGCATCTAGAATCTTATTATATGCTGTCTGACCATTACGGGACAGATTCTTAGACCAATAGCCCGTTGCCGGTTTTGCATTCACGACATCTGCACCCTTGGAAATGGCACTATTAAACATGTCCCCAGCAAGGGAAGACAGATTAGCTGCACTGGCAGAGACCACAGCCGAAAGTGCACACACAAGTGCCATCATGGCGGCGACAATGCGCTTCCTTAATTTCTTACTATTCAAGGTAGTTCCTCCTCTTATTTTTCCTGAGACTTCCGCGTCTCAACTACAATGATTGAAAACTTGGCATTTTTGTTCATTTTCTTTTCCATGAAAATTTTTCAGAGAGTTCTATTCGCCATATTGTATAATCATGTTGAAAACTTTTGTTTTATTTGGAGGAAAATATGAAAAAGAGAATTTTAACAATTCTGCTCTCACTGCTATTCCTGGTGAGCTTTATGGCGGTGCCGGTGCAGGCGGGGTCAAAGAGTGAATCGCCCATACCGGTATGGGTACAGGGCATGCGAGTATGGCAAATGCAGCACAACAAAGACGCCGAAGCCAAAAACACACCCACATACTGTTCCACGGAAATGGATGACATCAACTATATGGGTGATCAGGACACCTATCACCTGTTGGACGTCTATTCTCCAAAAGGGGCAAGCCCGCAACAGAAGCTCCCAGTTATTGTGGAAGTGCATGGAGGGGCGTATGTCAGCTGTAATAAGAAGATCAATCGCCAGCACGGCCTGTACTTCGCTAGCCAAGGATTCCGGGTCGTAAACATCAACTACACACTGGTTCCCGAGGCGACAATCAAACAGGAACTGCAGGAAATCACCAGGGTCTTTCAATGGATTCATGAGAATGCAGCAACGTACGGGTTCGACGACAACAATATCTTCCTCACAGGCGACTCCGCCGGAGGTCACCTCGTACTCCTCTTTACCGCGGCCCAGACTGACCCGGAGCTGCAGGCATATCTGGAAATCAAACCATCGGCCGGGTTCCGCGCAACAACTGCCACTTGCCCCGTTGGCAGCTTTACCGCAAATGACGTCCGCTCTAAAGGAATGACAACACTTCTGGGACCGGACTTTGCAAAGCGAAACGACCGAAAGCTCTTGTCCTATGAGAGCTTTGACAAGGCAGGAATGCCACCGGTTTTCCTTGTCACAACACCGAGCGACACCACCGCCTATCCCGTAACGAAAGCCATCCACGAGGACATGACCGCAAAGGGAATTCCGCATCAGTATAAGGAGTATGTAAGTCCCGCCAACGACCTGGAGCATGTCTTCAATGTCATTAAGCCGGACCTCCCCGAGTCGGTTCAGGCCAACCAGGATATCTGCGCATTCTTCCGCAGCAATATGGCAAAATAACAGAAAAAAACCACCGCTCAAAAAGCGGTGGTTTTCTCATGGTCGGAGTAATGAGACTTGAACTCATGGCCTCTAGACCCCCAGTCTAGCGCGCTACCAACTGCGCCATACCCCGGTGCCAGTCTGCTGAGACCCGCTCAACAGACTTTCTATATGATAACAGCTTTTCCTCACAAATTCAACATCTTTTTTAAATATTGACCGGTGTAGGACTGCTCGCAGGCGGCCACTTCTTCGGGTGTTCCGGTGGCGACGATTTCCCCGCCTCCATCGCCCCCCTCGGGGCCGAGATCAATGAGATAGTCGGCGGATTTAATAACATCCAGATTATGTTCAATGACGATGACGGTGTTGCCGCCGTCCACAAGTTTCTGGAGCACTTCTATGAGTTTGTGAACGTCTGCAGTATGAAGACCAGTCGTCGGCTCATCCAGGATGTAGCAGGTCTTGCCAGTGGAACGCTTGGAGAGTTCCGTAGCCAACTTCACACGCTGGGCCTCGCCGCCGGAGAGCGTCGTGGCACTCTGGCCGAGTTTGACATAGCCGAGGCCAACCTCCTGAAGAGTCAGTAGACGATGATGGATTTTTGGTACTGCACTGAAGAAGTCCACCGCCTCATCAATGGTCATGTCCAAGACTTCCGCAATATTCTTTCCCTTGTATTTGACCTCCAGGGTCTCCCGGTTGTACCGAGCTCCATGGCAGACCTCACAGGGAACATAGACATCCGCGAGGAAGTGCATTTCGATTTTGACGATTCCGTCGCCCTGGCAGGCCTCACAGCGGCCGCCCTTGACGTTGAAGGAGAAACGGCCAGCATTATAGCCGCGGACCTTAGCATCCTGCGTCGAGGCGAAGAGGGCACGAATGTCGTTGAACAGGTTCGTATAGGTTGCCGGGTTGGAGCGCGGTGTCCGGCCGATGGGTGACTGATCAATATTGATGACCTTGTCGAGCTGATCCAGCCCATCCACTCCGGCACATTTCCCCGGGAAGACGCGGGCGCGGTTTAGGTCCCGGGCCATAGTCTTATAGAGAATTTCATTGACCAGAGAAGACTTACCGGAACCGGAGACTCCGGTCACCGCAGTAAAGGTACCGAGCGGGAATTTTACGTCGATCTTCTTCAGATTGTGTTCCTGCGCCCCGTGGACGGTTATCCACTCCCCGTTTCCAGGACGGCGCGTCTCTGGAACTGGAACCTTTCGGCGACCACTCAGGTACTGCCCGGTAATAGACTCCTTACAGGCCATGACCTCTTTCGGGGTACCGGAGCAGACGACCTCGCCGCCATTCCGGCCGGCGCCGGGGCCAATGTCCACAATATAGTCGGCGGCACGCATGGTGTCCTCATCGTGTTCCACGACAATGAGTGTGTTGCCCAGGTCACGCAGCCGTTTCAATGTGGCGATGAGCTTATCGTTATCCCGTTGATGCAGTCCAATGCTCGGCTCGTCCAAGATATACAGCACTCCCATAAGAGAGGAACCGATCTGCGTAGCAAGCCGGATTCTCTGGCTCTCGCCACCGGACAAAGTGCCCGCGCTTCGGGCCAAATCCAGATATTCCAGACCGACGCTCTTTAGGAAGCGGAGCCGGGACTTGATCTCCTTGAGGATGAGGTCGGCAATGATCATATCCCGTTCAGAGAGCTCCAGATTCTCAAAGAATTCCAGTTCCTTCGTAATAGACATGTGGGTCAGGGTATCAATATCCAGGCCGCCCACAGTGACCGCCAGACTCTCCGGGCGCAGGCGCTTTCCATGGCACGCTTCGCACTCGTGGGTCGTCATGACCTGCTCAATGGACCGCTTAGCCACCTGGGAGTTGGTCTCCTCATATTTTCGCATCAGATTGTTGACAACGCCCTCAAACCGGGCAAGAAATGTCCCACTGCTATAGGAGGTCGTACGGGAGAACTTGATACGCTCTGTCCCTGAGCCGTAGAGGATCTTGTCGAGATCCTTCTTCTTCATGTCTTTGACTGGGACATCTATTGAGAAGCCATAGTGGCGGGCAATCCCGTCAAAATACATTTCTGCAACAGTGCCTCCATCCACCTTGGACCAGCCGTAGGCGTTGATGGCACCCTCCCGAATGGAGAGATTCTTATTGGGTATGAGAAGATCCTCATCAATGGCGATATAGGAGCCGAGGCCGGTACACTTTGGGCAGGCACCGAACGGGTTGTTGAAGGAGAACATCGGCGGCTGCAGTTCGGAGACGCTGACACCGTGTTCTGGGCAGGCATAGTTCTGGGAGAACGTCATCTCCTCCCCTCCTATGACATCCACAACCATGATGCCCTCAGAGACCTTCATGGCAGTCTCCACGGAGTCCGAGAGGCGGCTCTCAATGCCCTCTTTGACCACGAGGCGATCCACGATGAGTTCAATATTGTGCTTGATGTTTTTCTCCAGTTTGATTTTCTCCGAGAGGTCATGGACTTCTCCGTCCACCCGAACGCGAACAAAGCCGGACTGATGGGCCTTTTCCAGAGACTTTGCGAATGTGCCCTTTTTCCCCCGGGCAATAGGTGCCAGAATCTGGATACGAGTCCGCTCAGGGAGTTTCATGACCTGATCCACGATCTGGTCCACAGTCTGGGCATGGATTTCCCGCCTACAGATGGGACAGTGGGGAACACCGACCCGGGCATACAGAAGACGGAGGTAATCATAGATTTCCGTGACGGTTCCAACCGTGGATCGCGGGTTCTTGGAGGTCGTCTTCTGGTCAATGGAGATGGCTGGCGAAAGGCCCTCAATGGATTCCACATTGGGCTTTTCCATGAGCCCCAGGAACTGACGGGCATAGGAGGATAAGGATTCCATATACCGTCTCTGTCCCTCAGCAAAGATAGTGTCGAAGGCCAGAGAGGACTTTCCCGAACCGGAGAGACCGGTGAAGACCACCAGACTGTCCCGCGGGATCGTCACATCGATATTCTTCAGATTGTGCTCTTTCGCTCCAATTACCTTGATATCCTTATTCGCCATTCGTTTCCTCTGTACTCCTCTCGGCCGACGCCTTTACAGCGACGCGGCCGTTTTTCTTGGACCGGGTCCGTTTCCCGGTCTTGGCGGGCTTTTTCGCGGCCTCCTCGAGATAGGAGCCGTCCCGCAGTTTTGTGATTTCGTCGCGGTAGTAGGCCGCAGTCTCGAAGTCCAGGATGCGGGCAGCCGCCTGCATTTCCTTCGTCATCTTGTCGATCATCTCCTGGCGCTCCTGCTTCGTCAAGCGCTTGACCTTGTGGGTCTTGGTGTCCACCTTGGAGGTGATTTCAAGAATTTGCCGGACATCTTTCTTTATGGTCTTCGGCGTAATGCCGTGTTCTTTATTATAGGCCTCCTGGATTTCCCGGCGACGCAGGGTCTCGGTGATAGCCCGTTCCATAGACGGTGTGACGCTGTCCGCATACATGATGACCTCGCCATGAGCATTTCGTGCAGCACGTCCTATGGTCTGAACCAGTGAGGTCTCAGAACGCAGGAATCCTTCCTTGTCAGCATCCAAAATAGCGACCAGAGAGACCTCCGGGATATCCAGGCCCTCACGCAGAAGGTTGATTCCCACGAGAACATCAAACTCTCCAAGACGTAAGTCGCGGATAATCTGCATGCGCTCAATGGTGTCTATGTCACTGTGCATGTAACGGACCCTTATTCCATGGCCCTCAAAGAATTCCGTCAGGTCCTCTGCCATCTTCTTGGTCAAAGTTGTGACCAGGACCCTCTCTCCCCGCTCGGTGCGGAGATGGATTTCCGAGATCAGGTCGTCAATCTGCCCATCCACCGGCTTGACAGTGATCATGGGGTCAAGGAGACCTGTGGGCCGGATGAGCTGCTCCACGATCTGCTCACTGCGCTCTTTTTCGAAGTCTCCGGGCGTGGCAGAGGTGAAGATGACCTGGTTGATATGGTCATAGAACTCATCAAAGTTCAGGGGGCGGTTATCGAAGGCGCTGGGAAGGCGGAAGCCGTATTTTATCAGGGTATCCTTCCGGGCATGATCCCCGGCGAACATTCCCCGTACCTGGGGAAGCGTGACATGGGACTCGTCCACAAACAGAAGCCAGTCATCCGGGAAGAAGTCCAGCAGCGTATACGGGGTGGAGCCCGGTGCTCTTTTAGCAAGGATACGGGAGTAGTTCTCAATACCCGTGCAGAAACCGGTCTCCTTCAGCATTTCCATATCGTACTCCGTGCGCTGACGGATACGCTGAGCCTCCAGGAGCTTGCCCTCTTTCTCGAACTTTGCCACCTGCTGCTGCATTTCCGTCAGGATTTCCGAGACGGCATTATCAATGTAGTCAGGGTCAACAACATAGTGGGTGGCAGGATAGATGGCGGCATGGGACAGGACGCCCACGACCTCTCCGGTCAAGGCATTGATCTCACAAATTCGGTCGATTTCGTCTCCGAAGAACTCAATGCGCAGGGCATATTCTGTCTCTCCGGACGTGAAGACCTCAACGGTATCACCTCTAACGCGGAATTTCGTGCGCACAAAGTTGATATCGTTGCGTTCATAGTGGATCTCGACGAGTTTGTTGATGAGTGCATCGCGCGGGTACTCCATTCCCGGGCGGAGCGAGATGACCATGTTCTTGTAGTCAATGGGGCTGCCCAGAGAATAGATGCAGGACACCGAGGCGACGATGATGACGTCCCGGCGTTCGCAGAGGGCCAGCGTAGCGGAGTGCCGCAGCTTGTCGATTTCGTCGTTGATGGAAGAATCCTTCTCTATATAGGTGTCGGTCGAGGGCACATAGGCCTCCGGCTGATAATAGTCGTAGTAAGAGACAAAGTACTCGACGGCGTTCTCCGGGAACATCTCCTTGAACTCGGAGCAGAGCTGGGCCGCCAGCGTCTTGTTGTGGGCGAGTACCAGCGTGGGCTTGTTCGCCTGTGCAATGATGTTGGCCATGGTGAATGTCTTGCCGGAGCCCGTGACACCCTTCAAGGTCTGTTCTTTATACCCGCGTCGAACCCCCTCGGCAAGCTGTTCAATGGCCTCGGGCTGATCTCCGGTAGGAGAAAACGGGGAGTGCAGTACAAAATAATCCAATTTTTCTCCTCCTTAATAGACTAGACAGTCCGTGATGACGGCGTTAACTGGCAACTTAGTGAGAATGCGCATTTCCTTGTCCCCAGTGATACCCCAGCAGTTGATCCCAATATGGTGGAGCCGACAACGAAGCCGGTATATGGGGCTTAAGGCATAATTATAGGTCGGATGGAGGTATTCTGCCTTGTGGGAAACGGCCTGCCGTATGTAGCGGCCGCGGCTCATCCCCTTCTCCCCGCTGTGGTGGACCGAGTAGAGAAGTCCACATGGTATGTCTGGGGCGATTCGCTTGACTTCATCAATAACAGGATAGTCAAAGCTCGATACAATGATCTTTTTCTCCAGATGGAATTTGCGGATGGCATCAACGCACTTTCCCACCATTTCCCGGCGCACAGCAACGGGAGGCCGCTTGATTTCCATATTGATGACACGCATATTTCTTGCGGCGAGAAGTACTTCGTCCACGGTGGGAATTTTTACGCCATCTCCAAAGTCCAGTTCCCGAAGTTCTTGGAATGTCATGTCCGCAATGCGGCCATGGCCATTAGAGGTCTTGTCGACAAGGTAGTTGTGGCAGACGACAAGGGCTCCATCGCGCGTCATTTGGACATCAAATTCCACGCCATCCGCCTTTAACAGAGCTGACTGCTCCATGGCGGGGATGGTGTTCTCCGGGACATACTTGCGCGCACCGCGGTGCGCAATGACCAATGGATGATTTTGCATAAAAGATTACCTCCAACCTTCGGTCAGAAGTATCATAACATATTCGTAAACCCCCCGCAGACTTTCGTCCGCAGGGGGCTGATATTTAACGAATCTTTTACGAATTTGCGGCCTTTCCACAGAACGTGCAGTAGGCATGATAGATTGTCATGGCAGGGTGCCGCAACATGAGCCTTGGCCCGGAATACCGCATGACATCCACAATTTTAGCTTCCATATCCTTCTTGTAACAGTGGATGGGGCACTGGCTGCAGAATGTCATCTCCGCCATCCTGGGGCACTTCTCCGTTCGTAGACGTGCGTAGTCGGCAAGCTCCTTGCATGAGGGGCAGAGATCTGCCCCCTCTTCCCTCTCGTGGTGATTCCCGCGGCAGTAGAGACGGATCATCTCATCCACGGTCTTCACCTCGTGGGCACGCTTCTTTTCCACGTCCATGTCAGCTCATTCTCCCGTTCTCCACGGAATACTCCTTGTCACAGATCCGCATGGTGGATTTTCTATGGGATACCAAAACCAGTGTCTTGTCCTCGCACTCCTCATTCAGCGACTTCAGGACAACAGCCTCATTGAGGCTGTCCAGATTGCTGGTGGGCTCATCCAAAAGGACGAGGTCCGCATCGTGAAGGAAGGCACGGGCAAGGCCAATGCGCTGACGCTCGCCGGCAGAAAGGGTATCTCCGAGCTCACCGACCTGGGTCTCATACCCGTCCGGCAGAGACATGATAAAGTCGTGGATAGAAGCCTTGCGGCAGGCCTCTTCCAGTTCCTCCTGGGTGGCATCCTCTTTGGCGATTCGCAGGTTGCCCGCAATAGTATCGTGGAACAGCTCAGTCTCCTGTGTGACAAAGGCCTCACGGTTTCGCAGGTCCGTGGTATTGATTTCGTTGATATCCTTGTCCGAGATCTGGATGCTGCCCTTCTGTGTCTTCCAGAACCGCATGAGAAGTTTCAGGAACGTGGACTTTCCGCTTCCGCTCTTTCCGACGATTCCAATATGGGAATTCTTCGGGATTTCAAGGGAGAAATCCTTCAGGACATCCTCGTCGCCGTAACGGAACGTGATGTTCTCTGCTTTGGCACCGGTAAATGTCTCTGTGGGCTCTTTTCCGGTGATTTCCTCAACTTCCGGTTCCTCATCAAGGATATCAAGAACACGGCTGCCTGCAGCAAAGGTTCCCTGAAGGGTACTGCCGAGTGCGGCCAGGGCGCTTGCCGGTCCAAAAGAGCTGATGAGCGCCAGAGCGGGAATCAGAATGCCTTCAAATCCTACGGTTCCGCGGCGGAACAGAAGGACAGAGACAAAAATCATGAGGATATCAAAGAGCAGGATGACCGAGGCAGTGATTGCCATGTTGCGGCCCTCTACGTTTTTCAGTTTAGACTGGTCCTCCGACAGAGCATCGGTACGCTCTCCCATTTCGCGAACCCGGTCTTCACCGCTGTCATACTGGTTGATCTCATTGAGACCGCGGAGGCCGTCCAGCACATAGGTACTGAGGCTGCCGGAACCGTTGCGGAACTTCAGGCCGTAGTCCTTGCTGCTGTGGGAAATGATAACTGGCACAAGAACGCCAACGGCTAAATAGGCGGCCAGAGAGACCAGTGCAAGGATCCAGCTATAATGGCCGATGAAAACGACCATTACGATGGTGTATATAAACCAGATGGCAATAGGCGAAATCGTATGGGCGTAGAATACCTCAAGGAGTTCAATATCCGAGGTGATCAGATTGATAAGATCGCCCTTATTCTTTGTCTCAAGTTTTGCCGGGCAGAGTTTCCGCAGAGCGGTAAAGACCTTATGCCGGAACAAGGCGAGAAGGCGGAACGCAATATAATGGTTGCAGCCCTGCTCCCCGTAACGGAGTGCTCCACGGAAGGCAGCGAGCAAAAGGATGGTGATAAACACCGCTTTCACCGACATGGGGGCCGAAATTCCGAGAACATCCAGAACCGCGAATCCGCCAAAGACGGTGATAAACGTGGCCGCAAGATTTCCCAGAGTTCCCATGAGGATGGATAGGGACATGTAGCCGGAAAGAGGCTTTACCTCTTTGATGAGACGTCCCATGATCTGAAGATTGCTTCTCTTCTTCATACGGCAGCGCCCTCCTTTGCATAGTTTTCAAGGGCAAACTGGGTATTCCAGAGTTTCGAGTAGGCACCGCCGTTTTCCAGCAGTTCCTTGTGCGAACCCTGCTCCACCACATTGCCGTCTTCCATGACATAGATATTTTCAGCGTCTGTCACATTGGCAAGACGATGGGAGATCAGGATGACCGTTTTCTCCCCAACCATGCGATGGACCTGCTCCATAATGCTCTCCTCGCTCTCCACATCAATGTTGGAGGTGGCCTCATCGAAGATATAGACCGGGCTGTCATGGAGAAGTGCTCTAGCCAGTGCCAGTCTCTGGCGCTGACCGCCGGAGAGGTTGGCGGCGTGTTCGTTGAGTGTGGTTTCAAGACCCTGCTCCTCCCTGAGGAAGGCGTCCAGGTTGGCCTGCTTCAGTGCATCCCAGAGTTCCTCATCGGTGGCGTCTGGTTTGGCCATGAGAAGGTTGTCGCGGACCGTGCCCTGGAACAGGAAACTGTCATTTCCAATATAGGTAATGTTTTTCAGAAGGGACTGCTCCGAGACCTCCGCGATGGAGTCGTCTCCCAGGAGCAAAGACCCTGAAAATCCTTTATTACGAGCCATAAGCAGTGCCGCCACAGTGGATTTTCCGCAGCCGCTCTCACCGACAATTCCGGTGAAACTTCCCTTTTCAAAGTCCATATTGATGTTGTGGAGAACTTCCTTATCCTCCGTATAGGAGAAACAGATGTCCTTAAGATGGATGCCGGCATCCGTATCCATCTCTTTGGCACCCTGCTCCGGCTCCGGAGTATCCAGAAGCTTAAACATCTTTTTGCTGGCAGTCATGCCGTTCATGGCAATGTGGAAGTAGCTTCCCAGCTTCCGCATGGGCATGAAGAATTCAATAGCCAAAAGAATAATAAAGAGGGCGCCGGCAAGATCGATGGTACCAGCACGCAGGCGGGTCACGGCAAGGATGACACCGAGGGCGCTGCCCGCATAGGTGACAAAGTCCATGATGGTAACCGAGTTCAGTTGCATAGTCAGGACCTTCATGGTGATTTTGCGGAATTTTTCCGCCTGAACATCCATCTCCTGACTCTTCCGCTCATCGGCCTGATAAATTTTCAGAGTTGTCATACCCTGAAGGTTCTCCAGGAACGTATCACCCATGGTGTAGTAGCGGTCGAGATATTTGGAAAGGAGTTTTTTCGCCCAGGTCTGAATGGCCATGATGATAATTGGGATCATCCAGACAGCCAGGAACAGCATTCCGGCGGAGAACCAGTTCACCGTAAAGCCAATGACAAGCATCAAAGTCAGAGGTGCAATCATGGCATAGAAAAACTGCGGGATATAGGCGCCAAAATAGGTCTCCAGCTGGTCAACGCCCTCCACCGTCACCTGGACGACCTCAGAGGATTTGACCTGCTCCTGATAGGACGAGCCGAGGCGCAGAAGTTTTTCATAGATCTTTGTGCGGAACGTCTTCTTGACCGCCTTACTGGACAGAAAGCTCATCCGGGTGGAGGCTTTGCTGCAGATGTAGCGGACAATCAGAACGACGACGGAGACGATGAGGGCAATCCAAATGTCCATCGCCCGTGCATTTCTCTGGAACAGTTTCATGAGCATATCCGAGATAAAGTACATCATCACAATGTTTCCCGCCAGGGAGAGCCATTGGAACAATACATTCAGGTAGATATACTTGATGTCGCCGCCGACCATGTTCAGCAGACGCTTATCGATCATTACGATGCCACCTTTCCTTAGACCAACAGGGTAAATATGGCAGAGGAATCCGGGAGCGGATCCTCGCCGCAGTTAAAACAGAGCCGGAGCGCCACGCTGCCGTGGAGGACCTCGCCGGTCCCGGCCCCAAGATTGACAAATTGCAGAACATCCGCCGGAATGGTAAAGATACCGGCGCTCTTCTCAGCGGTAATGAATGAGCCGCTGTCAAAATACTGGATTTCACAGCACTGCCGCTCTTTCTGCCGCTTTGACAAAAGCTCAAGATGCCCGGTTCCATCCTTTACCACAAGGGTGGCAGGATGGGAAAATTCCCGGTTATCCTCACTGATGTTATCCCCATTCTCCGAGGATTCCCGGTAGAGCACAAACGGAAAACGGTACGTTCCGTCTCGCAGCCGCCGGCAGAGCACTGAGCCGCTAAAGCGCTTTCGATTTCGGAACTCATACTTGATTCGGTACGTCTCCTCTGTTGCCCGTATAGCCGCCATGCTCTGATCCGAGTTATAGAGTGCCATGGAGAGCGCGTCAGAGCGGGCATTCTCAATATCCACACCCTCGTAGAGTAAATGGTTCACCAGGGTTGAAACCCGCTCGCTGTAGTAGGAGAGCAACTCCTCCCCCTTCTCCGTAAGAACCGGATGCCGGGAATTGGAGGTATCCATGATTCCCTTTTCGCTGAAATATTTTAGAATTCGGCTGATGGAATACTTTTCCTGCCCCAGTGTCCGGGCAATTCCCGTAACGGTGCACTCGGAACGGCTGGATGGGTCAAAGCAGAGAAGGACCCGAAGCCGCAGGAGATCCGGCGATTCCGTCATATATTTTCCCCTTTTCAATTAGATATTGCTAACTAAATTCCCAAACAAAAAGCGGAAGCTGGTTAGCTTCCGCTAAAACACACAGTTAGTATAACACAACTGCAACAAATGTCAATAATTCGGGAACTGGTCGGCAAACCAGACATCCGGGACCTGAAACTCCTTTCCATTCAGGTAGGAAAGACTGCCGGCGTCAGTGGTAAAGTCCATGACGAGACGGTAGGAATAGAGAAACTGCTTCTTATAGCCGCCGTACTTCTTATTGGCCTGATTTCGTCCATACTTCCCGTCTCCGAGGAGCGGACAGCCGATGCTGGCAAAGTGGGCACGAATTTGATGGGTTCGGCCGGTAAGGAGTTCTACTTCCAACAGGCTCAGAGAGCCATTGGACTGAAGCACACGATATTTCGTACGGATTCTCTTGGAGTCCCCCACCGGTTCCTTCGTGACCCGGACCATATTCTTCTCCTCATCCTTCTTGAGGAAACCCTCCAGGACACCCTGTTGCGGTTTGGGACAGCCGAGAACCACGCAAAGATAATACTTGTGGAGCTCCCGGTCCTTCATCTTCTGATTCATGACCCGGAGCGTCTCCGCATTTTTTGCCGCCAGCACAATGCCGCCGGTGTTCCGGTCGATCCGGTTGATGAGGGCCGGCGCAAAGGAGTTCTCCTGCTCCGGATCATACTCCCCCTTCTCATAGAGATACCGTTTGACCCGGGTAATAAGCGTGTCCACATATTCTGTCTTGTCCGGGTGGGATAGAAGGCCGACCTTTTTGTCCAGAACCAGCAGATTCTCATCCTCATAGAGGATGCTCAGCTGTTTCGGCGCATGCAGAAAATCATACTGCGGGGCTGGGCGCTCAAAGAACTCATCATTGATATAGAGGTCAAGAACGTCCCCCTCTTGCAGCCGGGTTGAAATTTCCGCCCGCTTGCGATTCACCTTGATGCGTTTTTTCCGAATATATTTATACATGAGAGATTTCGGGAGGTTCGGCAGGCGCTTGGTCAGGAACTTGTCGAGCCGCTGTCCCGCATCATTCCCCGTTATCGTTATGCTCTGCATTTTCCTCCACCTTGATCCTTACAGACAGGACCCTGCGCGAGTCGGTCTCATTGACACTTACGGTGAGGTTCTTATAGGTAAAACTCTCGCCTTTTTCCGGAATTTCCTCAAACTTTTCCAGGACCCAGCCGCCCAGCGTGTTGGACTCGGAGTCCTCCGGCTCGTCCATATGGAAGTACTCGAAGAAATCCTCCAGCTCGCAGCTGCACTGGGCAAGATATTCATTCTTTCCAGTCCGGACGATATCCTTCTCCTCCTCGTCATGCTCGTCGTAGATTTCCCCAACGAGCTCTTCGAGGATATCCTCCATGGTGACAATGCCCTCGGTACCGCCAAATTCGTCTGTTACAACTGCCATGTGGGAGTGCTTCTGCTGCAGCGTCGTCAGGAGTTTGGAAATTTTCATGGTAGGAGCCACATGGAGAACCGGCTGGAGCACATCCTTCAGCTTGGCCTCACCAAAATAGACGGAGTGGAAGAAGTCGTTCTGGTGGAGAAAACCGATAATATCATCAATGTTCTCCTCATACACCGGAAGGCGGGAGTACTCATTTTCCTCAAAGACCTGATAGATTTCTTCTTTGGTGGCGTCCAGCGGGATAGCCAGTACATCGACCCTGGGAACGAAGATATCTCCCACGTCAATGTCGTTGAATTCCATGACACTGTGAATGAGTTCACTGTCCTCAGCGTCAATGCCTCCACGGCTCTCTGCAGTGTCCACCATGGTGAGGAATTCACCCTCGGTGATATCGTCCTTCTTCTCGAGGTGAAAAACCTTGTTGATGAGAAGTTTCCACCAGGCAAACAGCTTGCTGAGAGGATAAAAGAGAATGATGAGGACCCGGACCGCACCGGTTACAGAGCAGGCAAACTGCTCCGGCAGCTCATTGGCAATGCTCTTCGGAGTGACCTCCGAGAAAATCAGGATGACCAATGTCGTGACCAGAGTGGACCAGGTGGCGCCGATTTCGCCCATGGCGCGGACAAATACGATGGTGGCGATGGACGATGCGGCAATATTTACAATGTTATTTCCGATAAGAACCGTGGAGAGAAAGGAGTCATAGTCCTGCAATATCTTCAGCACTCTTCCGGCCCGCTTATTTCCTGCAGACTCCATGCTCTTGAGTCGGATTTCGTTACAGCAGGAATAGGCGGTCTCTGTGGCGGAGAAAAAACCCGACAGCAGAACGCAAAGGACCAGGATTAGGATTAGACCAGTACTGCCCATAGATTAGAACATCTCTCCTTTTGCGGGAACCTCGGGCTCGGGAAGCGGGAGCTCCGGATCCGTATAGGTAACTTGAATGACCATGTTTGGGAACGAGTAGCGCTCAACAATAATGAAAAGAGCGGTCAGGATGATGGGATAGACCGGGGCAAAGATGCCGGGGTTTACAAGGGACATGAGTTCCAGTCCGATAAAGGACATAAGAACCGTCCTCCCGAACAGGGAAGGTCTTGATTTCAGAAAACGAAGACGGGTGAGGAACTGATAGCCATAGGCTGCAATACCCACTAGACCGAAGCTGCCCCAGACCTGCGGCAGAGAGGAATGATACCAGCAGAGTGTGGCCGTCTTGGAGGGATGGATATCCCGATTTCCTGTATAGCCGAGTCCTCTTCCGAAGATGGGGTTGGCCTTGAAGTCCAGAATGGAACGTTTCCAGAGACCCAGACGGATATTGTACTGGGACATGCTGGTGAAACGGCCGGATGTGTAGCTCATGAAAGAGATCAGTTTCGGAAGCGCCGCCGCAATGAGGAAAATAAACGAGAGCGCAATAAGTCCGATGATTTTGCGATGTTCCTTATCAAGGAACAGGAACAGGATAAGCAGGATGACAAACTCTATGCCGCCCATGATAAGACCACCGCGGGAACCGGAGAGCACCATGGCTATCATGGAGCCAAAGGAGAGAAGAATATACGGGAACTTCTGCAGTGCCATGAAAAACGTGAAAGGAAGTGCCATCATGAGCAGCGTGCAGCCGTTATTTCTCCACTGCATGTAGAGGATGCCCGGGTGTGCGGTGAACTCGGACCAGTTTTCCGCATAGGTCTCAAAGACAGCAAGGATAAGGAGCAATGTCATGGCACACATCATTTTCGATATGCGAATGTCCATGTGCTCCGTATAGTTTTTGCCAGGACCAATATGCCCGCTCAGCGCCCAGTAGAAGATGACGATCATGAAGCCGAGGGCAAACATATAGGACAAGGAGGTCGTGCTGAAATACTCAGCAGCCGTTATCGTTCCGAGACCGCCAAGGAAGTTGGTTATGGAGACCAGTACCATAGGCAGGAACAGGACCCCCATGGTGGTATGTTCTTTGTTGCGGTACACAACGGCGTGAAACACACCGGCAACAACCGGAACAATAAGGAACGGCAGGAAAACAATAAACTTATTATAGGTATTTTGTGCCTGGATGATAAAACAGAGTGCAGAGAGAAATGTGGGGAACGCTGAGACGATATCGTCACAGAAAATCAAGATGAGCGTCAGCAGAACGCCAAAACCCAAAGCGCCCGGAATATAGGCGTCAAAAAGCATGACGACAAATGCAAAAAGAAATTGGATGAGTACCGCCAGGTCACTGGCCATAAACCGCCGGAACGGATAGAGCACGGAGCTCTCGTCCTTGCTCCACTGGAACAGCGAACTGCCCATACACAGGCCTCCATTTAAATAGTATTTGGGATTATCATAATATGCCCCCGAACCAAAGTCAATTATTCCGCTTTTTCCATTTTTTTTGCCGGAAGGGTTGATTTTTCCCCCGAGTGCTATATAATAGGCTTAGCACTCAGGAACAATGAGTGCTAAAACCTAGAATCTCATATCACGTTTGGAGGAATAAACATGACTATCAAACCAGTTGAAGACAGAGTTCTCATCAAAGCTGTCGAAGCTGAAGAGACCACCAAGAGTGGCATCATCCTCGCGGCATCCGCCCAGGAAAAGCCGTCCATCGCCGAAGTCGTAGCCGTTGGCCCCGGCGGCGTCGTTGACGGCAACGAGGTAAAAATGTACCTCAAGCCCGGTGACCGCATCATCGTCGGCAAATATGCCGGCACACAGGTCAAGCTGGACAATGAGGAGTACACTCTTGTGAAGCAGTCTGACGTCCTCGCAATTGTGGAATAAATATAGTATATAACCCTTATTCGGAGGTAAATACATCATGGCAAAACAGATTATCTACGGAGAGGATGCCCGCAAGGCACTCCAGTCCGGTATTGATCAGCTCAGCAACACCGTAAAGATCACGCTTGGACCGAAGGGCCGCAACGTCGTTCTCGACAAGAAATACGGCGCTCCGCTCATCACCAACGACGGTGTCACCATCGCCAAGGAAGTAGAGCTCGAGGATCCCTTTGAGAATATGGGCGCTCAGCTCGTAAAAGAAGTCGCCACCAAGACCAACGATATTGCCGGCGACGGTACCACCACCGCTACCCTCCTCGCCCAGGCACTCGTCAGCGAGGGCATGAAGAATGTCGCAGCCGGTGCCAACCCCATGGTTGTCAAGAAGGGCATTCAGGAGGCTGTTGATGTCGCCATTGCTGAAATCAAGGCAAACTCCAAGCCCGTAAACAGCAGCTCTGATATTGCCCGTGTCGCTACTGTCTCTTCTGCAGACGCTCAGGTCGGCCAGCTCATTGCTGACGCCATGGACAAGGTCTCCGCAGACGGCGTTATCACCGTTGAGGAGTCCAAGACTGCTGAGACCACCTGCGACGTAGTCGAGGGCATGCAGTTTGACCGCGGATACCTCTCCCCTTACATGGCCACTGACACCGAGAAGATGATTGCCGACATCGACGACGCTTACATCCTCATCACCGACAAGAAGATCTCCAACATCCAGGAAATCCTTCCGCTTCTCGAAGCTGTCGTAAAGACCGGTAAGAAGCTTGTCATCATTGCTGAGGATATTGAGGGCGAAGCTCTTGCCACCCTTCTTCTCAACAAGATTCGCGGCACTTTCACCTGCGTTGCTGTCAAGGCTCCGGGCTTCGGTGACAGAAGAAAAGAAATGCTCCAGGATATTGCCATCCTCACCGGCGGTACTGTTATCACCTCTGACCTTGGCCTTGAGCTCAACACCGCAACCATGGATCAGCTCGGTCGTGCCGGTCAGGTTAAGGTCTCCAAGGACGACACCATCATCGTTGACGGTGCCGGCGACAAACAGCAGATTGCTGACCGCGTAGAGCAGATCAAGGCTCAGATTGCCTCCTCCACCTCCGACTATGACAAAGAGAAGCTCCAGGAGCGCCTTGCCAAACTCGCCGGCGGTGTCGCTGTCATCCATGTCGGTGCAGCCACTGAGACAGAAATGAAGGACAAGAAGCTCCGCATTGAGGACGCTCTTAACGCCACCAAGGCCGCTGTTGAAGAGGGTACTGTCCCTGGCGGCGGAGTCGCACTCGTCAACGCCATTCCTGCAGTTCAGGATCTCCTCGACAAGACCGAGGATCAGGACGAGAAGACCGGTATCAAGATCGTCCTGAAGGGCATTGAGGCCCCCATCCGTCAGATTGCCACCAACGCCGGTGTTGAGGGCTCTGTCATCATCAACGCCATCAAGCAGAACGACAGCAAGAGCTACGGCTACAACTTCGCTACCAGCGAGTATGTTGATATGTTCGAGGCCGGAATCCTCGACCCGACCAAGGTCACGAGATCCGCTCTTCAGAACGCCTCCTCTGTCGCTGCAATGGTTCTCACCACCGAGTCCCTTGTCACTGACAAGCCGGACCCGCAGAAGGATGCCGCTGAGCAGGCAGCCATGGCTGCTGCAGCCCAGGGCGGCGGAATGTATTAAGTTCCAAACGTTAGAAGATATAGGTTGAGCCGCCCCGGTTCCCACATGGGAACCGGGGCGGTTCTTTGTGTATGCTCCGATAACGCGGAGCCCGTTTCATGTCAAAATAGAAAGAAATGAATTAGTACAGAACCGATACGCCGATCCAGTTACCATCAATGAATACAGATGCATAAGCTCTGGTGCCGGTCTGGCGATCTGAAATAGGTGCACAATAGACTTTTGTGGTGTCTGTGTTCACGGTAAGAACAGCATTGCCGCCCTTATTACCAACTGCGTCATAGTCTCCCCAGACAGCCGGGTCTTTATAGCTGCCGGTGTGGGAATTGATGATGTTGTACTTGGAGCCGTGTTCCTCAGAGCGGGTGCTCTTCTGAAGATCCAGATCAGACAGAGTATAATGGCTCATGTACGGAACAGCGTCTGCCTTCTCAGCAAGACGATTCACCTTGCCCTCAGTCTTCTGATAGGAAAGAAGCGGAGCGGCAATGGCAGTGACATAGAGGATATTGTAGTTATCCTTGATTTCCGGGTCAGCGGCCAGCTGCTGAGCAGTCATTCCGCCAAGGCTGTGGCCGGCAATGACAAGATTGGAACCCTTCGGGACGTCGGTGAGGATATCCTTCTTAATGTCCTTCATGTACTGGCTCTCTTTGTCAAAACCAGCATAGAGGTCCGATACGACATCTTCCGCCTCACCAAACGAAGAGGTCTCTGTGCCATGCATGGCAATAAAATAAACAGGCGTGTCCACGCCGTTCTCGGTCAGAGTGGCCTGGGAAATGGTGAAAGGACCCTGATCAATCATGGGATGAACCTCAGACTGAATGTACGAGAAGGTATCCGGAATGGTCTTAAATGTTCTCATATTCCCCTCTGCTGCGAAGGCACAGACGGAGACCGAGAGGGTCAGGGCAAGTGCCAGAACAACGGCAAAGAGGTGTTTCCATGTTTTTTTCATGCATACTCCTCCAAAAGTATTAATATTTCATTCCCATTTTAGTAAAATCTACTTAACATTGCAACAGAAATTGTGCCCGCGCACGAATCTGCCCTATAATAATGGTATCCAAAGATAGGAGGAATTCCCATGTCCTGTACCACAATCCTCGTCGGGAGAAAGGCCTCATATGACGGCTCCACCATGATTTCCCGCAATGATGACTCCCAGTCGGGAAAATATACGCCCAAAAAATTTGTCGTTGTCCATTCGGAGGACCAGCCGCGGCACTATCAGTCTGTACTCTCCAAGTTCTCCATGGATCTTCCGGACGATCCCATGCGCTACACCGCTGTTCCCAACGCCGTGCCCGGAGAGGGAATCTGGGCAGCCTGCGGTGTCAATGAGTGCAATGTCGCCGTGACCGCCACAGAGACCATAACTTCTAACGTCCGCGTCCTTGGTGCGGACCCGCTCGTGGAAGACGGCTTTGGCGAAGAGGATATTGTTGTCCTCACCCTCCCCTACATCCACTCGGCTAGAGAAGGCGTCCTTCGCCTTGGTTCCCTACTGGAGCAGTACGGCACCTATGAGATGAACGCCATCGCCTTTCAGGATGACCGGGAAATCTGGTGGCTCGAGACCATTGGCGGACATCACTGGATGGCACGTCGCGTCCCGGACGACGCCTATGTCGTCATGCCGAACCAGCTCGGCATTGATCTCTTTGATTTTGGCGATGCATTTGGTGCTCAAAAAGATTACCTCTGCTCCAAAGACCTCATGGACTTTGTCATGGAAAATCACCTGGACTTAAACCCCGGCAGGCTCTTTGACCCCCGGGCAGCCTTCGGCAGCCATGATGATGCCGACCATGTATATAACACGCCCCGCGCATGGTATATCCTCAAGTATTTCAACCCGGTGCTGGACATCACCCCCGAGAGTGATGACCTCCCCTGGTGCATGATTCCCAAGCGGCATATCACTATTGAGGACATCAAGTATCTCCAGTCTTCTCATTACCAGGGCACACCGTTTGACCCGTACAGCCAGCGGGAACATGCGGAACAGGGGCTGTATCGGCCAATCGGAGTGAATCGCACAAGCTTCATGAGCATCATCCAGATGAGGCCATCCAAGCCGGAACCCATCCGCGCTGTCGAATGGCTCTGCTATGGCTGCAATACTTTCAACGTCATGGTGCCCCTCTACACCTCCATTGACAAAGTGCCAGAGTACCTGTCCAACACAACGAATGAAGTCACCACAGACAACTTCTACTGGAACAGCCGAATGATCGGTGCACTGAGTGATGCCCATTATCAGAAGTGCATCAATCACATTGAGCACTATCAGGAAGCGGTCCATGCCCAGGGTTATGCCATTCTAAAGGAGTACGACGAGAAAATCTGCGCTGCTCTGCCGAATGACTGCACTGCCCTCTGCGAAGAGGCAAACCAGAAGGCCGCAGATATGGCAAAAAAAGAGACTGCCAAGACGCTTGGCGAGGTGCTGTATGAGGCGAGCAATGCCATGAAAAACAGCTACGCAAGGTCAGACCACTAAAACCCAATAAAAAGGAAACGGCCCTCAAAAGCAAAGGCTTTTGAGGGCTTTCTGCATATAACATGCTATGTGGAGCTGATAACCGGATTTGAACCGGTGACCTCATCCTTACCAAGGATGCGCTCTACCAACTGAGCTATATCAGCATATTCAATTCAACACAAAAAAATGGAGCTGATAACCGGATTTGAACCGGTGACCTCATCCTTACCAAGGATGCGCTCTACCAACTGAGCTATATCAGCAAAAATGGCAGGGGCAGAAGGATTCGAACCCTCGGCACGCGGTTTTGGAGACCGCTGCTCTACCAACTGAGCTATACCCCTATATTTAAAATGGTGGACCATCAGGGACTCGAACCCCGGACCCGCCGGTTATGAGCCGGATGCTCTAACCAACTGAGCTAATGGTCCGCGCCGCGGTTAGATCTTCACAAGCGACTCTTATATTATATTGACGGCCCATACAAAAGTCAATACTTTCTTTTCACTTTTCAAGCCCGTATTCACGGCATTTTTGGGCCACCAGGGTGTCCCCTTCATAGACCAATTTCAGGGAGAAAAACGGGCCCGGTCTTGCAATTTTTTGGAGGAAGATCCGGTCCCCTTCCCAGGTGGGAAGAGAAAGGACCTTATCCTTATCCACCCACTCCAGAGTACCCTCGTCGCACTCTATTATTTCACCGGAAAAACGGCTGCAGGTGAAGAGGTGCATGTACTCCCCCTCATACCGGTCACAGACAAAGGTGACGACGCCGCGGTACTCCGGATCAAAAAGAGTGAGCCCGGTCTCCTCGCGGGCCTCACGGACCGCGCACTCCTCCGGGCTCTCGTTCTCCTCACATTTGCCGCCGACCCCGATCCACTTGTCATGGTTGATATCGTTCTCCTTCTTGACGCGATGGAGCATGAGATATTTTTCATCCTTTTCAATGTAGATCAGAGTCGTGTTCAGCATTGTATTAATGGTTCTCCTGTTATGCTTTGATATCAAAATGGATTGTCAGATCTGGGCATCGGCCACACTCAATAGTCAGAGTACCAGTGCCGGACTTTCCAACAGACTTTACATATGTACCAGCGGCACCGCCACGAAGCGGAACGACAGACGGGCCGATAAGCTCAATATCACCCTCCGTGTGGAAGATGAGAGGATCATTGGCGAAGACCAGCAGATTCCCCTCCTCGGAGACTGCTTCAATACGGATGGCGGCCACATCATAGGTCGTCTTCTCCTCAAGCGTTGTGGAGGAGACTTCCGTCTTGAGATGAAATTCCATAGCAGGACCGCAGGTGACACTTTTTACGACCTTGCCGTCCCGGATGGCATCAAAGCGGTAGGTGGTAACGTCGGCGCCCCAGGTGTTGGAGTACTTCTGGAAGAGCTCCTCTGCCCTCTTCACGGTCATCTTATCTTTGATGGCTGCAACACCGAGCGCCGCAATGTTTGATGCATTGATAACTGACTGCTGCCCACCATGGGCGTAGTCTTTCACCGCATTCCGAATAAATTTTGCCGACTCCGGAGAGAGACCGTCTTTGCGCTCCGGGAGCTCTCCGACAAGGTCGTCGATGAGGACCGGCGGATGCGGCAGATTCGGGAACTTCTTCTTATCCGGGAGGAAATTCAGTACGAATTCATCATTCTTGTAGAGATTGACGCTGTCGGCATTGGTGAAGGCCCATACATCGCCAATCCAGGTACCAGGATGCTCGCCGATATCCATGGTGGAGCTGATGGCCAGAACATCATGGTCTTCGCCCTGGCTCTCATAGACCGCGGCGGCGAGTTTCGGGTTGCGGAACATGTCGAGAACACCGTGGTAGCAAATGCGGTCTCCGCTGCCAAAGTCCTTATGGGTATTATAGTCCGCCATACACCAGCCGAACACACCGGAAATGCCGTTGTTTGGCGCCAATGCCTCATCCACGACCTTCGCATGACGCAATGCATGGGACAGGCGGTGCTCTTCACAGTCAAAAGACTTTGTGGGGAACATGTGGCCATTGTGCTCCGAGATGAGATACGGCTTTGTGACCGGAGCGACCAGAGCCTTCTGGGTAATTCCGGCATTGTCTCCTCTATGGGAGAAGTCATTGAAGGCGTAGACGTCCTCGAGGAAACTGGAATGCTTCAGATAACGGACGCCGGAGGTCTGCCGGGTCGGATCCAGCTTGCGGGCCACCGCATTGGCCTCCTTATAGAGGTCATCATCGTCCAGCGACTCGTTGATGCGGACTCCCCAGAGCACAATACTCGGATGGTTCCAGTCGTCATGAATCATGTCCCGGATATTCTTGATGTGCTGCGCACGCCAAACCGGGCTCTGATCTATGTGCTGCCAGCCCGGTGCCTCGGTGAACACCAGAAGGCCGAGCCGGTCGCACTCATCAAGGAAATACTTGGACTGCGGATAATGGGACGTGCGGACGGCATTGAGCCCGAGATGATATTTCAAAATTCGAGCGTCATCGCGCTGTATAGATTCCGGCATGGCATAGCCGACATAGGGATAGCACTGATGTCGATCCAGACCGCGGATCTTTAGTTTGCGGCCGTTCAGATAGAATCCGTCCCTGCGGAAAACAGCTTCCCGAAGGCCAAAGGTGGACTCGGCATAGTCTGTCTTCTCCTCATTGAAGGAGAGGTCCACGGTGACCCGATAAACATTGGGCTCGTCAACACTCCATGCCTTGACCTTGTCCGAGATAAACTTCACGGTGTTGGGTCCAAGCTGCAGATTATTCTTTTCCGTCTCCGCGATGCAGTCCTCCCCGTCCCAGATACGGATGTCAGCCGACAGCGGCAGATTATCTAATGGTTGCCCGGAAGCAATATCAAACGATACCTCAAAACGCTTGTTTTCGGAATAGACATCGGTTGCCCGGACGAACAGATTCTTGAGATTAACCGCTCCCTTGACCTCAATAGCCGCCTCGCGGTAGATGCCGCCGTAAGTCAAATAGTCGATGACGTGGCCGAAGGGCGGTTCGTCCAGGGACTCACGGGAGTCGACGCGGACTTCGATGGTGTTTTCGGCGCCAAAAACAGCTGAATCGCCCACAGGGAAGGAGAATTCGGTATAGCCGCAGTTGTGCTCGCCCAAGACGGTTCCATTCAGAGACACTTTTGCGCTCTGGGCAACGCCCTCAAACCGGAGGAACACCTGAGAGCCCTCCCACTCTTTGGGGAATACGACATTCTTCTCATAGATGCTGACAAATTGATACATCCGCTCGTCAAAGTAGTTGAACGGCAGCTCTATGTTGGTATGGGGAAGACGGACTATCTCCTTTTTCTCCGGATGAGAAACCGGATAATAGGTCCAACCGTCATTGATATACTGTGTCTTGACCATGGGACACCCTCCTCTCATTCTGGTTTCATTATAGTGGGAAAACTTCCCCCAATTCAACATAAACAGGAAAAGAATAACCGCCCCATCGGAATGTTCCGATAGGGCGGAAATTTCGAATTGACTTATTTGACGGCCTTGATAGAGACCTGAGAATTATCGGTGAACGGAGTGTCGAGATAATTTCTCGCCTGACGATAGTTCGGGAAGAGCTTCGGGGCAAGTGCCGTGGTCTCAACACCGGCGTCCTCGAGTTCCTTCTCAAAGGCGGCAATGTGGTCCAGATTGAGGTTCTTCGGAGTAGCGGTTCTCTTGGCGCGCTCAGCGGCAGCAATGCCGACGTCACGGCCAAAGACGATGACATCCAGAAGAGAGTTGCCCATGAGACGGTTTCTACCATGGATTCCACCGACGACCTCACCAGCTGCGAACAGATTCGGAACGCCGATGACCTCGCAGTCATCATCAATGTCGATACCACCGTTCTGATAGTGGAGCGTCGGATAGATGATGATGGGCTCTTTGCGCATGTCGATGCCATACTTGTCAAACATGCGGAACATACCGGGGATTTTGCTCATGATAGTGCCCTCACCGTGGATCTTCTCGATCATGGGAGTGTCGAGCCAAACGCCCTGGCCGCCGCCGGCAATTTCAATACCCTTTTTGTTGAAATTGCACTCACGGATGACAGCAGCAGCTGCCACGTCACGGGTCTCGAGGGGATGGACAAAGACCTCACCCTCGACATTGACCATCTTTGCACCGAGTCCACGGACTTTCTCTGTTACAAGAGCGCCGAGGATCTGCGCCGGGTAGGCAGCTCCAGTGGGATGGTACTGAAGAGTATCCGGGTAAAGCAGTTTGGCACCGCAGTGATAAGCAAGAACCAAACCGTCAGCCGTTGCGCCGTAGTGGTTAGAAGTCGGGAACTTCTGATAGTGGAGACGACCTGCACCGCCAGTGGCAATGATAACAGCTTTAGCACGGATAACTATGAGTTCCTTGGTATTGGTGTTCAGGGTGACAGCACCAGCAGCGCGGCCATATTCGTCCTGAATGATTTCAAGGGCGGCATTGTAGTTGATGACCGGAATCTGACGGCACTCGACCTCGTCGCGAAGCGTACGCATAATTTCAGCACCGGTGTAATCCTTTGCCGCATGCATACGTTTTCTGGAGGTACCACCACCGTGGATGGTTACCATGTTGCCCTCGCTGTCCTTGTCAAACTCAACACCGAGGTCGTTGAGCCACTGGATGGCCTCCGGACCCTCTGTGACAAGCTTATAGAGAAGGTCTTTCTTGGCAGCATAATGTCCGCCGCCGTAGGCGTCCAGGAAATGCTGTGCCGGGGAGTCGCCGGGTTTTGTGGCGGCCTGGATACCACCCTCTGCCATCATGGTATTGGCGTCTCCGAGGCGGAGTTTTGTGCAGATAAGCACCTTGGCACCGGCCTTGTCGGCCTCAATGGCAGCGGCGCAGCCGGCTCCGCCTCCTCCGATGATGAGGATGTCGGTATCATAGTCCGGATGTTCAAGATCCACGTCGTCCGCGGAGAGACGGGCATGGCCCTGAAGGGTCTGGGCGAGCTCAACGTTGACGCTCTCCCCCTTGTTCTGGCCGACTTTCAGCTCCTCGAACTGGTCCTTGCGGTAGTCCGGATGGAACTGTTCCAGCAGAACTTTTTTGTCCTCTGCGGACATGCGCTCCGGCTGAAGCGCCGTATTGTAGTCACGCTTCTCCGCTACTTTTTTGAGGGAAGCCTGAAGATATTCTGGATACATATTCGTACTCTCCTCCCTTATTTCTCGATTTCGCGGCTGTTGTAGAGCTGCTGAAGCTGCTCATCGGACATTTCCATGAGATTCTGGACATCTTTGAGGAGAGTGCCTCTCTTGACCTCATCCACACGCTGGACCAGATGCTGAGCCTCCGGGGCAACATATTTACCGTAGAGACGTCTTGCAAGCATGGCAACCTCTGGCTGGGAAATGCTGGCCGGGCAGCGGGATGCGCAGATGTGGCACATGACACAGTCAAAGGACTTCTCAGCAGCAGCTTTGAAGTCTCCGTTCTGGCAGTCATGGACGTAGCCCATGACGTCAAGCCCACGGGGACAGGCGTTGCTGCAAGAACGGCAGCTGACACAGGAATAGATTTCCGGATAGAGCTGCATCATGATCTGCTGGCTGGCGTCGACCTTGTCAACATCATAGACCGGGTGTGCAACCGGGAAAAACGGAAGAGTTGCAATATACATATTGTCCTGGACAAGGGTCTCACAAGCCAGGCAATAGTGGAGCTGATGGTCATCCGGAATGCGGTAGATGACCGAGCAGGCACCGCAGAAGCCGTGGCGGCAGCCGATGCCGGACGTCATCTCATAACCGCAGTACTCGATGGCTTTGATAATAGTTAATGTCTCCGGTACGGAATATTTCTTTCCGTACAGGTAGATGGTTACATTCTTCGTTGAAGACATGGCAGGATCCTCCTTAAGTAGACTCGGGAAGACGCAACGGCTCCGGAAAAGGAACCGCTGCGCCCTGAATGTTGGGTTAAAGTCAGATCATCTGCTCCGGATGGAAGACCTTGTCAAACTCCTCCTCGGTGAGGAAGCCAAGTTTTACGCAGGCCTCTTTCAGAGAGATATTCTCCTTGAAGGCGAGCTGAGAGGTCTTGGCTGCATGCTCATAGCCGATGTACGGGTTAAGGGCGGTGACGAGCATGAGAGAGTTGTGGAGGTTGTGGCTCATCTTGTCTTTGTTGGCCTCAATACCATAGACGCACTTGTCGGTGAAGGAGACGATGGACTCAGCCTCAAGTCTGCAGGACTGAAGGAAGTTGTAAGCCATGACCGGCATAAATACATTGAGCTCGAAGTTGCCCTGAGAAGCAGCCATGCCAACGGCAACGTCGTTGCCGATAACCTGGACAGCAACCATGGTGACCTGCTCGCACTGGGTCGGGTTGACCTTGCCGGGCATGATGGAGGAGCCGGGCTCGTTGGCAGGAATGGAGATTTCGCCGAGGCCGACACGGGGGCCGGAAGCCAGCCAGCGAACGTCGTTGGCAATCTTCATCATGTCAGCAGCGAGTGCCTTGACTGCGCCATGGGCAAATACGATTTCGTCTTTGGAAGTAAGGGCATGGAACTTGTTCTCTGCAGTGACAAAGTTTTTGCCGGTGAGAGCGGAGACGTTCTCAGCAACTGCGACATCAAAGCCCTCCGGGGCATTGAGGCCGGTGCCGACGGCGGTACCGCCAAGAGCGAGGCTCTTCAGAGGCTCAACAGCAAGTTTCAGGAGCTCAACGTCCTTCTCAACGGAGGTACGCCAGCCGCTGATTTCCTGAGAGAAAGAGATTGGAACGGCATCCTGGAGATGGGTACGGCCGGACTTTACGATGCCCTGGTTCTCATCCTCAAGGCGTTTGAGTTCTTTAATAAGATGCTCTGCAGCAGGAATGAGTTTGTCCTCAATGGCAATAACTGCTGCAATATGCATGGCAGTTGGGAAGGTGTCGTTGGAGGACTGGCTCATGTTGATGTCGTCGTTCGGATGGCAGAGCTTCTTGCCGAGGATTTCATTGGCACGGTTGGCAATGACCTCGTTGGTGTTCATGTTGGACTGGGTGCCGGAACCAGTCTGCCAAACAACAAGCGGGAAGTGCTCATTGAGTTTGCCAGCGATGACCTCGTCACAGGCCTCAGAGATGGCAGCAAGCTTCTCGTCCGTCATTTTTTCAGGCTTGAGACCGTGGTTTGCCTGGGCAGCGGCCTTCTTGAGAATGCCGAATGCGTGGATGATTTCTGCAGGCATGGTCTCAATGCCGACGCCGATCTTGAAGTTCTCATGGCTCCGCTCTGTCTGGGCAGCCCAGTACTTGTCTGCAGGAACCTTGACCTCGCCGAGGGAGTCGTGCTCAATCCTGTAATTTTTCATGTCCTTCTGATCCATTTTTGACTATCCTTTCTCACAATAAATATTCTAAAGAATTCCCCATTAAGATAGATCATTCTCGAATGAACTTCATTCCTCCACCGGATGTTCTTTCAGGTAATCCTGGAACTCCTGGCGGGATACTCTTTCAAAGCCCTCTTTCACAATGTCGGGGCGCGGGTCCACCGGATGGCCGTACTCCCGTTCCATGATTTCCTGGAAACGGATGCGGCAGTAAGCGCCCTGACAGAAGCCCATAGATGCTCTCGTGCGGCGTTTGACGCCGTCCACGGTGGCGACCTCAATTCCGCGATGCAGTGCGTCCACAATAGTTCCCTCTGTGACCTGCTCGCAGCGGCAGATCATCTTTTCCGGGCAGGACGGAAGATTTGCCCGGCGAAATACCTCCTGTGCCGGGAGATCATCCACTGCCTTCTTCTCGATGATGGGCTTGCGGTACGGATCGTAGTTCGGGTCGTCCACAAGCTCAAGTCCCTCATCCTTCAGGATGTCGGTGACCATGTCGGCGATGGCCGGGGCAGATGTGAGGCCCGGGGACTGGATGCCGGCAACATTGATGAAGCCCTTGGTGGCGGTCGGTCCGATGATAAAGTCGTCCGTGCTGGAGACGGCGCGAAGGCCGGCAAAGCTGCGGATGAACTTCTGCGGATTGATGACCTTGGTGGTCTTCAGTCCAGACTTGTAGATGTCATAGAGACGCTCCACATGAGTGCTGCGGTCCAGATCCTTGGCGTCCTCGTCGATGGCGTCCGGCCCGAGCAGCAGGTTCCCATGATATGTGCTCGTGACAAGGATGCCCTTACCCATTTTTGTGGGCATTTGGAAGACGACGGTGTTCAGAGCGTCTCCCTCCCCCTTGGCAAACAGAAGATATTCACCGGAACGGGGATGGATGCTGAAAGATGGCTCATTGACCATCTGGTCAATTTTGTCTGCTCCGAGACCAGATGCGTTGATGACAAACTTTGCGTCGAAGTCCTGGGTATTTGTGTGAACGCGGAGGAAGCCGTCCTCCTTGTCTATACCGGTGACCTCTGTGTTCAGGAAGAGCTCCGCCCCGTTATGGATGGCATTCTCCGCGAGGGCAATGGCCATTTCGTATGGGGAACATACGCCGGCACCCTCACAGTAGAGAGCATACTTGACCTCGGGGTTGATGTTGGGCTCAATTTCCATGATTTCGTCATGGTTCAGGATCTTGAGATCCGGAAGGCCGTTTAGCTCACCGTTGGCCTTGATGGCCTCAAGACCGGGAAGGTCATTCTCGTCCATGGTGGTTACGAGACTTCCCGTTTTGCGGAATCCAAAATGGAGCTCTTTGTCAAGCTGCTCATACTGGATTCTGCCCTGATAGCAGACACGACCCTTCAACTTGGCATTTGCCTCGGCATAACCGCCGTGGACAATGGCACTGTTCGCTTTCGTCGCCCCCATAGAGACGTCGTTTTCCTTGTCGAGCAGTGCGATGGACAGTCGGTAGCGGGAAAGTCGCCTAGCAATGGCAGTTCCCTCAATTCCCGCGCCGATGATCAGCACATCATACATGAGTAGATACCTCCTGAGAATCTCTTATCTCTAGTAGTATAGCATTAAAGCGGTCGCTTGATAAGACAGTTTGTCAAGGTTTTCGCATACATTAACACAGTGTCCGTCTTTTGACAGGGAAGAACATAGCAAGGGAAAAGGCAGGACAGCGAACTGTCCTGCCTTTTCCCAACTTATGGGTATTTTGATATATTATGGAAACCAGCCGGAAACATTATGGGTCTATCTCCGGCCATCTTCATTATAGAAAAAGTATCAGGAGAATTCAATACTTTGTAAGCCCATTCGCAATATTTGCACACTTTCCCAGTTATTGCGCAATTTTTTATGATAAATTGTTTTGGAATTATCTATCTGATATCTGGTATAGCCAAGTTGCAGGCGCAATGGTATAATGAATTCATTCTTGAAACAGGAGATATTGTCATGCAATTTGAAGCCCTCTCTTCCCCAAGTCTGAAGGAAATGTTCGTGGATGCCCTGCAGTCCGCCATCCTGAGCGGAGAGATGAAAATTGGAGAAAAATTGCCCTCGGAACGGGAATTTTCCGAAAAGATGCAGGTCAGCCGTGCTGTGGTCAACGCCGGTCTCAATGACCTCATGGACCGTGGTCTCATAAAAATCCTTCCAAGAAAAGGAGCCTATGTGGCAGACTATTATAACGACGGAAACCTGGAGACCCTCAATGCTGTACTGGACTATAAAGATGTGGACTTCTCCGACGACTCCATCCGCTCCCTTCTGGAGTACCGGAAACTTACGGACCAGCTTGCCAGTGAGAGAATTATCCGGGAAGCCACTGATGAGGAAATTCAGGGCCTTGGCAAATGGCTGGACCAGTTGAAAGCCGCCCGCGGCGTGGAGGATACCGTTCTAGCCGCCTACGATTATTATCATGAGTTCTGCAAGATCAGCCACGACCTCATTCTCCCGCTCATTGTGAAGTCCTTTGAAAAATCCATCTGCACTCTTTGGACCCGTTATTGCCAGGACTACGGCCCCTCCGCTCTGGTAGAAAGCCTTGCCAAGATGTATGATTATATCAAAGTAAGAGATCTTGACGGTGCCCTCCAGTGGGCAAGTGAGGATCTGGACCGCTCCATCAGCGGCGACCGGCCCGTGTATCGCCCGGGAAAAACACAGGATTAGACTAAAACAAACGTAAATTTCTCCTCGTCTATGATGCGAAAAACCTTTACAGTTACTTTGGAGAAATAGAGAATGCACAAAAAAATAATGGCCGCACTGCTGGCGGTTTTGATGATCCTCACCTTTACCATTCCCGCCATTGCGGCAAAGCCGGTGATCATCCCTCGTCAAATTGAGCTGGAAGGCGGAGACACCCCTCTCCTTTTTTCCTATAAGCCCCGGGAACACCGGCTTACCGTAGAGAATAAGATTCCCCAGTCGAGCGACAGCATCATGATGGAAAAGCTGGAGGTATTTCCGTTTCTATCCCAAGACAAAAATATAGCGGACATCCAGCTCGCCCTCTATTCCAACTGGGCAAATGATGGCCTGCTGTTCTTCACCTTGGGCGATGCAGTTCGTTCCGGCCGCATCCACCATCTCACCATCCACGGATATAATGCGGACAGGGAGACTTCCTATACCTCATACTTTGACTTTGTGAGAACTCCGGACGGTCACCTGGACTCCTGCCGGCCGGTCGGCGGCGACGCTTCCTTTCAGTGTCAGATCTTCTATGATCTCGCCGGTAAAATCCGCCTTATCCAGGAACGCAATATCCAGGGCCAGATCATAAGTTATAACCTCTATTATGGAAAAGATAAGAAGCTGAAGACTGTCAACATATCGGCTTCCGCACGGAGAAGCAGCCTGATCCCCTCCATTGAGTTGGCCCGTATCAGTCTCACGAGAGATGCATTGGGAAATCTTATCCGCACGGAGATCATTCCGGTGGACGATGAGGGCAATGACTACAACGCCAGTGCTCTTCATTCCCGCAACATCCATGTGTTTGAATACGACCCGGTTTCCCATGAACTTGTGCGGTCTGTTCAACAGGTGGATCGCGGAGGAAATAGGATACGCACCATGAATACATATAATATTCACCATGGGGCCGACGGCAGCATATCCGAGCTGGAATATGCATATCGTTACGAGTATCAGACCATTTAATAAGGCGAGTTTTTCACAGTCTGTTCCATGGCCTGATCAAGACCCCGTGCCAGAGCGGTATAATCCTCTGAAATCATACTGTTAGAACGCTCTAGCGACATGGGGACCGCACTGCTTTTCCCATTCCTGTTATAGAAAATACCATAGTATTCCGAAAATTTCTTCAGAGCCGCTTTCCTGGAAAGCGGCTTTTTCACGCCATCTTTCAGGTCATAGAAATCCCCGTTGGCATCGGCAGCAATGCGTTCATAGAGTTTGAGCGATTGACTGTTCTTCGGAAGAGTAAAGCTCTCATAGATAAAATTCCGGGCATTTTTACTGGAAAACCCGGTGCCGGACATGCCATGCAGTGCCGCAATATGGTATTTATCCGGGAACGACACCATGATGTCATTTCCGTTTTGCAGAGAGGCTGGGATCGTCAGCATGCGACTGGGATCAAGCCTGCGAAAAGCCACGCCAACACTGCGCTGCAAATAGTGATGTGTTTTGGGATCAACAGACTCAATGAGAAAATAGACCTCTTTGGTGCCATCTCGGTCCAGGTCGGAACTTGCAATATAGAAATTGGTCTGGACCCTTTGTCCGTGATAATTGGGGTCCTGGGCGGCAAGGTATCCACCGTAGGCATTGATTATTTTGACTTGGGAGTCCACAAGGCGGCCGGCGACTTCTGCAAAGTATTCCCGATCTGGATTTTCCCTGCTTTCCAAAGTATCGTTGAGAACAGGCTGGTTAACCTCCGATGCTGTTCCTGCTCCGTTGTCAGCCGAGGCTCTCCCGCTCCCCTTTCCAGATTTTCCCCCTCGGCTTGCCGCTCCTTGAGAAGCTGCTTTATATTGTCTTGGAAGGCCGGAAGACTGAGGCTGATTCTCCTGCGGTATAGTTGGCTGCCTTATCTGCTGCGGTGTTTCAGTATTCTGCACCGCCTGTTGCTGGGAGCTGATTTCCGCCGGCTGTGTGATACGGGCATCCTGCTTCTTGTTCTTGGGCAAGAATACAGCGAGGAGGATGGCAGTAAGCAAAAGGACACCCACTGCGGTCCAGAACCACCAGGTTCGCCACAGCGGGTGTCTATTCTTTTCGGTGTTATCTGCTATTTCTGTATTGCCGTTTTGCGATGCAGTGTCTTCTTTTTCGTAGGAAATCCAATTCTCGTCGGCCGAGTTCTTATCCATGGTGCCTCTTCCCCTATTGCTTGATTTCCCACATTATAGCATGATTGGCGTGTCACTCGGCAATGTTTACAGGGTAAGCATTCATCACTCTTACTGCATCAGCCTCAGAGGCAATTACGGGGAAATCCATTGCCCATGCAATTGCCGGGTTCCCGTTGATATAGGCATCAACCGTATAATCCGCCGGCATCTTTATCTTGCTTTTCTTACCATTCACCCCATAGAAAATCTCATAATACCGTTTAAATTCTTTCATTGCCTTTTTCTTTGAAAGCTCTTTGATATTGCCATCTTTCTTCTGATATATTTTTCCGTCTGCTTCAGAGTATATCTTTTCATAGAGGACAAGAGCTTTATTAGACGAATCAAATTTATAACTGCTGTAAGAGTAATCTTTCAAATTTTCCTCGGAAACACCTTTAGGAGATACCCCATTCAGTACACCTAGCTCATGTTTTTTCGGGAAAGCCATTCTACGATTATTGAGTGATTGGGAGGAATCCGATAGTTCTGACGGGATATCCATCATATGTCCATCATAATTTACACCATCATAAAGTTCTATTGTATAGGCATCCCCATCTCTTAATTCCAAAAAAACATAGGCCTCTTCTTTTCCGTCATCATTGAGATCAGCAAATGCATGGCGGAAAGTCAGTTGTGATGGCTTTAATTGCTGTTCAGCCGGCCGAACTCTATTATATCGGAGCGCTGCCCGTTCCAAATTGGCCATCCGCATTTTCATCATGCTTCCAGCTAGCATCACAAAAGAATTTCTCGTCCTTGATTCTGTAGTATCTCCCTGAATCACTTCATAGGATGCCATTTTTTTGTCATTTGGGGATATTTTCAACGGGGTACTCATACTAGAAGAGGAAGATTTTTTAGGACTCAAAATTCTCCCCTCTGAACTATTCTTCCCTTCATCCCCTGCAACCTCCTGGTTTTGTTTTTCTGTTCTTTCCTCATCCAAATGTACATCATCTTGTGGTGCATTATGCTGAACTGTAACCTGCGGCGGACTTTGGATATTTGCTGGCTTATTCTCTGGGTTCTTTTTTTGAGGAGTAAATCGCAGAAGGGAAACAATTATGGTAACAATAATAATTATGGTAACAACAGAAGCTTGAAACCATCGGGATTGCATTACTCCTCTTACCTTTTCCCCAAAAGGTGTTGGAATATTGTCCCCATTGTCCGGGAGTTGCTTATCATAGGAAATCCATCCACCAGTCTGCGGATGAAAGGCATAGCCGTGGATAGAGATATTGTATTCACTCTCCGCCTTATGGATTGCCTTCCGCATTGCCTTCTTCGCATAGAAGACATTGCTTTTTACCGTACCGCTTGGCATCCCTAGTTTGTCTGCAATAATATCGTATGTCTCCCCTGTCTCATGGAGAAGAAAACACTGCTTCTGCGACTCCGGCAAATCATTAATAAAGGTCAGGAGAAACGCAGCCAGTTCGTCGTTTTCCACCGCCCGCTCCGGGGAATAATCCAGCGTGAGATCATCCGCCGCAATCTCATCCATTCCGGCATATTCCTCATCGCCCATCTGGGGGCGATAGTCATCCAGGCTGGTCCTGCGCTGCTTTTTATCCAGAAACGTGAGGCACTCGTTATGGCAGGTGGTCTTGAGCCACGCTGGAAACCTCTTTGGATCTTTGATGGGTGCCCTGCCCCGGCCAGTCAGACTGCGCCAGAGGACCTCTGCAATATTCTGCAAGGCATCGTCCACATCGGTCTCCGATTTCAGAGTCTTTCGACAGAAGTTGCGCGCAAGAGGCTCTGCAACAAGCCAAAGCTCATTATAGGCTTCATCATCCCCCGTCTGCGCCTGCAGCACGAGCCGCTCCCAGTCTATGTTCTTTGCCATAGGACCATCACCCTTTCACAGGATAGACAGACCAAGGAAGCAGTTGTTTCAGCAAAACTATCTCTATTTGCGCTAAGCGGACCGAATTTTACCCGTTTTTTTGATTACCAAGGCGGGCGATTCAGTCTTTCTTATCGAATACTTCCGTCAAATACTGAAGAATCTGAGCAATAAAACTTAATCTCAGTTTTTTACCCTTTCCCAGCCTCATCCGGCCTGAAAAATTTTCAGTCTGAAGTCTGTAGAAAAGATAGTTTTACTGAAATTCGGTCTGGGGAGGAAAATATTTCAGGTTTTGACGGAAATATTTGGAGGATTAGACTGAATCGCCCCACCGCAAAAACAAGGAGATGTACCGCCAGCCAGACAGTACATCCCCTTTTCTATATAAGAAGATTTATTTAGCTCTTTTCTCTGCGCGCTCGCGCTTCTTGATCTTGATCTCACGCTTGAGGGCATACGGAAGGATGGCCTTCATCTTGTCCTCGGTGCGGACCATCTTGCTCATCTCCGGGAGATCACGGTGGAGATGGATGGCATCGAACTTGCAGTGGGTTGTACAGATACCGCAACCGATGCACTTGTTCTCATCGACAACCGAGGCACCGCAGCTTAAGCAGCGAGCGGTCTCCAGTTTGACCTGCTCCTCAGTGAATGGGAGCTTGGCACTCTCAAAGGAGTGGCCGGCATCGATGGACTTGTTGAAGTTCTCCTTCTGCCGCGGGGTCTTGTCATACTCGCCGATGAGGACATCGTTCTTGTCAAGGGCTATGAACTCACGCCAGTCACGTCCGATGGTCATGCTCGTGCCTCTCTGGACAAAGCGGTGGATGGAGTCAGCACCGAATCGCCCGGCTGCGACAGCGTCAATGACAAACTTCGGGCCGGTGTAGACGTCACCGCCGACAAAGATATCCTCCTGGGCAGTCTGATAGGTATGGCGGTCTGCGACAGCGCCGTTGCCGCGTCCAAGCTCGACCTTCTCGCCGTCAAGCAGGTGGCCCCACTCAATGCTCTGGCCGATGGAGAGGAAGACGTTCTCCGCGTCAATGGTAATGGTGTCGTCCTCGTCATACTGCGGAGCGAAGCGATGCTCCTCGTTGAAGACGGAGACACACTTCTTGAAGACGACGGCCTTGGCCTTGCCGTTCTCGTCGAGGAGGATCTCCTTCGGGCCCCAGCCATTCTTGATGACAGTCCCCTCGCTCTCCGCCTCTTCGATTTCCAGATCGGAAGCGGGCATCTCATTGCGCTGCTCGAGGCAGAGCATGGTGACATTCTCGGCGCCGCAGCGGTGTGCGGTACGGGCGACATCAATGGCAACGTTACCGCCGCCGATGACAACTGCATCGCCCGAAATCTTATAATCGTGGTCATCTGCAACCTTGTGCAGGAAGTTGACGGCCATGTCCACATTCTCGCCGTCCTCGCCCGGGACGCCTGCTTTGCGGCCGCCCTGGCAGCCGATTCCAATGTAGAACGCCTTATAGCCCTGGCTCCGGAGATCGTCAAGAGAGATATCCTCGCCGACGTTCACGCCGCATTTGATCTCCACACCAAGTTCCCGGAGGACATCGATTTCTGCGGCGACAACATCTTTCTCGAGTTTGAAGGACGGAATTCCATAGGCGAGCATTCCGCCGGGCTTCTCATTCTTCTCAAAGACCGTGGGCTTGTAACCTTTCAGGGCAAGATAGTAGGCGCAGGAGAGACCAGCCGGGCCGGCGCCGATGACGGCCACCTTCTCCGGGAAGCCATTCGGGTCAAGGGTCGGGGCCTCTTTCTTCGGGATGTAGCGGGTGGCGGAGTCGATATCCCGCTGGGCGATGAAGTTCTTGACCTCGTCGATGGAGATGGCCTCATCCAGATTACCTCTTGTGCACTCTCCTTCACAGCGCTTGTTGCAGATCCGTCCGCAGACTGCCGGGAACGGGTTGTCTCGCTTGATGAGCTCGAGGGCCTCCGTGTAGCGGCCCTCCTTGGCAAGCTGCAGATAACCCTGGATACCAATGTGTGCAGGACATGCGGTCTTACATGGTGCAGTACCGGTTGCATAGGTCTGAACACGGGCATGATCCCGATAGTCCGGATCCCACTTGCTCTCATCCCACTTGATATCGTCCGGAAGCTCATGCTTCGGATAGACCTGCGGGCCGTTCTGTGTGCAGAGCTTCTGGCCAAGTTTTACAGCGCCGGCCGGGCAGTGCTCGACACACTGGCCGCAGGCGACACAGTTCTCCGTCTCAACACGTGCCACATAGGCAGAACGGGAGAGATTCGGGGTGTTGAAGAGCTGAGAAGTGCGAAGGGCGTTGCAGATGTTGACATTGCAGTTGCAGATGCCGAGGATCTTCCCCTCGCCGTCAATGTTCGTAATCTGATGGACAAAGCCCTGCTCCTCGGCCTTTTCAAAGATGCGGAGCGCCTCTTCTTTGGTAATATAGGTGCCGCCTTTGTTGGTCTCTACGACGTAGGTCGCTACATCGCCCACCGCAATGCACCAATCCTCAGGATCGTTGCCGTCGCCCTCTCCGCGGACGCGTCTCTCAAGACGGCAGGAGCACGGGCTCTTGGCGAGCTTTCCATCATATTTATCCAGCCAGTGGGAGATGTGCTCAATGGGAAGAGTCTCATTCTCATGCTCAATGGCCTTCTCCACCGGGACGACATGCATGCCGATTCCGGCTCCTCCCGGAGGCACCATGGGGGTAATCTTGGTAAGCGGCAGGTACGTCATGGCGTCAAAAAAGTCGGCCAGTTCCGGGTGCTCCTCCAGCTGCTTTTCATTCATATTGGTATATTCTGAGGATCCCGGGATGAACTGCGGGACCAGATACTGCTTTGTGTGGCTCGGGTTCTCAAAGTTATACTCTATGACACCCACCTCAGCCATATGGTCCAGCATTTTCTGGAGCTTCTCCGGCTCCACCTTGGTCTTCTTCTGAATGACCTCAAAGGTCTTGGGCTTGCGAAGACCCATCTTCAGGGCCACTGCTGCCTCCTCGTCCGAGATGACGGCGTTCAGTCCAAAGTACTCGGGTGCATCCCGGTCAATTTTGACGCCCACCCGGTCGGTGATCATTTTTCCCAGTTTTGCCACGTTGGGATTCATCGGCTCAGTGTCGGAACCCATCTCGTGGAACACGTATTTGTAATCCATGATATCCTCCAAATCAGATGCTTGATTTCAACAGGTGTCGAGTTGACACCCCTTTGTTCATCCACTAAAATAGTATTAGTTAATGAAATGACAATCAAGACAAATAACGTAGTTATGGGAAATTTCAGATATCTGCATAATTTGAACATTCGTTCTTGATTTATTATTTTGCCGAAATTTCAATTTTGTTATCTGGTATAGCCAGAATCAAAAAACAGGAGGACGTCACGTATGAAAATGGAAAAACTACAGTCCCCTTCCCTGAAAGATCTCTTCGTCGATCAAATCCAGAATGCCATCATCTCGGGGCAGCTGAAAATTGGGGACCGGCTCCCCTCGGAGCGGGAATTTGCCCGGCAAATGCAGGTCAGCCTGACCGTGGTCCACTCCGGTCTACAGGAGCTGGAGAGCCGGGGCTTTGTCCATATCGTCCCGCGGCAGGGAGCCTATGTCTCGAACTTTCGGAAATATGGAAACGCCGATACCCTCAGTGCCCTTATGGACTACTCCGGCGGTGAGCTCGGTAATGACGTCACCCGTTCCATTCTGGAAATCCGCAAAATGTCCCAGTTCTTCATTGTGGAGAAGATCATCAAAAATGCCAGTGACGAGGACTTTGTGAAATTGGGAAAGAAGCTCGCCGACCTCGCCGAGAGCAAGACTGCCCAGGAGACGGCAGACAATATCTTCGCATTCTGGCACGAGGCCTGCTATATTAGCGGTGACACCATAGTTCCCCTGACGGTCTATGCGTTCCGAAACCCCGTTGCCACTTTATGGAAACGATACTGCAAGCTATATGGGAAGGAAGAACTCATTGAAAACACTAAGGTGGCCTATGACCTCATGGTGGCCCGGGACTTAGAGGGTTCCACAAGACATGCCGCCAAGTGCGTAGACCGCGCCATCTCCGGAGACCGGTCCCTGTATTTTGATATCAAGTAAATCGCAGAAGAGAAAAAGACCGCACTGTCGAAATTCTTCGGCAATGCGGCCTATTATTTTTATGGGCGATTCACGGGTCAGCTCGCAATGAGCTGCATTCCATCATAGTCCACTGTTATGACAGTACCCGGCTGCGGATCCTCCGCCAGGATGCGGCGGGCGACCAGGGTCTCAATTTGGGACTGGATGAACCGCTTCAGCGGACGGGCACCATACTGCGGGTCAAAAGCGGTATTGATCATATATTCTTTTGCCTTGTCGGTGACCTCGAGTTTCAGCTGCTTGTCATCCATACGGCGCTGGAGATCTGCAAGCTGCAGGTCCACAATACCGTAGATGTTGTCCTTCGTCAGCGGCTTATAGAAGATGATCTCGTCGAGACGGTTCAGGAACTCTGGACGGAAGCTGCGCTTCAGCAGTGCCGAGACCTGACTGCGGGCGTCCTCACTGATCTCACCCTGCGGCGTGATGCCGTCCAGAATGATATCCGAGCCCAGATTGGAGGTCAGGATGATAATAGTGTTCTTGAAGTCCACTGTGCGGCCCTGGGAGTCGGTGATCCGTCCGTCATCCAGCACCTGAAGCAGCACATTGAAGACATCCGGATGGGCCTTCTCGACCTCGTCGAACAGGACAACAGAGTACGGTCTTCTGCGCACCGCCTCAGTGAGCTGTCCGCCCTCGTCGTAGCCAACATATCCGGGAGGCGCTCCAATGAGACGGGATACGCTGAATTTTTCCATATACTCCGACATATCAATGCGGATCATGGCTTTCTCGTCATCAAACAGTGCCTGTGCCAAAGCCTTCGCAAGCTCTGTCTTACCGACACCGGTGGGTCCTAAGAACATAAAGGAACCGATGGGGCGATTCGGGTCCTGAATTCCCGCACGGCTCCGGATAATGGCGTCACTGACCTTCTGGACAGCCTCGTCCTGACCGATGACCCTCTTGTGAAGGATCTTGTCCAGGTTCAGGAGTTTCTTTCTCTCGCTCTCCATGAGTTTGGAGACCGGGATACCGGTCCACTTGGAGACGATCTTTGAGATCTCCTCCTCCGTGACCTTGTCGTGGAGCAGGCTGTCCTTGCCGTTTTCGGCCTCAGCGGCGTCCTTCTCACACTGATGGTACTCCGCCTCCAGCTGGGGAAGTTTGCCGTACTTCAGCTCCGATGCCTTGTTGAGGTCATATTCATTTTCCGCATGCTCAATTTGCGCTTTAACGTTCTCAATTTCCTCACGGAGGCTGGCAACCTTGCTGATGGACTGTTTCTCGTTGTCCCAGCGGGCCTTCATGCTGTTGAATGTGTCCCTCTTCTCGGCGAGTTCCTTCTGGATTTCTTCCAGATGGGCCTTGGAGAGGTTGTCCTCCTCCTTTTTGAGGGCCGTCTCCTCAATTTCCAGCTGCATGATCTTGTGCTGGATTTCATCCATTTCCGTGGGCATGGAGTCCAGTTCCGTCTTAATGGTGGCGCAGGCCTCATCCACGAGGTCAATGGCCTTGTCAGGCAGGAACCGGTCCGTAATATACCGGTCAGATAGCGTGGCGGCGGCAATAAGGGCCTGGTCTGTGATCTTGACGCCGTGATAGACCTCATACCGCTGTTTCAGTCCACGCAGGATGGCAATAGTGTCCTCGACAGTAGGCTCATCCACCATGACCGGCTGGAAACGGCGTTCCAAAGCGGCGTCCTTTTCAATGTATTCTCTATACTCGTTCAGGGTCGTGGCACCAATGCAGTGCAGTTCACCCCGGGCAAGCATGGGTTTCAGAAGGTTTCCGGCGTCCATGGCGCCCTCGGATTTTCCGGCGCCGACGATGTTGTGCAGCTCGTCAATGAACAGGATAATCTGCCCGTCAGAGGATTTGACCTCGTTGAGGACAGCCTTCAGGCGCTCCTCAAATTCGCCCCGGAACTTGGCGCCGGCAATGAGGGAGCCCATGTCCAGAGAGAACAGGGTGCGGTTCTTTAAGTTATCCGGTACATCTCCCTTGACGATACGCTGGGCAAGACCCTCTGCAATTGCGGTCTTACCGACACCGGGTTCACCGATGAGGACCGGGTTGTTCTTTGTCTTGCGGGACAGGATCCGGATGACATTGCGGATTTCATCATCCCGGCCGATGACCGGATCCAGCTTCTGGTTCCGCGCCAGCTCTGTCAGATCCTGGCCATATTTTTTCAGGACATTATAGGTGTCCTCCGGATTGTCGTTCGTGACTTTCTGATTTCCTCTCACGGCCTTTAACGCCTCCATAAAGTTCCCGCTCCGGATTCCATTCCGGTTCAGGACCTCTTTTAATTTTTGGTCCGCATGCTCAATGATGCCGAGCATGATGTGCTCTACAGAAACATATTCGTCCTGCATCTTTTTGCACTGGGACTCCGCCTCTGTAAAAACCTGCTGCAGACTCGAAGAGGCGTAGAGCCGGTCAGCAGAGGCCCCCGAGACCTTCGGGAACCCGGCTATGATGTCGTTCACTTCACGGGTGAGCCGACCTGTGTCGGCGCCGCATTTATTGATGAGCTCGGGAATGAGCCCGTTCTCCTGGGCGAGCAGTGCGGAGAGAAGATGGTCCGGCGTCAGCTGCTGATTCCCGTTTTCCGCGGCAATCTGCTGGGCGCTCTGCACCGCCTCCAGAGATTTCTGGGTATATTTGTCGAAATTCATACAAAGACCTCCCCCTTGAGATAGTTCTGATAGATGGTCCGGAGCGGACCGGCAGGGTCCTCACTGGAGCCCCGCAGTTCAAAGTAGGTCTTCAGCGCCTCATCAAAGGTGCTGACGTACCGGGAGATAACGTCTCCTACCGTAATGCCGGATAGTTCATGCTCCGCATCCTTTCGATAGTGAAGTTTCAGAAGACGGGTGTATTTGCCTCCGTCCTCCTCCATCTGTATGTCGTTGAAATACAGGTTCTCAATACTGTCCCAGAGACGGTAGAAGTCCCCGAGCAGCGCAATGAGTGTTTGGTTCTGTGTCCGCAGGCTTACCCGCAGTTCCCCTATGACCCCGTCCTGCATTTGGCGATACAGTTCAATACTGTACCGTACAGTCGGATTATATTTATACTGCAGCGCCGACCGCAGGGAGAACAGCGTGTCAGTGGGCAGGCTCTGGAGACGGAATACGCTTGGGCCGTCGTTTCCATGGAGGAGCAGATCCTCCATGCGGTCAAAGATCTGGTGCATTCTCTTCTCCGGCGTCGTATAGGAGACATATTCCGCCAGGATCTGATTGATCATGTTGGAGCGGTTTGTATTGTTCTGGTAGGCCAGCTGGTCAATTTCCTGGACCACCTCGTCGCTGAGAACCAGCGAATAGACATTCTTGCCCGTCCCGGACACCCCCTTATCCTGATTTCAATAACATTATATTCCGATTATTAAACTTGTCAATTAATTTATATAAAATATTTTACGAGTTTAATAAAAATTTTCTCGCTTTTGTTTTTGTGAGGTAGATTGTAGAATCAACTTGAACAACTAAATAAAAAGAAGATCCATAGATCATCCTTTTGGTAGAATTAAGTTACCACAACCAAAAACGCCAGGAG
>OMYO01000062.1 GCA_900315285.1 uncultured Eubacteriales bacterium | reverse complement strand
TGGCGTTTTTGGTTGTGGTAACTTAATTCTACCAAAAGGATGATCTATGGATCTTCTTTTTATTTAGTTGTTCAAGTTGATTCTACAATCTACCATTTTTTGGAAATGCGGTGTAAGGGAATGGGCCTCCCGCCGGGGTTCATCGGCTTTCTCCAGGTTGATTGACTGGGCAAATAGGACACAACCTCAATATTTTTACATTATGTATGGGTCCTGAAAAATCCATAGTACACATTTGCAATATTTCAAAATGTGGTCAATGATTTTGGGGCGATTCACGGGCTGCCATAGTACAAAAATTGAAATACCGATAATGTGTATGAAGAAAATGACTTATTTTTTATCAAAATGGTTTCGCTGAATAAGACACAAATTGCCCACAGCAAAATGTGTATGAGGAAAAAATAAAATCTCATACACAATAGCAAATATTATAATTGTGTCCTACCGGAGACGCCCTAAGGCTACACCACAACAAAAAAGACGCGCTGCCCACCAGCAGCGCGCCTCTCTTATTATCCAATTTTAATACTTATACTTCGTACCAATGTCCCTCAGGTTCCGGGAGACGGGGCGGACAGCCCACTTGCCGGTGCCGCCCTTGGAGTCGTCAATGACCTTCGGGCCGGAAATACGGTCACAGTAGTAGAAGATACGGTTGTACTTCTCGTACGAGGTCTTCGGGTACGGGTAGCAGGCGTAGAAGATGAACTGGTCACAAATCTTGCTGACGTCGTTCTCGAAGCTGTAGTTGCTGTGGTTGATGATTTTGATGCGGGAGATGCGGTACTTGTAGGTGCCGTAGGGCATTTTTACGGTGATGGTGTCACCGATTTTGGCCTGGGCAAAGCCCTTGAAGCACACGCGGGCGTGCCCTGCGACAACGCCGGGGGTGGCGAAGCCGGGGAGGCTGGAGACGGTGTGAAGTCCGCCGCCTTTCCAGAGGGTGTCGTCGTCGGTGCCATAGCAGAGCTTGCAGTTGATGCCGAGCTTTTCGCTGGTGATGGTGCCGAGGGTCTTGCCGGCGCTGAGGTTGTGGTCAATTTTCGAGAGGTAGACACACTTCTCAGTGCTCGGATCCACGTCCAGACTCAGATTCTTCGGGTTGTAGGTCTCGTAGTCCTTGGCCGCCCAGGCACGGGTGGAGAGACCTGCCATGACGGAGAAGACACAGACGAGGGCGAGAAGGAGGCTCAGGAAAGTGCGCGGAGCCTTTCTCAGGGGAGTGCGCGATTTAGTATTCGTCATAAAAAACTCCTAATAAAAATACGATTCCATGATAACGGAGTTCGGTCGTTTTTTCAAGCCGAATTGACAATGGAATAGAAAGTTAATAAAATTGTTACCGATAAATTTCCGCAGTGGCTTGCGGAAAAGAAGGAGGGGAGGAGCCCCATGAAGCAGAAGATCCGGGCCTTTTTCCGGAATGACAAAAAATGGGTGCCATGGCTTATCCGGATACTCTGCATGATTCTTGCGGCTCTTGTATTTGGTATGAGTCTTCGGGTCATCTCCGTCACCGGAAACAAGGGAATTGACGTCTCCTCCCACAACGGTAAAATCCGCTGGTCGGAGGTCCGGAAGGATGGCGTGAGCTTTGCGCTCATCCGCTGCGGCGGCCGCGCCTATGGGCGGTCCGCCCGCATCTATGAGGATACGGAGTTCCGGCGGAATTTGACACACGCACATCGCAACGGTTTAAAGGTGGGAATTTATTTCTACTCCCAGGCCACGAGCGAGGATGAGGCTCGGGCAGAGGCCCAGTACTGCATTGACGCCCTGAAGGGGGCAAACCTGGAGCTCCCCATATACATTGATATGGAGGAGACCCAGACCGGCGGACGGGGTCGTGCGGACGGCCTGAACCGGGAGCAGCGGGACAACATCATCAACGCCTTCAGCAAGGTCGTGCGCAGCAAGGGGTACGACGCCGGCGTGTACGCCAACCGCTGGTATCTGAACAACTGCCTGAATGTGGACAAGCTGCGGAAGGGGACGTCCATTTGGCTGGCGGAGTATAACAACCGTACATCGCCCATCTTCCAGGGCGACTGGGACATTTGGCAGTACACTCAGAAGGGCCAGGTTGCGGGCATTGACGGGTACGTGGACATGAACCGTCTCTCCTGATTTTTTCCGGGCGATGTAAGGAGTTCTAAAAATTACAATTTCCATATATGAACTGCGTGTTAATATCGAACCGTTCAAGCAATGGTGCTATCGAATCCCTTTGGGTTCGGTAGCACTTTTTTATTGTCAATTTACGTCAAATTGAAGGGGGAATCCATTTTGATCAACGGCGGAGATACTGCGTTGGTTCTCATCTCTGCGGCGTTTGTCTTCATCATGACCCCTGCCCTGGGCTTCTTCTACAGCGGCCTCGGCAGAAGAAAGAACGCCGTCAGCAACCTGATGAACTCATTTTTCATTCTGGGACTCGCCATTGTCCTCTGGTTCATGTTCGGATACTCACTGGCATTCGGACCGGACCACGGCCATATAATTGGTGACTTCTCCTGGGCATTCTTCCGGCATGTGGGCTTCGAGCCCGGGCCGTATGCGGAGACCATCCCGCACCTCGCCTATGCCGCGTTCCAGATGATGTTCGCCATCATCACTCCGGCACTTATCACCGGTGCCATCGGTGGAAGAATGCGCTTTAAGTCGCTGTTCTTCTTCATCCTGTTCTGGTCCATCATCGTCTACTATCCCATGGCCCACTTGGTATGGGGCCACGGCGGATGGCTTGGCGAAATCGGTGTCGCCGACTTCGCAGGCGGCGATGTCGTCCACATCTCTTCCGGTGTCACAGCACTTCTGCTCTGCATCATCCTCGGAAGACGGAAAGACCTGCAGTATGCAAACTATCGCACCCATAACATCCCGTTTGTCGCCCTCGGCGCAGCGTTCCTGTGGTTCGGCTGGTTCGGTTTCAACGGCGGTTCCGCCCTTGCAGCCAACGGCCTTGCCGCCCACGCATTCATGACCTCCGCCATCTCCTCCGCGGCAGCACTCCTGTCCTGGATGATGATGGATGTCATCTACACCGGAAAACCGACCCTCGTCGGCGCCTGCACCGGCCTTGTTGTCGGCCTTGTCGCCATCACCCCCGGCTGCGGCTTTGTACCGGCCTGGGCCTCCCTCATCATCGGCCTTCTGGTCAGCCCGCTCTGCTACTACTGCGTATCCAAGCTCAAACCGAAACTCGGCTACGACGATGCCCTTGACGCTTTCGGCTGCCACGGCATCGGCGGTATCTACGGCGGCATCATGACCGGACTGTTTGGCTCCAAGGCTATCAACCCGAATCTTGTCTCCAACGGACTCATCTACGGAGACGGCAAGCTCTTCCTTGCCAACCTCCTCGGTGTTATCATCACCATCGCAATTTCCCTTGTCGGCACACTTATCTGCGTCGGTCTCACCAAGCTCTGCGCCGGCGACCTCCGCGTCTCTGAAATGGACGAGAAGATCGGCCTGGATGTCACCCAGCACGGCGAGCGCGCTTACCCGTCCTTCAATGGACTGGATGACTAAGGGGGCTGCAACATATGGTATATAAAGTAGAGGCCATCATCCGCGAGGATAAGATGGAAGAAGTTAAGGAAGCCCTCATCGACATGCATGTACGCGGCATCACGATCTCCCAGGTCATGGGCTGCGGTACCCAGATGGGCTATACCGAGAAAGTCCGTGGTCAGGAAGTCTATGTCTCCATGCTTCCGAAAATCAAGTTTGAAATTCTCGTCTCCACCGAGGAGTGGGCCGAGAAGACCATGGAGTGCATTCGCAAGGCTGCCTGGACAGGCAACCCCGGAGACGGCAAAATCTTCTCCTACCCGGTAGAGAACGTTCTCCGTATCCGTACCGGTGAACAGGACGTCGACGCCGTCACCGCCGCCAAGATCGAGATCACTCCCGACGGCAAGAAGCGGAGAATCAAAAAAGAGAAGAAGGAAATGAACTGAGGTTCGTTTCATGAAAAAGAGGGATGTACCATCTGGTTGGTGGTACATCCCTTTTTGTATTTGTTCGGGTGGAAGCTCGGTTCAGTCAATTTTTTATATTTTTCCGTCAAAGTCTTAATTTTTTGCCCTTCTCAACTGAATTTCAGAAAAACTATCCTCTGTTGATATGTACCCAGAATTCTGGACACATTTTCTTCGTTAACCATTACCGGTGGATGTCTCCCTGTATTTTACAGGGGACATCCAATTTGTTTTCTTCT
>OMYO01000029.1 GCA_900315285.1 uncultured Eubacteriales bacterium | reverse complement strand
TCCTGGCGTTTTTGGTTGTGGTAACTTAATTCTACCAAAAGGATGATCTATGGATCTTCTTTTTATTTAGTTGTTCAAGTTGATTCTACAATCTACCTACTGATAATATATGTGGCGCGGTTAGAAATAGCTGCGGCATCTGGAGCAACGGTATCTAATGTTCCATCTTTCCCATCTTTGATAATTTGGTTGAGTGGATCAGGATATTTACTGTAGTATTCAAAAAATTTGATGTCGGATTCAAGAAGAAGTTTTATAAGATTCTCGGTCTTGCTAGCGGAACTGGGTGACTTGTTGGCTTTCGCAGATTGGGCGGCCGATGCGGGAATAGAACATCCCCCCAAAAAAATAATAAGGGCCAAAATAATAGCGGCATTATTTTTCTTTTTCATCATTCAACCTCTCTTGCTTGTTTTATTAATATATTACGTATTATGGATCCAAAATACAAGAACAACAGACCCGCTGCTATAGAACTATAGAAGCAGGTCTGCCAGTTCTCGCCTGTTAAATAAGGCTGAGGAGGATCTTAATAATAATGTAGATCACTAATTTGCCTTTCCGGCGCTGGATCCATTTCATAGCTACCATCTGTTTTATTAGAATGAGCTCAATCCACTTTCTAGTGTAATATATTCTTTGTACAAAATTCTGCAAACGGGGGATTGTGAGCGAATCTGCCTCTTGGGCACAAAAAAGAGGCTGGTTCATCGATTTAAATCAATGAATTAGCCTCTCTTTTTCCATCATTATCATGGTCTCTGGAAGGGGAAACTCATTCTATGGGAGAATTTCTATGCCGTTGAGTATGAGTTCTCTATTGTTCCTTCCAAAGTGTTCGTCTCAAGAGCAAAAAAAGGGGATGTAATCAAAATAGACGTTCCCGCCATTTTGATACATCCCCAAATAGGAATTCTATTTGATTTTATTTCTTCAGGAAGAAGACGCCGAAGGCTCCCTTTCCGCCGTGGGCGGTAATGACGCAGGAGCACTCGTTGACAATGACCTTCTCAAAATTATACTTCTTTTTCAAATGATTGACAGCGGCGTCAATGTATTCATCCTCGACAAGTACGTGGGACACACAGGCAAACTCGGTGTCATAGGTGCCATCCATGCCCTCAAAACGGTCGTCAATGTATTCGAGGTAGACATCTGGGAGTTTTCCGCGGTACTTCTTGCCAACGCTCATGGAGCCGCCATCCATATTAATGAGGGGTTTCAGGCGGAGCAGGTTGGCACCCAGTGCCTGCAGCGTGCTGCAACGGCCGCCATGGTACAGGAACTCCAGGGAGGTAATCATGAACGAGGAGTCGAGTTTCGGAATCATCTTCTCAATGGCATCACAGATCTCAGCGCAGGAGGCGCCGTCTTCCGCCATTTCGATTCCCTTGTAGAGCGGGATGGCAGTGGTCTGGGACAATGCCAGAGAGTCGAATACATGGATCTTATCCTCTGCCCCCATGTCTTTCACAGCAATGCAGGCGTTGTTATAGGTGGAGGAGATACCGGAGCTCATGGCCACGTGGATGATCTCCTTGCCCTCGTCAAGATATTTCTGGAAGAACTCCTGGTACTCGCCGACAGATACGGCAGAGGTACTCGGGAGAATTTTCTTCTCTTTATAGGTGTCATAGATGAATTGCTGTGTGATTTCGCCGTCATAGTACTCGTCGTCTCCAAGATGGACATGGAGCGGGACGGTGCCGATCTGGAATTTCTCCTGAAGATCCGGTCGTACGTCAGACGGTGTTTCAGTTGTGAATTGGATGTTGTGAGCCATAATAAGTTTCCCCTTAAATGTTGAGATCAACCTCGACCGGGCAGTGGTCCGAACCGAGAATGTCAGTGTGGATTTTTGCGTCGGCGATCTTACCCCTAAGATCGTCGGAGACCACAAAGTAGTCTATGCGCCACCCCGCGTTGTTCTTGCGCGCGTTGAACCGGTAGGACCACCAGGAATAGATTCCCGTGGCGTCCGGGTAGAGATACCGAAATGTGTCGGTGAACCCGGCCTCCAGCAGCTCTGTGAACTTGGCACGCTCCTCGTCGGAGAACCCAGCGTTCTGATGGTTGGTCTGCGGATTTTTCAGGTCGATCTCCTGATGGGCGACATTTAAATCGCCACACAGCACCACCGATTTCTTCTCTGCGAGAGAGGAGACATACGCCCGGAAGGCGTCCTCCCACTGCATGCGAAACGGTAGGCGCTTGAGCTCACCCTGAGAGTTTGGCACGTATTCGGTCAAAAAGTAGTACTCCGGAAACTCCAGAGTAAGAAGGCGCCCTTCCGTGTCCAGCTCTGGAATGCCGAGTCCGTATGTGACTGCCATAGGTTCTTCTTTTGTGAAGATGGCAGTCCCGGAATACCCCTTCTTCTCGGCGTAGTTCCAGTACTGGTGATACCCCTCCAGAGACAGGTCGATTTGACCCTCCTGGAGTTTGGTCTCCTGTACACAGAATATGTCAGCGTCCAGCGTGCGGAATGTGTCTTCGAACCCCTTCTTGACACAGGCACGCAGACCGTTTACGTTCCATGAGATAAATTTTTTCATTGTTACGCACCCTTCTTTGCGGCGGCCTTCCCGGAGGCGGCCTTCTGGAATTTGGCGTACTGGACCTGATGGTCCTGCAGGCGGACATTGTAGTGATACCCGCCCTGTGGATCCGTAAAGAAATACAGGTACTTGTCCTTGTCCGGGTGCAGTGCCGAGCGGATGGCATTCGTTCCGCAGCTGCAGATAGGACCAATGGGCAGCCCCTTGGTCTTATGCGGATACCCGTCATTGGTGCAGTAATTTCCGAAAAGGGTATCATACTGGGCCGGGCAGTTCATTTCAATATAGTCTTTGCTCTTTACCTCAATGTACTGCCGGGTGACGTCACTTCCAATGTAAGGGAAGTTACCGGAGTTCAGACGGTTGTGGAAAACAGAGGACACCTTCGGCATTTGCGCCGGGTCACTGGCCTCGGTCTGGATGATGGAGGCGAGCGTCAGGACCTGGTCCAGGGTGTAACCCATGGCCTTTGCGTCCTTGATATCCTGGTCGGTGATCTTCTGGTTTGCGTTGTCGAGAAAGCGCATAACAGCCATGCTGGGCTTCTCCCCTTTGTAGAACTCATACGTGTCCGGGAAGAGGTAGCCCTCCAGGGCAAAGAGACGGCCTTTGGGGTCGTAGTCCTGGAACAGGCGGTCATAGCTAGCCGGGATGGTGTTGGCGGCCTTCTCAAAGTCTGCTGCTTTGCAGACGCCGTTTTTCTCCAGTGCGTTGGCGATCTGGATGACGGTGGAACCCTCCGGGAATGTGATCTTTGCAGTGTTGGATTCCTCCGCAGCACGGTTTCCGCAGGCGGTGAGTGAGAGACACATTACCGCGGCGAGAGCCAGGGCAATGAATTTGATCCGTCGAATGGAAATCCGCTCCTTTCATACAATACTGCAATTTAATATTATACATCATGGACACGGCGTTTGGAAAGAAAAGAAAAGGGCTCGGGCAGCAGGCTTGCTACTGTCCGGGTCCCTGTATTTTAATGGGCGATTCAGTTTACATATGATCCGGCACGGTGATCTTCAGCATAGTGAGAACGTTCTTCAGAACGTTCTTTACACACATGCAGAGGTAGAGACGTGCTTTGGAGAGTGACGGGTCATCCACGTCAACGCGGCAGGCGTTGTAGAACTTGTGGAACAGGGTTGCGAGCTCTACACAGTAACGGGTAATGCGAGCCGGGTCGTAGGTCTCGGCGGCGGTTACGATTTCGTCCGGAAGGATGGACAGATGCCGGATGAGTTCCAGCTCGGTGGGGTCGGTGAGAAGGCCAAGCTCCTCGGCGGTGCACTCCTCCGGGTTCTTTCCCTCGGCGGCCATCTTCTTAAGAATGGAGCAGATACGGGCGTGGGCGTACTGGCAGTAGTAGACCGGGTTCTGGCTGGTCTGTTCCACGGCAAGTCCCAGGTCAAATTCCATTTCAGAGCCGGCTTCACGGGTGTTGAAGAGGAAGCGCGCGGCGTCAATGGGGATTTCGTCCAGAAGATCCGTCAGCGTAATGGCGTTGCCGGTGCGCTTTGACATGCGGACAGTCTCGCCATTGCGGGTCAGTTTGACGAGCTGCATGAGAACGACATCCAGCTTGTCTCCGCCAATTCCCAGAGCGTCCAGAGCACCCTGCATGCGGGCGACATGGCCGTGGTGGTCGGCTCCCCAGACGTCAATGGCCTTGTCGTAGCCGCGAAGCACGAGTTTGTTCCGGTGATAGGCGATGTCGGCGGCAAAGTAGGTGGGGGTGCCGTTGCTGCGGATAAGGACGTCATCCTTAAGGTCCTGTTTGTCGATGTAGTCCTGGGTCTTGCCCTCCGCCAGCAGACGTTTTGTCTGGACTTCGGTGTTCTTATACCACAGGGCGCCGTCTTTTTCATAGGTGAGCCCCTTGTCGGTCAGGGCCTCAATGGTCTCACGGACCTCGCCGTCCTTGTGGATGGAGGACTCATAGAACCAGGTGTCATAGTAAATGCGGTACTTCTCCATGGCCTCGTGCATGTTTTGGATGTTGCGGGGCAGGGAGAACTCCACAAGGGCTTTCTTTCTCTCTTTGGGGTCAGCATCTTTGTACTGCTCCCCGGTTTCGGCAATGAACGCCTCGGCAAGTTCACGGATGTCTGCCCCGTGATAGGCGTCCTCCGGAAGTTCCACAGCGTCTTCCCCAAGGAAGTGCTGCTGGTAGCGGACGTCAAGAGAAGTGGCAAACTTCTCAATCTGGTTGCCGTAGTCGTTGATATAGAATTCGCGGGAGACGGAGTAGCCGGCCCAGTCAAGGACGGCTGCAAGGCAGTCTCCCAGGGCGCCGCCGCGGGCGTTGCCCATGTGCATGGGGCCCGTGGGGTTGGCGGAGACAAATTCTACAAGGACCTTTTTGCCCTCGCCGTAATTGGAACGGCCGTAATGGTCACCCTCGTCGTGGATATTGAGGAGGATATCGGCATAGTAGCGGCCGGAGAGATAGAAATTCAGGAAGCCGGGGCCGGCCACCTCGGCGCGGTCAAAATAGGTGCCGTCCAGAGAGAGTTTTCCGGCAATGAGCTCTGCACTTTTGCGGGGAGCCATGCGGAAGACCTTGGCGTTGACCATGGCGGCGTTAACGGAGAAGTCGCCGTTTTTGCGGTCGGCGGGGACTTCAATGTTGTAATCACGCAGATCTCCTTCCGGAAGAGCGCCCTCGGAGATGAGGGCTGCAATGGCGGCGTCAACAGCGCTGCGCAGCTGCTCCTTGGCAAGGGATACGGGATTGGACATATTAAAAGATCTCCTTTACTGTGATTTGAAGATTGTTTTCCGAGACAAAACCGGCGTTGAAGTCGATGTCATAGTTCAATTTCAGGGTGCCCCCGAAGCGGGACATGCTGGAGTCAATTCGGTGGGTGTCGACGCCCATGATAAGGCGGCCCTCCTCCAGGTCGTAGACACAGTTGTGGCGCTTACCCTCCTCAAGGGTCATTTCCAGAGCGGTGGAGCCCCGGCGGCGGATGGAGACGATTCCAGCCTCCTCCTCGTAGATGACGTCGGTGGTGTAGCCCTCGAGCTCACCGGACTGTTCAATGTAGCGCAGGGTGTAGCCGGACTCGCTGGGGTCGAGAACCCCAAAGACCGTCATTATCGTGTCGGAGGTCTCTCCGTCCACGGTGTGCTGGTCCCGGATGGTGATTTTGCATTTGCCCATAGGTGTTTTGCTCAGCTCCATTTCTCCTCGGCCAGCTGCAGAAGGCGGTCACAGAGCTCTCCGTAGGGGACGCCTGCGGCGTCCATCATCTTCGGGTACATGGAGATGTCAGTGAAGCCGGGGATGGTATTGATTTCATTGAAGAGAACGCGCCCGTCGTCCCGGGTGACGAAGAAGTCCACACGGGAGAACCCGGAGCAGCCGAGGCAGCTGAAGACGCGCTTTGCCTGGGTAGCGACCTCATTGCGGGTCTCCTCTGGAACAAGTGCGGGAATGTTGAGAAGGCTGGCGGCGTTGTCGTACTTAGCGTCGTAGTCGTAGAACTCGTTGGCTGGCGTGATCTGCCCGACGACACCGGTCATGGTCTTGTCGTTGCCGAGTACGGCACACTCCACCTCGAAGCCGTCAATGAACTCCTCGAAAAGGACACGGTCGTCGTGCTGGAACGCCAGTTTCAGTCCGGCTTTGAGTTCCTCCATGTTGTGGGCCTTGGAGATGCCCACAGAGGAACCGGCATTTGCAGGCTTTACAAAGATGGGGAAGCCGAGGGATTCTTCTATGGCCTCGAGATTTTTCTCACCGGACTCATACTGGTAGCGGGTAATGCTGTCCCAGGCTGCCTGGGGAATGCCATAGGCGTCCGCCATGCTATTGGTGTAAATTTTGTCCATGCTTACGGCAGAGGATGCCATGTCACAGCCCACAAAGGGGATGCCGGAGAGCTGGAACAGACCCTGCATGGTGCCATCCTCTCCGTTCTTGCCGTGAAGGACCGGGAAGATGATGTCTATGTACTGGTTTACCGCTTTGCCGTCCTCCAGAATGGTGATTCCGTGGATGGAGCGGTCCGGGGACAGGAACGCCTTCTTCCGGGTGCCGCGCTCAAGCCAGCGGTCCTCGGGGAGGTCGTCAGGACTGCCCTCGTAGAGATACCAGTCTCCCTGCTTGGTGATGCCCATGAGGAAGAGGCGGTACTTGTCCGCCGGGATATTCCGGATAACCGAGGAAGCCGAGACAACGGAGACGTCGTGCTCGCTGGAGACGCCGCCGAATACGACCAGTACGTTTTTCATGAATCGTTCCTCCCAAATATAATATGCTACGATTTTATCATACCGGATAGTACCGTGCAATTAAAAATGTGATGACAAACAGGGCCCATCTATGTTAGAATTCATATGTTTTATATCCAGATGTCTTATAGAGGTATAGAGATATGATCGAAAAGACAGAAGCCATCAATGGTCTCTTAAAGGCAGTCTCTGCCACCATGGGCGCCGCAGGCCTCAGCGCAGAGGACAACGGAAAAATCAAGGAAGTGGGAGACCTCCAGTCCGTCACTTATTCAGGCGACGCAGGAACCGTTCGTCTTGAATTCGAGGGCATTGCCATGCGTGTCCTCGCCTCCAAGCCCGACGACAAGGAGTTCCATGAGCTCTCCACGACGCTGTTTGAGACAGGTGCGGAGGACTTTGACGCAAAGGAACTGCGCTCCATCGCCAACGATGTCATAGAGAGCGCCGCAAAATTCTTTGGCGTGACCCCGGTCTATGATGACGCGAAGGCCCCGGCCAAGGGAAAGGGAAAGCAGCAGCCTGCCAAGAAGGCGCAGCAGCCCGAAAAGAAGCCTGCCCCGTCCGCTGGACGCAAGAAAAAGCACAATCCCAACGAGGAGTATGACGCCATGGACCTGGCGAATCGCCTCGAGGCCATATACCCGGAGACCCGCGGGAAAATTGACGAGAACATGGACAAGTATGGCCGTTTCCTCCCAGAGGAGTACTTCCAGGAGGTCATGGCTGACCGTGTCATGAAGACAATCCGCAGCAAGGACCGCCAGACGCTGAAACGCCTGTTCAAGGCCTTTAACCTGTTCTACGACGAGGGCGAAAAAGACACCCAGAGCCTTGTTGCCGTCTCCCTGCTCGGTTTTCAGATCTCGCAGGCCGAGGACTCCGCCGAGCTCCTTGAATATGTGGATACCTGGTGCAACGACACTCTCCGCCCGGCCGTGGATAAGGTCGTCTGGTACTTCCAGTCCGGCAATAAGCGGAAGAAGGTTCGCCAGTATCTGAACCCGAAACCATATAAGCCGTCGGCGAAGGAGCGGGCGCAGAAGAATGCGCTGCAGAGCCTGAATGGCAGCAAATAATTTTGAATAATATTATGACCCGGAGCGCTGCGGCGTCCCGGGTTGTTTTTTTGGAGAAAAGACTGAATCGCCCAAGGAATTTACCGCATATTGAAAATATCCGCAATGCGGTGAACTGCATGCTGTTGGCTTTACCGCATCATCAAAAAATGACCGATGCGGTAATGGAAATGGGGCGATGCAGCTCTTGATTTTTACCGCATCCTGCTTTTTTCTCGAATGTATCCTAAAGTTAAGGCCTGACTTTCCTTGAAAATGGTTTTTCCCTTTACCGCATCGGCGGAAAATTCAAAATGCGGTAAAAATAAAAATTGAAATTTACCGCATTCGCAAAAATCAATAGATGCGGTAAAAAAGGACTGTACCCAACCGGATACAGCCCCTTACTTTAATCCAATTTTTACTTCGCAACCGGGAAGAATGCGTCATGGACGGCCTCAACAGCGCGGTCGGCGTCCTTGGTCTTCACGAGGACGGAAATTTTGATTTCCGAGGTGGAGATCATGCTGATGTTGATGCCGGCGGAGTAGAGGGCCTCAAACATGCGGGCGGCGGTGCCGGGGTGGGATTCCATGCCGGCGCCGACAATGGAGACCTTCGTGACGTCCGTGGCAATTTTGATGTTGGAGTCGTCAATGTTCTCAAAGGTCTCGAGAACGGCCTCTTTGGCGAGCTCTGCCTCGGTGTCGGTGACCGTGAACGTGATGTCCTTCGTGTTGTCACGGCCGACGGACTGCAGGATAATGTCCACGTTGATGTGCTTGGCGGCCAGAGCCTGGAAGAGCTGGAAGGCGACGCCGGGCTCGTCCGGGAGACGGAGAACGGATATACGGGCGGTGTGGGAGTCTTTGGTGACACCGCGGATGAGCATCTTTTCCACTTTGGCAACCTCCTTAACGATTGTGCCGGGAATTTCGGGTTCGAGGCTGGAACGGACTTCCAGCTGTACTCTGTATTTCTTTGCCATTTCGACGGAACGGTTGTTCAGGACCTGTGCGCCGAGGACGGCGAGCTCCAGCATTTCGTCATAGGTGATCTCGTTGAGCTTGCGGGCGCCCTTGACCTTGCGCGGGTCTGTGGTGTAAATGCCGCGGACGTCCTTCCAGAACTGACAGCGGTCCGCGTTCAGACTGGCGGCCAGCGCAACGGCGGACGTGTCGGAACCGCCGCGGCCGAACGTGGTGACATCGTCATACTTGTTGATGCCCTGGAAGCCGGCGACGACAACGACCTTGTTTTTGTCGAGCTCGGAGCGGACGCGCTCGGTGTCCACCTTGTGGATGCGGGCGCTGGTGTAGGCGGAGCTGGCGTAGAAGCCGGCCTGCCAGCCCAGCAGGGAGATGGCGGGGATGCGGCGGGCCTGGAGTGCCATGGCCAGCAGGGCGATGGAGATTTCCTCTCCAGCGCAGAGCAGCTGGTCCAATTCACGCTTGGAGCCCTTTGGGTTGATCTCCTTCGCCTTGGCGAGGAGGTCGTCGGTGGTATCGCCCTGGGCCGAGACAACGACGACAACGTCATTGCCGTCATTGTAGGTCTTGGCGACGATGTCGGCAACGTTGTTGACGCGCTCTGCGTTGGCGACAGAGGAACCGCCGAACTTCTGTACGATGAGTGCCATTGTGTTACTCCTTCTTCGGTCAGCAGGTGGCGACGCGGATCATGGACTTGACCACAACAGAGTTGAGGGAGTCGAGTCTTGCGCGGACGTCATTCTCAGTGAGGGAGTCGGTAATAAACGCGAGCTCCTCGTTATAGGCACCGCTCCGGGCCAGGAGATAGATGTTGCCGAAAGCGCTGCGCACCTCGTGCTGTACGTTCTCGGTGTCCGTGACCTTGAGGCGGATATAGTATTTGTTCGGGATTTCCCGGTAGTCTGCGACGCGGTCCATGTTGAGGGCGCCCCAGTTGAGCTCGCGGCGCTCGTCCTTATGGTTGGCGCAGTCCACGATGTCTCCGACAACGGCGGAGGCAGTGGGCAGTTTGCCGGCGCCGGGGCCGTAGAACATGACGTCTCCGACGTTGTCGCCGTGGATGAGGACGGCGTTCAGGACGTCATCGACCTTGGCGAGCATGCTGGTGTTGTGGACAAGGGCCGGGCTGACAAGGATGTAGACCTTGCCGTCGGGGAGCAGCTCGGCGGTGCCGAGGAGCTTGATGACACAGTCATAGTTGGCAGCGTATGCCACGTCCTCGAGGGTGATATGAGTGATGCCCTCGGTGTGGATTTGCTCCGGGTCAACGCCGAAGCCGAAGCTCAGGTTGTTGAGAATAGAGATTTTCCGGACGGCGTCAATGCCCTCGACGTCCGCCGTGGGATCCTTCTCGGCGTAGCCGTTGTCCTGGGCAATTATCAGGGCCTGCTCAAATGTCAGGTTCTCGAAGATCATCTTGGAGAGGATGAAGTTCGTGGTGCCGTTCAGAATGCCGTTGACCTTCTGGATGTTGTTGCCGGCGAGGTCAAAGGAGATGGGACGGAGCACCGGGATGCCGCCGCCGACGCTGGCCTCGAACATGTAGTTTACGTTATGCTCCTTGGCAATGGCGAGAAGCTCAGAGCCCTTCTTGGAAACGAGTTCCTTGTTGGAGGTGACGACGTGCTTGCCGGCAGCCAGAGCTGCAGCAGTGAAGTCATATGCGGGATGGACGCCGCCCATGGCCTCAGCCACGATTTTGACGGAGTCGTCCTCGAGGATGGTGTTGAAGTCGTGGACCACCTTGTCCTCGTTGGGGTCTCCCGGGAAGTCCCGGCGATCCAGAATGTATTTTACGTTCAGATCCTCTTTCGAGTTTCTGCCCAGAATGACATCGTGTTTGGTGTTGATGATTTCAACCACACCGGAGCCGACGGTGCCGTAGCCCAAAACTGCGATATTCATGGCTGATCCCCCTTAAAATTCCTTTTCAATATAGAAGTATTCAATATATTATCATAATCTTCGCGTTAATAAAAGAAATAATTTCCGCGGGGGCGATGCACGGGCTGCATCGCCGCCGGACTGCTCTTTCCTTTTGCAATTTAGGCTTAATATGATATACTTTTATATCAATTTCTTTCCGGGAGGTTCTCATGGCTATTATTTCTCCTTCCCTGCTCTCCTGTGACTTCGGCAAAATGTCCGAAGAGGTGGAGCGCATGGAGCGCGCCGGCGCTGAGTGGATGCATATTGACGTCATGGACGGCCACTTTGTGCCCAATATTACGATCGGTGTGCCGGTGGTGGCATCGCTCACAAAGAGCATGCACAGTGTGGCCGACGTCCACCTCATGATTTCCGAACCGCTGAAATATGTGGAGCCCTTTGCCAAGGCCGGCACTGACATCTACGACTTTCATATTGAGTCGGAGAGTGACCCGGCGGCGACCATAGCCGCCATCCATGCAAACGGCATGAAGGCCGGCATTGCACTGAAGCCGGGCACCCCGGCCGAGGCCGTGTTCCCATTCCTCTCGGACATAGAGATGGTGCTGGTCATGACCGTGGAGCCGGGCTTCGGCGGACAGTCCTTTATGGAGGACCAGCTGCCGAAGATCCGCGCCGTCCGGGCCGAGGCCGACCGCCGCGGGCTCACGGAGCTCCTCGTCCAGGTGGACGGAGGCATCAATGAGAAGAACGCCGCGGACTGCGCCGCCGCAGGGGCCGACTGCTTCGTCTCCGGCAGCACCATTTTCAGGGCGCCGGACGCGGGCGACATGGTCGCCGCCATCCGGCGGGCCGCCGATGAGAATTTCAGAAAGGACCTCGCCTAAATGGAGTGCTATCTCGACAACAGTGCCACGACGAAGCCCTGCTCCGAGGCGGTGGACGCGGCCATGGATGCACTGACGAACCGCTGGGGCAACCCGTCCTCGCTCCACTCTGTGGGGGACAGCGCCAACGATCTCCTCACGGAGTGCCGCAAGACCGCGGCAAAGCATCTCAAGGCGTCGCCGGATGAGGTCATATTTACCGGATGCGGTACGGACAGCAACAATCTGGCAATCTTTGGGGCAGTCCGGGCATTGAAAAGACGCGGGAACCGAATCATTACCACCGACATTGAGCACCCCAGCGTGGAACTCCCCATGCAGCGTCTTGAGGAGGACGGCTTTGAGGTGGTCCGGCTGCCGGTGGATAAGGATGGCCGAATCTCCGTCACGGATTTGAAAAATGCCGTTAATAAAAAAACCATACTTATCAGTATAATGTATGTGAATAACGAGGTTGGGTCCATTCAGCCCATCAAGGCGGCCCGTGCGGCCGTGACGAAGGCTGCATCGCCCGCCCTTATCCACTGTGACTGTGTCCAGGCCTTCGGCAAACTGCCTGTTGTTCCGAGACAGATGGGGGCAGACCTCGTCTCCGCCAGTGGCCATAAAATCCACGGCCCGAAGGGCGTCGGCCTTCTCTATGTGAAGAAGGGAATCCGCATTCTCCCGTACCTCCTTGGAGGAGGACAGGAGCGCGGTCTCCGTTCCGGCACAGAGGCCATGCCGAACATAGCTGGTTTCGCTGCCGCCATGGACGCGGTGGGGGATCTGGACCAGAATTATTCCCATGTGAAGACTCTGCGGGATTCCCTCGTGGAACAGCTTCTTGCGCAGAACCCGGAAACTTCCGTTGTCATCAACTCCGGCGAGGACGCACTGCCCTATGTCCTGAATTTCTCGGCACCGGGTATCCCGTCGGAAGTCATGCGGAATTTCCTGAGTGAGCGTGGGGTCTATGTCTCCACCGGCTCGGCGTGTTCCAAGGGGCATCGCAGCCGGGTGCTGGAGGAAATGAAGATACCACCGGAGCGCATCGACTCCGCGGTCCGCGTCAGCTTCTCCCGCTTCAACACGCAGGAAGAGGTCGACTATACGGCACAGTGCGTAAGCGACGCCATTGCCACCCTGAGAAAACACTGATTGGAGATTACATGAAAGAGATCATTCTGATAAAGAACGGCGAGCTGGCGCTGAAGGGCTTAAATCGCGGCTCCTTTGAGGGCGCTCTCATGAAGAACCTGAAAAGGCGCATGAAGGGCGTCATGCCATGTGAGATCACGAAGTCCCAGTCCACCATCCGCATTGAGCCCACCGAGGAGAATCCGGATATGGATGCCGCCGTGGAGGAAGTGCGCAAGGTCTTCGGTATTGCCGCCTTCTCCCGCGCCGCTGTTGCCACGAAAAATATGCAGGATATCCTCCGCACGGCGGAGGAGTACCTTGGCCCGGAGCTCGACATGGTCGACACGTTCAAGGTCGAGTCCAAGCGCGCCGACAAGACGTTCCCGCTGAACAGCCCGGAGATCTCCCGGGAACTCGGCGGCTACCTCTTAAAACGGCACCCGAACCTCTCAGTGGATGTCCACAACCCGGACATGGTCGTCAACGTCGAGGTGCGCCAGCAGGGCGCCTACGTCCACGGCAACCAGCTGCGCGGCGCCGGCGGACTGCCGGTGGGCACGAGCGGCAAGGCCGCCATCCTGATCTCCGGCGGCATTGACAGCCCGGTGGCTGCCTACACCATGGCAAAGCGGGGACTTATCCTTACGGGAATCCACTTTGCATCGCCCCCCTACACCAGCGCCCGTGCGGAACAGAAGGTCACGGAGCTCATGTATGAGGTCGCAGAGTACGCCGGCAACATGAAGTTCTTCATTGTGCCGTTCACAGAAATCCAGGAGCACATCAAGGACGACTGTCCGGAGGAGTTTTTCACCATCATCATGCGCCGCATGATGATGCGTGTGGCCAGCCGCATTGCCGAGGAGAACGACTGCGGTGCCCTCATTACCGGAGAGTCCCTGGGTCAGGTGGCATCCCAGACGCTGGACGCCATCCGCTGCACCGACGCGGTCTCCGACCTGCCGGTGCTCCGTCCCCTCATCGGCTCCGACAAAATCGACATCATTGATACGTCCCGGGAAATCGGAACTTTTGATACATCCATTGAGCCCTACGAGGACTGCTGTACGGTCTTCACGCCGAAGCATCCGAAACTCCATCCGAGCATGGAGCGCATTGAGCAGGCAGAGGCGAAAATGGACTACGAACCCATGATCGACCGATGCGTCGAGAACGTAAAATTTGTCTTTGTCCGCCGGGGTGAGATGTGACCTATGGAGGATAACCTGACAGAACTGGCCGTTCAGGTCGTAAATGGCCTGCGGGAGCGGGGCGAGCACATTGCCCTCGCCGAGTCCTGTACCGGCGGCCTTGTGGCCAAGACTCTGACCGACGTCTCCGGTGCCTCGGAGGTCTTTGAGTGCGGCATCGTGTCCTACTCGTCCCGCATCAAGTCGGAAGTTCTGGGTGTGGACCCGGAAATCATTGAAAAGTATTCCGTCGTGAGCGAACCGGTCGCCGTGGAAATGGCGAGGGGCGTGCGGCGGGTGGCCGGCGCCGACTACGGCGTCGGCATTACGGGCGTCGCGGGTCCCGGGCCCGACGGGGATCACCCGGAGGGCGACATCTACGTGGCCGTCACCGACGGCGTCACGGACCACGTGACACATCTTATGACTGGGACCTGCGGCGAGCGCACCCGCAACCGGCAGACGGCAGCCGCATGCGCACTGAAAATGGTAAAAGGAGCATTCTTAAATGAGTGAGAATCTTTTGGAGAAGTACGGCTTTGCCGACGTGGAGATCCCCGAGGACGACACCCCGGACTTCACAAACTTTATGTACCATGTGAGCAATATTGACAACCGCCCCAACGAGGAGAATGAGGCGGCGAAGGACGAGGAGCCGGAGACGCCGGTCACCTCGCTCCGTTCCGGGTTTATCCCCTATGACCCGCAGCGGGAAGTGGTGCTCAGCGACTCACTGAACCCGCCGAAAAAGAAGGGGAAAAAGGCGAAAAAGCCGAAAAAATCTAAGAAATAAGGTATGGGCCGCCGGAGTGCGGTCAGAGAGGAGCCCTTTTCATGGACGACTTTCAAAAGAATAAGAATGAACGCTACCGAGGCTATGAGGAACGGGTCTCGGGAAACTTTTTGACAGGCGGCGGGAGCCGGAACAGCGGCACGAATGGCCGGCGCGGCAGAAGACGGCGGGCATCCGCCGGCCAGCGCGGCGGCAGCAGTGACGTGAGTTTCCAGCGACCGCCTCAGGGTGCGCCAAGACAAGGCGCAGCTGGAGCGCCCGGACAGGGGACACCGCAGCAGGGACGCCCGCAGGGCGGTCAGCAGCGGAGACCACAGGGGAGCTACCCGCAGCAGGGTGCTCCACGTCAGGGAGCGCCAAGACAAGGAGCGCCGCGTCAGGGCGCACCGAGACAAAGCGCACCGCAGCAGGGACGTCCGCAGGGCGGCCAGCAGCGGCGACCGCAAGGGAGATACCCGCAGCAGGGTGCTCCACGTCAGGGAGCGCCAAGACAAGGGGCACCGAGACAAGGAGCACCGCGACAGGGCGCACCGCAGCAGAGACGCCCGCAGGGCGGTCAGCAGCGGCGACCACAGGGGAACTACCCGCAGCGGGGCTACGCAAATGCGCAGGCACGTCCGCAAAACGGATATCGGGCTGCGCCGCAGGGCGCAGCGGCCGGAGGGTATGGCGGAACACCGCCGTATGGCCCGGACAATCGGCAAATCGCGCGCCGGAAAAACGGGAAGCCGAAAAAGCGTTTCCGTGACAACTTCCCCCAGAAGGGCGACTCCACCGGCGAGATCATCCGCAAGATCATCGTCCTCGTCTCCGCCGTCGTCCTCATCGGATGTCTGGTTTACTTTGCGTATACCGGCATCATGGCGGGCCGCAACTCCAGCACTACCAGCAAGCTCTCAGAAATGCTGAACGCGGACGAGAAGGCCGACTGGGCGGAGATCCACCAGAAGTACCCCAATGTGGACTTCCCGGAGGGTATGCAGATCAAATTCGCCTCCCTCTACGCCCAGAATCAGGACCTGGTGGGATGGGTGAAGATCCCCGGTCTCGACATCGACTTCCCGGTCATGCAGACCCAGGACGACACATTCTATCTCCGCCACAACTTCAATAAGGAGTATACTGTTTACGGGTGCCCGTTCCTGAGCCACTTTGACAGTATCAAGGATCTGGAACAGAACAGTACCATCTATGCCCATTCCATGCGCCGCGACGACCAGATGTTCACAAAACTGAAGGCCTACCGCAGCGTGGACGGCTTCAAGGAAAATCCCATCATTGAGTTTGATACGCTCTATAAGGACTACTACTTCAAGGTCTACGCCGTCTATATTTCCAACGGTAACGCGGAGGATGACAACGGCTACCTGTTTGACTACACCTGGCATGTCTTCCCGACGAAACAGAACTTTGTCGAGTATGTCAATCAGATCAACCAGCGCAAACTCTACTCCACCGGGGTGGACATCAGCACGTCGGATAAACTCCTGACGCTCTCCACCTGCACCTATGACTTTGACGACGCCCGTCTTGTCGTCGTCGGCCGTCTCGTTCGTCCGGGCGAGAGCAAGCGCGTCAATACCCGTCACACGAAGATGAACCCGAATCCGCGGTTCCCGCAGGCATGGTACGACGCCAAGGGCCAGACGAATCCTTATGCCAATGCCCCAAGATGGCGGGCGATGAACGAGCCGTCCTAACCCAATCACTTCATAACTTCACAAAAGAAGGTACCTTCCCATGAATTTTTCTTTTCTGTGCCTCGGCGTGGATATGACGCCAGACATGCAGACCGCCCAGGATCTCATCCTGAAGGAGTTCTCTCAGGCCTATACCGGCGACTTCCACTTTGAAAACTTCGGAAGCGAGAACAAATTCATGGATGGACTCCACAAGGCCGTGGAGGACAGCGACATCATCGTCCTCACGGTCCGCGCCGACCTTTTCCCGGCGTTCAAGGATTTCATCGGCGGCCAGTTCCAGTTCAAGCCGAAGCCCCAGAAGACCATCCGCCGTCTCATCGTCGGGACCTATCCCGACATGGAGAAGGACGAGGTGCTCCGTCAGGCTGCTATCCCGAGCAAAGCCGACGCCATCATCTCTCAGGACGGTCTCTACAGCGGCTACGCTCTCCGCACCGACACACAGATACTCATCGTGCTTCCGCTGGATCCCAGCCGTCTTGACTATCTTCTTGAGGACGGAGTCCTCCCTTATCTCCGCGACAACCTGGAGGTCACCAGTGACTCCGACCGTCTCAAGGACCTGAAGCCCGTGAAGCAGAAGGGCAAGAAGAAAAAGAAGGCCCGCACCGCATGGAACGGTGTCCCGGAGAAGCCGCAGGCGGCCGCCGCCCCTGAAGCCATAACTCCGGAGGAGGTCGAACAGGACGAGGCGGCCGAAGAGGCTGTCCCGGCACCGAAGCACGCCGGCCGCAAGTCCGCTGACTACAACGCGGACTACATCCAGGGCGTGCTGGAAAAGTTGCGTGCGGACGACACGACCGTCACCCTTGCCGACACCAAAACTCTGGACTTTATCCGCCAGATGGCCGACGACGGCATCCGCTTCGACGACGTCCTCTCCTTCGGCACGTTCCAATTTGACCGTGGCGATCGACCGGCCGACACCTACGCCGCCCAACTCTCCAAGGGCGCGTTCGAAAACGGCAGTGCCACCCTTGGCGCCTCCATCACCAAGGTCATCTCTCGAAAACTCGACAACGGCAAGACCGAGTACAACATCTACTGCAGCATCTACGACGGCACCAAGGCCAAGGAGGCCCATGTGACCGGCGCCAAGGGCGAATCGCCCCAGCAGCTCATCTTCCGCGGCATCGAGGTCCTGTTCCACATGATCGCACTGTGGGACGAGGAGAAGCAGAGTGCAGCAGCTGTTGCCGATGCCGAGGTAGCGGCTACTAAGAACGCTGAGGCTTCTGAGGCCGCAGAGGCGGAGCCGGTGCCGGAGAAGGTCGCTCCTGTAGAAGAGTCGGCTCCGGTTGAAGAGGCTGCTCCGGTTGAAGAAGCCGCTTCTGTTGCCGAGAAGGAAGCTCCGGCGGCCGAGAAGACCAGTGAATCGCCCGCCCCTGAGAAAAAAGGGGAGCCGAAGGCTCCACAAAAGAAGCAGCCGGCCAAACGCTACCCCAAGCGCATGTCGAAGGCAGAGCGCAAGGCGGCGCAGGCCAAGGAGGCCAAGGAGGCTGCCAAGCAGGCCTGGAATCCGAATAAATAAGCAATACAAATTCACAAACCGCATCGTACCTTTTCGGCGCGATGCGGCTTTTTTAGTTTCATCTAGTATTTTGGCGGGGCGTGGGGGATGATAGGAGGGGGAACATATAATCTTGATTTGAATTTTGGGCGCGGATTAGACCACAATTTGTATATTTATTATTGTGGTCATAATTAAAAAAATTGGTCATCCGAAAATGAAAATATCAAAAATGTAGTCATAATCAACTGACGTAATTTGATAAGAAAACGGTGAAAAACAAGGGTGAAGAATGGGAATATTGAGAAAAGCAGCAGCTGAGGAGCCAAAATAAGGCCAAAATTATGACTACAAATGAAAATATTCAAAATGTGGATGCACAAAAAAATAAAATATGACTACATTTGAAAATATTTGAAATGTGGTCTATTGCGTGGAAAGAGGAAACGGCAGATGGACCAGAATACTATGGAATCTCGCATGAAATATCTTCGCAGGCTGATTGAGGAGAAGAAAGGATCGGAATGGAAAAAGGGTGCACGTATTCGTGTCAGCAAGGACCGAGACAAGTTTGTTAGATACTATATTCCGAAGAACGGCGACAGAGCGCAGTGGCAGATATATTCCGCTGACCAATATGGAAGAGATAAAAGGGCTTGCGCAAGACAACTATGATTATGATATCCTTCGCCTTGCAAGGAAGGAATTGGCCTTTTTAGAGACCATGGAACAGCGCTACCCCAAACGAATCGTAGAATCGGTATATGAAAATATGATTCCCGAGCGCCAGCACCTCATCACCCCCATCCGCCCCACCGACGCTGAAGCCGTCGCCGAATTTTTGAGCCGGACCTACTCGCCGCTCCCTTTTCGCGCCAATGACTATACGCATTATATCTTGAAGGATGGGAAAACCCGGGTGCGGTCAAAATCGGAGAAGATCCTCGGCGACCTCTTCATTGATGAGGAAGTGCCGGCCCTATATGAATGCCCGTTGGAGCTTCCGGGGTTTGGGACTGTGCGGCCGGACTTTACGCTGCTTAATGTGAGGACACGGAAGGTTTATTACTGGGAGCATGCGGGCCTGGCGGATGATCCGGAGTATGTGAGAAAGAATTTGCCGAAGTATAGGGCGTATCAGCGGGCGGGGCTTCTTGTGGGGGAGCAGGTCATTGTGACGGCGGAGTGCGAGAGTCAGACGTTGGACGTGGAGGAGGCACGGCAGCTCGTGCGCCATTATCTGAAATGATCTGGGCGATCCAGCTCTGGAAATAAGAAAGCCACTGCACCGGAATGCAGTGGCGAAATTTTTTGGAGTTTTTTAGTGGCGGAGGGCAGAGGCCTCGCGGTAGATGGCGACGAGGTCGGCCATTGTGAGCTGCTCTATGCGGAGGGTCGGCTGCAGGCCGAGCCGGGCGAGGAGGTCGCGGAGGTCGGACTTGCTCATGCCGAGACCGGCCGAGAGCGAATTGAGGATTGTTTTGCGGCGCTGGGTGAAGGCCTGCTTGACCATGCGGAAGAACGCCTGTTCGTTGTCCACCGGCTCCGCCGGCTCCGGCCGCAGCCGCAGGCGGATGACCTCGCTGTCGACCTTGGGCGACGGCAGAAAGGAGCTCTTTGGAACGAAGAAGAGTTGTTCTGCCGTCGCGTAGTACGCAATGGCCACGGTCACCGCGCCTGCGGCGCGGGTGCCGACCTCGGCGCACAGCCGCTCGGCCGCTTCCTTCTGCACCATGACCGTAATGGACTCAATGGGCAGATTCTCGCTCAGCAGTTTCGTGATGACCGGTGAAGTGATGTAGTAGGGGAGGTTGGCGCAGACGACGACGGGTGAATCGCCAAAGTGGTCATGGAGCAGGGCGGCAATGTCCAGTTTCATGATGTCGCCGTGTACCAGCTCAATGTTGTCGTAGTCGGCGAGGGTCTGGTCCAGAATGGGGAACAGACGGTCGTCCAGCTCGACGGAGACCACCTTGTGGGCGCGCTTGGCGAGTTCCACCGTCAGGACGCCAATGCCGGGGCCAATTTCCAGGACCCCGTAGGACTCGTCCGGAATGGCCTCCTCGGCCATGCGGGGACAGACCTCCGGGTCGATGAGAAAGTTCTGGCCCAGCTGCTTGGAAAAGTTGAAGCCATTCTGCTGGAGAAGGGCGCGGATTTCGCCGGCGTCGGAAAGATTCATGGGGACCTCCATTTCAGTCGTTCATTATTGTGTGCATTATACCGCGTATCTCTGATAAAATAAACAGGAAAGGGAGGGAGCATCATGTTCCAAAATGAGTGGGCACCGCAGTGGGATGGCCTTATGACCGCAGAGACTGTGCAGGTGCTGGAGCGGATAGAGCAGCAGATAGGGGACGAGTACTATCCGGCCAAGGAGAACGTCCTCCGGTTCCTGCGCATGGATGCGCCGGTGCGCTACGTCATCGTCGGTATGGATCCGTACCCGTCGTTCAATGAGCGAGACGGTGTACCCCAGGCGACGGGCCGTTCGTTCGAGGTATCGGAGCTGAACGGGCAGGGCTGGGACTACAAGATCCGCCAGTCGTCGCTTCGCAATATGCTGAAGGCGGTGCACTACAATGTGACCGGCGAAGACTGCTCTATGGAGGAGCTCCGTGGGGAAATTGCTTCCGGGCGATTCACCATTGCATCGCCCACCCGCTGGTTTGACAGCCTGGAGCGCCAGGGTGTCCTATTCCTCAACTCGACCTTGACGGTTCGCCCCGGCAAGGCGGGATCCCACAAGAAATACTGGGAGCCGTTCCGCCAAATCCTCATCCCATACCTCGACGCCATGCACCCCGCCTGGATGCTCTGGGGCCGCAACGCCCAGGACGAGACCGGCCGCTACCTGAGCCCGCAGAGCCGCGTCCTGACTGCTGCCCATCCCCGCATGCCGGAGTTCGTAACGACGAACACGTTCCAGTTTGCCCCCGACATTAATTGGCTTGGCGATTGACTTTTCGCCTCCCTTGACACCCCTAATCCTTTCTGATACCATTCATAGGTGCGCGAATTCGCGCACACCTTTGTCTCCGTAGCTCAGCTGGATAGAGCGTCCGCCTCCTAAGCGGAAGGCCAGCGGTTCGAATCCGCTCGGGGACGCCAGAAAAAAGCCTTGAAACCACGTTGTTATGCGGGTTTTAGGGCGTTTTTTATTTCTTGCCGCATGTGCTGAAAACCGACAAAAAAGGCTTAAAACGGCACCAATGTATGTAAGAATGTATGTAAGGTTGTGTACTGATTTTTCGCATAACTACGTTGTGTTGAACCTCTTGGCATAACAAAATCTATGTAACCCACAGGTGGAAAGAGAGGAACAACTATGAAACAAATAAACGAAAAGCAACTTTTATTTGAAAAGGGAGAGATAACAGGCGAGAAGTGCATAGATTCTATGTGCAACATGGTAGACACCTACCAACACGCAAGCCCTAAAGAGCAGTACGACATTGAACAGCGTCTGTACCATCATTGTCCGGAGCTCGCGGGGTGCATGATAAAATTGTGCAGGCAAGGAGTGCGAAAAGACTTTCCGAACTTTCGGCATGAACTGGAACAGGACATTGACCGTGAAGAACAAGAATTCCGTTGTTACCTGGCACAGCTTCAGTACATTGCCGACGGGACAATCGAATAACCACATGGGGGCAATCCTTAACGGGGTTGCCCATTTTCTTCTGCTCAGGAGCGGGAAGACCGACGGCGCCCTGAATCGGGGAGCCATTAATAGGTTCTGCCCGCGCACAAAACCGCCCGCGCCCCGGCTAACCCCAAGAAACATTCATTTTTTCGTGCTTTTTGTCACATTAGTTAACTAGATGTGCCAGATCAAAGGGGGTCACGAAACGCGACACCCCTGGTTGAAATTTTATTTGTTTCACGCATTAAAGCGTAACGATTTACCGCACGAAACAATAGCAAGAACATACAAACTAGGCTACAGAAAGTTTACATTTGTAAAGGTTGCACTGGTTGCACTGTTTTTATCGGGTTAGGTAAAAAATTTTTTTATACTTAAGGCGGTAAAAATACTGCAACTATTGCAACCTTTTTTGTATTTGAGCAAAAAAATAAGGGGGGAAGCGTGGTTACTTCCCCCCTGCTTTTATTCGTCGGCGTACTTTTGAAAATCTTTGTTGAACGTCAACACATAGCTCCTTATCTCGTCCCTGTCGTACTGGCTTGTGTACAATTGCCACGCTTCTTTTTTGACTAGGTAGCCAACACATAAATCCCGATGTGCTACTCCGTTTACCTTGCCGGACTTTTGATAAATTCGACGGGCTTGCAACTGATCTCTAATTCCGCTTTTGTTTACTGCCCGTCTACCCGTCTTTCCACACCAGTCTTCATAAAGTTTATAGAGCACAGATAAGGGAATTCTTGAGGGCTTATGTTCGTTTTTCCAAACTACTTTTGAATCTGGAACTAAACATTCTTCCGTGAAGTCGCCGAACGCATCTTCGTGCATTTCGTAGGCATGTATAGCAGCCTCCACTTTTTGCGGTCGCTTCTTGAACTCCGCTGTACGGGATAACTTCAGTCCATCAAAGAGCCACCAAAAAATGAAGTTGACCGTTTCAGGCTTTCGGAATCGCTGTTTTAATGTGGGGTCGATTTCCGTTTTGCTAAAGTGGCGATCAAATGGAATGACAACAACACGGTCTGAACTAAAGATGGTGCGGTCGTTTACATGGGGATAATAATTCGTGTCAAAAAACAACTTAAATTCCGCCGTGTATTCAAAAAAGGCTTCATTCAGACCACGGGTAACAATCGTATTTCCACCTGTGAGTTGCTTAAGTCGCGCCGCGTCAAGGGACATAGTTTTACTAGGCTCAGAGACGGTTACGAACCTGGCATTATACAGTCTGGCTAAATCCGGCGTCGGTTTAGAACTATCGCTGTTCTTTCCTTGTTCGCTGAACGTCTTGAAATCTGCCGCTTTTGCGTAGTCCCCTAGGACATACGAAACAGCGTCCAGCAGTGTACTTTTGCCGTTGCGGGTGCTTGCCCCGTGTAGAATAAAAAACTCTTCATTGCGGTTGCCATACACAAGTCCAGATCCTAAGACCTGCTGAATGAACTGGATCATTTCCTTGTCGCCTTGCTGGATCTCGTCTAAGAACTGCATGAACCTGTCGCCGTCCCGCTCCCCGTGCAGATGTACCCGAGTGCACTTGGACATAAGTAACCCGGGGTCATGCTTGAGAATGTCACCCGTGGCTGTGTCTAGTACACCATCGAGACAGTTCACATAGTCCGGGTTGCCGTCAAGTTCTTCCTTAGAAAAGGCGGTGAGATCGCCCACATCTTGCATTAGCTTGTTCCGGGGGTCGCGTTTGGAAAGACTATGTGCGAACGCCAACGCTCTCCTTTGAGCTTCTTCTCGGTCGCCTTTGCTTTTATCCGGCAGCCACTCCGGGTCATTGATGAGATTCAAACAGTAGGCTTCCAACGCGTCGGTGAACTCCATACAACGACTGCTAAAAGTGTTCTTTATGTCCTGCTCCCAAATACCTCTGCGTGGAAGGTACCGAAAGAACTTTTTTTCCCGTTCTTTGACCTCCACACAAGCACGGTATTTGTTGCCGTAGACATCGGCGAGAAATCGCGCACAACTAATGTTGTCAATTCGAGCGCCGTACTTTGGATTATTAGCAAAATCGGTATTCACGAGTTGCTTTAATAGCCATTGCTTTTCAGTCATAATGGATCGCCCCACCTCCTAATGAGTTCATTGTCTTTTGCCACGTCCATTCACTGAATGTCTGCTCACAGTCCAAACAGGCTCTTTCGATGCTCCGGCGCCGGTAATCGTCTCTTGCTGTCCATTTCTCCCGTACTAGTCCAGAAGAAGAAAACAGCCGCTCCATTTGTTCAGGGTTGCGGTTTGTCCAAAAAGCGAGACGGCATAGAAGCGCATAGTCCGCGTTTGATTGGCTGTCATACTTGCCACGCCAATTCCCATGGTAGAGATCGGCAAATTTTGAATCAGCCCTACACGCTCTTTTCAGCACGGTCTCGTCATCTTGTAAGACCACAGGAGCGGGAGCGCACCGCTTTCTTTTTGCCTTTGGTGCGTATTGCCGATACAGGTCTTGTAGCTCCTGACCGCCGTTCTGGATGTCCTGAGAGCCGTTATAGCTGCGGAGCGTACAGGCACAGTACCGCGCCGTGTGGTACATCTCTATCGCATCTCGCTTGACAGCGTGGGCGATCTCACCATGCACAAATAGGTGCAGACCCGCTCCAGATTGAGAAACCTCTGTGTAGGTATTGGGAAACAGCTGAAGCACAGACCGGGCAAATTCGTTAGGCTGTCCACCCGTCAAGCAGCGGTCTAGGTCAATGAACGTTAGGTTAACCGCGGGGGACAGTATCAGCCCTATTCCGTTGTAGCTCCCGCCCCGGAGCGTCTGATAACACGTCTGAAGGCTGTTCCATGTGTCAGGGTTCGTACTTGACGCATGTGCTCCTGTGGGCTGATACGGTACTTTTGTTTGTCTCCCGTTTTTCCGCTCCAGCTTCCATAGGCACCAACTATTGACCGCCTGTAGTTCAGTAGGGACTATGGCTTGAACTTCTTCCAGTGTTTTCATCTGTTCTGTCTCCTCACAGTGGAGGAGCGGGACAACGCCCGCCCCAATGGTTTATGCCTGTAAGAATCGGGCACAGGCGTCTATTGTTTTGGAATGCTCTAAATCGCGCAATTCTTCCCGCCGTTTGTACTCTGCCACCTCAGAATCGCACGTGGCAATGTAGAACCCATGCCGACACGCCACGACGGGGTAACCAACATTCAGCGCGCGTCGAGCCACAGCAGATAATTGTTTTTGCGTTAGTCCTGTGAACGGCGCAAGGTCTCTTGCTGTTTTGCAGTTTTCTTTACCAACAGGGATGAAAGATAAAATTCTCCTCTCTTCATCTGTCAGTAGCTTGTAACCTCTTTCGACTTTATCTTCAAAATTCATAGCATAACCACCAATTAGGAAAGTAAAAATTTCTGTAGATTTTCTTTAGGAATTCCCCAAAGTCGGGGGCTTATTTTCTTTGCTGGAATGACCCCGGATTTACAAAGCCGCTCCACATGGTCCCGCGTGGTGTTGAGAACCACGGCGGCGGTTTGTGTATCAAGGATGATAGGGAGTTCGTCCCAATTGTGAATGACATTCTTGCTCAAATAATCCCTCCTTGATATAATATAAATGGAACATAAATTTATTACCCTTAAAGTAAATAGACTGTTTCCTCTTCGCCTGTGGGTTGCACCCCACGGGCTTTTTTTATGCTCATTTGAACCAGTCGACCGACGCGAAATTTGCGAAATCGAATAAAGAATCGTACCAATCTGCCGTGTGACCGACGCGAAATTTGCGAAATCGAATAAAGAATCGTACCAATCTGCCGTGTCGATGGCTACGACCCCCCTGTGTCCGTCCTTGTTGTACGCCCAAATGGGTATTGGGTCGTTGACAGCGCGGAGCGGGAAATAGCCTATCTGGTGTAAATTCCCGTCACGGTATTCAAAAACCAGCTCCCCCGAATCGCGGAGTTCATCATCAAACTCACGTGGTGTGAGGCTTTGCTCTTCTAGCTCTGAGTTGATTGCGTTCAGAAATCTTGCAACTTCTTCTGTCATTTTGCACTGCTTCCTTTCCGATACTGATCGATTTTTTTAATAATGTCCGCCTGCTTTGCACTGGGCATTTCGTGACGCATCCAACGCGTTATGGTCGCTTCGGACACGCCTAACACGTCGGACAGCTGCCAAAGGTGCATACCCTCATCCTTTACCGCCTTGCGAATTGCTTCGTTTGCCATGTTTTAATCAGCTCCTTAATTTTGTAGTGCAATTATTTCAAAGCAATCTATTGAACAGCATTAACCGCTGTTCTATAATGATTATGACGAGGAAAACGACGGAAAACAACTAACTGAATTACTACAAAGTAACGGGCAAAACAGTAACTGAAGTAAGACCAATAGAAAAATAATCAAAAAAAAGTTACCGCTTGCGCCGCAATAAAGGGGGTAAATAGTAACTTTGGCTTTTCATGATGAAGAAAAAAAATTTATAAAAAATCAAATTCAGAAACTTAAAGCGTCTAAGACCTACAACGGTGAATACATTTCAAACGACGTACTAGCAGAAAAAGCCGGGTGCAGTCTCAATACTTCGGCTTCATGGTCTGCTGGTAGAAAAGTAATGTCTCAGAAGTACAGAAAGAGACTTACGGAAGTTTTCAGCCTTGATCCGCATTACTTTGACCTAGAGTATTCAGAAGAATTCATACAAAAGCAGAAATCAGCAGAAGAACTAAATTATTTCCTATCTAGTCAGGTAGGCGCGAGTATTGTGCAGGGCGTGACAATTTCAGAAGATGGGCTACGAAATCTTAATGCGACGTATTTATTTCTGCAGTCTTTAGGATTTGAAAAGGTAGTAGAGCGGCTAGTATCTACAGGCGACGCGGCAATAATCGCAAACATAATTGAAAAGTGGAACAACGTATTTTATAACTTCTACGAGACACTAGAGCCAATGTTGGAAGAATACTGTGCAGATACTCAATCTGTAATGGACTCGTACCGCCCCGATGTGAAGACAACGCGTGGAAGAACAATTAAAGGTTTACTAACACTGAACAACAAGGACTCGGAAGAAATGAATAGCAAAATTGCGGACATTGGGAAAAGCTACAGCTTTCAAATGTCGGGCACGTTCGACGAAATGCAAAATGTTCACCTTGATTTATACAAGTTATTTCCCGCTCCAAAAGAGCAAGGCAAAAGGGGGGAGTAATAATAATGTACAAATACAGGACATCTGTCTATTATCGCAATCCCGACGGGACGCACAAAACCGTCGGAATAACCGCCAATAGTCGCCGTGAGTTGGAGCGGAAAAAGCAAGCTATCAAGGAAAAAGAAAGAAAAGGGATTGACCTAGCGAACAATTCAACGTTCGGGCATTGGTCTGACAAGTGGTTAAATAATACGAAGCTCAATCAAGGTCTAAGCGTTCATCAAGAAGATAGCTTGAAATGTATACTTAAGCTTCTTAATTCTGAATTTGCTAACGTGAAATTTCAATACATAACAAGGAACGGTTTTCAAGAATTCATTAACCAGATAGCAGGAGAAAACCCGCATACCCATAGACCCACTTCAGCAAGTTATCTGCGAAAGATTAGGAGCACGGCGAAAAGCATAGCAGAGTACGCCAATGGTTCCCACGTTGACGGCGTGAGTGCCTTTTATAATGTGACCATCCCACGCAATGCGCCTGTGAAGAAACGCGCGGCATTGACTGAAGAACAGGTGTATTACATCGAGACCTACAAACACCCTATGCAGTTGTTCGCCATGATAGCGACGTTCTCCGGTTTACGTCGTGGGGAGATTCTCGCCCTGCAGTGGAAACACCTAGACTTAGACAAAAGTAAAATACAAGTGGTTCAGTCGCTGAACTGGTGCCCGAATCAACCCGTTATCAAAAAAGGTGGTAAGACAGCGAATAGCACCCGTACCGTAGTAATACCGCCCGTGTTGGTGTCTTACCTACGGGACTATAGAAACGGCTTGGCCGTCTACCCGTCACCTTGTACGCCTGTGTGCGGGACAGAGCAGGGTAAATACTTTACACAGGCACAGTTTCGTAGAAGATGGGGCAATTATATGAAAGACTTAAACATGCGCTTTGGGGACTTCTCGAACTGTGACCCTAGTAAGTCGCCTGTCCTACCCATGCAGATAGAACCGTTCACGCCCCATCAATGCCGGCACTTTTTCGCAACTCTGTGTTACCTACAGGGGCTAAGTATTCCTGACTCAATGCAGGAGCTAGGACACGCAAGCCCCGATGTAACCATAGGAATTTACACAGACCTGAAGAATTATCATAGATGGGATTTATCCGAAGAATTCAGGGAAAAGCTGAAAACAAGTTACCGCATTCCTATAACTGGTGATAGTAGTATCGGTATGATTGAGAACGACAATGCAGGGTAACCACAAAAATAGGCATTTTAGGCACGGTTTACCCTCGGTTTATGAGAAAATTTATATTTATCAAATAGTAGCAAATGATAAAAGTCAAATGTGAACTATGTAAAAATGTATGTAAGAAGTTCAATAAACAACGTAGGTAAAGCATTCAGCGTCCGCCTCCTAAGCGGAAGGCCAGCGGTTCGAATCCGCTCGGGGACGCCAGGATGAGAGCCGGGCACGTCTGTGACGTGCCCGGTTTTTGGTATCTGAAATAATTAGGCGGGGCATCTGGTCTAACCAGTCCGATTCACACCAAACCTTCAAAAATTCGAGACTAGGTGGTAAATCCCCAGGGTATCTAGGGCAAAAAATCAGACCAAATCCTCTTGAAACTTGGATTTGGTCTGATTTTGCTTCTATTATGGCTCAAGAAGCAACTGAATTCGGTTGGAATCTCACACTTTATTGCCCAAATAAGAGGAAAAGGTGTGAATTGAAATGAAAAATACCGGGTGGGGGTATTCTGCCATTCTGTTTTATTTGCTGATATTATTCTCTCCATGGAAGACTGTCATAATGCCAGCTTCTCGTCGATAACAAACCGAATGAGGTCGGAATCGTCAGACTAAATTGAAGAAAATAGAGGAATAGGTCTAAGCAGCACCTTCTATTTCAATTGTCTGGAATATCGAATTGCTGCAGGAGACGCCGAAATGTATCTTGTCCGTCCAGACAGGTATCAATGAGATAACCCTTTTCGTTGCCCCATTCCGATAAACCGCGATAGTAGAAAGCTTTCTTCGCATCCTCAATGATGAACGGAACGATATTGTGATGGAGACACTCCTTGAGAGCGATTAGTCTGCCTACTCTGCCGTTCCCGTCTTGGAAAGGGTGGATGTGTTCAAAGTCAGAGTGGAAAGCAATGATATCTTCAATGGTGACAGGTTGCTTCTGGTTATATTCAGAAAGCAAAGTGGCAATTTTTTTCGGGACATCCGCAGGCCGTGCAGTCTCTCTGCCGCCTACAACATTTCCACGACGCTTATAATCACCGACAGCAAACCAGGGAAGCTGCGCATCTTTCGTATCATGCTTCAGAATGTAATGCAGGTGTTTAATGATTTCCTCGGTCAGCTCTTCCTCAGCCATGTCAATCACATAATCGATTGCTTGGAAATGGTGTACTGTTTCAAGAATGTCATCTACCGGTACACCATCGCCCGTATCTATGGTGTTTGTTTCAAAAATCAGACGGGTCTGTTCCTCAGAAAGCTGGCTTCCTTCCATGTGGTTTGAGTTATATGTCATGCGGACCTGCAGTTCATGATAGAGACCGCCGGAAATTTTCGCATCTTTTTCATCTCGCAGCTGTTGGAGAATCAGATTATCGGAGACGATTCGGTACAATAGAGAAGGATCACAGGACAGATAATCTGCAATTTTCTGCAAAGTGTTTTGGGAGAGCTTTTCTCCCTTTCCAATCCTGGCCATTGTTCTGGAGGAAATTCCCAGTTTCCGACCAAGGGCAGTCTTGGAAATTCCTTTCTCAGATAGCTGCTTTTCCAGGCCATCGTAATCATACATATTCATCATCCCCTCCTCTTTAAGTGCTTTACTTTATTTTATGTTATTGGCATAAAAAGGTAAAGCAAAATGGTGCTACTCAGAAAGAAAAAGTAAAGGACCCGCCGCGAACCAACATCCGCAGCGGGCCAATTCTTTTATTAGGACATTTTAAATATCCAGCTGATCATAGCTCTCCTTCAGCACATCATACGACTTCTTCAGCTTCGCCTGCTCCTCCTCCGTGAGGTTCAGGGGCAGGATCATGCGGACGCCGTTGCGGTTGACGAAGGCGGGAAGGCCCAGATAGACGTCCCGCAGGCCGTACTCGCCGTTGAGGCGGGAGGAGACGGTCATGAGGCGGTTCTCGTCGCCGAAGATGGCGCGGGTTATATTGACGAGGGCCATGCCGATGCCGTAGTAGGTGGCACCCTTGGAGGCAATGACCTCGGCGCCGGAGTTCTTGACCTTTTCGACAATATCGTTCATGTCTTCCTCGTTAAACTGATCCTTGAAGCGTTCATCCGTGAAGAACTCACTGACATGCTTCGTGGAGAGATACAGCTGTGAGTAGGGGACGAACTCACTGTCGCCGTGCTCGCCGATGACATAGCCGTGGACGGAGCGGGGGTCAGCGTGAAAGTAGTCGCCGACGAGGTAGCGCAGGCGGGCGGTGTCCAGCGTGGTGCCGGAGCCCAGGACGCGGCCGGCCGGGAAGCCGGACAGCTCATAGGTGACCCGGGTCATGATGTCCACCGGGTTCGATGCGACGAGGAACACCCCGTCAAATCCGCTTGCCACAATGCGCGGGATGAAGCTCTTGAAGAGCTTGACATTGTCGTTGAGCTGCGCGAAACGGGTCTGGCCCGGCTTGCGGGAGCCAAGGCTGGCGGTAATGACCACAAGGTCTGCCATTTTGCAGTCCTCGTACGTGCCTGCGTGGATTTTCATGTGGCTGTTGGTGAATGCAAGTCCGTGGTTCAAGTCCATGGCCTCGCCGCGTGCCTTCTCTTTGTTTACATCTATAAGGATCAATTCGTTGCAGATGTCGTTGTTGAGCAGGGCGTATGCGAAACTCATACCCACCATGCCGCAGCCGACAAGGGCGACTCTTCTATTTGCCATATTGGGGACCTCCTTTAATAATTGGTTAAAATTATAACAAGGTGTCCCGGGCCGCGCAAGGGAATTTTCGGAGCAATTTGTTAAAAAAACGTATAAATGTGTAAAAGATGCGAATTTTTACAAAACTGTCCTCATTTGTATGGGCGATGCAGAATGGACTTCCCCGTGTGCTTCTTTTATGCGGAAAATGTTACTCCAAAAGCAGTTATGCCAGAAATTAGGATGTCCGCAAAAATGGTAAGCCATTACTCACATAAAACAGGCACCCTGTCTTGGGACACTTAAGCAAATTAGACAAACTTATTTGGATGATGTGACTTCTAACATACATTTTGCAAAAATCGTGCTACAATTTCTCCAAATATTGGGTAGGAGGAGTAACACATTGAAGTTTTGGAAAAAAATGACGGCAGTTCTTGCAGCCGCAGTTCTGCTCTGTTGTATGATGTCCACCGCAGTCTCCGCCGCGGAGATGCCGGACACCTCCGAGGTGAAAAATCAGATTGATGCGGCGCTTGCAGAGTGGGCTGCAAATCCGCCGAAAAAGGGCATTACCACCCTGGTACTGGACCCGTACAATCTGCTCGGCCACCTGAAGACAGATGTCTTCCCGGAAACCCAGGAGACCCTGTCCGAGTATGTGGAGCATGCCGAGGAGTTTGGCGAGACCTATACAGCCAACCCCATCCGCATGCCGAAGGCACTGAAGAGCAAATTTGTTGCGTCGACGCTCTATAACAGCACGAATATTGGGCTGATTACCGTCGTTGGAACCATCTGCGCAGTTGCCATAGTCATTATGGTTCCTGTATCGGCCATTCTCATGCCGACACTGATTGCACAGTTCCGTCTGGAAGATATTATCGTAGAGGTGATTGACCGCAATGTTTAAGAAAATAGTATCTGTCGTTATGGCCGTCCTCATGACGGTCTCCGTCTTTGCTTTCTCTGCCTCTGCAGCGACAAAGAGTGGCAAGCGTTATCGCGTCATCACCGCTCTCGGCGACAGCGCCAGTTCCGGATATGGACTGCCGGACTATCAGAAATATGGTCAGACGGTTATTTACGAAAAGCGAATCGCCAACTCGTATCCGGATCTTCTGGCCAAGGATCTTGGGGCAGAGAAACTTTACCCCTATGGCGTCTCCGGAATTCGTACCACAGAGCTGCGCTACCTTCTGGATAATAATTACTATGGAGATATCCTGATGGATCGCGACATGCCAAAGATGTCCAACGACGTCATTAAACGGGAAAAGCTGAAGGAACTGAAGCCACTCTACCAGAATGCCGTAAAGCAGTCTGACCTTGTGACCCTCGACATTGGCTTCGATGATATTTGGATTCCCACCATTGCCTGCATTTATGACATTGCGGACGACGGTATTTTCAACCAACTGGACCCGGAGAAGACCATTGCCGACAAGGTCGCCAAGTACGGCTCCACCCGCGTCGTTATAGAAAATGCCCTCTCCTACCTGATTGCCTGGTATACCCATCCTGCAAAATGGGTCTATTACTGGGACAGCTGGGCCACCACCGTCGCCCGTTGGCTGGCAGACTTCTACATCCAGTATGAGCACATTGTGGACCAGATCTATTATCTGAACCCGCAGGTAACTGTCGTTGCCGTCGGCTGCTATAACCCCTGCGAGGAGTGGAGCATTTTCCCGGGCGATAAGGCCATTGGTCACACCATTCAGCCCTACTATGACATCCTCAACGCATACAAGCGGAGATTCACTTCCCGCTATCCGACCTACCACTACGTCAGCGCCCGCAACGTAGACATCATTACCAAGTATGTCCAGCTCCCGCTCTACGAGAACCTGACGCTGGATGACTCGGGCTTCAACCCGCATCCCACCGAGGCCGGCCACCGTGACATAGAGCAGCGGATTCTCCGCGAACTCGGCGAAATCTGAGAAAATCCTGTGACAAATTCCCCACAGCGAGTATACTAATAACAGGTTTATTCGAAGGAGCTGTGGATATGTCAAAAGGTGCAGAGATCGGCCTGCTCATCGGTATTGCTGTGGCGCTTCTCCTGGCGTTTTTCATCTGGGGAATCGTCTGGCACAGCGAGAAGCAGAAAAAGCCCGGCGCCGAGACCGACATCTCGTGGAAACATGCATTTCTCCACAACGAGTACCAGCCGGCACTGCTGTTCCTGGTCGTCATGTTTCTCTGCCTGTCGGTGGCGGTGAATATCTGGGCGTAAAAAAGAAAAAATTGAGGCATCCTGCAGATGGGTTCTGCGGGGTGCCTTTTTGTGTGGGCGATGGAGTTGTTTGTATTCGATAGGAAAGTGGGAAAGTGGGAAATGCGGGAATTCGGGAATCCAGGAATTCGGAATTCGGAATTCGGATACCCCTCCGGGGTATTTTATCCCGCGACTAGGACCAAATCCCGGAAATTTGCCGATTAGGTCCTAGTTTTTTAAAGAATCCATCTGGAAATCCCCACTGGCGGGTTCGTAATTACGTAAGGTTTCGCCCTGGCAGGGCGAGAAAGTTAGCCAGAAGCCTCAAAATGAAACCATATACCCCCGGAAACTAGGACCACGGAGCGGAAAATCGAAGGTCTGGTCCTAGTTGCAAAAAAATTGCGGTCAAGTCCATATTTGTGTGTAAATTCCCTCAGGCACCTCGTGTGTCAGGCTGCTTCCATCAATTGCTTTTGCTGAAATGCCACTTTCCTCAGCTTCTCAGATGTTTCGGGAGACTGCACTTCCTTCAATGTGGTCTGCGAAAAGAGTTCTCTCCGGTTGGAAATCTTTTCATTTTCTTCCATCAAAACAGAGCCAATAATTCGGAGAAGTGAGGCTTGGTTTGGAAAAATTCCAATCACCTTGGAACGACGTTTTAGCTCACGATTGATTCTTTCCAATCGGTTGGAAGTTCTCAAATTGCGCTGCAGTTTTTCAGGCATCAGTAGGACAGTCATAGCGTCCTCAAAGCCTTCATCCAAGCACTTCATGGCCTGGGGAGCAACGTCGAGATAATCGGAATATATTTCGTCTTTCCTCTTTCTGGCCTCTTCCAACTTTTTACAATGAAACATCTCGGTCAGTTCCGTGCGAAGTCCTTCCTGGTATTTTTTGGGAACGTCTTTCAAAATATCCTTGGCAAAATGGTATTGACAGCGCTGCCATGGAACACCGGGGAAAGTATCATACAGAGCATGACGGATTGCGGGATTGGCATCCGTTGTCATCATTTTCAAGCCATGTAAGCCTCTCCTTTGCAGGGTGCGCATGAAATCTCCCCAGTTCTCATCGGACTCTGTAGGATAGGCCTCAAAGCCCAGTATCTCCTGGATTCCATCCGAATTGTACCCCATGGCGACAAAGAGCGCTTTTGAGACGATTTTGTGGTTTTCACGAACTTTAAAATAAGTGGCGTCTACAAGAACAAAGGGATAAATATTCGTGATTTTTCTATTCTTGAATTCCTCCACAGATTGATCCAGATCTTTGCAGACTTCCGAGACAGCAGACTTGGATGGAGTGGCACCACAGAGTTTTTCCATGACATTGGAAATCTTGCGGGTAGAAACTCCACAGACTACCATTTCCGCCATGACAGAGATAAGGGCAGCTTCGCTGCGAGAATAATTGTCGAAGACCAGAGAACGAAACGGAACGTCTCGAAAACGAGGCACTTTCAGCGTAATGGATCCCAGCCTTGTTTCGAGCTGTCTTTCCCGAGTGCCGTTCCGGTAGTCCGTTCGCTCTTCTGTTCTCTCATATGGCTTGGCTTTTATCTGTTCGTCTGCCTCGACATTTAGAATGCTATTCAGACTTTCTTCCAGCAATTTTCTGAAGCCTTGCACCCGATTCGAAGCCAGAAGCCCTAGAATATCTTCCGTGGATAAGGTAATATTGATTTGTGCCATTGTGATAACCTCCTGTGTTTTTTTTGTGGTAATTAAATTATACCTGAGGTTAGAGCAATGGCTCTTTTTTTATTTTCTCAATTTACACCATTATATGAGCACAACCAAAATTGCGCCCCTCTTAGACCTTTTCCCATTTTTTTAGCCATTTGGTCTGACGATTCCGACCGCTTTCGGTTGAATTTTCGAGATCCGTTAGACCAAACGCCCCTAAAATTTTCATTTGGTCTGAAAAATAAACCGAATAAGGATTACGTCCGTATAATGGTGTAAATTCAAAAACAAAAAGAGCCAATGGCTCGATCCTTCAGGTATAATGAAAATCAACCACAATC
>OMYO01000004.1 GCA_900315285.1 uncultured Eubacteriales bacterium | reverse complement strand
GCGTTTTTGGTTGTGGTAACTTAATTCTACCAAAAGGATGATCTATGGATCTTCTTTTTATTTAGTTGTTCAAGTTGATTCTACAATCTACCATAAAATAAATGGTCTATGATTTCTTTCACTAATTAGGAAACCGAGCTGGAGGGCATCATAAATACAATCAGGCTCTTTTGCGGGTGGAACATCTCTTTCCGATGCTTCTGCCCGTATTTTTCCGCCTTGCCGCTCATGGTACGGCCGTGGGAACCATCTGCCTTTACATCCATAGTGTTGGCGTAGACCCAGCGCATGTAACTGTCCGGAAACTGCTTGTCCATGAGGACGTCAAACTGATTCTTGGGGGGCTCTCCGGCGCGACGAGAGTTGAATCGCGCACTGGCAAAACAGGAGATAATACAGTCATAGACGAAGAAGACAAACAGGATCCAGAACAGGACCTTGCCGACCTTTTTCGGAATCTTTGCGACCAAGCGGTCCGAAACCGGGTAGATGACCTTTGCCCAGAGGACGCCCAGAGCGCCCCAAAACAGGGAATAGTAGAGGCAGATGCGGCCGTTGATGTTCAAAGGCATATTGGAGTAGTTCCACGCCGTCGTGCCGAACACGAATTCCTGACCCCAGGACATGACATATTCGGCGATGGACATCCAGAAAAATGCCTTGAGGAAGACCTTCCAAACAGGTTTATGGGCGTCTTTGTGGAGAAAAATCGTAAGAATCAGGGCGCCGAATCCCTCGGCCAGGGAAAAAGGACCATACACGAGGGAGGTTCGGTTTTCCCAGTAACCATTGCTAAAGCGGCAGTAGAGGACCTCAATGAGAGACCCAATGAGGCTGCCGAGGAAGAGCATGAGGAAGAGCTTGTAAGGGCTGAGCTGTTCGGGATCTCCCGCATCATAAAAGTGTTCCTTGAAGTGTTGCCAACGCTCTCCGCGGGACGCTTTTTTCTTCTCTTCCATAGCTCGCTCCTCCTTTCTGACTGTCATCATTTTATCATTATGAAGGGTATACAGCAAATCGCCCAGATTTGACCGGCCGTTTGACATAAACATACAACTGTGTTAGAATCCATCAAAGTATTGTTGGCGCAATCTTGTATTTATTACGGGCCAACAATACTTTTTTTGCTTTTTTAGGAGAGGATGTTTGAATTTGATTGAATTTCAACATGTTTCCAAGTCGTTTAAGGAGAATACGGTGCTGCGGGACCTCAACTTTGAGATTCCCGAGGGGAAACTCACCGTCCTGATTGGTCCCAGCGGGTGTGGAAAGACCACGACGCTGAAGATGATCAACCGCCTGATCCGTCCGACTGAGGGAAAGATCCTCATTGACGGAAACGATATTGAGACGGTGGATAAAGTGGAACTGCGCCGCAGTATGGGCTATGTAATCCAGCAGGGTGGTCTGTTTCCCCATATGACGGTGCGGCAGAATATTGAGATTATTGAGAAACTGGAAGATATCCCGGAAGAGGATCGTGCTGCGAGAACCTCAGAGCTCATGGATATGGTAGGGCTACATGATACGGATTTTCTAGACCGTTATCCGCGGGAACTCTCCGGAGGACAGCAGCAGAGGATTGGCGTTGCCCGTGCCTTTGCCACTAACCCGGATATTATTCTCTTTGATGAGCCGTTCTCAGCTTTGGATCCCATAACACGGGGCTCGTTGCAGGATCAGCTCCTGGAGATCCAGGAAAAAGAGGCCAAGACCATGGTGTTTGTGACCCACGACATGGATGAGGCCATCAAGATTGCGGATGAGATCTGTATTATGCACGACGGCAGAATCGTACAATTTGATACGCCAGAGCAGATTCTCCGCCATCCTTCCGACGACTTTGTCGTGGATTTCATCGGTCCTAATCGGATATGGAGCAACCCGGAGTACCTGAAAGTTCGGGATTTTATGCTCCCCGATCCGGTGGTCTGCCATAAACAGATGCCGGTGACAGGCTGTATTCGCCTTATCCGAACCAAACATGTGGATTCCGTCTTCGTTGTGGATGAGGAACAGAAATTCCTTGGGATAGTGGATCGCCGCTCCTTTACCAGTGATCACCGGTCGTTCTGGACCGCAGCGGATGTCATGATGGAGCCGGACTTTACCGTAAATGTGGATGACTCCATTATGAGTCTGTTGGAAAAGGCTTCCAGCTTTGAACAGACTCGGCCCATTCCAGTATTGGATGACAATGGGACCCTTTGCGGAATTATGACCAGCAGTGTGCTGATCTCACTTCTTAGCCGGCAGTACCTCAGCAGTGAGGACAGTATGGCAGAGGGAGGACTTGCATGAGCGCTTTCGGACAGTACATCGCCACCCATGGGGACCAAATCCTGCAGTTGACGCTGGAACATATTGAGATGACCGCCATCGCCGTGGGTATCTCCATTTTGGTCGGAGTTCCCATCGGAATATTGATCAGTTACGTCAAAGGCCTGAATAAGCCGGTTTTGGGTATTGCCAATGTGGTACAGGCCATTCCAAGTATGGCACTGCTCGGTCTGTTTATTCCTCTGTTCGGAATAGGAAAACTACCGGCCATTGTCATGGTCATCATCTTTTCCCTGCTGCCAATTATCAAAAACACCTACACCGGAATATCCAGTGTGGATCCGCTCTCCGTGGAGTCCGGACGCGCCATAGGACTGAACCGCTGGCAGATACTCTGGAAGGTTCGGCTCCCCATGGCACTTCCTGTTATTATGGCGGGAATTCGTATTTCCGCGGTCACGGCCGTCGGTACGATGACCATGGCCGCCTATGTGGGTGCTGGAGGACTTGGATATCTGATTTTCGCCGGTATCCGTACCGTCAACAATATCCAGATTCTTGCAGGCGCAATTCCCTCTGCACTCCTGGCACTTTTGGTGGATCTTCTCATTGGAACCATTGAACGCCTTGTGACCCCGGTGAGCCTCCAGAAAGATTTTGCCAAGACGACGCCGAAGTCCCGGAAACATAGAAAGGTTCGTGATATTGTAGGCCTCGTCATTTCCATTCTTCTGATTATCGCCATTGTCATTGGAAGCACCGTTGGTAATGCTGCTCCCGGTGGCAAGCAGATCACCTTTGGAGCTAAGGATTTCACAGAGGAAGATGTTCTCATGAATGTCTACTCGGATTACATTGAGGAAAAGACAGACATCCATGTCCGCAGAAAACCCGACCTCGGAGGAAGCGAGGTGGCCTATGAGGCCCTGAAGCAGGGCTCCATTGACGCTTATCCCGAATTTACGGGAACACTCTATGGCAGTATCTATAAACATGGCGGAACACCGCAGAATCGGCAGCAAATTCATGAGATCATTACAAAGGATGCCGCCAAGGACGGCCTGACACTTTTGAATGAGACCCCCTGCAACGACACCTATACTCTATCGGTGCGAAAGGATACTGCAGAGAAATATCATCTGCGTACCATAGAAGACCTTGCCAAGGTATCTGGTAATATGAGACTGGGATCTACCATAGAATTCCTTAATCGCCAGGATGCCATGCTGTCCGTCCAGAAGAAATATCCGGAGCTGCACTTCAAAAAGACCGTTGCTATTGATAACTCTCCGCGATACACCGCTCTCATGAACAACGAAGTGGATGTTATAGATGCATTCTCCACCGAGGGCCTTCTTCTGAAATATCCCATCACGGTTCTGCAGGACACGCGGCACGCCTTCCCGGCATATTATGTGGTTCCGTGCTTCTCCGCGGCTACGCTGAAAAAATATCCGGAGCTTGCGAAGGTCTGTAATGAGCTCTCGCCCCATCTCACGGAGTCCGCTGTCATGAAGATGAATTATCAGGTCGATGTGGAGGGAAAGGACCCCGAGGCTGTTGCCCATGCTTTTTTGGTGGAAAACCATCTGATCAAGGCATAAAAGAACACCGCCGGCCAGAATTTGGTCGACGGTGTTTTTGTCTTTTCTTCAGCTCTGCGATGCAGCTTTCGGTGTCATTTCCGGAGTGATCTCGTTTTTCCAGTTGGAATACTTGATTCCCTTGACATGGTTGAAAGGCCAGTAGATATAAACCACTTTCGCAGTAATCTTGTCTCGCGCCACATATTTGTTGTACCAGAAGCGGGAGTCCAGACTGTCGTTGCGGTTGTCACCCATCATGAAGTAGTGGTTGGCGGGCACCTTGAATACTCCGTCACCGCTATTTGTGGGAGTGGTGTCAGTAAATTGGCAAAAATTGTCGGGGAGAGGGGTCTTGCTGCCGTTGATGTAGACCTTTCCATTTTTGACAAGTATGGTGTCTCCGGGAAGACCGATAATACGTTTGACAAAGTACTGGGACTCGTCATCCGGATATTTGAAAATGACGATATCAAAGCGCTCCGGGTCTTTATTTTTGTAGGCGAGGCGGTTGCCGATGACCCGGTCATGGGTCATGAGGGTGGTCTCCATGGACTCAGACGGGATTTTTGCGTTGATGAGTACCGTGGAATTCAACACAAAGAGAACCGCACATGCTATAATAAACACAAGCACGTCCCGGAGAAATTCCTTTCCCGAACTGCTCTTTTTTTTCTCTTCAGAGGTCTCGTCCTGTTTCTTGACCTTTGTTTCCTCACTCATGGAATGTATGGCTCCTTTCGGATAACATTTAATTAAAGTCATATCATTTTACGTCATGTGTGTCGCATCTGTCTACTTATAAATTCCATCATTCATCGAATTTTCAAAAAACTGTAATTTTTATAAAGGGGAAAGCCATTGAAAGACAATGTCATCATCACTCTGAAGGACATCTCTGTCGCCTTCAACGGTCAGCAGATCTTGAAGAATCTCAACCTGCAGATCAAGGACGGGGAGTTTGTCACCATCCTCGGTCCATCCGGGTGTGGAAAGACCACAACGCTGCGTATTATTGCCGGCTTTCAGGAGCCGGACTCCGGTACGGTCCTGTTCGGCGACAAGGTCATGAACAGTGTTCCTGCGCACAAACGAAAGGTCAATACCATTTTCCAACGATACGCTCTTTTTCCTCATCTGAATGTCTATGACAACATTGCCTTTGGCCTGCGGGTCCAGAAAAAGAAAGAGCGGGAAATAAAGCCAATAGTCAACCGCATGCTGGACCTCGTGGACTTGAAAGGATTTGAGCGTCGCACTATTGATTCTCTATCAGGCGGTCAGCAGCAGCGTGTCGCCATTGCACGTGCCCTTGCGGTGGATCCGAAGGTCCTTTTGTTGGACGAGCCCTTAAGCGCCCTTGACCTGAAACTCCGGAAGGACATGCAGAAGGAATTGAAGGAAATTCAGCAGTCTCTTGGCATTACCTTTATCTTTGTCACCCATGACCAGGAGGAGGCCCTGTCCATGTCGGACAAGGTCGTCGTCATGGACAGCGGTGAAATCCAGCAGATCGGTACACCCATCGACATCTACAACGAACCGGTCAACGCCTTTGTGGCCGACTTTATTGGAGAGTCAAATATCCTGGACAGTATCATGGTTCGTGACCGCCTCGTCCGCATAGATGGCAAGGACTTTCCATGTGTGGACACCGGTTTTGGGGAAAACAAACCGGTGGACGTCGTCATTCGCCCCGAGGATATCATTGTGGTTCCTCCGGAAGAGGGAATATTAACTGGAAAAGTTACCATGGTTACCTTCAAGGGTGTCCATTTTGAGATCATCGTGGATGTCGACGGCTTCAAATGGATGATCCAGTCCACAGAACAGAGTTTTGTAGGGGACATCATCGGTCTCACCGTAGACCCTGACAATATCCAGATCATGAAGAAATCCAAGTATTCCGACCTCTACGGGGACTACTCCAGCTTCTCCAACGAAATGGACTACATTTCTGACGCCTCCGTGGACCTCACGGAAATGGAGGAAGAGGATGACAAAGGAGGGGTTCTTTGAAAAATAGAACGGCTCTCTCGGCACCCTATTCCGTCTGGATGATCCTCTTTATTGTTGTCCCGCTCCTCATAGTCGTCTACTATGCCCTTACAGGTCCGGATGGCTCCTTTACCTGGGACAACATGAGGGGACTCAGCCATTACACTGACACCATTCTCCGTTCCGTCTACTATGGAATGCTGGCTACTGCCATCTGCCTTGTCGTCAGTTATCCTTTGGCGTACTTCTTTACGAAGACCAAAGCTTCGACTCAGGGCATTCTTGTCATGCTTATCATGATTCCCATGTGGATGAACTTCATTCTTAGGACCTACTCCATCATGGTTCTGTTTGAAGACACGGGAATCATCAACAATATGCTCCGCGGTATGGGACTGGATCCGGTCCATATGATCAATACCTCTGGTGCTGTTATTTTTGGTATGGTCTACAACTATGTTCCATTCATGGTCCTGCCGCTCTACACCTCGCTTTCAAAACTGGATTACAAATATGTGGAGGCGGGGAGAGACCTGGGTGCCAACGGATTCCAAATCTTCAAGGATGTCATGCTCCCCATGACAAAATCCGGTATCATCTCCGGCATCACCATGGTTTTCGTCCCATCTGTCAGCACATTCTATATCTCTCAGAAGCTGGGCGGCGGCGGATACACGCTCATTGGTGACGTCATTGAACTCCAGTTCCAGACAGCCTATAACTACCATCTTGGAGCATCCATTTCGCTGCTCCTCATGGTCCTTATCCTAATCTGCCTGGCAATTATGAACCGCTTTGGCGGCAGTGAAGACGGGGAGATGGTCATATGATGAAAAAACTTAGCATCCCCGGAAAAATATATCTCATCCTGTTCTTTATTCTTCTCTATACACCTCTTATCGTCCTGTTCCTGTTCTCTTTCAACGCCTCAAACAGTACCAGTGTTTTTACTGGTTTCTCGGTTCGCTGGTATCAGGAACTGTTCCGGGACGAGGCGACCATTGCCGCATTTAAAAACACGGTCGCTCTCGCGGTGCTCTCATCGGTTATCTCTACTATCCTGGGAACAGCTGCCGCGGTGGGCTTTCACTATTCCCGCAGCAAGTTCTATAAGCGCAGTATGATGACGGTTACCAATATTCCCATGATGAACCCGGACATTGTCACGGGTATCTCCATGATGCTTCTGTTTGTCTTTGCCGGAACCCTCTTCCATATGCGTGGTGTCCTCGGATTTGGCACCATGCTCATTGCCCATATCTCGTTCCAGCTTCCCTATATCATCTTAAATATCCTTCCGCGGCTCAACAGCCTGGATGTGTATTTGACGGAGGCTGCGGAGGATCTGGGTTGCACTCCATCGCAGGCCTTCTTTAAGGTCACTCTCCCACAGATCCGTTCCGGAATCTTTGCCGGCGCCATCATGGCCTTTACGCTTTCTCTGGACGATTTCGTCATCAGCTACTTTGTCAGCGGGCCCACGTTCCAGACTCTGCCCATCCGCATCTACTCCATGACAAAAAAACGTGTCACTCCGGACATGTACGCCCTGTCGACACTCATATTTTTGTTCATGCTTATTCTCCTCATTCTTATCAATGTTATCCAGAGTGACAAACATGCAGAGCGAAAAGAGAAACGCCGTAACCGCAGGGAACTGAAAAAAGCACAGGAGGCGGTGGAATGAAAATATCAAATATCCGCCGAATAGCCTCATCTTTGCTAGCTACACTATTGTTTTTTGTGTGGACGGCGGTTCCTGCAATGGCTGCCTCAAAAAAGGATTACCCAATCAATGAAAACTACTATAGAAACAATCCATACCGGGGAACGACCTTGAATGTCTACAACTGGGGTGAGTATATTTCTGACGGAAGCGAGGGGAGCCTGGACGTCAACAAGGAGTTTGAACGTCTCACTGGAATCAAAGTAAATTACACAAACTTTGACAGCAACGAGGACATGTATGCCAAACTCAAAAGCGGGGGAGCATCCTATGATGTCATTATTCCTTCGGATTATATGATCCAGCGGCTTATTCAGGAGGGTATGCTGAATAAAATCAATATGTCCAACGTTCCGAACTTCCGGTACATCGCCCCGGAATATAAGGGCATGTACTACGACCCGAAGAATGAGTATACGGTTACCTATAACGTGGGCTATGTTGCCCTTATCTATAATAAGAAGCTTGTGAAGGAACGGCCCGACAGCTGGAGTGCCCTCTGGGACCCTCAGTACAAGGGTAAAATCCTAATGTTCAATAACCCCCGGGACGCCTTTGCCATTGCCCAGTCCCTGCTTGGCCAAGACTATAACACTACGGATCAGAAGGACTGGAATGCCGCCTATCAAAAGCTGGTGGAACAGAAACCATTGGTGCGCTCGTATGCCATGGATGAAGTCTTCAACATCATGGAGAGCGGTGCGGCTGCTCTGGCGCCTTACTATGTGGGGGACTACTTCATTATGAAGGAGAACAATCCAGATCTCGGCGTGGTTTTCCCGAAAGAGGGGGCCAATATTTTTGCCGATGCCATGTGTATTCCGAAGACGGCACAAAATCAGGGGGCAGCGGAACTCTATATCAACTTCATGGAGGAGCCGCAGGTGGCTCTGGCCAATGCCGAGGAAATCTGTTATGCGACCCCGAATATGGCGGTCCGGAATATGGAGGAATATACGTTCCAGGGCAACCGGATCCTTTACCCGGGGGAGAAGGTTCTTGCTAAGGATCAGTACTTCCATAATCTTCCGGGAAATATCCAAACTTTGATGAGTACCTATTGGAGTGACCTAAAGATAGATGGCAACTCCAATCTGTCTATATATGTAGGTCTCGGCTGCTTTGCGGCTCTGTTTCTTGCCATGGGAATACACCATGTTGTAAAGAAAAAAAGCCGTGAAAAATATTACGATTGATATTGACAACCCTTAAAACCGTGAATATAATTAATATCGTTGCGTGAGAGGCAATCGCCTCCCACGAGACCTGCGAGAGTGGCGGAATTGGCAGACGCGCACGTTTGAGGGGCGTGTTCTTCACGGAGTACGGGTTCAATGCGAGAGTGGCGGAATTGGCAGACGCGCACGTTTGAGGGGCGTGTTCTTCACGGAGTACGGGTTCAAGTCCCGTCTCTCGCACCATGGCTCTTCGAGGCGTATGCTTCGGAGAGTTTTTTCTATATATAAATGTAATAAATCGCCCGGGGGAACGGATGTCACAGAAAGTTTAACGGACAGATGCTTTCCTAACCCTCTGGGAAATGGTAAGATAATATCAATATAGAGTGTTTTGGGGTAAAAATCATGAGTAATACACGCCGAAAACCAAACAGAAGAGGACGCAGATTATCGCAGAGCCCGGAGAATATCCGCAAGCGCCGCCGCTTTTACACGATCTGTGTCCTCTTTATCGTTGTTCTGATCATTATCATTGCCGCTGCCAGTGGGCACAAGGATAAGGAGCCGGTGAGCACAGGCCCCGCCAAGGTGCCGACAAAGACCGTAACACTGGCCCCCGCCGAACTGAATGGCAAATGGGGTTACATTGACAAGTCTGGCAAGACAATTATTCAGTTTACTTTTGATAAGGCACAGCCCTTTGGGCCCAACGGCCTGGCTGCGGTCAAGAACAGCGAGGGGAAGTGGGGGTACATCCACACAGACGGCTCCTACGCCATTTCCCCCACATTTGAGTCGGATGCCTACGGCAACTCTCCCATCGGGGACTTTACCGCTTCCGGCCTTGCCCCAGCCCGAAATGGCGAGGGGAAATACGGCTTTATCAACGCTTCCGGCAAATATGTTATCCCGGCGGACTATGATTCCGTTCGCCAGTTTGCAGACAACGGACTGGCTGCGGTCTCGCAGAATGGTCTCTGGGGTTACATCAATACCCATGGCAAAATGGTTCTTCCCTGCAAATACTCTGACGCCGGAGACTTTGGCTCCAATGGACTGGCGCCCATCAAGGCTGGTTCCAGCTCTTTCTACAGCTACATTGACAGTTCGGGAAAAGAGGTCATTCAGGCCCAGTTCAAACAGGCGTATCCGTTCCGCAATGGCCTGGCTGCAGTACAGACATCGAGCGGTGTCTGCAAGTATATTGATAAGACCGGCATTCCTGTCTCCACAAAGATTTTTGGTTTCCTGCGCGGAGGCCATGGTTCCAGCTCTTATTATCTCGGCAGCTTCGCAAAGAATGGCCTTTGCCCGGCAACGAGCGGCAGCGGTCTCAGCGGTTATATTGGCCGGGACGGCGTATTCTCCATTGAGGAGCAGTTCTACCGCGTGGACAACTTCTCCGACAGCGGACTGGCTGCCATTGAGACGAAAGAATACAAGTGGGGCTTCATTGACCGCACGGGTCAGACCGTCATCTCTCCGCAGTATGAGGATGTCGGAAGCTTCAGCACTGTGACCATTCGTGCCTGACAGGAGGAATCAAATTGGCGAAACGAACCCTGGAGGAAATGCTCTACGGCTCTGAAAATGAGCAGAAGACATCATCTCCCGGCGGAAAAAAGGGGAGGCGGCAGCCGTTTACCCCTCAGGAGAAGAGACGGCTAGCCGTACTCTGGACCGTACTTATTGTCTGCCTTGCCGGGTTTATTCTCTGCATTGTCGTCCTAGTCACGAAGAACCCGCTGAAGGATGACCCGAAGCCCAGCCAGACCCTGGCGCCGGCGTACAGTTACAGTTATAACTATGATTACAGTCAGACGGCAGCAAGTCAGGAAACCGTACCGGAACTGCAAACTGTTCCCGAACAGCAGACCGTTCCGGAAACAACAGGAGGATATTATTAATGAAATTTTTTCTAGATACCGCGAATGTCGACGACATCCGTGAGGCCAATGATATGGGCATTATCTGCGGTGTGACCACCAACCCCTCCCTCATTGCCAAAGAGGGGAGAGACTTTGGAGAGGTCATCCGGGAAATTGCCGCCATTGTAGACGGTCCCATTTCCGGTGAGGTGAAAGCCACGACCCTGGACGCTGAGGGCATTATTCAGGAGGCAAGAGAAATTGCCGCCATCCACCCCAACATTGTCGTGAAAATTCCCATGACTGCGGAAGGCCTCAAAGCCATTAAGGTTCTCTCCAAAGAGGGCGTCAAGACAAACTGCACTCTTATCTTCTCTGCAAACCAGGCGCTTCTCGCAGCACGTGCCGGTGCGGACTATGTCTCCCCGTTCCTCGGTAGACTAGATGACATTGGAACGCCTGGTATTGAGCTTGTCCGTCAGATTTCGGCTATCTTTAAGACGGCAGGGGACATTGAGACGGAAATTATTGCCGCTTCCATTCGCAACCCTGTCCATGTCACAGACTGTGCTATTGCCGGTGCCGATATTGCCACGGTTCCCATGAAGGTCATCCGCCAAATGATCCACCATCCGCTGACCGACGCGGGAATCATCAAGTTCCAGGAGGACTCCAAGGCATAAGCGGTAGTTAGCGTCCTGTAAATCCGAATACTCTGTTATAATGGCAAGTGGTGATACTTCAATGTGGATACTACTTGCCTTTCTCTCTGCCCTCTTTGCCGGAGTTACATCCATCCTGGCAAAAATCGGCATTCAACATTCTGACTCCACCGTGGCCACGGCCATTCGGACTGTTGTGGTTCTGATTCTGTCCTGGGTTATCGTTTTTATTGTCGGGTCACAGACCACCATTCCACAGATTGACGGCAGGGCTTGGCTTTTTCTAGTGCTCTCGGGGCTTGCAACGGGGGCTTCCTGGCTCTGCTACTTCCGAGCCCTGCAGCTTGGCAATATCAACAAGGTTGTTCCCATAGACAAGAGCAGCACTGTCCTTGCCATGCTATTGGCGTTTATTTTCCTAGGAGAGCAGATTACCTGGCTCAAAGGTCTATGTATGGCCGCCATTGCCGTGGGAACCTATCTTATGATTGAGAAAAAGCCAGCTTCGGAAACGGTTCCCGCAAGTGGCGACGCCGCAGCGAATACGCAGAAGTCAAAACACAGCAAAGGTTGGCTCTTCTATGCGCTGCTTTCCGCTGTCTTTGCAGCATTGACCTCTATACTCGGGAAAATCGGAATTGACGGGGTAGAGTCCAATTTGGGCACCGCCATCCGTACTGCCGTCGTGCTGGTCATGGCATGGGTCATGGTGCTCGTTACTGGTAAGACCGGAAAAATCAAGGAAATTCCAAGAAGGGAACTCTGGTTCATACTTCTAAGTGGACTCACGACAGGGGGCTCCTGGCTCTGCTATTACCGTGCCCTAAAGGACGGACAGGCCAGTGTCGTCGTTCCCATTGATAAACTCAGTATTCTTGTAACTATTTTATTCTCCTATATTGTGTTCCATGAAAAGCTCACAAAGAAGTCGGGCGCGGGCCTGCTCCTCATTGTGGCGGGGACCCTTGGAATGCTTGTTCAAGTGTAGGGGAGAAAAGGGGAAATGAAATATGGCAGCATTTGACCGTGTTGCCTCCGGAATTCCGGAGATGGATGGGGCGCTGGACAATATCCGGCTGGGGGACAATGTGGTCCTACGGGTCTCGGATCTTGATTCCTTCCGTACCTTTGCGGTGAAATTTACCGAACAGGCTATTCGAGACCATAGGAATATCACTTATGTGCGATTTGCGGATCACCCTCCGCTTATACCCGATTATCCCGAAGTGAAGACTGTCTGCATTCCACTCAACAATCGCTTCGAGCAGTTTACTGTGACCATTCACGACCTCATCACCAAAGAGGGGAAAGGCGCATTTTTTATCTTTGACTGCCTCTCGGAACTGCAGACGGCATGGGCCACAGACCTTATGATGGGGAACTTTTTCCGTCTGACCTGCCCCTATCTCTTCCAACTGGATACCGTGGCGTGGTTCCCCATTATCCGCGGGAAACATTCCTCTGAGGCTATTGCTCGAATCCGGGACACCACCCAGCTGTTTCTGGATGTCTTCTCCGGTGAATCGGAAATCTATGTGCGGCCTCTCAAAGTCTGGAACCGGGAATCCGCCACCATGTTCCTTCCGCACCGGTATGATCCGGAGGACCAGACATTCCGACCCATCATGGGAGGTGTTCAGAGCAGTCGTTTCTACCGGGCAATGAATGAACAGCTCCGCGCCTCGGCCGACCTCAACACTGACAGCTGGGACCGCTTCTTCCAGAGCACCCAGCTTCTCTATGAAAACGGAGCCGATGTCAGCGACGCCTGTGACAAGATGTGCCGCATCATGCTGACCCGAGATCTCCGCATGCGGAAACTCATCCATGAGAACTTTCTCCCGCAGGACTACTTTGATGTCCGCTCCCGGATGATCGGGACCGGCCTCATCGGCGGAAAGGCCTGTGGTATGCTGACGGCTCGGAAAATCATTGAGCGGAACCGGCCGGATCTGGCGGCGCGTTTGGAACCACATGACTCGTTCTATATTGGCTCCGATGTCTTCTATTCCTATCTCGTTGACAACGGTCTGTGGGGTCTTCGCCTAAAGCAGCGCTCTGCGGAGGGATATTTTTCCGCGGCCGGGGAAATGTCGGATGCCCTTGCAGCCGGTAAATTCTCCCACAACCTGGAGGAACAGTTCAGCCGGGTCCTGGAATATTATGGACAGGATCCTTGCATAGTGCGTTCCAGTTCCATTCTCGAAGATGGATTCGGCAACGCCTTTGCCGGAAAATATGAGTCGGTCTTCTGCTCTAACAGCGGTACCATGGAGGAACGCCTCCGGGAATTTGAGGATGCCATCCGTACTGTCTATCAGAGCACCATGAGCAGAGCTGCTCTGGAATACCGCAAACGCCGCGGGCTGGACCGCCGAGATGAGCAGATGTCACTCCTTGTCCAGCGTGTCTCTGGTTCCCGTTATGAGGAGTATTTTCTGCCATCGGCTGCCGGTGTCGGATACTCCATGAGTCCCTATCATTTTGATGCCTCCGGAAACGCGACAGAGGGAGGCATGCTGCGCCTTGTTATGGGCCTTGGAACGGCAGCTGTGGACCGGGAGAGGGGATCTTACCCGAGAATCGTGGAGTGCAGCCACCCGGAAAAGACACGGGGCACCACTAGCGCAGAGCGACATCAGTACTCCCAGCAGGCCATTGACGCCGTCAATACGAAAACCGGTCATGTGGATTCCCTCAATGTTCCATGGGCGGAAAAGAACCTTCCGGAAGGACAGCTGCGGCTTCTTCTGTCCCATGACTTCGATGCGGAGTCCCAATTCCTGAATCGCGGACAGCGAAGAAAAATCCGCTATGTCTCCTGCGATGGCATTGTAGAAAACAAACAGCTCATGGACGACCTGCGAGACATGCTCGCCCTCATCCAGGAGAAGTACGAGTATCCGGTGGACACGGAATTCACCATCAACCTTACGGACAGCGGAGAATATGTAATTGATCTGCTGCAGTGCCGCCCTCTCCAGACCGAGCAGGAAGGGGAGAGCGTTGTCGTTCCCGGCGTCGAGGAAGACAACGTGTTCCTCGAGAGCCGTGGTGCCTCTATGGGTGTCTCCCGGGAAATTGACCTTGACTGTATTGTTATCGTGGACCCAGTGGCATACTATAATATGCCATACGCAGAGAAGTATTCTGTGCGCAACGCAGTAGGTGCGGTGAACTGGGCATTCCGTGGAAAGGGGAAGCATCTCATGCTGCTTGCCCCGGGCCGACTCGGCACATCGTCTCCGGAGCTGGGTGTCCCGACGTCTTTTGCCGACATCAGTGAGTTTGACTGCATTGCCGAGGTGGAGGAGCAGAGCGCGGGATACGATCCCGAACTCTCCTACGGAAGCCACATGTTCCAGGACCTCGTCGAGGAGAATATCCTGTATACGGCAGTTTTCCGAAGTGGCGAGAGACAATATTATCCCGGGCGATTCACCTCTTATCCCAACCTCCTAACTCGTTATTACGCAGAAGGGGAGAAGCTCTCGGATATCGTCAGAGTCTATTGCTTTGATGAAAATAAGCCGAAACTCTATTATGATATGGTAAGCGGTCATCTGTTGGTGACGGCGGAAAGATAGAGGAAAAGCCGGTCCGTTTTTATGCGGGCCGGCTTGTGTTTTAATAAAAATAAAAATGATCTGCTGCTATGAACAACAGACCATTTTCATGGTGCGGATGACGGGACTTGAACCCACATGAACTCGCGTTCACTAGAACCTGAATCTAGCGCGTCTGCCAATTCCGCCACATCCGCATATGTGATACCTGTGGCGCGGTACTCCAATAATATATCACAGCGCCCACGTGCATGCAAGGGGAAATTTGGCGAATTTTTTAATTGAAACGGGGCTCTGCATGTGATAAAATAATCTTCACATACAATGATGTAGTGCGTGGCAATGGGGTCACAGGGTCTGCCCAATTTGGGCAGGTCCTGTGACTCTTTTGCTTTTTGTTAATTTTGGAGGGAGTGTTGGTCTTCATGGAAAACACCTTGTACGATCCCCGGTTTGAGCATGATGCATGTGGTATCGGAACCGTAGTCAGTATTAAGGGAGTTGCCTCTCGTAAGATCGTCGACGACGCATTGAAAATCGTCGAGAAACTGGAACACCGCGCCGGTAAGGACGCCAAGGGCGAGACCGGAGACGGTGTCGGTATCATTGTGGCCATGCCACATGACTTTATGAAGAGTGCCGCCAAGGAAATTGGCATCACTCTGGGCGGCCCGCGCAGCTATGGCGTCGGCATGTTCTTTTTCCCGCAGGACAACCTCAAGCGTGCTCAGGTCAAGCGCATGTTTGAAATCATCACGGAAAAAGAGGGCTTGAAGTTCCTCGGCTGGAGAAAGGTCCCCACTTGCCCGGATATCCTCGGTGAGAAGGCCCTCTCCAAAATGCCCTATATTGAGCAGTGCTTCATTGAGAAGCCGGAGGATGTCAAAGAAGGTCTCGACTTTGACCGCATGCTCTATGTGGTCCGCCGTGAGTTTGAACAGAGTAATGAGTCCACTTATGTGGCCTCTCTATCCAGTCGTACCATTGTCTATAAAGGAATGTTCCTTGTGGGACAGCTCCGTAAATTCTATAAGGATCTGCAGTCCGATAACTTTAAGTCGGCTATTGCCATGGTTCACTCCCGCTTCTCCACAAACACCAATCCCAGTTGGAGACGTGCCCACCCGAACCGCTTCATTCTCCACAACGGTGAAATCAATACCATCCGTGGCAACGTCGACCGTATGAACGCCCGTGAGGAGACCATGGAGACCGACTTCCTCAACGAGTACAGCGACAAGATTCTGCCAGTCATCAACGGATATGGCTCTGACTCCGCCATGCTGGACAACTCCATTGAGTTCCTAGTCATGAATGGAATGGAGCTTCCTCTAGCCATGATGATCTGTATTCCCGAACCCTGGATCTCTGACGATACCATGAGTCGCGAGAAAAAAGATCTCTATCATTATTATTCCACTATGATGGAGCCTTGGGACGGTCCGGCATCCATCCTGTTTACCGACGGCGACCAGGTTGGCGCAATACTCGACCGAAACGGCCTCCGTCCTTCCCGTTACTATATCACCGACGATGACATGCTCATCCTCGCCTCCGAGGTCGGTGTTCTCGACATTGACGAGTCCCACATTGTCAAGAAATCCCGTCTTCAGCCTGGCAAAATGCTTCTTATTGACACAAAGAAGGGTCGCCTTATTGCCGATAATGAGCTGAAAGAATACTATGCCAATCGTGCTCCCTACGGTGAGTGGCTTGACATGCATCTGGAAAAACTTTCAAATCTTCCAATTCCGAACAAGAAGGTGGAGACCTACACCCAGGAGGAGCGAGACCGTCTCTACAAGGCATTCGGCTACTCCTATGAGGATGTGTTCCAGACCATTCTTCCCATGGCTCAGAATGGCGGTGAGCCCATTGTTGCAATGGGCGTCGACATTCCGCTTGCCGTCCTTTCCGACAAACACCAGCTTCTCTTCAGCTATTTTAAGCAGCTGTTTGCGCAGGTAACGAACCCGCCCATTGATGCTATCCGTGAGGAAATTGTCACGGACACCCACGTCTATGTCGGTTCAGACGGCAACCTCCTTCAGGAGGCACCGGAAAACTGTAGCGTGCTGGAAATTGAGAACCCCATTCTCACCAGTGTCGACCTGTTGAAGATAAAGAACATGAATCGCCCCGGTTTCAAAGTTGAGACCATTTCGCTTCTGTTCTACAAGACAACGTCCCTGAAAAAGGCTGTCGACCATCTCTTTGTCGAGTGCGACAAGGCTTATAAGAACGGCGCCAACATCATCATCCTGTCCGACCGTGGCGTGGATGAGAACCATGTCGCCATCCCGTCTCTTCTTGCGGTATCTGCCATTGAGCAGCACCTCATCCGCAATAAGTGCCGTACCGCTGTCTCCATTATTCTGGAGTCCGCAGAGCCCCGTACCGTCCATCAGTTTGCAACTCTGCTTGGCTATGGTGCCCGTGCTGTCAACCCGTATCTGGCACAGGACTGCATTGAGGAGTGCATTGATGAAGGACTCCTCGACAAGGATCCGCATACCGCCATTGACGACTATGATGAGGCCATCCTCCATGGCATTGTAAAGATTGCCTCGAAGATGGGTATTTCGACACTTCAGTCCTACGAGTCCGCACAGATTTTTGAGATCATCGGAATCAACAAGGACGTCGTAGACGAGTACTTCACCAACACCGTCAGTGAGGTGGAGGGAATCGGTCTCGACGAAATCGATGAGGGCGTTGAGTACCGCCACGACAAGGCCTTTGATCCGCTCGGTCTCGGCGTCGACACCACGCTTGAAAGCATGGGTCTCCATAAGCTCCGCAACGGCAGCAACAAAGAGGATCATCTCTACGATCCGAAAACCATCATTACGCTCCGCCGTGCCACCATGGACGGCGACTACGAGCGTTTTAAAGAATACTCCTCCATGGTCAACAACGAGCAGATTCCGCACACCCTTCGCGGACTTCTGTCCTTCAACTTCCCGGAGGATGGCGGAATTCCCATCGACGAGGTGGAGCCCGTCTCTGAAATCGTAAAGCGCTTTAAGACCGGTGCCATGTCCTATGGCTCTCTCTCCAGAGAGGCTCATGAGTGTATGGCCATCGCCATGAACCGCCTCGGCGGCAAGTCCAACACCGGTGAGGGCGGTGAGGCCCCTGACCGTTATGGCACCGAACGTAACAGTGCCATCAAGCAGGTCGCCTCTGGCCGTTTCGGCGTAACCTCTGAGTACCTCGTCAGTGCCAAGGAAATCCAGATCAAGATGGCCCAGGGCGCCAAGCCCGGCGAGGGCGGTCATCTCCCCGGAAAGAAAGTCTATCCGTGGGTTGCCAAGACCCGTTTCTCCACTCCGGGTGTATCGCTGATTTCTCCGCCTCCGCACCACGACATCTACTCCATTGAGGACCTTGCCCAGCTCATCTACGACCTGAAGAACTCGAACCGTGACGCCCGTATTTCCGTCAAGCTCGTCTCTGAGGCCGGCGTCGGCACCATCGCCGCCGGAGTTGCCAAGGGTGGCGCACAGGTCGTCCTCATCTCCGGATATGACGGAGGAACCGGCGCAGCTCCCATGAGTTCTATCCACAATGCCGGTCTTCCCTGGGAACTCGGCCTTTCCGAGGCCCATCAGACCCTTATCCAGAACGACCTCCGTACAAGAGTTGCTCTGGAGACGGACGGTAAACTCATGACTGGCCGTGACGTTGCCATTGCCTGCATGCTTGGCGCAGAGGAGTTCGGCTTTGCCACCGGACCTCTGGTCTCCATGGGCTGTGTCATGATGCGTGTCTGCAACCTGAACACTTGTCCTGTCGGCATTGCCACCCAGAATCCGGAACTCTGCAAGCGGTTCGTTGGAAAACCCGAATATGTCATGAACTACATGCAGTTCATCGCTCAGGAACTCCGGGAAATCATGGCGAAACTTGGCGTCCGCTCTGTCGCGGAGCTCGTCGGCCGTACCGACCTGCTGAAGCCGCGTGACCACGCCATCACCAAACGGGCGGAAATGGTCAGCCTGAAGAAGATTCTTGGAAATCAGAATGCAGATGGCAGCAACGCCGTTCATTTTGAGCCCGAGGATGTCTATGACTTCAAACTTGAGAAGACTTTGGATGAGCGTGTCCTTCTTCCCGCTATGAAAAAGGCCGATGACAGCCATACCAAGATGGATATCAATGTTGAGGTCTCCAGTACAGACCGTACTTTCGGAACCATCATGGGTTCGGAAATCACAAAGAAATATGGCACCTCTCTTCCGGATGACACCTACCTCATCCATGCGAAGGGCGGCGGAGGACAGTCCTTCGGCGCATTCCTTCCCCATGGCATGACGATTGAACTGGAAGGCGACAGCAACGACTATTTCGGCAAGGGACTTTCCGGCGGCAAGCTGATTGTCCATCCTCCAAAAGAGCGTGGATATAAGGCCCAGGACAACATCATCATCGGAAACGTGGCTCTCTATGGCGCCACATCCGGTAAGGCATTCATCAACGGTATTGCCGGCGAGCGCTTCTGTGTCCGTAACTCTGGCGTCGAGGCCGTTGTTGAGGGCGTCGGTGACCACGGCTGTGAGTACATGACCGGCGGTGTCGCTGTCATCCTTGGACGTACCGGCAAAAACTTCGCTGCCGGTATGAGTGGCGGAATTGCCTACGTTCTGGACATCAATCACGACCTCTATCGTCGTCTTAACAAGGAGCTTGTCGACGTGAGCACGGTTTCCCAGAAAAACGACAAACTTCGCCTGAAGAACCTCATTCAGGAGCACGTCGAGGCCACCGGCTCGGAACTTGGTCAGGAGATCCTCGACAACTTCGAGGACTATGTCCCATCCTTCAAGAAAATCATTCCGCATGAGTTTGCCAACATGCTCGGAAAGATCGCAGAGTTCGAGAGCAAAGGCATGACCCGCGATGAGGCAGAACTTGAGGCCTTCGTCAGCCTGACCAGCGAATGAGGAGGGAGCAGACATGGGAAAGACTACAGGATTTTTAGATTACGAGAGAGAAGATAATCCGGCCATCACCCCGGAGAATCGGATCAAGAATTTTAATGAGTTTCACACCCCCATCTCCGTGGAGGAGAGGAGAAAACAGGGCGCCCGCTGCATGAACTGCGGTGTCCCTTTCTGCCAGTCCGCCGTTGCCTTTGGCAAGGGTCCGGCAGTCACAGGCTGCCCGCTTCACAACCTCATTCCCGAGTGGAATGACGAGGTCTACCACGACGAGTGGGACTATGCGGCAAAGCGTCTTCTCAAGACCAATAACTTCCCAGAGTTTACCGGACGTGTCTGCCCGGCGCTCTGCGAGAAAGCCTGCACTTGTGGCATGAATGATGACCCGGTCACCGTTCATGAGAACGAGCTCGCCATCATTGAGACCGCTTTCAAGAATGGCTATGTAGAGCCCCGCATTCCGAAGGTCCGCTCCGGAAAACGGGTCGCCGTCATCGGTTCTGGCCCCTCTGGCCTTGCTGCTGCGGACTGCCTGAATCAGAGAGGTCATTATGTGACCGTCTTCGAGCGCGAGGATCATCCGGGCGGACTGCTCATGTATGGAATCCCCAACATGAAGCTGGAAAAGTCTGTCATCGACCGCCGTCTCTCTATTATGAAGAAAGAGGGCATTGAGTTCCGCTGCAACTGCAATGTCGGCGCGGATATTCCTGCTGAGGATATCCTTTCAGAGTATGATGCCGTCATCCTTGCCTGCGGTGCAAAACAGCCGCGTGGACTTGGAGTGGGCGAGGAGAAGGTCAAGAATGTCTACTATGCTGTGGACTTCCTGACGGACACAACGAAAGCCCTTATCCGCAATAAATATGACATGCCTGCATTCCTTGCAGACCGAAAGAAGATCACGGCTCACAATAAACGGGTCGTCATCGTAGGCGGCGGCGACACCGGCAATGACTGTGTTGGAACCTGTATCCGTGAGGGCTGCCGTTCCGTTACCCAGCTGGAAATGATGCCGAAGCCCCCGGAGACCCGCCTCCCGAACAACCCGTGGCCGGAGTGGCCCAATGTCCTGAAGACGGACTATGGTCAGCAGGAGTCCATAGCCGTATTTGGCAAAGACCCCCGGGTCTACCAGACTACCATCAAGGAGCTCAATACGGACGCACGCGGAAATCTGAAGTCCATCACTACAGTTAAGCTGGAATTCAAGAAGAATCCCAAGGGCGGCAGACCAATACCAACTCCGGTAGAGGGCAGCGAGAAGACGATCGGCTGCAATCTTCTTCTGATTGCCGCTGGCTTTGTCGGCTGCCAGTCCTATACAGCAGAGGCTTTCGGTGTTGACCTTACCCCACGAAACGTTGTTGCCACAGACGCCGGCAAGTATAAGACCAGCAAAGACAAGGTCTTTACGGCAGGTGACATGCACCGCGGCCAGTCTCTGGTTGTATGGGCCATTACGGAGGGCAGAGAGTGCGCTATGGCAGTAGATGAGTATCTTATGGGCTACTCCTTCATGCGCTAATAATTACCAATAAACGAAAAGGCATGCGAATCACCGACTGGTGGATCGCATGTCTTTTTATCTATCTGTGAACAATGAAAAGAGCATGCCGGAAACCACAACGGGCTTACCGACATGCTGCTTTTCAGTAATGGAGGTTATTTCTTCTTGTATTCGTCATAGTCACGGTAGATATCTTCCGTGTAGATATTGTGCTCATTCTTGCCGTGGTCTGCATACCAAACTTGGGCGAAGAACGGGTTGTTGGCCGCAACCTCATCGTAGGTCCAGGGGAACGGTTCCTCAAACGGGGACCAATGGCCGCCGCGGAGAACAAGGTTCGGGGTCATGTCGAACTCATTGCCCTTAGCGTCCTTCCAAGTAACGGGGGTGTACATATCCTTGATTTCCGTGGAGACAAGATGACCGCCGCGGAACTGAGCTGCCTTCTCAAGGTCGTCAACCGTGAGCTCGTCGAAGGGCTTCGTCTCGTCGTAGCCGTGATCAAGATAGGTGACAGTCTTTGACGGCACCTTGAGCGGATAGTCTTTCCAGTTGGAGGGGATCTTCTTCCAGTGCTCCATGCCATAGGACTCGGTGTCACCAAAGTAGGCGCTCATGCGCTCTTTGTTGTTGGTGCGGATCCAGGTGCGGGTACCGAAACGCTTATCCAGGGCGAGCATACCGAGACCGGCACGGGCGAGCTGGGAGATTCCAGGAATGCGCACGGCAAAAGACAGTTTGTAGAACCACTCGACTTCTTTTGCCATATTCTTAAAGTACTGTTTGATTGGTACATTGTGGCGGAAATGGAGATAATCATCTAATACGTCGGAGTCGGCATACCACTGACCATGGAAGTTACGGTCAATAAACCAGTTGGGCTTGAAGACGATTTTGCTTGCGTCGTGGCCCATGCCGATGGCGCTCAGAAGGAGGTCCTCGAACTGATAGAGGGAGATGCGATATTCCTCGCCGGAACCGATGTTGTAGAAACGGCGGAAGAAGTCGTCCGGAAGGTCGTCGGTGCAGATGTTTGCCATGAGGGTGGCGGAGTCCTCAACCGTTGCCCACTCGAGGGCCTCATTCATGGGAACATGGAACATGATGGGGTCCATATTCTTCAGAATGGCAGGGTAGAGGATACCGGACTGGCGCAGGGAGACCCACTTTTTCAGGCCAGACTCGGCAAAGACACGCTCTGCGCGTACTTTACTGACGGCATAGTGGTCATAGATGGAGATTTTGATGGGGTCACCAGTACGACCCCAGTGGATGGGCTCTGGACGGTTGCCGGTCTCAGCGACAGTGCCAATGTAGACAACAATCATGTCATCTGCATTCGGCTGTGCTTTGACTGCTTTGACAATGTTCTCAGCAGCGGCGACATTGGTTTTCAGAGTGCGTTTCGGGTAGTAGTCAGCAGCAGGGGAGACCATACCACCAATATGGAGAACATAGTCTGCTCCTGTGACACCGCGGAGGATGCTATCATAGTCATTCAGGTCACCCCAGACGATCTTGACGCGGGGGTCTCCGAGGCACTTGGCGAATTTGTTGCGGTTTTTCTCGCTGTCGCGGAGAAGGACCGTGATGTTCAGGTCAGGGCGCTTGTCATAGATTTCATTAAAGCTTGCCCAGCCCATGTGACCGGAGGCACCGGTCATGAAGACAGTCTTGTTGGCCATAATTTACAAACCTCCTATATATGGACATTAAGATTTTGTGATTAATTTCAGTATACCTGTTCGACAAGAAAAAAACAATCAAAAGTCGTGAACGTATGCTCACTTAGAACAAATTTAGGGTCCCGCCAAAAGCGAGACCCTAAAAATCATATTTTCAGTTTATGGTAATTCAGGCGCTGTGGGCGGCCTTTTTCTTCTTGTTAGGCGCTTTTTCTTTCTTCTTGCCGGGAATGATGGCCAGAAGAAGAATGAACACAGCAATGATGATTGCCAGAATGAGGTAGTAGGTGATGATATTTCTTGCTACCCAATTTACAAAGGAGCCGAAGCCCTCTACGCGGTATTTGGCGTAGCCGAGATATTCGTCCTGTTTGACAGAATATGTCTTATTATCGTCTCCTGAGACACGGAGCACTGTTTCTCCCTTATCCTTCTTTACGGCCTCCACCTTGGCGAGGGAGCGGTCATGCGGTGTGGCGAGGATAACATATCCGGTCTTCATTTCGTTAAAGTCCTTGCGTGTTACGAAAACGACATCGTTGTTGCTGGCAATGGACTCCATATTATTGTTTGTAATAGTGTAAGCGCGGACACCAAAGAACGAGCTGTTCGGGTTCTTGCTGTGGCCAATGGCGCTGGACACAATGCTGATGATTCCAACGAGGAGGAAGATGACCAGGAAGAAAATGATAAAGCCGCGGAGAACGCTATGGCTCTTCTTCGGTTTCTTGCGTGGAGCTGGTTTGGCTGCCGGCACATCCTGAAAGTCAAGAGAATCCAGCTTCTTACTCTCTATGGGCGATTCTGCTTTTTCTGTCTCCGGCTGCGGCTCTTCTGCTGGAACCTTTGCCGAGAGGTCATAGATCTGATTCTTGAGCTCCGCGATTTCCTGGCGGTACTGCTCGTTCTGCCGCTTCAGTTCCGGGACATCCTCACTGAGGATACCGGAATCCTGGATTTTTTTCAGCCGTTTGGCAAAGGAGACACAGTCGGTATAGAGCTTCTTGTTCTCCTCGGATATTTTCTGAAACTGCTCCTGTACTCCGCGAAAATAGGTGTCGACCTCTTCTTTGTCGTAGCCTTCGGCGGAGGAGGAGAATTTCTTCTTGTTTTCATCCATTTGTGGAACCTCCATAAACATTTCTATTTCTATGCTATTATACCAGATTCCCCCAAATTTACGAGGGGCTTATGTTATTGAAACAGGTATACGATTGTAGTAAAATTAAATGTTGTTTCTTACTCTGCGGAGGGGGCATTTATTTGAAGAATACGTCACTCACAGCACTGGGCGGAATCATCACAGCACTGTCTGTGTTTATCATGTTTTTGGCGGGTATCATCCCGAATATGACCTATGTCATTCCGGAGCTTGCCAGCATTCTGCTCATTGTCACCACACAGGAGGCGGACCTGAAATGGTCGGTCTTTATCTATGCGGCGGTCTCTCTTCTCAGCATCTTCATTGTGGCTGATAAAGAGGCTGTGGTCATGTACGTGTTCCTTATCGGCTACTATCCCATCCTGAAGGATATCTATGACCGGCGCCTTCATCCGGTTCTGCGTTTTCTGGCCAAGTTTGTTACATTTAGTGTCACAACCATTCTTGCCTATCTCGTCATTATTTATATTCTTCTGATTCCCATTGAGGGCATGGGCCGTTTTGGCAAGTATACCGCTTGGATCCTTCTTGCCATAGGCAATGTGGCATTTTTCCTCTATGATTGGATGCTTGGAAAACTCGTCCTCCTATACCGCAAGAACATGCAGAAGCACATTCGGAAAATTTTCCGCTTTGAACCGAGGAGGAACCCATGAAGCTGGAAACTTTTGCCTATCCGCTCGTCAATCTCATTGTTCTGCTCATTGGACTGCCGCTTATTGGTGTCCGTCACTGGGTGTGGATCGCACTGGGAATCGCCATTGCGGAATTTGTTCCCACCATTGGAACCACGCTCTGTATGACCATCTGGGCTTTCTGTGCCCTGACGGTTACGCAAAATACCAGAGAAGGGCTCTGGCTCATGGTTTTGTATTCCATTATTATGATCCTGCACCAAATCATGTCGCCATTTCTCAAACGCCCGAATCTCTTTGGCGCAACCCCGTTTGAAATGCTCTTGTCCTGTGCGGTGGGGTATCTCATTACCGGGTTCCAGCCCTTCGGCATTCTTGTCGGACCGCTGGTCTATCTTTTTGGAAAAAAGCTCATCCTCACATTTTTCGAGCCCCGAAAGGGAAAAAGTCATCTTCAGGGCTATTTCAACCGGGGCTTTCCGACCCGGAACTAAGATAAGGAGAACGTAACTTCGCCATGAATGGATCGGTCCTCTCTAAAATCGAATCGCTTTACCCGACGCTCTCCAAGAGCCATAAGCGTATTGCCGACTATATCCTCCAAAATTACGAAAAGGCGGCATTCCTGACCGCTGCTCGCCTTGGCGAGGAGACCGGAATCAGCGTCTCTACAGTTGTCCGCTTTGCCACCCACATGGGGTATGAGGGGTATCCGGAATTTCAGGAGGCACTCCAGGAAACGGTAAAAGGGAAACTTACTTCAACGCAGCGAATGAAGGTGGCAGAGCCACGTCTTCAGGGGGCCAATCTTCTTGAGACGACCATGCGCCGAGACATGGACATGATCAAGGAGACCCTCGCCAATATTTCCCAGGAGGACTTTGACGGTGCAGCCCGTGCCATCAACGAGGCAAACCATATCTATATCATTGGTGTACGCAGTGCCGCCTCTCTGGCAAGCTTCATGTATTTCTATTTCCGCCAGGTCTACTCCGAGGTCCGTCTCATCACCACAAACAGTTCCAGTGAAATGTTTGAGGAACTCTTCCGTGTCGGACCGGATGATGTCTGTATTGTCGCCACGTTCCCGCGATACTCTACTTCTGTTTATAAAATGGCGCTGTATGCCCACGAGAAAGGGGCAAAATTGGTGGCTATTACGGATAATAGCCATGCACCCATTGCGTCCATCGCCGACCATCTTCTTATTGCCCGCAGCACAATGGCTTCCTATATCGACTCGCTTGTTGCTCCTCTGAGCCTCATCAATGCCCTCATCCTCTCTGCATCCGGCGGACGTCGGGACGACGCCATGGAGAATTTCAGTGAGCTGGAGAAGGTATGGCAAAAGTATAATGTCTATGAGAACTTAGAACAGACCGGGGGCGACTCCGGTGAGAAGGGCGGGCCCCATGGGAAATAAGGTCCTCGTCATTGGCGGGGGAGCTGCCGGTGTCCGAGCGGCCTGTGCTGCAGCGGAACTCGGCGCAGAGGTCACCCTCTTTGAACGAAATGAGAGGATTGGCCGGAAAGTCCGGATTACGGGAAAAGGGCGTTGCAACCTGACCAATTACCGTCCGGACATCAATGAATTTGTGCGCCACGTGCCGGTAAACGGCCGTTTTCTCTACAGTGCCCTCTCAAGGTTTGGTCCTCTTGACACCATGGCTCTCTTTGAGGAGGAGCTCGGTGTACCGCTGAGGACGGAGCGCGGTAATCGCGTTTTCCCGGTCTCAGATAAGGCAACTGACATAGTGGATGCCATGGACCGAGACCTGCGTCGCCATCGGGTGCGCCGCGTTCAGGATCGTATTGTGCGAATCCTTACAGAAGACGGAAAAGCTGTTGGTGTAGAGGGGGAACACTGCGGCCAATTCACAGGCGCTGCTGTTATCCTTGCCACAGGCGGCATGTCCTATCCGAAAACCGGATCTACGGGGGACGGATATCGCATGGCGGAAGTACTGGGGCATACCGTTACACCGCTCTCACCCTCACTGGTTCCAATGACCTCTGCGGACCCCTGTTGCCATGCCCTTCAAGGGCTTGCGCTCCGAAATGTGGGAATCCAGGTCATAGACCCGAAGAACGGCACCAAAATCTACGAGGACTTTGGGGAAATGGAGTTTACCTATTTTGGGGTTTCCGGCCCAGTCATCCGAAGTGCCAGTTCCCACATCCGTTCGCTTTCCCATCCGCTCCAACTTACTATTGACTTGAAGCCTGCCCTGGATGAACAGAAACTGGATCGCCGCATCCAGCGGGACTTTTCTGCCGACCCGAACCGACTGTTTCGAGACTCCCTCGGAAAACTTCTTCCAAAGAAAATGATTCCTGTCATGGTGGAGCGTAGCAATATTGCCCCTGACAAGCCATTAAATCAGGTCACCAGGGAGGAGAGAGAGCATCTTGTTCGCTGTTTCAAGCAGTTTGGGCTTATGCTCAATGGGTTTCGGCCAGTCACGGAGGCCATCATCACCTCCGGCGGTGTGAGCACCCGGGAAATTGATCCCCATACCATGGAATCCCGGCTTGTTCCCGGCCTCTTTTTTGCCGGCGAAATCATTGATGTGGATGGTTACACCGGGGGCTATAACCTGCAAATTGCCTTTTCCACCGGTACGTTGGCCGGTGAGAACGCCGCCTACGCGGCACTGAATACAGATTGATATCGGAGGAAACAATATGTTTCATATTGCCATCGACGGACCGGCGGGCGCCGGGAAGAGCAGCATCGCCAAGGAGGCTGCCCGGCGGCTCGGATTTGTCTATGTTGACACCGGAGCGCTGTACCGGACGGTTGCGCTGAATGCTTTGAACCAGGGCGTTGACCTGGAAAATTCGGATGCCGTTATTGCATCGTTAGACGGTACGGATATCCGGCTGGCATTTGAGGACGGCACCCAGAAAGTTCTGCTGAATGGACAGGATGTCTCGGACTCCATCCGGACCGAGCAGGTCTCTGCCGGTGCGTCCAAGGTCTCGGCCATTCCCGCAGTCCGGGAATTCCTGTTTGGCCTGCAGAAGAACATCGCCGCATCCTGTGACTGTCTCATGGACGGCCGGGACATTGGAACGGTTGTTCTCCCGGATGCTGACCTAAAGATCTTCCTGACCGCCTCTCCGGAGGAGCGTGCCAGAAGACGATATGAACAGAACCGGGAACGGGGTATGGAAGCGGACTATGACGCCATCCTCGCAGAGGTCAATCAGAGGGATTATCAGGACACCCACCGCGAAATTGCTCCACTCAGACAGGCGGGCGATGCAGTTCTGCTCGACAGCACCCACATGTCATTCCAAGAAGTCGTTGACCGGCTTCTTCAGCTGGTAGAGGAGAAAAGATAATGGCGGAAAAGAAAAAGAAGCTTCCTTTTTACAACGATAAGCCGTTCCAGTTCAACTGGGACAGACCGGTCAAGGCGCACCCCATTTTCTATTCATTCTTAAAGCCAATCGCCAAGCAGCTTCTGAATCTACGTTTTGCGGATATGAAGTTTTTTGATTCGGAAAATATTCCGGATCAGGGCGGCTTTATTCTCTGTGCCAACCATACCAATGGTTTTGACCCCATTGCTGTGACCTATGGCTTCGGTCTCAGACGGCAAATGTATTTTATGGCCAAAGAGGAGTTCTACCACACGTTTTATACCCGGTGGGCGCTGAATATCTTTGGCGGCTTCCCGGTGAGCCGCGGCACGGCAGACCGGGACTCAATTAAGTATTGTCAGAAGATCATCGAAAATGGTCATGGTCTCTGTATTTTCCCTCAGGGCACACGTGACCTGGAGGGAAGTCGTCCGTCCGGTTTCAAACCTGGTGCGGCTCTTGTGGCGAGGGAGTGTCAGGCTCCAGTTGTCCCTGTCTCCATTCGCCGTTATAAGAAGAAATCGGATGATAAGAAATACAGCCTTATCATCCGCTATGGGAAACCCATTCCTTATAGCGGCCTTGGGTTTTCCGCAGGAACCAGAAAATCCAGAGAACTGCGTGTAGCTGCCAAACTTATTGAGGACCGCGTGGCAGAACTCTGGGATAAGGATGAAGGTATTTTATGAGTGTTCAAGAGAGAGTTGCCATGGAGGAGAGCAATCTTCCGTTTTTCAATCCTGGTCCCATCAAATATAACTGGGATCAGGAAATTAAGGATATCAAACTGCGTTACGCGCTGAGTTATATCCCTGCCACTATACTGATGCACCTGGTTTATCGGAATGTGGAGAGCCATGGCTCTTGGAATGTTCCAAAGGAAGGCGGTTTCATTCTCGCTGTGAACCACCAGTCCTATATGGACCCCATCGACATATATTATGGTATGAAGGGCAAGCGCTGCATGTATTTCATGTCAAAGGAGGAGTTTTTCCACTCTCCACCCGTCCGTGCGGTCTTTGATTTTTACCATGCTTTTCCAGTCTATCGGAACACGTCGGACAAAGAGTCTTTGGATTTTGCCGCTCGCGTCATAAAAGAGGGAAAAGTTCTGACACTGTTCCCTCAGGGAACCCGGAATCAGGATCACAGCAAACCCGTTGACTTTAAGCCAGGCGCTGCACTTCTCGCTCGGGAGGCAGAGGCAGACGTTCTTCCCGTTTCCCTCCATCTGGAACAGGGAAAAAAATTCCGTCCGAAGCTCATCATCCGTTATGGCGAGCTTATTCCCTATGAGGATCTCGGGTTTACGAAGGGCTCTCGGAAGTCTAAGGAACTCCGTGCCGCCTCCAAAATGATTGAGGAGAAGGTGCAGGAACTCTGGGAGATGGATACGATATGAGTCAGCCGGAAATCATTGTCGCAGATCATGCCGGATTCTGCTTTGGCGTAACCAGTGCTGTGAACTCCATTCAAAAGGAGATCGGGAAAAATCCTCGCGTCTACGCCATGAGTGAGATCGTTCACAACCCCAGGGTCAACAGCGACCTCGAAAAAGAGGGGCTGCACTTTGTACCAAATAAAGAGGAGATCCCGGACGACGCCGAGGTCATTCTCCGCACTCACGGCGAGCCAAGGGCCACCTATGAGTACTTCGAGAGCCGCGGCATTCCCTGCCTGGATGTGACATGCCCCTTTGTCTCTAAGACCCACCGGCTTATTTCAAAGCTGGATGCGGATAAGGATGTCCTTATTTATACCGGAACTCCGGGGCATGCGGAGGCCACTGCATCGCTCAGCTACGCGAAATGTCCCTATTTCCTGGTATCCTCTGCCGAGGAGCTCCGTGACGTTCTGGAAGAAAACCGTGAAATCTTCCAAAAACGCCATGCTGTTTTGCTGTCCCAGACAACATTTCGCATAAATGAGTGGGAAACCTGCATGAAAATTGTAAATTCATTATGTACAAACCCCACGATTTTTGATACAATATGTAAAGCTACCGAGGAACGGCAGTATGAAGCTGAAGTACTTTCCAAGCGCTGCGACAGGATGATAGTAATCGGTGGCAAACACAGTTCGAATACTATCAAATTGTACGACGTATGTAGGAAAAACTGTGAAACTTGTCTTGTGGAGTCCGCTTCGGAACTCCGGCCCGAATTCCTGTTTGGGGCTAAGAGGATAGGTGTTACTGCAGGGGCTTCAACGCCTTCTGCCATTATAAAGGAGGTACTTGAGGCTATGTCCGAAGTAGAAAACAAAGAGGTTGTTAACAACGAGGAGGAGAACTTCGAAGCAATGCTCGAAGAGAGTCTCTCCAAGATGTCTAACGACCAGCGGGTCAAAGGGACTATCGTAGGTGTCACTCCTACTGATATCCAGGTCGATATCGGCCGTAAACAGACCGGCTATATCAAATATGACGAGTGGAGCTACGACCCCAACGTCGACCCGGCCCAGGAGGCCAAGGTTGGCGACGAGGTCGACTGTGTCATTATGAAGACCAATGACGCCGAGGGAACTATCATGCTCTCCAAGCGTCGTTTTGACAGTGCCAACGCATGGAGCGAGCTCGAAGAGGCTTCTGAGAGCGGCGAAATCCTCGAGGGTACTGTTACTGACATCAATAAGGGCGGCGTAATTGCCACCACGGAGAAGGGCATCCGTGTCTTCATCCCCGGTTCTCTTGCAACCGAGAGCAGAGGACAGGCTCTTGACTCTCTTCTCAAGACCAAGGTCCGCTTTAAGATCATTGAGGTCAACAAGCAGCGCAAGCGTGCCGTTGGCTCCATCAAAGCGGTCATCAAGGAAGAGCGCAAAGCTGCCAAGGAGAAGTTCTGGGAGACCGCAGAGGTTGGCCAGAAGTACACTGGCGTTGTCAAGTCTCTCACCTCTTATGGTGCATTTGTTGACATCGGCGGCGTAGACGGCATGATCCATATCAGTGAGCTCTCATGGAAGCGCATCAAGCATCCGTCTGAGGTTCTGAATGTCGGTGACACGGTCGAAGTTTATATCAAGTCCCTTGAGAACAATCGTATTTCTCTTGGTTATAAGAAGGATGAGGACAACCCGTGGGTTATCCTTCAGAACACCTATGACGTCGGTGACGTTGTGGAGTGCAAAATTGTCGGCATGACCACTTTTGGTGCTTTCGCCAACATCATCCCGGGCATTGATGGTCTTATCCACATCTCTCAGATTGCTGACAGACACATCGACAAGCCGGATGACGTTCTCTCTGAGGGCGAGGTTGTAAAGGCCAAAATCACTGAGATCGACTACGACAAGAAACGCGTCTCCCTCTCCATCCGTGCTCTTCTTGACGAAGAGGACTACGACGACGAGGATGACGAATAATCTATCCCAATAATTCTGGCAGCTGTCTTTTGGCAGCTGCCTTTTCTTAGTTTTAGGAGAAGCTTCTTTTGAATTTCTATCTGCAGGAACATGAGGATGTCTGGCACCGGCTGAAACAGGAAAAGCGCCCCATCATTCTCTATGGCACCGGGGACGGAGCCGACAAAATCCTTGATAGTTTCGAACAATACGGCATTCAGGCAACAGACTTGTTTGTCAGTGACGCGTTTTACCGTGGGCAGGACTTCCGCGGCTTCCATGCGAAACGTTACTCGGATATCTGTGAGAAGTACAAGGATGCCGTTATTGTACTCTGCTTTGCCGTTTTCCGTCCGGACATGCTTCAGTTTGTCCGGGGTGTGGCGGAACGGTTTGAGGTGCTGGCCCCGGAAATGCCGGTTTTTGGAAATACCGTATTCACGGAGGAATATTTGGATAAAAATTACGATCGGGCAGAGACAATCTATTCTGCTCTGGCAGATTCAACTTCCCAGGATGTATTTCTCTCCCTACTGAATTACCGGCTCTCCGGGAAAATAGAATATCTCTTCTCTGCGGAAACCTCTCGAGAGGAGGTGTTCCGGAATGTTCTTCCGCTGCAGGACAACGAGATCTATGCGGATCTCGGTGCATACCGCGGTGACACCATTGAGGAGTTCTTGGACATAACCAATGGAAAGTTTGACAGCATATATGCACTGGAACCGGATTCCAAGAATTATCAGAAACTGGAAGAGACCATTGCAGGACTTTCCATCACGGAGGAGCAGCGGTCGAGAATTCATACCTATCCGCTCGCCAGCTGGTCTGGAAAAATGGTGCTGCCTTTTGATGGCGGGGGAGGAAGGAGCTCTTCATTAAATACCGGAAAGCGAATCGCCCACACGACAGATTTGGATTCGCTCCTGAACGGTGCCCGAGTCACCTATGTAAAAATGGATGTTGAGGGAGCCGATAAGGAGACGCTGCATGGCATGGAGCAGACATTAAAAAGATGGCAGCCGAAGCTTGCCATATCCGCTTACCATAGGACGGAGGATCTCTTTGATATTCCGGAGATTATCTGGGACGCGGTGCCGGATTACCGGATTTATCTGCGGCATCACCCATATATTCCTGCCTGGGAGACCAATTTTTACTGCAAATAGCGGGAAAAGTTTACAGGAAATTCATTTTCATTAGTATTCTGTACCGCAACGGTGTATAATACAACCATCTGTTAGAGAGGATACATCGACTATGAGGAAAAATCGGGAGTCGGTGCTGTTCTACTTTGCATTGCTGTTACTGGCTGGGGTGCTTTTCTATAATATCTTTTCCACACCGGTGCTCTACCGGGCAAAGGTATCTCCGGAAAAGCCCGCATTGGATTATGCTGTTTCCGCTGCGGAGAGCTCCACAAATATAACGGAACTTGTACCTTCCTCGGCCGCTTCCGAAGCGGAGCCGGGAAAGGTCAACATCAATACGGCCGGGCAGGAGGAACTGGAGTCCCTGCCGGGTATTGGGGAGGCCCGTGCCCGGGCTATTATTGAGGAACGCCGGAAAAACGGGGCATTTGCCTCGGTCCATGACCTGACCAGAGTGCCGGGTATTGGCGAGAAAATCTATGAGAAATTGAAAAACAATATCACTGTCTGAAAGGGGATCTTTTTGAATTATGTAATTCTGGATCTGGAGTGGAATACCGCATTCTCCCGGCAGAAAAAGGCCTTTGTGAATGAAATCATCGAGTTCGGCGCCGTAAAGCTGAATGATGATTTTGAGGTCCTTTCCACGTTCTCGGAGTTTGTGAAGCCCCAGATCAGTTCCAAACTGAACTCCCACGTGAAGAAGCTGACTCATATCCGAAATACGGATCTGGTGGACGCTGACCCGTATCAGGTCGTCTATGAACGCTTCGGAGACTGGGCGCAGGAGGGCTCGGACGGAGTGCCGCCCATCTTTATGTCGTGGGGTGACATGGACATACGGACACTCATCAGCAACAACCAATATTTTTTCAAGGACCCGAAAATCCACTACCTCTCAGAATATGTGGACTTGCAGGCCTACTTTATGAAGGTGCAGAACCTACCGAAGGGAAAACAGATTGGTCTCTCGGACGCTGCGGAGTACATCAACGAGGATCCGGACCAGTTCACCCATCACCGTGCGTTGGACGACAGCAAATTGACCGCCGTCATACTCAAGAAAATCTATGAATATGACAGCTTTGAGGACGCCATCGTAGACTGTGACGACGAACTCTACAAACGCATCCTGTTCACTCCGTACTACATTAAGGATCTGGATGACAAACAAATAGACCGGAGCAGTCTGAATTGCCACTGCATGCACTGTGGAAAGGACGCTGAGCAGACTTCGGACTGGAACTTTTCCAGTAATTCCTTCCATGCATTTTTCCGCTGTAATGACTGTGGTATAAAGTATCGGGTCAATATCTCCTTCAAGCGTTCCTATAATCAAATTGCTACCCGGAAGACGGTCATTGAGGTCCGTCCCCGGAAGAAAAAATCCAATTCGCAGCTGCCGTCGCAGCCGCAAAAGCAATAACGACAAAAAATGGCCGCCCATTCTGGGCGGCCGTCGCTTTTTCTATATGGTTTTAGTCTTCGGCGAGAACGTCTTTCATGCTGTACATGCCGGGTTCTTTCCCATTCATGAAGACAGCGGCATTCAGGGCACCGTTGGCAAAAATTTTACGGGATGCTGCCGAGTGGCTGATGCGGATGACCTCGTCCGGACCGGCGAAGATGACCTCGTGCTCCCCAACGATGGTGCCGCCGCGGATGCTGTGGATGCCGATTTCATTGACCGGGCGCTTGCCGCGTTTAGCCTGGCGGTCATACTCGTAGTCAATGTCATCGTCCAGAACGGAGGACATTTCGTCTGCAATCATGAGAGCGGTGCCGCTCGGGGCGTCCAGCTTCTGATTGTGGTGTTCCTCAATGACCTCAATGTTGAAGTCAGGATAGAGAACAGAAGCGGCCTTTTTGGCAAGCTCTATGAGCAGATTGATGCCTGTGGACATGTTGCCGGAACGGAACATGGCAATTTTCTTAGAGGCGGCTTCAATTTTTTGAAGCTGCTCCTCACTGTAACCAGTGGTGCAGAGAATGGTGGGGACATTGTTCTCCAGAGCATAGGCCAGAATGTTGTCTAGCGCACTGGGGTTGGAGAAGTCAATAATGACGTCCGGCTTCTCTGCGATGGCGGTGTAGTCTGTATAGGTTGCAAAGGGATAGGAGGTCTCCGGCTCTTTGTAGTCGACGCCGCCGACAACCTCAATGTCGTCCCGCTCGGAGGCCAGGTCGATAAGAAAAGCCCCCATGCGTCCGAGATATCCGTTGATAAGTACTTTTGTCATTTTCTATATGCCTCTTCAGATGAGATTATAGTCCTTCAGGGTCTGTACCATGACCTCGTGGTCAGCCGGGGAGAGGGGAGCCAACGGCATTCTGCAGTCTCCGACCTCGAGACCCATGATGTTCATTGCCTCTTTGACCGGGATGGGGTTGACGTCCATGAAAAGCTTGTTGATGAGGTCCAGGTAGTGGATTTGCAGCTCAGCGGACTTCTTGAAGTCCCCGTCCAGAGCGGCCTGGGCAATATCATGCGCACCCTCCGGAGCAACATTGGAGAGTACGGAGATGACACCCTTGGCACCAAGGGACATGATGGCTGTAATCTGGTCGTCATTGCCACTGTAGATGTCGAGCTTGTCTCCGCAGAGACGGACAATTTTGGCCACATCACTGATGTTCCCGCTTGCCTCCTTGATGGCGGCAATGCGCTCAATGTCCGCCAGACGGGCAAACGTCTCCGGCTTGATGTTGACGCCGGTGCGGCTCGGGACGTTGTAGACGATGATGGGGTGGGAAACTCGGTCGGCGATGTACTTGTAGTGCCGTACGAGGCCGTCCTGAGATGTTTTATTATAATAAGGTGTTACGACAAGGAGTGCGTCCGCTCCGGCGGCCTCTGCCTGGTTGGACAGCTTTACGGCAACGGCCGTGTCGTTGGAGCCCGTACCGGCAATGACCGGAACGCGGTGGTCGACCTGCTTGATGGCAAATTCAATGGCCTTGATGTGTTCTACCATGTCGAGGGCAGCACTCTCGCCGGTGGTGCCGCAGATGACGATGGCGTCGGTGCTGTGGGCAATTTGATATTCAATGAGCTCAGCGAGCTTCGGATAGTTGATGTTTCCGTACTGGTCGAACGGTGTAACGATGGCGACGGCAGCGCCGGTGAAAATTGGCTTATCCAGTTTCATTTCCGTTTCTTCCTTTCTCAGTCAAAATAGCCCTTTGCGGCGAGGAGCTCTGCGAGCTCAACGGCACCGCCGGCGGCGCCGCGGAGCGTGTTGTGGGAGACGCAGACAAACTTGTAGTCGTACTGGGTATCCTCACGGAGACGGCCGATGGAGACAGCCATGCCCTTTTCCAGATTTCTCTGGAGTTTCGGCTGCGGGAGGTTCGGGTCGTCAAAGTAGTTCAGGAAGTGCTCGGGGGCCATGGGGAGCTTGAGCTCCTGGGGTACGCCGGAGAAGTTCTTCCAGATATCAAGGATTTCCTCCTTGGTGGGTTTGTTCTTAAAACGGACAAAGACAGCGGCGGTGTGGCCGTCACTGACCGGGACACGGAGACACTGGGCCGTGAAGTGGGGCTCCTCGGCGTCTTTGATTACGTTGCCCTCAATGTGTCCCCAGAGCTTGAGAGGCTCCTGCTCGGATTTCTCCTCTTCGCCTCCGATGTAGGGGATGACGTTGTCGAGGATTTCCGGCCATGTCTCAAAAGTGCGGCCGGCGCCGGAGATGGCCTGATAGGTGCAGACGAGAACGTCCTCTACGCCGAACTTCTCATGAAGCGGGAAGAGCGGGGGAACGTAGCTCTGCAGGGAGCAGTTGGACTTGACGGCAATGAAACCGCGCTTGGTGCCAAGACGCTCTCTCTGGGCCGGGATGATGACAATGTGCTCCGGGTTGAGCTCCGGTACGACCATGGGGACGTCCGGGGTGTGGCGATTTGCGCTGTTGTTGGAGACGACAGGGATTTCCGCCTTGGCGTACTTTTCCTCGAGGGCTCTTGTCTCTTCCTTGGAGAGGTTTACGGCGCAGAACACAAAGTCCACGAGCTCACCGATTTTCTCGATGTCCTCCTCGGCATTCATGACGACCATGTCCTTTACGCTGTCGGGCATGGGAATGGAGAGTTTCCAGCGGGTCCCCACTGCGTCCTCATAGCGTTTTCCAGCGGTGCGTGAGCTGGCTGCAAGGACTTTGATGTTGAACCACGGATGGCTGTCCAGGATCGTGGTGAAGCGCTGACCGACCATGCCGGTGGCGCCGATGATGCCGACGTTATACTGTTTCATGAATGAAACCTCCAGTTTGAATTCATCGAGATACAAAAACCGGTTGTAAACCGGGATTCTTTGCCATATAATAAAGCGGTTATTCTTTCCGCCTTTTTATATTTAAAAGAATATTAATATATAGAATATATAACAGGGTCCTGTCAAAGTCAACAAAAAACCAAGACAGGAAAAACGCAGTGGAGGAGCCGTTTTCACATGAAAAAATCTGACTTTTACTACGATCTTCCGAAGGAGCTCATAGCCCAGCATCCCGCGGAGCCGAGGGACTCGGCGCGGCTTATGCACGTGGATCGCGAAACGGGAAAAATAGAACACAGAGTGTTCCATGATGTCTGCAACTACCTCGAGCCCGGCGACTGCCTCATCATCAACGATACCAAGGTTCTCCCTGCCCGAATTTTCGGCGTCAAAGAAGAGACGGGAGCCGTTGTGGAGTTCCTGTTGCTGAACCAGACTTCCAAGGACGAGTGGGAGTGCTTGACCCGTCCTGGAAAGCGGGCAAAAGAGGGAACTCACTTCACCTTCGGCGAGGGCAAGCTCGTCGGCGAAGTGACCGCGGTCAAAGAAGACGGAAACCGTGTCGTCCATTTCTCCTATGATGGCAATTTTTTCAACATCCTGGATGAAATCGGTCAAATGCCTCTTCCGCCTTATATCAAGGAGCAGATAGAGGACAATGACGAGTACCAGACCGTCTATGCCGACAAACTCGGTTCCGCTGCAGCCCCGACGGCCGGCCTCCACTTTACACCGGAGCTCCTGCAGAAAATTCAGGACATGGGCGTGAACATCGGGAAAGTCACACTTCATGTAGGTCTTGGCACGTTCCGCCCCGTCAAGGCAGACAACATTGAGGACCACGACATGCACTCCGAGCATTACTGGATGCCAAAGGAGACGGCAGACCTCATCAATGCCACCCACGCCGCCGGTCACCGGGTCATTGCGGTTGGCACCACATCCTGCCGTACCATTGAGGCGGTGGGGACGAAGCTCGGTTGTATTGCCGAGGATGAGGACTGGACCAGCATATTCATCTACCCAGGATATAAATTTAAATGTATGGACGCTCTTATAACGAACTTCCATCTCCCGGAGAGCACACTGATCATGTTGATCTCAGCCTTCCTGGACTACGAAAAGACCATGCAGAGCTATAAGACCGCCGTTGAGGAGAAATACCGCTTCTTCTCCTTCGGTGACGCCATGATGATTTCCTGAGGAGGGAACCATGTATCGACTTCTGAAGACAGAGGGCACCGCGCGCCGCGGCGAGCTTGTGACGGTCGACGGCACCATCCAGACCCCGGCGTTCCAGAACGTTGCCACAGACGGCGCCATCAAGGGTGGTGTCTCGTCCATGGATCTGAAAAACTCGCTGCACACGCAGATCATGCTCTGCAACACCTATCATCTCCATGTTCGCCCGGGCGATTCACTGGTGAAACGCATGGGCGGTCTCCACAAATTTACCGGCTGGCAGGGACCCATCCTGACGGACTCCGGCGGATTCCAGGTATTCTCTCTGGCGAAACTCAATAAGATCACCGAAGAGGGGGTTGCCTTTAACTCCCACGTGGATGGCCGGAAACTATTCATTGGACCGGAGGAGAGCATGCAGATCCAGTCCAATCTCGGCTCCACCATTGCCATGGCTTTCGACGAGTGTGTCAAAAACCCTGCAGAGTATGGCTATGCCAAGCAGTCTGTGGAGCGGACAACGCGCTGGCTCGTCCGCTGCAAGAAGGAGATGGAACGGCTCAACAGTCTTCCGGACACGCTGAATAAGCAGCAGATGCTGTTTGGAATAAACCAGGGCTGTACGTATGAAGATCTGCGAATCGCCCACATGAAGCAGATTGCAGACCTAGACCTGGACGGGTATGCCATTGGCGGCCTCGCTGTTGGGGAGCCAAAGGAGGAGATGTACAGTATCATTTCCGCTGTGGAGCCGTACGCACCAAAGGACAAAATTCGTTACCTTATGGGTGTCGGTACGCCGGGCAACATCATTGAGTCTGTCTACCGCGGTGTGGACCTCTTCGACTGCGTCATGCCAACGCGGAATGCGCGGCATGGGCATCTTTTTACATGGAATGGAATTATCAATCTGAACAATGCCCGGTATGCGGAGGATGAGAGCCCCATTGATGAGGCTTGCCACTGCCCGGTGTGCCAGCAGTTCTCAAAGGCTTACCTACGACATCTTATGAAGGCGAAGGAGCTGCTATATTTCCGTCTTGCGGTTATGCATAATCTCTATTTCTATAACACGCTGATGGAGAGGATCCGGGATGAGCTGGATGCCGGGACGTTCACACGGTTCCATGATCAGTATGTAGATGTTCTGGACACGCGAATTTGACCTGTGCTATAATGGCTCAGGAAATTAAGTACTAACTGTACGTTTACAGGAGGGAATCCAATATGGATTTTTCAGCAATCACCTTTCAGCTTCTCGCTAACACCCCGTCTGGAAGTCAGGGCGGCGGCAGCACCACGGTCTGGATGGTCGTTCTCCTTCTCTTCTTCGTCGTCTACATGTTCTTCATCTCCCGCAGAGACAAGAAACAGAAGAAGGAAGAGGCTGCCATGCGTGACAGCATGAAAGTAGGGGACGAGGTCCTCACCATCGGTGGTATTATGGGCCGCGTTGTTTCGGTCAAGGACGACTCTGTTGTCATTGAGACTGGCGCTGACCGCAACAAAATCCGCTTCACCAAGACCGCTATTGCCACCAATGTCTCCGCGGATAACCGTGTAAAGGAGGCAAAGGCTGCTCAGGAGGCCGCAAAGCAGGCTGCCAAAAAGCAGAAAAAGGCAGGGTCCTCCGAGAAAAAGCCGGAGAAAGTCGACAAGAAATAAGACTTTATCTGAGAGACAATGAAATGACCCCTGGTCACCGTTTAACTTTCTGGTGGCTGGGGGTCATTTTTCTGCTCTTCATGCTGTTGTTCTGCTAGAAGCTTTTGCTCCTGGTCCTCGCGATGTCGCATATCGTCCCGGACTTTCTTTTTTATTTTTTCTGCATTCAAGGGGTTGGCGTCGGTAGCGGCCTTTAACTCGTCGTTTACCACATGGGTATAGATTTGCGTAGTGCCAACATTTTCGTGGCCAAGGATCTCCTTGAGCTGAAGGATGTCGACGTTGCCGTACTGGTACATAAGCGTGGCAGCGGTGTGGCGGAGTTTATGGACGGAGTAGCCCTTGAGTCCGGCTTTTTCCAGGTCTGTGGTGACAATATGCTGAACGGTCTTTGGACTGATTCTCTGAAGCCGGCTGCTGAGGAAAAGAGCCTCTTTGTCCTTGACACCGTCCACAGGGCGAACCCTCATGTAATTGTTTATGGCTCTCATACATGCGTCGTTCAAATAGATGGTACGCTCTTTGTTTCCTTTACCGGTGATACGGATGGTGTGGTCGTCCCGAATATCGGTGTAATTAAGGCTGACAAGCTCGGAGAGACGCATTCCGCAGTTGAGGAAGAGTGTGATGATGGCAAAGTCCCGCTCCTTGTTGGGGCCTTCAGCGGCAACCTCAAGCAGATCTACGCTCTCGTCCAAGGTGAGATATTTTGGGAGGGTATGCTTGAGCTTGGGAGTGTCCAGCTCCTGCATAGGGTTTTTCTCTAAAATGTGTTTCTGGACAGTGCAGTATTTAAAAAAGGCACGCAGGGTGGAAACTTTGCGGGCACGGGTCGTTGCGGAATTGTGCCGCTCATCCTTGCAGTAGGAGAGGAAGGCATAGGCGTCTGCTAGACTGACGGAACGGATAAAATCGTCATCGATGTCCCGGATGTCTATGTCGTCGAATTCCGTGTCGGCGGGAACCATGTGCCGCTCCTGTTTCAGGAAACGGAAAAATGTCCGCAAGTCCATGGCATATTCTGAGATGGTGGCCTGGGACTTGTTCCGGATGGCGCTCATATAGTTCAAAAAATCAACCACGACGTCCGGAAACTGGTCATAGTCTTCTCTAGTGATCATTATTCAATTACTCCGCATTTCATTTTTATCTCGACCTTATTTTACTACAGAATGTCCATATCGGAAATAACGGAAAACGGAGCTTATCTTTCGACAAAAAAGCAAAAATGAAAAATAGCCGCTTACATTTTTCATTTTTTGTGAATTTTCATGGTGGTAAAAAAGAATTGTACAAACAAGAATGGAATTATGCTACAGACAATCCGCCAACTAGCTTCTGAAAAAACAATAAAAATTGACGTTATACAGGCGTTTTTGTACCATTTAAACAAATAAATCGCGGGGATGAAAAAATGCAAAATTTCAGTTGAATATTTTCACGAATAGTGGTAAAACCTTTGTGTAACAGATTAATGCTAAATTTTTCACGATTTGGCAAAAATTGTCGGGGCGTTTTCATGGTGAATCCGAAACTGGAAAAGACGGTCATTGCCATGGCGAGTGTACTTGCCGCCATAGGCTGTCTTGTCCTTATCTTTTTACCATGGTCCACGCCCAAGGGCATACTTGGAATAATAACTGGTTTATTTCTCAGTATATCCAATTTTCTTATGACTTCCTTTCTGTATGGAAGCCTTGGGAAAGAGGGGAGGACCGAGCGGGTCTTTCCGAAAATCTCTCTCATTGTTTCCATGCTTCTGACAGGGGTCGTTTTATTTTTTTACTGGCGTTTTTCCAGTATCACTTTCTGGTGTGCAGTAATTGGGGTTTGTCTCGTGCCCTTTGCCATGATGCTGTTCATTGTGGCTGAGGTCACCGGCCTTATTTCCACCAATTATTATGTATAAACAAATCCAAACGAAAAGAGGCATACACCTTGGATACTGAAAGCTTGTTTGTCCATGACGTGATGTTCACCATCCCGCTTGGTAAGCTCCGCATCCCTGTGACGAACACCATCGTCATGATGTGGATCATCATGGTGGTCATGATCGTCCTGGCGCTTATCCTGGTGCGGCCGAAGAAGTTTGAGAAAGTACCGAAGGGAAAGCAGCTTGTCGCGGAGACCATTGTCGGTGGAATCCAGAACATCTTGGTCAAGAATATGGGGAAAAAAGGCAAGGACTTTACACCCTATTTCGGAACCATTCTTCTGTTTCTGGTCTTTGCCAACATTGCCAGCATCTTCAACATCATCCCGTCTGCGGAGCTTGTCCACCACTGGACTGGCTGGATGCCGAAGGTCTGGTTCCAAATCGAGCCGCCCACCAGTGACCTCAATTTGCCGCTGGTACTGGCACTCATGACGATCTGTCTTATCCCCATGTCTTCCATCAAATACACCGGCCTCAAAGGATATGGAAAGAGCTTCCTGAAACCGACGCCTATCATGCTTCCGTTCAACATCCTGGACTACGCGACCAGAACGCTGTCGCTCTCTCTCCGGCTGTTCGGTAACATCTTCGCAGGTGTCGTCATCATGGACATGCTCTATGCAGGTTCTGTCTTTGTCAAACCTATCGTCCCGCTGGCAAGTGCATTCTTTGACTTGTTCGACGCAGGACTTCAGGCATATATCTTTGTATTTTTGTCTTCCATCTATGTATCGGAAGCCATCAATAACGAGTAATTAGGAGGATTTTATTATGAACGCAGGATTAATTGCTATCGGTGCAGGAATTGCAATGCTCGCCGCTATCGGCGCTGGTATTGGCCTCGGCCTTGCCTCTTCCAAGGCTTCGGAGAGTGTCGCCAGAAACCCGGAGGCCTCCGGTAAGATCATGTCCACCGGTCTTATCTTCGCCACCCTCTCTGAGGTAACGGCCATCTTCGCCTTCGTTATTGCCATCATTATCACGGGCAAAATCTAAGGCCAGAGTTCACGTATCGTAAAATTCAGACTTTTCAGGTGATTATCCATGCTGCAAAGTATTAATCTTTACACCTGCGTCTTCGCACTCATCAACCTTCTCATTCTTTATTTCGTCCTGAAGAAAGTCCTTTTCAAGCCTGTCATGAACTACATGGACAAGCGCAGCGAAGAGGTCGCCGAGTCTCTGAAGAATTCAGAGGAGGCCAAGACGGAGGCCAATGAGCTCAAGGCCCAGTATGAAGACCAGATGAAAACCGCCCATGCCGATGGTCAGAAGGTCGTCGAAGAGATGACCGCCCGTGCCAATCAGATGTACGATGACACGGTTGCCAAGGCAGAGGAGGAGTCGAAAGCCATCATTGCCCGCGCCCAGGAAGATGCCAAGCGGGAGCATGAGAAGGCCATCAAGGACTCCAAGGCGGAAATCTCCGGACTCGCCATTGCCGCTGCGTCGAAGGTTATTGACGCAAACCTCGACACCGAGGCGAACCGGAAACTCGTTGACAAATTCCTTGATGAAACCGGAGCTGCCTAATGTCTTTGATCTCTGAGAGATATGCTGCGGCCCTGTTTGCCATTGGAGAAGACAAGAAAAAAATTGACGCCCTGTCTGAAGATCTGTCGTTTCTCTCTGAAATCTGGAATTCCCAGCCGGATCTGAAGGGTTACCTCCGGAATCCGCGGAAGAGCCCGAAGGAGAAAGAAAAGGCGCTGACGAACATCTTCGCATCCCAGGTGGATGCCTATGCATTCCAGCTTCTTCTTCTCCTTCTTCGGAAGGATCGCCTTGATCTTCTCCCGGAAATCTGTTCTGATTTCCAGAGGATGCGCGAGGATTCGCAGGATATCCTGCATATCACAATTACGACCGCCAAGGAGGCGGAGCCCGACACCATCCGGAAAATTTCCGACCGGTTCCAGAAAAAATACAGCGCCGGGGGAGTCCGGGTCACCACAAAGGTGGATCCATCCCTTATCGGCGGTGTCCAGGTCCAGGTCGGGGACACCCTGTATGATGATTCCGTGAAGGGCAAATTAAAAGCACTTCAGGAGGAGCTTGTCTCCCACTGATCGTGTCTTTCCCGAATACTGTATCTTAAGGTGAAAGCAATGAAATTGAAACCGGAAGAAATAACTGCCGTCATCCGGGAGCAAATTGAGAACTACGACAGCATAACCGCTGAGGAAAACGTAGGCTATGTGCTCCAGTCCGGCGACGGCATTGCCAGAATATATGGCCTGAAGGATGCCATGTACGGTGAGCTTCTCGTCTTTGAGAACGGGGAGGCCGGCATGGCCATGAACCTGGAGGAGGACAACGTCGGCTGCATTCTCCTCGGTTCTGACCGGGAAATCAAAGAGGGCATGACCGTAAAGACCACGGGTAAAGTTCTCTCCGTTCCCTGTGGCGATGAACTCATCGGCCGTGTCGTTGACCCTCTCGGCCATCCAGTGGACGGGCGCGGTGCCATCCACACTGAGACTGCTCGTCCCATCGAATCCCCGGCACCGGGCATCCTGAAACGGAAATCTATTGACACCCCTCTCCAGACCGGTATTGTGGCCATTGACGCAATGACTCCCATCGGCCGCGGCCAGCGTGAACTTATCATCGGCGACCGTCAGACCGGTAAGACCGCTATTGCTGTCGATACCATCATCAACCAGAAGGGGAAGGATGTCATTTGCGTTTATGTCGCCATCGGTCAGAAGGCGTCTACTATTGCGGGCATTCAGGACACTCTGAAGAAGCACGGTGCCATGGATTATACCCTTATTGTGGCATCCACGGCTGACCAGAGTTCCACCGTCCAGTACATCGCCCCCTATGCAGGGTGTGCCATGGCCGAGTACTTCATGTACGAAGAACACAAGGACGTTCTCATCATATATGATGACCTTTCCAAGCACGCTGTTGCATACCGTGCTGTATCCCTGCTCCTGAAGCGTTCTCCCGGACGTGAGGCCTACCCCGGCGATGTATTCTATCTCCACTCCAGACTTCTGGAGCGTGCCGCAAAGCTGTCTGATGATCTCGGCGGCGGTTCCATGACCGCACTGCCTATCATTGAGACCCAGGCGGGCGACATCTCCGCATATATCCCCACCAACGTCATCTCCATTACAGATGGACAGATCTTCCTGGAGACCGAGCTCTTCTACTCCGGTCAGCGTCCGGCCATCAACGTCGGTTTCTCGGTATCCCGAGTCGGCGGCGATGCCCAGCTGAAGGCCATGAAGCAGATTGCCGGTCCGCTCCGTCTGAACCTGGCGCAGTACCGTGAGATGGCTGCCTTTGCCCAGTTCGGCTCCGACCTCGATGAGGGGACACGGAACAAACTGGCCCAGGGCGAGCGGCTCTATGAGTGCCTGAAGCAGCCCCAGTATTCTCCACTGGAGGTCGAGGATCAGATCGTCATGCTCTACAGCGCAGTTCACGGCTATCTGATGGATGTTCCCACCAAGGAGGTCGGGAAATTCAACCAGGGTCTTATCCAGTTTGTGGAGAGCACAGACCGTGCTGTTCTGGATGAGCTTCTTGCACAGAAGAAATTCACCCCGGAGATCGAGGAGAAATTAAAGAAAGACATTGAGACTTACAAAGAGTCTCTGGCGTCTTAAGGCCAGGTGAAGAAGCATGCCCAGCACAGGAGAAATCAAACAGAGGATCCAGAGTATTCAGGAGACTCAGAAGATAACCAATGCCATGCGTATCGTCTCGGCCTCTAAGATGAAGCGTGCCAAGAAGCAACAGGCCGAGGCTGCTCCGTTCTTCTACGATATTGAGACGGTCATGGTGGATATCCTCTCCCACAGTGCGGAAATCCAGAACCACAACTTCGACCAGCGTCCCTATAAAACCGGCAAGAACCGCAATGTTGCTGTCCTTGTCATGACCGGCGACAAGGGTCTCTCCGGCGGATATGATATCAATGTCTGCAAAAAGGCGGAGGAGCTTATCGCCAAGCAGGGCGATGCCAATGTGGAAATTCTCATAGCAGGCCGCATGGGTCAGGAGTATTTTCGAAAGACCGACCATAAGGTGGATGAGGACTTCATCTACCCGGTCCGGAACCCCAGCACCACCCGTGCCAACGAGATTGGGAAACTCATTCGGGAGCGTTTTGACAACGAGACCTATGATGATGTCTATGTGGTCTACACCCAGTGCAAGTCCACTATTGCCCAGGTCCCCACGGTGTTAAAACTACTTCCGCTCAATGCGGATGACCTCAAGGCTTCCCTTGGAATAACAGACAGCACGGCGCCCGACAGTATGCTGAACTATTCTCCGAATCCGCACGAGGTCTTTAAGGTGCTTATCAAGAAGTATCTGAACTGGATCATCTACACCTGCTTCGTAGAGGCATTCACCAGCGAACAGTGCGCACGCATGACCGCCATGAAGACAGCATCCGATAATGCGGAGGAAATGCTTGAGAAACTGAACCTGGACTTCAACCGGGCCCGTCAGGCAGCCATCACGCAGGAGATCACGGAGATTGTCGGCGGTGCCGCATCACTATAAGGAGGCGAAATAAATGGCAGAGAATACAGGCGAGGTCGTCCGCGTCATCGGACCCGTTGTCGACGTCAAGTTTGAGACGGGCGACCTTCCGGAAATCTACAATGCCATTCAGATAAAGAACGGGGAGGACTGCATTACCGCAGAGGTCATGCAGCACCTCGGAGAACAGACAGTCCGCTGCGTCGCCATGGCGGCCACAGAGGGACTGAAACGAGGCCTCTCGGCCACAGACACGGGCGCTCCCATCAGCGTCCCGGTCGGCGAGCAGACCCTGGGTCGTATGATGAACGTCCTCGGCGAGACCATCGACGAGAAGGGCGACATGCCGCAGCCCGACATGAAGCTCCCCATACACCGCGCGGCTCCTCCCTTTGAGGACCAGAAGCCGGCCACCGAGGTCCTTGAGACCGGTATCAAAGTACTGGACCTTTTGGTACCGTACGCAAAGGGCGGTAAGATCGGACTGTTCGGTGGCGCCGGTGTCGGCAAGACCGTACTTATCCAGGAGCTTATCCACAACGTCGCCACAGAGCACGGCGGATACTCGGTATTTACCGGTGTCGGCGAGCGTTCCCGTGAGGGTAATGACCTCTGGGGCGAGATGGGCGAGTCCGGCGTACTGGACAAGACCTCTCTGGTATTCGGCCAGATGAATGAACCGCCCGGAGCCCGTATGCGTGTCGGTCTCACAGGACTCACTGTTGCCGAATATTTCCGTGACCAGATGAATCAGGATGTGCTCCTGTTCATTGATAATATTTTCCGTTTCATTCAGGCCGGTTCCGAGGTATCCGCACTTCTTGGCCGTACACCTTCTGCCGTTGGTTATCAGCCGACGCTGGCCACCGATGTCGGTTCTCTTGAGGAGCGAATCACCTCCACAAAGAACGGATCCATCACTTCTGTTCAGGCCGTATATGTACCCGCCGATGATCTCACGGACCCGGCTCCGGCAACCATATTTGCCCACCTGGATGCCCGTACCGTTCTCTCCCGTTCCATCGTGGAGCAGGGCATTTATCCGGCCGTTGACCCGCTGGACTCCTCATCTCGTATCCTTGACCCGCAGATCGTCGGTCAGGAACACTATGATGTTGCACGGAAAGTCCAGGCCGTTCTTCAGCGTTATAAAGAGCTGCAGGATATCATCGCTGTACTCGGTATTGATGAGCTCGGTGATGAGGATAAACAGATCATCTATCGCGCCAGAAAGATCCAAAAATATCTCTCCCAGCCGTTCTTCGTAGCAGAGCAGTTCACCGGTATTCCCGGCAAGTATGTTCCGCTCAAGGAGACCATCCGTGGCTTCAAGGCCATTGTGGACGGCGAAATGGACGATATTCCCGAGGATGCCTTCTACAACAAGGGCACCATCGATGAGGTCTATGAGGCCGCGGAACAGATGAAATCTTCCCACTAAGGAGTAGGTTTCTATGGCAACTGAAGCTGCAAAGACCTTTTATCTGGTTATCAAGACGCCGGAGAAGAACTTCTGCTCCGAGCCGGCTGAGGAGATCATCCTTGAGACCCCCAGCGGACAGATCGGTATCCTGCCCGGGCATGAGCCCATGGTATCCGCTGTCGCCATCGGCCCCATCCGTATCAAAAAGGAAGGGGAGTGGGAGGAGGCTGTTCTCTCAGAGGGCTTCCTTGAGGTCAATCAGGACATGGTCGTCATTCTTGTGGATACTGCTGAGTGGCCGGATGAAATTGACGAGAACCGTGCCAGACGTGCCGAGGAGCGCGCACAGGAGCGTCTCCAGGGCAAGCTGAGCCGTATTGAGTATGCGGAGTCCCGCGCCGCGCTGCAGCGTGCTATTTCGCGTCTGAAGGTCTCGTCCCACTCCCATAAGATCTGATAGCTAGTTAAAATTTTCACAAATCCGCGATTCACGGAATTCTCTTATATTACAGCGCAAATGTCCCGCCGGGGTTCTCGGCGGGATTTTCTATTTCTTATTATGTATGGGCGATTTAGTGATTCGTTCTATTTCAAAGGAATGATTTGGAATGAAAATATCTTGTTGCTTTAAATTGGATTTCTTTGATCGATTGGTTTATATTTAACTGCTGATTTTAATGCTGATTTGACTGCCGAACTAATATATTAAAAAATTCAGCTGTTTAAGACTGAAATCGATATAAATGAATTTAACTGCATCGATTGGAATAAGGTAATGGATCATTGGAAAAATTCTGGTGAGATTTTTTGCGGCGAATAATTGAATACGAAAATATAAAATGATATGAAAGTTGTGACTTAAAAATTCCAACGAGTTCGTTGGAATTTTTTGAGAGAAAAACATACTTATTAATGGAATAGTCCCCATAAAAATATAAGGATAAAAATGCTCTAATTGCAGAAATCCCATACCTACGCCCTTTATTAACTCCCCTCAATTATACAAAACATTTATTTTGTATAATTCACTCAACTAAAGTGCCACCAGATTTCTCTTCCTCCACCCCAATCAATACATAGAAAAAGAACCCCGGAATTACTTCCGGGGTCCAGCCATTATTATTAAATTAAAGGAATTGGAATGTTTAATTTAAGATGGCTAAATTCACTGAGTCTTAAGTTATGCTCTCTTGGAGATAACGAAAGCAGCGGCAGCAGCAGCAGCAACAGCGCCAGCAACAGCGAGACCAGCGTCACCAGTGTTGGCAATCTTAGTCTTCTTGTTAGCAGCGGTCTTGTCAGCAGCGTTAGCGTCCTCGCCGTTCTCGTCGTCAGCGTTCTCAGCAGCAGTGGTCTCAGCCTCGGTAACTACAGCAGTAGTAGAAGCAGCAGAAGACTCCTTCTTGGTGCCGGTGAGATCTTTGATGCTCTTGGTAGCGGTAAGATCTTTTACGCTCTTGGTTTTGGTGAGATCCTTGAGGCTGAAGGTAGCAGCAGAAGCAGAAACAGCGAAGGTGAAAACAAGTGCAAGAGCAAGGATTACGCCTAATACTTTTTTCATTGTTACTCTTCCTTTCTTTCTAATGTTTTTAGCTAGTACAAGGAAGCGGTACTTCCACGTACGACGTAATTATAGCCTATTTTGCCATAAAAAGCAATTATTCAAAATGATTTAATCAAATCTGTCAGATAATTCCATTATTTTCCGTAAATTTTTATGATGTTTTTTGCTATTACGGACTTTTTCTCACAGTTATCCATGGCAGCCTTCTCAATATACCGGTGTGCCTCGGCCTCCGTCATCTTCAGATTGTCCATGAGCAGGCCTTTGGCGCGGTTGACAAGACGGATTTCATCCATCTTCTCCTCGAGTTTGGCGGTCTTCTTCTCCAGTTTTTTGAGACGGGCCTGCGTTGCCAGCAACAGTTTCATGGATTGGAAAATATCCTTGCTGGTACAAGGCCGGCTCAAAGTCAGTACACCGTAATCCTCTACCCGGTACGTGACCTGGTCATAGATCTCCGATTTTACCATGAGCAGTACACCGCAGCGGCTGTGCTGTGCAATATCTATGGCAAGATCTGTACTGGATGCGTCTTTCAGCGGGGCATTGATTACAACAATGTCAACGCTTCTATTAATGAGGTAGCGCTGTGCCTCCCCTGCTCCGATTGTGGAGATGACTGGTGAAAACTGGTCCTGTGGAAGTATCTTTTTTAAGAATTGATAGAGCTTGTCGGTCTGCGAGATCACCATGACACTGGCAGGCTGATCGGTCTTCATCATATCGGGTTCATCTCCAGGGTCACAGGGTCGGAATCAGGTCTAAATAGTTGTCACCGAGGATGTCTCGGATAAAGGTGCTGTTCTTGGCGCAGGCGACGGCATCTTTCAGGGTAAGAGGCAGTTTCTTATAGTCTTTACCCGGATAGGTGTCCTCGACGGAGAGATTCATATTTGTGGGCTCTCCGGGGTCCATATTATTCTTAATACCGTCCATGCCGGCATAGATAAGGAGCGCATAGGCAATGTACGGGTTCATGCCGGAGTCTGGAGAACGGAGCTTCATATGTCTGCGCTCTGGTGTGGTGGCCGGAACCATGATGAGCTGACGGCGATTTTCCGGGGACCATGTAATGTAGATGGGCGCCTTTTTCTCACCAAAGCGGTGGTAGGACTCCTCTGTGGGGTTCAGGAATGCCGTCAGTTCTTCAATATGGGAAAGGACTCCTGCCATGAAGGACATAAGGCGGTCTGTTCCGTCAAAGGATTTTACCGTAATGTTGATGTGGCAGCCGTTGCCGCTCTCCTTCTCTAAAGGTTTTGGAGAGAAGTCCGCATACAGCCCCTCACTTGTGGAGAGCGTACGAACTACCGACTTGAACGTGATAAAATTCTCTGCTGCGGTTAGTGGGTCAGAATATTTAAAGTCTACCTCGTGCTGACCGGGGCCGGATTCGTGGTGAGAGGACTGGGGAATAATGCCCATGTCGGAGAGCGTAAAGCAGATTTCTCTACGGATGTTCTCCCCTTTATCTGCCGGGGAAATGTCGAGATAACCGGCATGGTCAAAGGGCTCTCTTGTGGGGTTCCCGTCGTCGTCTGTCTTGAAAAGATAGAATTCGCTGTTGTTTCCGAACGTGCAGGAAATGCCATTGTCAGTGGCGTATTTGATGGCATTCTGGAGAATGCTGCGGCTGTCCGCTTCAAAGGGCGTGCCGTCCGGATAAGTCACATTACAGAACATGCGGACAACACGGCCGTCGGAAGGTCTCCAGGGAAGTACGGAGAGCGTGGACGGATCCGGATGGAGAAACAGATTGGATTTCTCATATTTGCTGAAGCCGTTGATATTGGCGCTGTCAAAGGGAAAACCTTCGGTAAAGGCGCGCCGAAGTTCGCTTGGCATGATGGCAATGTTTTTCTGGGTGCCATCAATGTCGACGAAGGCAAGCCGTATGAAACGGACATTTTCCTCCTCAACATAAGACAGGACGTCTTGGGAGCTGTACATGGGGCTGATCTCCTTTAATAAAACAACTTTTTATTATCATACAATATTTATATCCCCTATTTCAATTTTGTTTTTTCGGGAACTGTGTCTTGACAACATACGACAGGAAACTCTATAATACTTGCGTGAAGACAAAGGCGTCTGAACTTATTTTTTGGTTCAAACTCTTTTGTCTTCTATTTTTTTATAACGTTAGATTCGAATAAGAAGGAGTTTTTCATCAATGTGTTCTATTTTTGGGTACACAGGAAGTGTAGTCGAACTGGAAACCTTGAAGAAAGGTTTTGACGAGACCATTTCCCGTGGACCGGACATGTCGCGGATCATGGAGACCGGTAAAGGTCTTCTGGGGTTCCATCGCCTGGCCATTATGGGCCTTACCCCGGAGGGCATGCAGCCTTTCACAAGACAGAACGAGTCCGGCAGTACGGACTATGTGGTGTGCAACGGTGAAATTTACGGGTTCCGCGCCATAAAAAATGACCTTATCGAAAGGGGCTATAAATTCAAGAGTGACTCCGACTGTGAGCTGCTCCTCCCCCTCTGGTATGAATACGGAACGGGAATGTTTGAGAGACTCGACGCCGAGTTTGCCATGATTCTCTTCGACGGTTCTACCGGAGAGTACATCGCCGCCCGTGACCCCATCGGTATTCGTCCCCTCTACTATGGTTATGACGAGAATGGGGCCATCTGCTTTGCATCGGAGCCCAAAAACCTTGTCGGGTTCTGTGATAAGGTCATGCCCTTCCCTCCCGGACACTACTATTTCAAGGGCGAATTCATTGAATACCGGGACATCACGGAGGTGGACGAAGTCTGCTATGACGACCTCCCGGCCATCTATAAAAACATCCACGACAAGCTTGTAAAAGGCGTGGACAAGCGTATGGACTCCGACGCACCGGTTGGCTTCCTGCTCTCCGGCGGATTGGACTCCTCCCTTGTATGTGCCATTGCCGCACAGTGCACCGACGAACCCATTGAGACGTTCGCCATCGGCATGGACACCGACGCCATTGACTTGAAATATGCCCGTCAGGTGGCGGACTACATCGGTTCGAACCACCATGAATACTATATGACGAAAGAGGACGTCATCTCCTCTCTCCCAGAAGTTATCAAGATGCTCGGCACCTATGATATCACGACCATCCGTGCCAGCATGGGAATGTATCTGCTCTGTAAGCAGATCCACGAGAAGACTGACCGCAAGGTCCTTCTCACTGGCGAAATCAGCGACGAGATCTTCGGCTACAAGTACACCGACTTCGCACCAAGCCCCGAGGCCTTCCAGGCTGAGGCTGTCAAGCGTGTCAAGGAACTGCATATGTACGACGTTCTCCGCGCTGACCGCTGCATCTCCGTTAACTCCCTTGAGGCCCGTGTTCCCTTCGGCGACCTGGACTTTGTCCAGTACGTCATGAGCATTGACCCCAAGAAGAAAATGAATACCTATGGAAAGGGCAAGTATCTCCTCCGCAAGGCCTTTGAGGAGGATCATATCCTGCCGGAATCCATCCTGATGAGAGAAAAAGCTGCATTCTCCGACGCCGTCGGTCACTCCATGGTGGACGACCTGAAGGAATATGCGGAGACGGTCTATACGGATGAGGAGTTTGAGGAAAAGGTCAAACTCTACGACAATCCGAAGCCGTTTACCAAAGAATCTCTCCTCTACCGCGAAATCTTTGAGGAGTATTATCCGGGACAGTCCTCCATGATCGTGGACTACTGGATGCCCAACAAGGACTGGACAGGCTGTGATGTCAACGACCCGTCTGCCAGATACCTCTCAAACTATGGCGCAAGCGGTGAATAACCAATACGTTATTATTTTAAGCGCCCTGAAATTTTGACAGCTCCCTCCAATCTGACGTTATAGGGAAAATCCCTCTGGAGGCAGAACCAAACGGCTCTGCTGACAGGGGGATTTTTCCATGCTTTTTTATTTATTGATCCATTTCAGTACATCCTCTTGCAGCGAAGAAATTGTATTATTGGCCTCTGATGAGTTGGGCTTTCTCGTGTAGAAATAGAGCTTCAGCTTAGGTTCTGTGCCAGATGGGCGGACAGCAAACCAGGTGGATTCATCAATGGTGAATCGCAGAACATTGGAGGCGGGAATGTCTTCAAAGCCGTTGCGGTAGTCGGTTTTCTGCCCGAAACGCTGTGGGGCACCATTTCGAAATTTTTCCATGATGGCGGAAATCTCCTCTGCCCCCTTCTCCCCCTTGCGAATTAGGGAGACCTGTGACTCGGCAAAGTATCCATACTTCTGAAATAGGTTCTGGAGCGCCTCATAGAGTGTCATACCCCTTTTGCGGTACCATGCCGCCATTTCAGCAATGAGGAGCGACGCAGCAATCCCATCTTTGTCATGGACCATTTCCCCAGGCGCGCATCCAATACTCTCCTCATAACCAAAGAAGTATTGATATCCCTCCTTCTGGAGCTCCGGTATTCGACCGCAAATATTCTTGAACCCGGTTAGGGCCTCCTTTACTGCGATGCCATAGTCTTCGCAAATAGTACGGCCAAAGTCGCCGGTCACAATGGACTTGATCATGACAGGATTCTCAGGCATATTCCCCTTTTCCCGCCGGCTCATGGCGAGATAGGATATGAGCAGCCCGCCAGTCTGATTCCCATTCAGAAAATGATATTCTCCGTCTGGCTCCAGAAGCTCAATGGCCATACGGTCACTGTCCGGGTCAGTGGCAATAAGCACTTCTGCGCCAAGCGTTTTACCGAGCCGTTCCGAATAGGAAAATGCCTTTGGGTCCTCTGGGTTGGGGTAACCCACGGTGGTAAAGTCAGGATCTGGGTCTCTCTGTTCCTCCACAACGTGGACTTCACTGTAACCCATCTCAGTGAGAACAGTAGTTACTGGAATGCTTCCAGCCCCGTTCAAAGGAGTGTAGACAATTGGAATGGATAGGTCTAGTTCCTCTTTGGGCCGCAGAGAGAGCGACTCCACGTAATCTAGATATTGGCGATCCACTTCTTGTCCGAGTATTGTAAGCAGACCTTTCCTCTCAGCATCTTCCAGTGAAATCTCTTGAAAAGTATCAAACAGGTCTAATGCCATAATTTCCTGCTGCATTCCCTGTGAAATACTGCCCGATATTTGGGCTCCATCTTTCCAATAGACTTTATAGCCGTTATATTCCTTTGGGTTGTGGCTTGCCGTCAGGTTGATGCCCGAGAGCGTTCCAAGCTTCCGAATGGTAAAGGACAGCTCTGGTGTGGGACGCAGGGATGGGAACAAGAATACGGGAATGCCGTTTCCCATGAGAATGCGGGCAGCAAGCTCAGAAAATTCCTTGGAATGGTGTCTGCAATCATACGCAATTACAACTCCCTGGGAAGTGTCCTCTCCAGAGTGGTTTAAAAAATTGGCAATTCCCTGTGTAGCACGTCCTACAGTCAGGGGGTTCATCCGATTCCTTCCCGCACCGCAGATTCCTCGAAGGCCGGCGGTTCCAAATGTAATATCCTGATAGAACCGGTCGGTGATCTCGGAGTTGTCATCCTTTATGGCGAAAAGCTCAGAATACATTGGGTTATCCGGCGAAAGCTTCTGCAGCCAATGGTTGTATTCTTCTCGAAAGTCCATTGCTTTACACCTCATACAGTCCAAAAGTCATCCATTGCAACTGTAAAGGAAACGTCTTTTGATTATTTGAGATTTACCTTTACAGCACGTAGATTAGCCATTTATTATGCTTCCTATGTCAATTAATTTCCTTGACGGAAGCAAACATTCATAATGTATCCCACGGCGTTCTAAGAATTCACGTATCTTTTCCCCGTCCCTATGGGTCTGGATATCCCCGAAAAAATACAGAGTATCCCCAATCCATCCGCTTGCGCCGCCAATGAATCCATAACCGTACCCCGGGAGCAGAATGTCCCCTTTTTCTATTTTCAGGACTTGAATTTTCCCATCCCGCTCCAAGGCATCGGCGATGGACGGGTCATCCGTAATAACAGCGTTCTCCCCTGCCCTGCAGAGGGAGCACGATACATACCCCTGGGCAACGTCGATGATTTTTAAACCGGATTTTTCCGCATCCTGCAAGAGGATTTCAGCGACTGTTCTGCGGTTGCAGAGGAACCGATCTCCAATTTGTTCTGCACTGAGCGGTACATCCTGGGGATATTTGGTTCCCAGATTCTCATCGATGATATTATCGGCCCGTTTTTGAAGTAATTCCGGTGACTGGCGCGCTGCATATTGTTTCCCACAAAGAAAAGCTGTCATAAGGTCAATGTGACCTGCCACAGGAGCCTCCAGGCACATACATGCCCCTGTTTCCCGTAACTTTATTCCTCTCTCAAAAAACGCCCTGTGGACGCTCTCAGGAGCTGTTCCACAGAGCACTTCTGTCATTTCATTCATAATTGAGATACTTACCTTATCCAAAGACCGCAGAGAATGCCTGAGAGAGATACCGAACGCCGATGATCTGGGCCTGGCTCCTCATTTCCTTGGAGATATATTTCAGATTGGCCGCTGGCAGGATGATTTTGTGGAATCCGAGCCGGATGGCCTCTTTTATTCTCTGCTCGCAGAACCCCACCGACCGGATCTCACCAGCCAGTCCAATTTCTCCAAAAGCAAGGACGTCCTCAGGAACCACCTCATCCTTCAGGCTGGAGACAAGGGCAAGGGCAACGGTAAGATCCGCTGCTGGCTCGTATAGCCGGATTCCCCCAATGATATTCAGATAGACATCCATGTTGGAGAAATAGTATCCACCCCGTTTTTCCAAAACAGCGAGGATGACATTCAGTCGGTTATAGTCATACCCAGAACTCATGCGCCTCGGGTTTCCAAACCCGGTGGTCGTGACGAGAGCTTGTACCTCCGCCATCATGGGTCTCAGACCCTCCATGGTGCATGCAACACAGGTGCCGGAGCAGTTTACCGGGCGTCCATCGAGCATCATCTCAGAGGGATTCTGGACTTCCCGGAGCCCCTTGTCTATCATCTCAAAAACACCGATCTCGTTGGTGGATCCGAATCGGTTCTTGACCGCGCGTAGAATCCGATAGGACAGATTCCGCTCCCCTTCAAAATAGAGGACCGTGTCTACAATATGCTCCAGAACCTTGGGACCGGCAATATTTCCGTCCTTGTTCACGTGGCCGACAATAATGGTTGGGATATTCAGCGACTTCGCCGTCCGCAGAAACAGGTTGGTGCACTCTCTTACCTGTGTAATGGAACCAGCAGATGACGTGAGTTCCGACAATGTCATGGTCTGGATGGAGTCCACAATGACCACGTCGGGTTTCTGGGTGCGGATTTGCTCTGTCACGATCTCGGCGTCGTTCTCGCTCATGACATAGATATTCCCCGAGTCCACACCGAGACGGTCCGCGCGAAGGCGGATCTGGTGGGCGGACTCCTCTCCGGAGGCATACAGAATGGTCAGGCTTTTTGCCAGGGTCTGGCAGACCTGGAGAAGGATGGTGGATTTGCCAATGCCCGGGTCACCGCTCAGAAGGACCACAGAGCCCTTTACAAGCCCTCCGCCCAGCACGCGGTCGAACTCCTCCATGCCGGTCTGGTAACGGTGCTCCCCCTCCGTCTTGATCTCGTTGATGGGATGGGAGAGCTGGCCAGAGACTCTGGTCTTGTGGGGCGATGCAGCGGACTTTGCCTCTGTCGTACGCTCCTCCATGGTGTCCCACTCCCCGCACTGGGGGCATTTGCCATACCACTTGGGGTTCTCGTAGCCGCAGTTGCTGCAGACGAAGATGGATTTGATCTTGTTTGCCATGTTTTCCTCCGGATAAGGGAGAGCCCCGCAAAGAGAAATCATGATCCTCTGCAGGGCTCCCACGTCTCACTTAGTTTTTAAAATACATGTAATACTGGCACTTGATCATGCCGTTGTAGAGCTTTCTGCGCTTATCAGCACGTCTTCCAAAGAGCTTTTCAAACTCCTCGTCCGAGCTGATGACATAATAGGCCCAACCGCGTTCCTGCGGAAACTTGCTGCCCATGATCTTATAGAGCTCCTCGGCCTCCTGGACCTCCAGCAGGCGCTCGCCATAGGGTGGGTTGCAAATTACGGTGCCGCGCTCGCTTTTCCGTTCAAAGTTCCGGATGTCCGCGACCTCAAGGTGTACCCGGGTGTCGACGCCGGCTCTTCTGGCGTTCTCGCGTGCAATCTCAATGGAGGAAGGATCTATGTCACTTCCATAGGCCTCAAAGGAACAGTCGAAGTCAATGAGGTCGGCCGCCCTTGTCCGCTCCTCGGACCAGACCGATGCGGGGATTTGCGGAAAGGATTCTGCGGCAAAGGTGCGATGCAGACCAGGTGCCATATTGAGGGCCTTCATGGCACCCTCTATAAGAATGGTTCCTGAGCCGCACATGGGGTCATAGAGAGTGTGATAATTTCTCACCCTGGCCAGGGAGCAGAGCGAAGCAGCAAGCGTCTCCTTGATGGGTGCCTCATTGGCCTGCAGACGGTATCCCCGTTTATGAAGCCCCGTACCCGTGGTGTCAATGACCATTGTGACCTCATTCTTGAGGATGGAGAACTGGATTTGATAGGTAACGCCGGATTCTGAGAACCATGGCACCTTATACTTTTGCTTCAGGCGCTCCACGATGGCCTTTTTGGTGATGGCCTGGATGTCACGGGTGCTGAAGAGCTTGGAGTTCAGTGAATACCCTTTGACGGGAAACGCGTCGTTTTTGCCAATCCAGTTCTCCCAAGGCAGTGCTTTGACCCCCTGGAACAGCTGCTCGAATGTCAGGGCACGGAAGCTTCCGACAATGATCTGCACCCGTTCCGCTTCGCGGAGACAGAGGTTGGCGCGGGCTAAGATGTGTTCGTCCCCTGAGAAGAGGACGCGGGCATTTTCTGCCCGGACATCTTCGGCACCGATATCCTTAAGTTCCGCGGCAATGAGGGACTCGACTCCCATGAGACAGGGAACGACAAAATTCATTTTCATGTGGGCAAGGTTTCCTTTTCTAAAAGTAATTAATAGTTGTGGTCCGGCTCCAGAACGCCGTAGCCGCCGTTGTGGCGAATGTAGACGACATTGATTTCTCCAGTGTCTCCGTTCTCAAACATGTAGAAGTTGTGGCCGAGCATTTTCATCTGCAGAATGGCCTCATCCACGGTCTGGGGCTTGACGGCGGTCTTTTTATGGCGGACCACGTCATATTCCAGCTCCTCTTCCACCGGTGCGTCCCCGAGATAGTCGTCAAGGTTTCCGGCCTTGAGTTTCTTGGAGAGTTTGGTCTTGTTCCGGCGGATTTTCCGGATCATCATGTCAATGCACTGGTCCAGGGCGTCGGACATGTCGTCCGCGGTGGCCTGAGTACGGTAGAACATGCCATTATTGTGGATGGTGAGTTCGACCGTAGCCTTGTTCTTGATGACGGAGCAGGTGATCTTAGCATCACCCTCGCCGCCGAACAGCTTGTCGATTTTCCCCAGCTTCTGCTCTGCTCTCTCCTTGAAGGAGTCCTTCGGAGTGCATTTTCTTCCAATAATAACAGTATTCATACCATAGCCTCCTTTGGCTTTTGATTACACTTTTAGTATAACAGACAGCCTTGGAAACTACAAAAAAATCAGAGCAAAGGAGAACCTCTGCCCTGATGGATTTTCAAATTATTAAGAGTACCGCTTATTGCCGCCGCGACGGGAAAAACCGCCGTGTTTGGACTCGGTGGCGTGCTTCAGGTCGGTGAGCTTGTCGTCACTCTCCTGCTTGAACTTCGCCATCATCTCCTCAAAGGAGAGGTCGTTGCGGTCGGAGTAAGCGGACTTCTTCTGACCATTCCAGACATTGGGTGCCGAGCGGCGCTTGCCGCTTTTCCGTTCCCCATGTTCCCCGCGGAATTCCTTTCCGCCCGGGCCTCTATGGGAATGGTCTCCGTGATCTTCTTCTCCGTTGCGGCGCTGAAGCTGTGCGTCGTCTCCAGCCTGCTTGATGGAGAGGCTGATTTTGCCGGCGCTGTCTATATTCAGGATCTTAACTTTAATGGTCTGACCCTTCTCCAGAAAATCTGAGATTTCCTTTACATACTGGTTGGAGACCTCGGAAATATGGACCATGCCGACCCGGTTTTCCGGGAGTTCGACAAATGCTCCGAAGTTGGTGAGGCCGGTGACTTTCCCTTCGACGATTTCCCCAATTTCCAATGCCATTCGCTGAAGATCCTCCTTGATCAGCTGTCAGAAGACACATCGTAGTAGACACTTTCGCCAGGATAGGCATAACCAAGAACATTCCGCGCCACACGTTCCATGTAAGCGTTCTGGTCGTCCTCCGATGCCAGCTCCTTTAGCTCTTTATTCTTTTTGAGCTCCTGGGAGTACTGTGTCTGAACTGCGTTGAGTTCCTGTTGTTTGTTATAGATTTGAAACTGGAGGGATACGAGGGAAATACAGAAATAGCCGATCAGTGCAATGAGAGCGAGGGTCAGGAGGAAACTCCTCCGGTTCTTCGTCCGCTTGCGCTGTTTCTGCTGGCTCTTACTCAAAATGTTACCTTCTTTCCCCTGAGAGTTCCCACAAAAACAGTTGTCCTTATTATAAAGAACTCATGGGCTAATTTCAAGCTAAGGAATGCCAAATTTCCGCGTAATTACGACAAAAGTTCATACATGTCTCCCGCATTTTCCTTCGTGGCATGTTCCAGGACGGAAATGACTTTTGCCTTTAGGACGCGGGTGCCGGTCGTGATCTCAATGATGTCCCCTTCTTTTACATTGTAAGAGGCTCTCTGAGGTGTCCCGTTGACGGAGACATGCTTGGCGTCACAGAGCTCGTTTGCCACGGTGCGGCGCTTTACAAGGCGGGAGACCTTCAGGTACTTATCTAATCTCATGTTTGTCCTCTCTAAAAAAATGGGAGAGACAGTGTCTGTCTCTCCCGAGCTTGCTAAAGGTAGATTATTTGACTGCGTCCTTCAGAGCTTTACCAGCCTTGAAAGCCGGAAGCTTAGAAGCCGGAACAGTCATGGGCTCACCGGTGCGGGGGTTGTGGCCCTGTTTTGCAGCGCGATTCCGGACCTCAAAGGTGCCGAAGCCGACGAGCTGTACTTTGTCGCCCTCTTTCAGAGCAGCAGTGATAGAGTTGATTACGGAGACAACTGCTTTCTCAGCGTCTTTCTTCGTGAGACCGGTATCGGCAGATACAGCATTCACAAGTTCCGTTTTGTTCATATTACTTCCTCCATAAAACATCGTATTACGAGAGCATTAAACACAATTAATTTTAATGGATTAATCCTCTTTTTTCAAGCTTTCTGGACATTTTTTCTCCACCTGGCAGATTTTTAATATTATTCTTGTTCAGAACACGAAATGCCAGAAGGGTTGCAAACCATACTACCAGGAAGATAACCATGGCAATGAGAGCCGCCCATGTAAAGTTGGCGTTTCTGCTGTGGATATTCCCCTCGGGAAGGATGTGCATAAACAGAGCGTATGTGCCCCAGGTTGCCAGACCGGTGACGATACCGGAACCCAACGGCTTAATTAGGATGTCGACCCAGTTTAGGCGGACTCGTGTCTCTTTCAGAAGAACCACAAGATTATGGCAGACTATGTAAGCATAGCATACCAGGGTACCGATGGGCGCTCCCTTGATATTGATAGCAGGAATACCTACCAGTGTGTAGTTGCAAATGATCTTCGCCGTAGCACCAATCAACAGGGCCTTAACAGGTACATCTGCTCTGCCAATTGCCTGCAGCATGTTGGTAATTGGCGTGGATATGGATAGCAGAATGGCTGCATAGCCATAGATGGCGACGAAGGGAGCAGAAATCGTAATGGAGGCCTCGGCATTCGTTCCGACATAGAGGATCCGCAGAACCGGCTCTGCCAGAATGGCCATGGCGATTCCTGCCGGGATGGCAATAGAGTTTGCCGTCTTCAGAACCGAGGTGATGGCCCCTTTCATCTTCTTTTTATCTTTGACCGCCCAGGCACCGGAGAGCACCGGGATGGCACTGACGCCCAGCGTCATGATAACTGTGGGAATGATGTTCCGGAAGTCCAGAGCGGTTCCGTAGCATCCATACAGGAAATCCTTGATATCCTTGTCGAGGATATGCGATGCAGCCAACTGTGAACTATACATGGCCTTCACGACGCCGATATTCTTTCCTATTGCGGAGTAGAGGCGGTTCTGAATGGACCAGGTATCGATAAGGTTCGTGATGTTGAGAACCAGAGAGCTGACAACGACCGGGATGGCGAAATTGATCAGAGATTTCCGAAGACTCTTGCGAGAGGCCGGATCGGGAGATCCCTGGAGCATTTCACGGGTAATTCCATCGCCCACCGTGCGATGACGGATCTGCAGATAGATCAGTCCAAGGATCGTGCCGGCCGTGACGCCGAATATGGCGGCAGCGGAGCTGTAGGGAGCAATGGCGCTGCTGACCTCGCTCATGTTATGGCACGGGATGCCGAAGACGGTCCCATCGGTGTGGAACTGGGCCAGCCCCCTCTTTTGCACAATTTTTGCCAGAACCAGGCCGAAGACTAGCTTGCCGACAGTCTCGAGCAGCTGGGAGTACCCAGTGGGCGCCATATTGCGAAGTCCTTCATAGTATCCCCGATAGGAGGACATCATGCAGCAGAACAGGATAGAGGGCGCAATGCACATTACACTCCAGAATGCCTCCGGAGTATGGATGAAGAAATCCAGATGGGTGTATGGCCAAGCCAGACCCATGAGAACGGCGGTGCCGATAAGTCCGGTGGCAAGATAGATTTTCCTTGCAACAGCGCGGACTTCCCGCACTTCCCGGTACTTTCCTGTCGCCATGCGCTCAGAGACCATCTTCGAGACGGCGACCGGCAGGCCTGCCATGGAAATTGCATAGATGGGTGTATAGATCTCATAGGCGGAGGTGAAATAACCTCGGCCGACCGTTCCAATTGTTGCGGTCAGCGGGATCTTATACAGTACACCGATGATATGGACGATGACGGTTGTCACCATGAGGAACATGGCGCCGCTGACCAGCGACTGTCCCTGCTTCTTGTTTTTGCCCAAAGTCACACCATCCTAAATAATTGTCATTTGATGAATTCCTGAATGAGAGACGACCGCGGAACAATCAGACTGCTCAGCGGGTCAACCGGAGCAAGTTTGTCCATGATTCCCTCTGCTTTTGCGTAGTATGGGCCGCTCTGGGATACCCTCTGCAGCAGCGTCATAGCGGTCTTCTTATAGACACAGACTTCATATGGGTGGAAAGAGTCAATGCGGATATCGGCATCCGGCTCAAAGGGAAAGAGGTTTTTCTCCTCCCCCTTCAGCACCTCCGGCCACATGGAAAATGTGTTGACCACACTGCTGTTCCGGTAATTGTAGTCCCGGATGATCCGGCGCAAAAGGCGGATGTCGCGGGGACCGAACAGGATGTCCTCTTCATCATTGCAGATGGATGAGGAAATATTCACATATGCCTTGTACAGGCTGTCTGTCTCCTCCAAAGGCTCGAAAATCTTTGGATTCAGGGCGTGAAGACCTTCAATGATAACAGCGTCTCCATGGCGCACATGGATTGGATGCACATAGTCCCGGCGCCGGCCGGCGGTAAAGTCATATTCCGGCAATGCGGTACGTCCGTCCTGTGCCAGCGCCTGAAGTGTCTCCTGCAATAGTGGAAGATTCAGGGATTCGGGGCTCTCAAAATCCTGTTTCCCATCCGGCCCCGGAGAGATCTCATTCCGGTTTCGGTAGAAATCATCCAGGTGAACGACAAAGCAGCGATGACCTTCCAGACGGATATTTCTTGCAAGTTTGATGGCCGTTGTGGTTTTGCCGGAGGAACTGGGACCGGCAAGCATTAGGATCTTTCGGGAGTTTCCGGAGCAGATCTTGCCAGCCAGGGTACGGAGACGGCGGGAGTACTCCCGCTCCGATTTACGAATAAATATCAGCGGATCTTCCCGGGCAGACCGGTTGATTTCGCTCAAGGAATAACATTTCATGAATGGGACTCCCTGTGGAATTCGAGAATTTGCCGTTTCTGCTCCATCAGGGCGCCGAAGCGGTTGATATATTCATAGGGGTACTTGTAGTTGAAAAGACGGTGAATGTCGTCGCTGTCCGGGCGCTTGAGCTTTGTGACTGCCCCGGCACCGCAGGCGAGGATCGTATGACACTCCTCCATCATATAGACATTGTAACGGCTCTCCATGCCCGGCTTTGCCCAGCCGACATTTTCCAGATTCCCGACGCTTCGGGCCTGCCGGTACATATAGTAGGGCGCATAACCATTGTTATAGAGCAATTCCGACGAGGTGTCAACCATTTCCGACGTCTCATTCCCGCGGGAAAACAGTTCCTCGGTAGGAATAAGGCTGGCCGACCTTTTGATGGCCAGCGTGTGGACCGTGACCGACTCTGGGTCAAGGTCCAGCACTTCCATAAGAGAACGGCGGAAGTTTTCCGGGTCATCCCCCGGCAGACCGGCTATGAGATCCATATTGATGTTCTGGAAACCGGCCTCTCTGGCCTCGCGGAATGTCCGTTTGATATCCTCCACCGTATGGTTTCGGCCAACGGACTGAAGGATATCATCTGTCATGGACTGGGGGTTGATGCTGATCCGGTCCGCTCCCCCCTCTTTGATGGCCCGCAGTTTTTCGGCAGTGGTCGTGTCCGGCCTGCCCGCTTCAAAGGTGAATTCACTGCAGGATGACAGATCAAAGCTCCGGGAAATACATTGGAGAAGCCCGGAAATCTGTTCCGAGGAAAGCGTAGAAGGCGTTCCTCCTCCTATGTAAATGGAGCGAAGCGTAAGACCACATTCTGCGGAGATCTCTCCGGTCCGCTCCACTTCTTGCAGCAGCTTTTCATAGTACTGCGGAAAAAGTTTCTTGGCGGAGGGAGATCCTATGGAATGGGAGACAAAAGAACAGTAGGTACACCGATTTGGGCAGAAAGGGATAGAGATGTAAAGACTGCAGGACTCCGGTGTGGAATCCGCAATGATGACATCTTCTGCCCTTGCGACGGTATGGGCGAGCGCTGCCTTCTTTGGATCCACATAGAGCGCATTTTCAAAATAGGAAATGGCCTCTTTGTCCGTCTCGGTTCTCAGGTGATTTCGCATGACCTTGGAGGGCCTGACCCCGGTGAGAATGCCCCATTTGGGGCGCAGTCCTGTGACGGCGGAAAGCGTGTTGTAGAGGGCTCTACCCGCGGCCAGCTCCGGGTCTGTTCCCTCCCGAAGCGGCTCAACGGAGGCCTTTTTTCTGTCCTCGTCCTGATAGGTCACGGTAACAGAATCTTCCTTACGGACGACAGTAATGACAGGCTGGTTCGGGTCCAGATGTTCTGGCTCCGGTTTCCCGGGCTCCAGAATCTGAAATTTTCGGTCCGGAAAAAAGGCCATGGAGAGTTTCTCCATCTCGTAGCGCCAGGTGTTTCCCACAAGTCGGATGATCATTCTTCCCGCTCCCTCATATAGGGATTTGTCTCCCGCTCCTGCTGCAGCGTAGTAAGAGGGCCATGACCCGGCAGCACATTGTAATTTCCGGGCAGTGCCTTGAGCCTCTGCAGAGAGGCATATTCTGCCTCTGCGTCTCCTGTTGGATGCGTTGTGACACCCATAGAGCCGCGGAACAGAGTGTCGCCAGAGAACAGGATGTTGCCGAGAATAAAGCAGCTGCTGCCCAGAGTGTGGCCAGGTGTGGCCAGTACCTGGATCTTACTGCCCGCAAAGTCTACCTCGTCCCCGTCGTATACGATGCGATCCAGATAGATGGGATCCTGTTTTTTGCCGAACCGCTCGGCGAGAGAGAGGGTCGGGTCGGTGAATAATTTTGCATCGCCCTCGGTGCCGATGACCTGCACACCGGGGTACTGTTCCCGCAGGCCATTCACCCCGAGGATGTGGTCCTCGTGTCCGTGGGTCAGCATGATGTAGCGGAGAGAATCCATGCCCATTTCGGCCAGGGTCTCCCCTATCCTCTCATCGTAGACAGCGGGGTCAATGACCAGACCGTCGCCGCTTACGTTGTCCACTACGAGATAACAGTTTGTGCCAAAGTCTCCGAGTATGAGCTGGGCGATTGAGATGTTGGGTAATGCCATAGGACGGTTCTCTCCATTATCTCCACTGATGGGTATCATATTGAATGGTGACAGGTCCATCATTCAGAAGGCGGACTTTCATATCCGCACCAAATTCTCCGTGCTGGACGTTTGTCACCCCGTTTTCCCGAAGCTTTTCCATGTAGCGCTCATAGAGCGGGATGGCGGTCTCCGGACGAGCAGCCTTGATAAAGGAGGGGCGGTTCCCTTTCTTCGTATCGGCCAGCAGGGTGAACTGGGAGATGACAAGGGCGGAATAGCCGAGATCCAGAAGCGAGAGGTTCATCTTCCCCTCCTCATCCTCAAAGATTCGAAGATTCGCAGTTTTGCGGGCTAGGATATCGGCATCTTTCTCTGTGTCGGTGTCATCCACTCCAAGAAGGATGAGAAATCCGTTCTCAATGAAGCCGAGAACGCTGCCATCTACTGTGACAGAGGCCTCTGTGACGCGCTGGATTACTGCTCTCAATACTCAGAGCCCCTTTCTCTCGACGGAAACTACACCGTCAATTTTACGAAGATGACTGATGACCGAGCGGAGATGCTCTGCGCTCGTGACCTTGATGGTCATATAGATGATAGAGTCGTCGCTCTTCTTGGTATTTCGGAGTGACATGTTCTGAATGCTAACATGCATGGAGGCAAGATCTGTGGAGATATCCGCCATCATTCCGATTTTATCTTCGCAGTTGATCTTCAGGGTGGCATCAAAGCTCTCCTTGACCTTCTTCGCCCAGCGCACTTTGACCCAGCGCTCCGGTTCCGCACAGTTTTCCAGATCCTTCGGGACATTGGGACAGTCCCTTTTGTGGATGGAGAGACCGTGTCCGCGTGTGACGAATCCGATGATCTCGTCATCGGGCAGCGGGTTGCAGCATTTGGAGAGTTTGACAAGGACGTCGTCCACACCCTCTACGATGATACCCTCGCTGCTGGTTTTGCGGGCAGGCTGCTTATTTGTCTCCTCGGAGAGCAGACCGTTCTCCAGTTCCTCGGCATTGCGCCGATTCTGGATTTCCCGATATTCCTCTCGGATAATGGGCAGAATATGGTCGACACTGATGCTGCCGTATCCGACGGCGGCAAGGAAGTCATCCTCGTTGTCAAAGCCCTTGCGTCGGCAGAGTGTGTGGAGAAGTTCTTCGGTCTCCTCCTCGTCCAGCTGGAAATGATTCCGGCGGAACGTGCGCTCCAGTTCAATCTTTCCCTGTTCAATATTTTCGCCACGTCGTTCCTTCTTGAACCAAGTGCGAATCTTGGAGCGGGCACTGCTGGTCTTTACAATGTTGAGCCAGTCGCGTGACGGGCCCTTATTGGGGTCCGGAGAGCGGAGAATCTCAACGATCTGACCGGTTTTTACCTTGTAGTCCAGCGGAACGATCTTGCCGTCGACCTTGGCGCCGTACATCCGGTTTCCGACTTCGGTATGGATGGCATAGGCAAAGTCGATAACGGTAGCACCATTGGGGATGTTGATGACGTCGCCCTTAGGTGTGAAGACAAATACATCGTCTGGAATGAAGTCCGTCTTGATGGTCTTGACGATATCCTCGACGTCATCGGCGTCCTTCTGGCTCTCGAGAAGCTGACGGATCCAGGTCAGACGCTGTTCAAACTTGTCGCTGCCCTTGACGCCCAGCTTGTATTTCCAGTGGGCGGCAATTCCATATTCCGCCGTGTAGTGCATTTCCCAGGTCCGGATCTGGACTTCAAAGGGAATGCCCTCCTCACTGATGACTGTGGTGTGCAGGGACTGGTACATGTTGGATTTTGGCGTGGAGATATAGTCCTTGAACCGGTTCGGCAGCGAATGGTACATGTCATGAACAATGCCAAGAACATTGTAGCAGTCGGTGACGCTGTCTACGATGACGCGGATGGCATAGATATCGTAGATCTGGTTGAAGGACTTTCCCTGGAGATACATTTTCCGGTAGATGCCGTAAATGCTCTTCTTCCGCCCGTTGACCTCGGCGTTGGGAATATATTCCCGGACCCGGGTCTTGATCTTCTCTATGGTATCCGGAACAAAGTTCGGATGCTTTTTGCTGTTTTCACTTAGAAGGTTCTGAATGGTGGTATAGCCGTAATTGTCCAGATAGCGGATGGACAGATCCTCCAGCTCATCCTTTACGGTATTGATGCCGAGGCGATGTGCGATGGGAGAATAGATTTCCAGTGTCTCCTGCGCCTTCTCCCGCTGCTTCGCAGGACGCATGAACTGCAGGGTTCGCATGTTGTGGAGACGGTCCGCCAGCTTGATGATGATGACGCGGATGTCCTGGGACATGGCGATCAGCATTTTGCGTACGTTCTCTGCCTGCCGCTCCTCATAGGTGGAGAGAGGGACTTTGCCGAGTTTGGTGACGCCGTCCACAAGATTGGCAACATCTTCCCCGAACATATTCTTTACGTCGTCCAGGGATGTGTTGGTATCCTCCACGGTGTCGTGAAGGAGCGCGGCTATGACAGACTGGTAGTCCATTCCCAGCTCAAAGAGGATGCGAGCCACGGCGACCGGATGCATGATGTAGGGCTCACCGGAGTAACGGCGCTGGTCCTTGTGCTGCTCTTTCGCGTATTGATAAGCCTTCAGGACCTGTTGGGTCTCCTCTTCGGAGTATTCTTTCTTTATGAGTTCCAGAAGGTCTTCAAAATGATCATCATATTGGGTCTCCGGGGAACCAGCGGTATTTTCGTCCTCGGGACTGAGCTTTGAGAAGGCCTCCTGTTTGGCCAGTTCCTCTTTCTTTCGCTCTACGTTGCGCTTTGCCAGTTTCTGTTCTTTGGCGCGCTGTTTTTCCTGTGCTTCCAGTGTCTTTTCCTGTGCCAAACGGATCACCTTCTTTCCTTGCGATATTTGTCCAGCTCCTGCAGGATAGGAGCTTCATTTAGGTCAACTTTGTTCTCCATTCGGGGAAGTTCCAGGAAGCCGTCTTTTCGGATGACGAGTAGTCCCAGTTCCCTCATGGCCTCCAAAATGACCATGGTCTTTATGAGAGGACCGTTTCCGGTCCGATAATTCAGATATTCATAACTGCGGCTGGACAGCGGCCCATTGCGTTTTAAATATTGATAAACGGCCGCAAACTGTGACCGGTCTGGCCTTGCCTCCTCTGCCTCCTCCGGGGTGAGGGACTGGCCGGAGAGAAGCCGGTCATAGAGAATCTCACTTTGGGACATGGCGTCGTCGTGGGTGCCTGCCGGGCGGATATCCTCAATAAATATGGAGATACTTTCCCTTCCGTTATAGAAATTGCGATGCAGCGTGACAATGGTATCCACCTTGTCACCCCGTCTCCATGGGAAATCCGGGACTCGGAAACAGACTGCTGTGACCCGGGTGTTTCCACCGGCTCGGTGCAAGACGAGGCGTCGGTGGTTATTCTCCTCCCCCATGCTCTCAACATTGTCGATTTCCATATTGAATAGTCCAAAGACTGGACTCTCATTGGACATGCCGAATGGTTCTAAGATCTCGATTTCTGAGAGCAGCCCCATATTGATGCCTTCCGGCCGCAGCCGGATGTCAATGGAAGTCTGCGGGTAGACTCTGGGTTGTCCCAGAGCATAGTCGTTGATACTCTCCCGGAATTTGTCAATGTTTTCAGAAGGCAGGCTCAGGCCAGCAGCCAGCTCATGGCCGCCAAATCCACTGAGAAACTCTGCGGAGCTGCTGATGGCGTCATAGATAGAGAATCCGGGTATACTGCGTGCAGAGCCCTTGGCCTTCTCCCCTTGGATACTCAGCACTATGACTGGGCGTAAATATTTTTCTACTATCTTTGAGGCGACGATTCCGAGAACGCCCTCATGCCAGCCCTCTCCGGCAACGACCAGAACCGGCATATGTGCTTCCCGTGGATGCTGAGAGAGCCACAGGGAGGCGGCCTTGAAGATCCGATCCTCCTCTGTATGACGGTCCATATTTAAGGATTCGATTCTCTCTGCCAGCTCTGCCGCTTGTTCCGGGTCCTCTGACATGAGAAGCTCTAGAGCATATTCCGGGGTCTCCATCCGCCCGGAGGCGTTGATTCGCGGGGCAATGCCAAAGGCAATCTCAGTGGAACTGATGGAACGCTCTCCCCGGTATGCCTGGGCAAGCAGGGCCTGAATACCGGGACGCGGCTGCTCGTTTATGAGCCGGAGCCCAAACTGGACGATTTTTCGGTTATCTCCACGGAGCGGAACCATATCCGCCACAGTACCTATAGCAGCCAGGTCCCCCAGGTCTTCCAGAACTCTGCTGGAGTTGCCCTCCAGAGCGCAGCAGATCTGCAGAGCGACTCCCGCTCCGCAGTAGTCGTCGAAAGGACAGTTGGCGTCCTTCCGGTGGGCGTCTACAATGGCGAGAGCTTCGGGTCTCTCCTCCCCTTCCAGATGATGGTCGGTGATGATGAGGTCCATGCCGAATTCTTTTGCCCGGCGAGCCTCTTCCACAGCGGCAATTCCATTATCCACTGTGATGATGAGCTGCGTTCCGCGCTCATGCATGGTCTCAATGGCCTGCATACTGAGGCCATAACCCTCGGTCAGACGATTCGGGAGAAGATAGGAGACCTCAGCGCCCTGGGCCTCCAGATAGGAATAGAGTATGGCCGTGGCAGTTACACCGTCACAGTCATAGTCTCCAAAAACGCAGATATGCTCTCCCCCAAAGATGGCCTCATTGATACGGTCAATGGCCACTTGCATATCCGGAAGAGCAAACGGGTCTTCCAGTTCCTCACGGGGAGAGAAGAAACGATCCAGCTTCTCAGCGGTGTCAATTCCCCGGCCGCAGAGCAGCAATGCAGAAAACGGGGCAATGCGGTATTGGTCCGCGATCCGGGATGCCAGATCTTTATTCATTTTTCCGACATTCCAGTACTTTCGCGCCATTCCCTCGTCTCCTTCTAGAACTGTCTTATTTTACTATATGGGAGTTAAGTTTTCAAATCATGGCGTAAATCGCCCAAGGGAAATATGGTATACTGATACTGTTTTTGAATTAACGGAGGAACAGAACCATGATATTTTCCGAAGAATGCAGATTTCAGTACAACGACTACAATAAGGATGGCGAACTGATGCTACGTGCCATGCTCTACCAGTTTGAACAAGCGGCTGCCGATCATTCAGTTGCGGTGGGTGACACGCTGGACCGACAGATGGAACAGGGCATCGCCTGGATCCTTGCCGGGTGGCGCATCCATGTCGAGCGTTACCCAAAGTATGGCGAGCCGATCACGGTAAATACCTGGATCGCATTGGAGCGGAATGGGTCGCTCATCATGAACCGCTGCTTCTCTCTCACCGACGCCGACGGCAATGAGGTGGTTCTTGCGGATGGATCCATGGGTATCTATGACTGGGGAAAACAGAGCACCATCAAAATGTCCGAGGAGCTCTTTGCCCTGTACGAACCGGAGGAACGGCATCTGTGGAAGCGACGCCTGCCCCGCGTTCGTCTGCCGGAAACCCTGGAGCGGGAACAGCCTGTTCTTCTCCGCCGTAGTGACACTGACTACAATGGCCATGTCCATAACACCTACTATCTGAACTTTGCCATGGAGGCGCTGAGTCAGGAAGACTATGAGAACAACGCCATCCATGACGTCGCAATGGTCTACCATAATCCCCTGAAATTGGGCGATTCACCTTTCGTCCGTTCCTCCTACTCCCCGGAATCCGGCACCTACTCCATCGGAATATTTGGAAGCGAGGAAAAACCGGCCTTTCAAGCAGAACTAAAGAAATGAGAAAAGACGGTCAGCGAAACCGCTGGCCGTCTTAAATTTTGTGGCAATTAGCCTATCTGTTCAATTGGAATAGTCTTGGTTGTTCCACCGACGGTGTTGGTCAGCAGACGACCATTATGGGTGACTGCGCCCATGCTGCGGGTCACAGAGGAGCCGGATCCAATATAACCGGCCACGGAACCAACGATTTTTCCTCCGGTTACACTGCAAGTGGCATAGCAGTTTTCAACGCGCAGCGCGATGGGCTCTTGGTAGTACTGTTTGTACTGAGCCACATAAAAACCGCCTCCGACGATGCCGCCGATTCGCTCCGCGCTCTCCGGGACGATGATTTTGACATTGTCCACGATGCAGTCCTTGATCAGGGTGGGTTTACCCTTTACGTCACCGTTTCCAGAGAATCCAGCCAATCCGCCGATGAGCATGGCTTTTTCGCCGGAGCGGATCGTGATATTCTTCGCGGTGCAGCGAAGCATATGCTCGGTGCTCATGACACAGCCGGCAAGACCGCCGAGACCGTTGATCCCGTTGCCATTGACAACTTTGCCTGTCGAGGTAACCGTGCCGCCGAGGGCATGGCAGTTTTCCATATTGGCCCCTTCATCGCCGCCCATGAGGACACCGGCGCACTGGGAGAAAATGCTGTTATCTCCTGTAAGATAAACATCAGCAACTGCCGTGCAGTTACGGACAAGCTTGTTATTAGCAGCTCCGGTAATGCCGCCGACCATGGTGCTGGCAGAGACCGTATTTTTGCCCACAAGTTTCAGACCATCAAGGACAGAGTTCTCGGATGCATATCCGACAATGGCACCGGTTCCGAAACCGCCAGTCACATTGGCATCCCGGACGTTGAGGTCACGGATCTTTGCGTTGCCGGCGGATGCGCCAAAGAGGCCGACGCCCTTGACATCTCCGCCCTTCTTAATGGTCAGGTTCTTTATCGTATGATTATTTCCATCAAAAGTTCCCGTAAAAGCGGCTTTGGGATTGGCCTGCTCTTCATCTTTGGCGGCGGGCTGGAATGTTCCGATGGGCTGGAAATTCTTATAATTTTTCAGATCAATGTCTTTATCCAACACAAAATTTCCATCCAGATGTTTTCGCACATTGTTCAGCTGCGCCGCAGTACGGATGTGCCAGGGATTATTTTTGGTGCCTGTGCCGGATGCAAACTGCGAACTTGCTGCAAATCCGGAGACAGCTGCCGATGCAGTGCACATCAGTGCAAACACCAGTCCCAGAACCAAGGAAAATAGACGTCTTCTTCTCATGATGAAACCCCTTTCTTCAATACAGAGTTAGCTTCTGCGAACCCCATATACCAAAATAGGTCAATAGGAGATATTTCGTCAATAAGCGGAAGAATTCGACTTATTGCAAAGATGCTACATTGCTGCCTTTTCGGTTTTTCCTGTTGACATAGATCAGGGCTCCAAAACAGAGCAGGATCTGCACCGCGGTGGAGGCAGGGCTGGCAAGTCCGATATGGAAAAGAGAGACTGGCTCTAAACGGCTCATAAGAAACGCTACCGGAACACGGATTCCAATTGCTCCGACGATCCCTTGGACCATGACAAAACTTGTCATGCCCAGGCCATTATAGAATCCAACAAAACTAAACAGGAAAGATACGAGAATGCAGTCAATGGCATATGCCTTCAGGTAAGAGGCAGCTGCGTCTACGACAGTTGGAACGGATGTGAAAATGCCTGCGAGGATATCACCGTGATAGAAAGCCACATATCCCATAAAGATTCCAATAAATAAGGACAGCAGGATGGAATCATACAGCGCTTTTTTGGCCCGCTCCGGCTTCTTTGCCCCAAAATTCTGTGCAACAAAGGCGGACATGGAATCCATGATGGAGATTGGGACAAGCATTATGAAAGCACAGACTTTTTCTGCCACTCCAACACCGGCGGATGCGGTCACACCAAGGGAATTGACAATTGCAAGGATGATCAGGAACGAGAGACTGACCATGAAGTCCTGAATAGCAATGGGGAGACCCAAAACGGTAATCTGTTTGGCTGTTCTACCCTGAAAATGGAGATCTTCCCGTTTGAATTGGAAGGGAAGGTCTTTTTTTCGAATGATCAGAAGAGAAATGATGACGCTGATGAGCTGGGAAAATACTGTGGCATAGGCGGCTCCCTTGGCACCCATGTGGAATTTACCAACGAGAAGTAAATCGCCCGCAATGTTGATGACAGCGGCAATGGCGACTGTGATCAGGGGCGTTCTGGAGTCCCCGATTCCTCGAAATACCGCGCCAATCAGGTTATAGGCCACTATGACGATGGAGCCGAGTCCGCAGATCCGAAGGTAAGAGGTGGTCGCACGATATGCCTCTGCGGGTGCATTCATCATTTTGCTGATAGGACCGGCAAGAATGCCAAATAGCAGCATGAGAAGAAGTGCGAGACCGCTAAAGAGAATAATACTGGTCCCTATTGTCTCTCCGGATTTTTTTTCATTCCCCTCCCCAATCTGTCGGCCGAGAAGGACGGTGGTGCCCATGGAAAAGCTGGTGATCAGGCTTGTCAGGGTCTGCATAAACTGGGAGCCTGTGGAGACGGCGGAGACATCGGCCGATGTGGCAAATCTCCCCACCACCCAGAGGTCCGCTGCACCGTATAGTGCTTGAAGCAATAGGGCTAGCAGAACGGGAAAGGCAAACCACACCAGTTTCCGAAAAATGGGTCCCTCTGTGAAAACGCCGTTTTTTTCCATGCTTTCCCCTCTTTCACAAAAAGCCGGATAAGACGCAGGCGTTTCAACCTGCCATCTTATCCGGCTAAACTACTTCTTTGTCGCTATTGCGGAATAGTTTTCCCTCCGATGAACGGTCTCATTGTAGCGTTCCGGCAGGGTCTTGTCAAATAATAAGAGTATGAGAAAATTAGCGAGCGTAATGTAATATATTGTCTATTTTCTAACACAAAATTTGTCAACTGTATAATTTTTGAAAAAGTGTCGTTGCATTTGCGTCCTCCATGGATATGATTTTATATCATTATTATCCAAAGAGGACGTGTTATTTATGATTATCTCCTGTGAATCCACCGTCGATGAGCCCTACAGCCGGGTCAGCAATCGAAATATTCCAGTCCTGTTCTACTCCTACACCGTGGACGGCAAGACCTACCCGGATGACATGGGTCGGGATCCGGAACTGCTTCCCCAGTTTTATGGATTCCTCGACCAGGGAAAAATTCCCTCCACCTCTCAGATAAACATGGCCCAGTACTACGATTTCCTCAAAGAGCTTGTGGAAAAGGACGATGTTCTCCATATTGCATTCGGTACCGGTATGACGGCATCCGTAAATAATGCTTTCCTAGCTGCCGACCAGCTTCGCGAGGAGTATCCGAACCGTAAAATCATCGTCATCGACTCCACCTGCAGTTCCTCAGGATATGGAATGCTTGTGGACTACGCGGCAGATATGCGGGATGAGGGGAAGTCCATTGAGGAGATTGCAGATTGGGTGGAAGCGCATAAGAAGAACATCCATCACCAGTTCTACTCCACGGATCTCAAGTTCTATCGCAAGAGCGGAAGAATGTCGGGTCCAGTCGCCATGCTCGGCGCCGTTCTCAATATTTGTCCCATTATGCGCCTCAACGATAAGGGCCAAATCATTGCCTATGACAAAGTGCGCGGCAAAAAGCGTGCCATTGCCCGCACGGTGGACCAGATGAAGAAACATGCCATGGATGGAGAGAACTATTCCGGCAAGTGCTATATTTGTCACTCGAACTGTATTGATGAGGCAAATCTTCTTAAGGCCTCTCTGAAGGCTAATTTCCCGAATATCCGGGACGTCGAGATCTTCGACATTGGAACAATCATTGCCTCCCACTGCGGTCCCGGAACAGTCGCGGTATTTTTCCTGGGCGATGAACGGGAACCCTATCCCGTTGAAAAATAAAATGAGTCAGTATTGACATGCTGGCACCCGTTTCCCCTTGGAGACGGGTGCTTTTTGGTATCATTTCCCACAATCCAATATAGCTATTTTAATTTTTTTCGTCAGAATCTACGAAAACCCGGAATTAAAGATTATAATATAAGACAAGATTGCGTGGGAGGTGTCGTGTTATGCCAATTGTCGGTGCCTTTATGGTACCCCATCCGCCCATTATCCTTCCGGAGATCGGGCGGGGCGAAGAAAATGTCATTGCCAGGACAATTGGCGCCTATCGACAGGCTATGCAGGAGGCTGCCGCTCTGCAGCCGGACACCGTTATTATCTCCTCTCCCCACGCGGAGGGGTATTCCGACTATTTCTGTGTCTCCGGTGGAAATGCCGGTTCCGGCAATTTCGCGGAGTTTGGCGCTCCACAGGTGGAAATATCTTACCCTTACGACACAGAACTGGTGAAGTCCATCTGCAATATTGCGGCAGAAGAAGACTTTCCCGCGGGTATTCTCGGCAGCGGGAATGCACAGCTTGACCACGGTACAATGATCCCTCTCTATTTTCTACGGCAGTTTTTGTCGGATTTCAAACTGGTTAGGGTCGGCCTTTCGGGGCTTCCACTCGAAGATCACTTTACATTTGGCCGGATTATTGATCAGGCCGTACAGAGCACAGGTCGGCGTGCTGTTTTCATTGCCAGCGGCGACCTCTCCCATCGATACAACGCAACAAGCCATTATGGCTACAGTCCATCTGGCCCGGAATATGATGAAAAGATAATGGATGTCATGGGCCAGGGAAACTTTGAGCAGCTCCTCTCTTTCCCGGAGAAGTTCTTACGCGAGGCCGCCGAGTGCGGGCACCGCTCTTTCTGCATTATGGCCGGTGCGTTGGAGGGCAGTTCAGTGGAATCCAGAGCATTGAGCCATGAGGGTCCTTGGGGTGTTGGATATGGCGTATGTACCTATAAAGTGCAACAGCCAGACCCCTATGTACAGCTGGCGAGAATGACCGTGGAATCTTTCGTGAGAGAACGTACTGTTCCCTCTGTCCCGGAAGATTTACCGGAGGAAATGCTCCACAACAGGGCAGGTGCCTTTGTCAGTCTCCACGAGCACGGGGAGCTCCGGGGCTGTATTGGGACAATTGGTCCTACCGAGAGCTGCATCGCCCGGGAAATCATACAGAATGCCATAAGCGCAGCCACACGGGACCCGCGGTTTCCCCCGGTCACCCCGGATGAGCTGGAGGACCTGGAAATCAGTGTCGATATCCTGGGAGAGCCGGAACCCATCGTCTCAGAGTCCGAGCTGGATGTGAAAAAATATGGAGTCATTGTACGGAGCGGGTATCGCTGCGGACTGTTGCTCCCAAACCTGGAAGGGGTAACAAGCGTGAAACAGCAGATATCCATTGCCAAGCAGAAGGCCGGCATCTGCCCGCGCCAGAAATATTCCATGGAACGATTCGAGGTGGTCCGCCATGTCTGAGAAATGTCCTGTCTGCTTCCGCCACTGCCAGCCACCGGAAGGCGGTCTTGGAATATGTCGCGGTCGCCGTATGGTGAATGGCAAAATGGTTCCGGATAACTATGGCAAACTTACCTGCCTCGCTCTTGATCCCATCGAGAAAAAACCGCTTCGGAACTTCTTCCCCGGCAGCAAGATCCTCTCTGTGGGCAGCTTCGGCTGCAACCTCTCCTGCCCCTTCTGCCAGAATTATCAGATATCGACGGCATGTTCCGATGATGTTGTAACGAAGGATTACAGCCCCGAGGAGCTCTGTGAACTGGCTGTTTCCCTAAAGGATCGGGGAAATATCGGCGTTGCCTACACCTACAATGAGCCCATGATCAGTTATGAATATGTCCGGGACACGGCAAAACTTGTCCATGAGGCAGGCATGAAGAATGTCCTCGTCACCAATGGAACGGCATGTAAAGAAGTCACGGATGAGGTGCTCCATTACATGGATGCTGTCAACGTAGATCTCAAAGGTTACAATTATACCTATTACAAAACTTTGGGCGGCGACCTCAAGATCGTCCTTAAATTCATTGAGCAGGCCGTTCAACAGTGCCATGTGGAGGTTACAACGCTAGTTGTCCCGGGGCAGAGCGACAATGAGGCCACCATCCGGATGATCTCCGCCTGGATCGAGACGCTGAGTCACAAATATGTGGCGGACATTCCCCTCCACATTACCCGTTTCTTCCCGGCCTATAAAGAAATTGACCGGAATCCCACAGCGGTGGAGACGGTGTACCATCTCGTGGATGTGGCGAAGGAAAAACTAAAATATGTCTATCCGGGAAACTGCTGAGGCAGATTTTCTGAATTAAAGCAGCTGTATTTCGCTTGGGCGATGCAGCTGTTTATTTTTTGCTTTGGACTATGTTGATTAATCCTGATTTCAATAAATTATTTTTTGATATATCACATATGAAACCAAAAATTCACCTATTCTATTGGACTTGTTGAAAATGTTGAATTCTGTGATTGCATTTGCGGAATATTTCTGATTTATGATATATCAAAAGAGTGCATAAAAAGACCCGGCCGTCTCCAGCCGGGTCCTATTAATTTCTTGTATTTTTTATTATTCTTCCCCAAATACCACAGTGAGCAGCATTTTGAATTTGGTCACGCCGTAGACAGCATGGGGAATGCGGTATGGCATTACGATGGACTCCCCTGCTTTCAGTTCGTGGGGAATACCGTCAATGGTGAAACGCCCTGTGCCCTCAAGAACTGTGACGAAGGCGTCTCCTCCGGCGGCATGGGTGCTGATTCCCTCATCCTTGTCAAAGGCAAAAACGGTAATACCAACACCATCTGTGTCGGCCAGAGTGCGGGTCACTACTTTATGGTCTTCATAGTCCACCATGTCTTTTACGACTAATGGAGTTGCTTTTTCAATATTCTTCATGAGTTCCATAGACTTACCTCCAGATATTTAGCACCACTTTTGGTGTCGACTGCGTGTGATTTCATGGCGGGGACAACGAGTGCATCGCCCGAAGTCAGGGATAACGTGGAGTCCTCTCGTCGAATTTCCAGGTCACCGGAGAGGCAGAGATACAGTGTGTCCCCCGGGTACATTTCGCTCCGCAGGCTCTCCCCTGCCGGTATGGCGAAGAGTGTCATAGGGACTGACTCCACCTGAGAGAGGGCCATGCTGACCACCTCACCTGGACGGATCTCAATGAGATTCTCCAGCTTTTCTGGCTGTTCCGGTAAATTTTTTAGGAATTCCATATGTTTCCCCTCCTTTTACTGCGAGTATAGCAGAGAAAACATAGGAAAAGTGTCGCATCAGCAACAGTTATCTAAATCTAACTCTTAATATAATGTTCCTGTAGTTATACAAAGCTAACTGAAGGAGCTTTCTTTATGAGACAAATTGGAATTGATTTGGGATCCTCCACGGTGAAAATCATTATTCTCTCAGATCCTGAGGTCGAGAGGCAGTGGATAGAGCCCCATTATGGAAATATTGCAGATACCCTTGTGCTTGGCTTGCAGGAATGTGGTGTGGCAGATGGAACAGAACTCTGTAGTGTGACGGGCGGAAATGCTTATTTTTTAAAAGATATTCTACCCCAGTCCTGTCTGACGGACGAAATCCCCGCCATAACGGAGGGAGTTCGGACCCTTGTTCCCAACGCTGCTTGTATTATGGAAATTGGCAGTCAGAGTTCTCGCTTTATTACTGATCTGAACTCCCCTGCTCCCCGTTTCAGCGTCAGCGGACACTGTGCCGGCGGTACCGGCTCGTTCTTTGAAGATCAGATGTCCCGCCTTGGAATGCGGATTGAAGACTATTCCAGGGAAGTGGAAAAAGCCACGTCCATTCCCCGTCTTTCCGGGCGATGCGCGGTCTTTGCCAAGACAGATATCATCCACCGCCAGCAGGAGGGCGTTACGATTCCAGATATTCTGAATGGTCTCTGTTATGCCATGATCCGCAATTACAAGGCCGTCATCATTAAGAATCTCCCGGTGCGCAAACCGGTTGTCTTCTGTGGCGGTGTCGCCTGTAATTCCGGCGTGGCCAAGGCAATACGTGACACATTTGGTCTCTCGAAAGAGGATTTGATCATTCCGAAGGATTTTCGATATACGGCCGCCATCGGTGCTGCGAAAGATGCGGCAGCTGCCGTTGATTTTGCAAGTTTTTGTGAGTCTCTCGCAAATGTTAAGCCCGCCGTTGCGGGGGTATCGGACCCCCTTGTACTTCGACTCGGTACCGAGCTCCATGATCCTGCTGCCAGTGGTGTCATACCAGAGGAGGGTTGTGCGCTCGGTATTGATATTGGTTCCACGAGCACAGATCTTGTTTTGGTCTCCCCTTCTGGAGAACTCATTGACTATCAGTATCTCCGCACCGCTGGAAACCCGGAGAAAGCGGTTCGAAATGGACTGGCGGCAATCCAGGAGAAATATGGAAATATTACTTTCCAATCCGTAGGCGTTACTGGTTCCGGACGGACACGGATTGGCCGAATGATTGGTGCGGACAGCATAAAAGACGAGATCACGGCCCAGGCAAAATGTGCGTCATTTTGGAATCCGGAGGCCGATACGGTTTTTGAAATCGGCGGACAGGACTCCAAATATATCTCCCTCAGAGATGGCGAAGTCGTTGATTTCATGATGAACAAGATCTGTGCTGCAGGTACCGGTTCCTTTATTGAGGAACAGGCCGCCAGAATGGATATCCCGCTGGAAAAATTTGGCGAGATGGCCCTTGCTTCCCGTGCACCGGCGGATCTCGGCGAGCGCTGCACGGTTTTCATGGAGACATCTATTGCTTCCTTGGAGGGCGCAGATACGCCACAGGAGGACATTGCTGCTGGTCTCTGCCAGTCTGTCGTAAGAAACTATCTCCACCGTGTCGTGGGAAACAAGCCAGTTGGACAGCATATTGTTCTCCAGGGCGGTGTGGATTATAACCCCGGTATTGTGGCCGCCTTCCAGCAGGCTTATGGAGAACGGATCACGGTCTCCCCCTGCTTCAGTATTTCAGGAGCCTTCGGAGTGGCTATGCTCGCTCTGGAGCATCAGGAGAAGGGTAAACCTAGCCATTTCCACGGGTTTACAGAAACGGATATTGAGGAAAAGCCTGTCCTGACGGCAGAAATTCAGAAAAATATTGAACTCTATCAGTCTCAGCGAACTTATCTCATGGGCGATTATGACGGTACGATCGACCCCAATAAGAAGACAGTCGGTATTCCCTACGTATTGGTCATTCACCGTATGTTTCCCATGGTTTATCACTTCTTCACTGAACTTGGGTTCAATGTCCTGCTGAGTACCCCAACCAATGAGGATACCATTCGACGTTCCCAACTCTCCGCCGAGGGTGAGACCTGTTATCCCGTGAAACTGATTTACGGACACATGCTGGAACTCGTGGAACGGGGCGTCGACTATCTATTCCTTCCGAGAATTCACACCATGAACCATGAGGGCGCCGGCGTCAAGCGCAGCTATGGGTGTGTTTATATGCAGAGTGCTCCGACGAATATTGCACGTTCTCTAAAGCTGGAGGATAAGGGGATCCATGTCCTCAGCCCCGTGGTGGACATGGAGATTGGACCGAGAGCCATGGCTTCCAGTATGATCAATGTCGGCATTTCTCTTGGAATTCCGCGCCCGAAAGTCATGAAGGCATTGGCCTCCGGCGCGCGTGCTTTCACGGCGTATGGCCAGCAAATGGAAAAACAGGGACAGGATTTGCTCCGTGATTTAAAGCCGGAGGACAAGGTCCTGGTACTCATGACGAGGCCCTATGGAATGAATGACCCCGTTCTCAACATGGGCATTCCGGAGCTTCTTCTGGAGCGCGGCTATAAGGTCATCACCAACGAAAACCTTCCCGGCCATGATGTCCACATAGATAAAGACTATCCCAACATGTACTGGCCGTTTGGACAGCATATTCTTGGCGGTGCGGAGCTTGTTGCCAGCCATCCAAACCTCTATGCTGTTTACCTCACCAACCATGGCTGTGGTCCGGATTCCATGCTGAACCATCTTGTAGCAGAGGTCATGGGTGACAAGCCGTATCTTCAAATCGAGGTGGATGAACACTTCTCCAAGGTCGGTGTTATCACCCGGGTGGAGGCTTTTCTCAATAGTCTGGAAAAACAGTCTATCCGAGAGGCAGGAGACATCAGCTGGATGACCGAGAAGAAAAAGAAGGCTCCTCTCCCCCTTCGCATGATTCAAAAGAAATTAAAGAAAAACGTCAAGAGTCCCAATACAACGGAAGAGATCACGAACAGACCGCTTTTCCTGCCTGACTTTGGTTTGTACAGTGATTATCTAAAAATGTATCTGGAACAGAACGGGAAGTACAGTGCGGTCAAGATCACTCGGATTACTCCGGAACTGCTCCATCGCGGACGTTCTGAGACAAGGGCGAAGGAGTACTATCCCTTTGCCGCCCTTGCCGGCACGGCGCTTTCCGCGGCTACAGAGTGCCAGGATCCCGCTGACCTCCTGATCCCTTCTGATCGGGGCGCCGAGGCGGAGGGAATCTATCCCTTGGCCGTCCGCTCTGCGTTGAGAAGAAATGGGGTCCAGAATCTCCGAGTGGTCTCCCCCATTCTGGAGGAAATCCTGATAAACTCTAATGACCCGGATCTCTTGTTCGGTGCTCTCCTGACGGGTGACCTATTTTATTCTGCCCCAAGCGAGTTCCGGGAGAAATTTGCCCCGAAGGAGATTCCCACCTTTGAAAAGCTTTTGGAGCTTGCCGAAAATATTGGGAAAATTCCCGTCGAGGGACGAAAAATTCTTGTGGTTGGCGACCCCATGTGCATGACAAGCCTGGACGAGGGCGTCCTGGAACAACTGGTGGAAGAGGGAAATGTTCTGCTTCGCACGCCCCTATCCGAGTCGATTTGTTTCCTCATGGGCGATTCACCGGATATTCCCTCCGTGCAGGTACAAAATTATGCCAACCGGCTAGGAGAAATCCATCGCAGATTGGGTGAGCGCTCTGCCTTTGCCGAGAACTGGAACTCCCTGAATGAATGCGCGGATGCTTCTCTCCCCTCCCTAAATGGTGGAAATGCCCGCTACCGCTGGGCAAAGACGGTTCTTGCCAAGGATGTATCTGCGGTTCTCTCTCTTGAGCCGCGCTATGAAAATGTCTCAATGGTACTCTCTATGAGTGGTATCCAGGAAGCTTGTCCTGTACCCTATTATGAGGTCATGCTCGACGGCGACTGGGATGAGACGGCAGCAAGCCAGCTCCGTTCTTTCCTGCATTATTGCTAAGGACAGAAAAATAAACGCTGTAATCCGTGATTTGGATTGCAGCGTTTTCCTTATTGTTTAATCGAGATGTACGACTTTTCCGCCAAGCAGCTCTGCGTCCTCCGGGTCATGGGTTGAGACGATGAGCGTTCGGTCTTTTCTCAAATCCAGTAGATATTGAATGACATTTCTCCGTGTCTTTTGGTCTAGCCCGGTGAAAGGCTCATCCATGAGAATCAAACTGCTGGGGTACCACATGGCGCGTGCAAGTGAGACACGTCGTTTCATTCCTCCGGATAGTTCCGAGATGGGCTGTTTTAAGCAGTTCTCCGGCAGAATATTGCGGAGGCTCGTCTCTATCGTCTTGCCGGAGGTTGATTTGGGGCAGACCAGAGAGATGTTTTGGACCGGGTCGAGAAAATCGACGAGTCGGTCCTCCTGAAAGACGATACCGGTATGACCGGCTCGGATACCGCGGATTACTCCGGAATCCGGTTTTTCAAGTCCTGCCATGATACGGAAAAGAGTTGTCTTGCCACGCCCAGAAGGTGCCATCAAGCAATAGATGCCATGGTCTGGGAAAGTGAGGGACAGATCAGTGAAGATGCATTTTTCCCCATAGCTCTTTGACAGATGAAGGATATCAACGTCCATGGACAATCCCCCTTCCCATAGGCTTGTTAAATAGCCGAATCAGGTTCAGGAATTCCACTTCAAACAGCAGACTGAGCACAATGACCACGATTGTCCAGGCAAAGAGGTCTGCGGTCTGCAGAAATGATTTTGCCTGATAGAGTTCCCGGCCGATGGAGGGCTCCGGTGTTCCAATGACCTCGGCCATGATTCCGGATTTCCAGCTCATGCCAAGGCTCACCTTTGTATTGGATATGAGGTATGGCATGACGGCCGGTCGATAGATATAGAGAAACTTTCTCCATTTTGACAGGTGGTAAGTATCTGCCATCTCCAGCATCTCCTGCGGGACAGATTCCATTCCCGAGAGTGTGCTGGTATAAATCATTGGGAGGACAATTAGGAACGACAGATAAATGGTCAATGCCTGGTTTCCCACCCAGATCAGGAGCATGATGACAAAAGAGACCATTGGGACTGTCTTCAAAAGGGACATGATCGGCGCCAGAAGGTCTTTCATGAAATGGAACCGATATGCCAGCAGTCCCAGCAGAAAACCTGCCAGAAAGGACAGGAGAAAGCCCAGGACGATTCTTCCAAACGAGGCTCCGCAGATGACCCAGAAATCTCCCTTTTTCATCTGGTTCACCAGGGCCTCTGTCACATGGACGGGGCCGGAGAGAACCAGTCCGTTGTGGATGATTCGGTCTGCGAGTTCCCAGACCACCAGCCAGAACAGGACGATCAGAGCCTTTCGGATTTTCGGTTTTGCCTGGTTCATGGTTTTGTTGCCTCTCATGGAATGTAATAAAATGCGCTGTCAGGCAGTTTGCCTCCCACAGCCTCCGGGTCCATAGCATTAATGATCTTTAAGAAACCGGAGAGCTTTTCTCTCATCTCATTCCCGGTTATGCAGACGATATTACAGTAGGGAATGGCTGTCTTTGCAATTTCCGGGTTCATGAAAGTACCGTAGGTATCCGTCCATTCTGCGGCCTGATCCACATGGGAGTTCGTATAGTCCACAGATTTTTTCGTCATATCGAGATATTCCTGAACTGCCTGTTCATGGGCCTTCAAGAAGTCAGTGCGAACGATTGTGACGGCGGTAATCGTCTCCGCGTTTTTTTCTACCTTGTTCCATTCCCTTGTGAGATCAATGGGAACACGAAGTCCGGGAACCATGGTCTTTGCCACCTCGACAAAGGGCTGTGGGAGCATGGCCACGCTGTTTTTCTCCTTCTCCAACAGGTTGAGGACCTCAAATGGAGTAGATTTAAACGAGATGTTCACCTGATTTTGCATCTTGTTCTTGCTAAGGATGTTTTTCAGTGTGTACTCCGGCGTGCCACCTTCGTCAATTGCATAGAGATTCTTTCCCTTGATATCCTTCAGCGTCTTAATGGATGGGTCTGTTGTAATGATGTAGAGAAGACCAGTATTGTCAATGCTGATAACTTTGACACCGGACTGCAGGTCCTTATTGTTATATAAAATGGCTGCGACATTGGCGGGACAGGTGATCATGTCATAAGTCCCGTCATTCAGCGATGCCGCAAGCTTGGAATAGTCTGTGCCATCCACCGTCATCTTATAGTTGTTGTAGGTCTTCCCCTGCTCCACTTGATTCATGAACCATCCGAGACCCATAGAAGGCGGACCCATAATGAGACCGATATTCACAGTGGTGCGGTCTCCAGACTTGGATGCAGAACCGGAATTGGATGATCCCTTTCCACAGGCAGTGAGCATTATGGCAACGAGTGCCACCGTTAGGAATAAACAGAGTATTTTTTTGAATTTCATGGTGCTACTCCCCTCTTATCGAAGTTTCCTGCGAAGCAGGATGATTGCGGCGGCAACTGCTACGGCACCGGTGACGCCTAGAATTGTCGGAACTTCTTTGGATGTCTTTTCCTCTTCGCCGGGGCGATTCAGTTTTCCTTTCCCGCTGATGACATGTTTTCCGTTCTGTACTTTGACGCCTTTATGCTGTTCATCTTTCTTTCCCTGCTGCAGCGCTTTTACCTGTGCAGCGGAGAGCGCTCCGCCACCGGATGATGGGAGACCGTGGAAATCCATCTCAAATGTGGCGGGCCATGTATGGGTTTTGGAGAGGCCGGAGATTTGAACTGCTAGATCGCCCATATTGATGGTCGCACTGCAGGATCTGCGGATGGAACTCCTATCAGAAGGCATTTTCCCGAGAGACACCGTAATACCCGTGAGGCGTCCGCCAGAACGGGTCTGCGAGGTGATGGGAAGCCCACTGATGGAGGTAACCGACATAATATTAGGCTGAATGCGGATAGGAACGGTGACCTGTCCATTGCCATTGTTATCTACAATCAGTGTGGCATTTCCGCTCACAGGCTCGCTCGGTGGGAAAGCCCCGTTTGTAATATGCGGATTCATAGGAAGACCGGTCGCCTCCTTGGAGAACCAGATATTGGCGGAGACACGGTAACGACCCGGCTTTACACTATTGGAAGTTCTCTTCTCCTGCTTTTTTACCTTTTTTTGGGTACTATTCTTTGCTGATTGGGTCTTAGGCTCTGTCTTGCTGATCTTTTTCGGAACGGTTTTTTCAGAGACAGGCGTTGTATATTGCTCACTTTGGGGAGCCGGAACTACTGGATTCGGAGTAGTTGTATTCTCTGCTTGCTGCGGAAGGAAAAGAGAAAGGAGCGTGTTTTTTACCTGATCAACTATGGTTTTGACCATTGCTTTTACAGTCTGCACCACCTGCTTGACAGGATTGCTCTGTACAAATGCAATGGGCTTTGGTGCCTCTGATTTCGTAGAAGGATCCTTGACACTAGTAGAAGAAGAGGTCTCCGTTTTCACGGGGACCCCTTTCTTTACGGTACTGAAGTCGACACTGAGACTCAAGGGCATTTGGAAGGTGCTGTTAACCACGGAGGGTTTCTCCTCTGCCTTTGCAAAGCGGTATTTTCCGGAGTCATTGTCCAGACGGATTCGGACACCGTCAATGTGCTTGCTGTCTCCACTCCCGGTGTAGTTGCGGTCTACCACCTCGGCGCCGGAGCCGGCATCGATCTTCTGCAGCTGGACAATGGGGTTCAGACCTTTGATGGTGAGATACATTGTGCCGTCCTCTTTTACCTCGAGAGACGCATTGTTCTCAACAGGTGAGGTCGGCGGGAATGCCGTATTGGTGATATATGCGGTGGTTCCCTTAAGAATCTGGTTGTCTTTCCCGTCAATGTAGAGATTGGCGGTCACCGTGTAGGTTCCTGGTTTATAGGAGTTCGCTTTTTCTGCAAAGGCGGTAACTCCAAGCGAGCTTACCAGAAGCAGAAGCACCATGGCCATGGCTAGTGTGCCGCTCCATAACTTGTTTTTCTTGAAACGCATGGTTCGGGATCCTTTCTTTTCCTTCATTGCCTTTTTGACATAACCAAGTATAATATTAGTTAGTTATTGATAACTGTATCCAGTGAGACAAAGCTAACTTATTATTTTTTCTTGATTCGAGGCTGTTGTGAAGTATCAGGATTTGACAAAAAGCGGATTATTTCATGGGTTGAATGACGAGGAAATCCAAGCTCTTCTCCATGATGTTCATCCGGTTGAAAAACACTATGCCAGGCATGAGGTCGTTTTTTATCTTGAGGATTTGGCCGACCGCATAGGAATTATTCTGCGTGGAGAAATCCTGGTCTCCAAGATCTTTGAGTCCGGGAAACTTGTTCGGATGACTGTGAAGAATAAGGGCGATATGATTGGTGAGGCCGCCTGCTTCTCCTATGGAAAGACGTATCCCTGCCAGCTCTCTGCGGAAAAAGACGCGGATGTCCTGATCTTTACCAGAGACGATATGAAGAAAATATTACAGGCTGACGACCGGGTACTACAAAACTTTCTCTCTGAGTTGGCCGGGCAGACATATTTCCTTCATAGAAAAGTGGAGCTGCTCTCCTATAAAGGTACAGACCAGAAATTGGCTTTTTTTCTTTTGACTCAAAGTAAATCGCGAAATTCAAAAATGATTCCTATTCCTGGCTCTATTGTGAAAATGTCCCTCATAATGAATGTCTCCCGCACGACGCTGCACCGGGAAATCCGCAATCTGGAGGAAAATGGACTCATTCGGTATCAGAATAAAATCATAGAGATCAGGGACTCACAAGGGCTGAGAGAACTGCTTTCGGAAGAATGAAAAAGAGGATCACAGGCTGACTGTGGTCCTCTTGTGCTATACTGAATACATATTTTCAAGGTTAGGCGGGAATCAATGATGGAAGATGTAAAACAGGGTTGGAAGATCCAAGGCTCACAGCCGGTCTCTTCTCATTCTCATGGCAAACTTACTGTTGCACAGAAGCAGATCATCTCTGTTATTCTCTCCCTAATATCCTTAGCTCTTGTTCTTGTCCTGGTATTTGCTGTGGCTGTTCCCAGATACGGTTATCACAGGGCGTTCGGCCAGATAACCCGTGCTTACAATCGCCGGGAATCTCGGCCGGACAAGCTGGCGGAATTCTGTGTCTCTCCTGCGAGCAGCAACCGACTCTCCCGTTGCTATTATCAGGTCCTGGATGACATGACCTATCTTCCCTATCCCGACGCCGATGAACCGCAGAAAACGATTCGGCAGCAATACCAGAATCTCTCGAGAAAGTATGGAGATAACTGGAAGGTTCATTATCGGGTGCTTTACCGACAGCCCCTCTCCGGTTCGGAACTGCAGGGGTTGAAGAGTACGGCGTTTGCACAGGAGCTGAATCGCCAATTCGGGGATTATTCCTTCTATGTGAACATTTTGCAGCAGTTCGCCAACACCCGGAAGGCGTTCTACAAACAGATCAATGATAACCGGAAGATCCTGGGCAAGATGCCTCTTCCCCGCTCTGTTATTCAGGACGACGTGGAGAAGGCTGTTAAGTACCAACAGCAGATAACCGATGACGCCTGGAATGTGAAAGATGCCATGTATGTCACTGTGCGATTCACTCTTTCAGGAGACAAGAAAACCGATACTCTGGACAAGAAGTTCCTCATGGCCCGAGGCCCGCATGGCTGGTATTTATTACGGACGAGCTTGAATTATAACGCCCTGAATATCATGGAGAAACAGCCGGCGCTCTTTACCAATACGACTCCTAAGAATCAAAAAGAGCCGACACGATCCCTCTAACAGATAAAATACCCCCTGCACTGTCCTTTAATGATAGTGCAGGGGTAGTTTTATGTGTTGGAGAGCAAAGTGCCTTGGCGGTACAAAACATAATCTGCCGCCTTGGATGCCTCCTTCTCCGTCGCATATCCCGGGGTCAGATGAGAGGCAAACTGTTTTTTGACGACGAAGAGGCTTACTACGTCATCCGGAACCAGAACGTCTGGGTCGTAGAGGATTTTCCCTTCCCCTCCGTTATGGACATTTTGGAATGTGCAGTAGACATAGTAATGATCCAAAACAGGGGCGTCGTCGGAAAGTATTTCCTTGTCCGGAACGGGTTCATCAATTCGAATGAGTGTCAGATAGTCATTCCCTTTCCACTTGGCACCAATGACTTTTAGGGTTCCCATGGAGGCATTCTGTACAGAGGTGTCCCAGCGGCTCTTGGTGGATAGAATCTCCTGAATGGCCTGACGCTGCAGATATTGTTCTGCGGTCCTCCGCTCTATGTTTTTTGAATATACGGTTGCGACAGCATTGGGACCTGCCTGCTCCGCTGCTGGAAGGATATTCCAGTCCCGGAATTCGGTCTCAGCATTAAACGGCTTTGCCCGGGTTGTAATATCCAATGTTCCTAGCACAATGGCTGCAATTCCTATCATGGAGACAAGGGCGATGAAGATTCGGGATGTAAAGAAGTTCGGAATTCCCGGTAACTTCTTTCCCCTTGAGGACTTGGACGCTGCATCTGCCTGGATCCAGTCCGAAGAGTGGAAGGTCTGCGGCGCTGTGGTAAGAAGTACTTTGCAGGTGAGAACGCCATTTTGGAGACCGACCCAGAAACCGTTGATGGACTTGCCCTCGCGGCGCTGCATCTCATCTCTCGCCTTACGCATATCCTTTTTTGAGTAGTGGATATTGCTCTTCACAGTGCCAAGCGGAATGTCAAGCAGTTCGCTGATTTCTTCCAACTTGAATTGTTGCAGATACAGGGTCAGTATTTCTTTTCTTCTCTCATTGTAATTTGCCATTCTTGCATTGATAAAGTCCGTGAGTTCCTGTTCCTCCGCGGACAGTTCCGGGAAATAGATGGTCTGCAGGCTGTCATTCTCCAGAATATCCATTCCGATGAATTCATCGGTGGACTGTTCCGGCCGAAAGTCATCCAGAGACGTCTTTCGCTTCTTCTCTTCCAAAATATTCAGGGGTAGATTGTAGAATCAACTTGAACAACTAAATAAAAAGAAGATCCATAGATCATCCTTTTGGTAGAATTAAGTTACCACAACCAAAAACGCCAGGAG
>OMYO01000061.1 GCA_900315285.1 uncultured Eubacteriales bacterium | reverse complement strand
TCCTGGCGTTTTTGGTTGTGGTAACTTAATTCTACCAAAAGGATGATCTATGGATCTTCTTTTTATTTAGTTGTTCAAGTTGATTCTACAATCTACCAAAATAATTTGAATTATTTTTATTATAATCGGTCTTTATAGGTAAAGGAGTGATTTCATGAAAAGAAAATCATATTATCTTCTAGTTGAAAGTGCAACGAAAACTTTTTCGTTGCACTTTCGTTCTGCTTTCTGGTAAAATATTAGTGTAATATCCTTCCACAATTCCATCGCCCGGAGGTCATACTATGAAGGAGTCTGCAACTCTGGAATTCAAAGAGAAAATAACCAATACCTTTCAGAAAACGGTGAGCGCTTTTGCCAATTTTTCAGGGGGAAGAATTGTGTTTGGAATGGATGATGCCGGGGTGCCGGTGGGTCTGGAGGACATTGTGGCGGCACGGCTCACCATTGAAAACAAAATCAATGACTCCATTCGGCCGAAGCCGGTGTTCCACCTGGAGGCGGACATGAGAAAGGGCATCTTGACACTTATTGTTGAGGAGGGAATGGACAAGCCTTATCTTTACCGGGGAAAGGCCTACCGGCGCAGTGACACCGCAACAGTGGAAGTTGATCGGACTGAATTGAGACGTCTTGTGCTGGAGGGGACGAACCAGACTTTTGAGGGGCTGGCTGCACGAAATCAGGATTTGATGTTCCATGACCTGGAGGAGCGGCTCTCTGAAAAGCTCGGTGTTAAGAAAGTGGATTTGGATGTTTTGCGGACGTTGGGTCTGTATCAAGAGGAGGGCGGCTACAACAATGCTGCTGCACTGCTGGCGGATCAGAACGACTTTCCGGGCATAGACATTGCCAAGTTTGGCAGTTCCATTGACATCATAGAGGACCGGGAGACGCTCAGCGGTATTTCGGTGTTGCAGCAGCTTGATGGGGCCATTACCATGTACCGACGGTACTATCAGCAGGAGGTCATCCGCGGAATGGAGCGGGAGACCGTGGAAAAGGTCCCGGAGACGGCATTTCGGGAGGCTGTGGTGAATGCGCTCGTGCATCGCCAATGGGACGTGACACCCCACATCCATGTGGAAATGTTTGACGACCGCATTGATATCGTCTCCATTGGGGGACTGCCACATGGGTTGAGAGAAGAGGACTATCTGCGGGGAGGCGTGTCTACCTTACGGAATCCTGTGTTGGCCGGTGTCTTCTATCGGTTGCACTATATTGAAGCATTTGGTACCGGGGTGCGCCGAATTCGAACTGCATATGCCGGTTGTGTCAGGCAACCGGAGTTCACCGTGACGGAAAACACGGTGCGAATCATGCTGCCTAATATCATGGCAACAGCAGAGGCATATACTGACGCAGAGACGAAAATTCGAAGCTACCTTGAGGGAAAGCTCTCCTCGAGCTCGGAAATATCGCAGGCGGTGGGGTTCAACAAGGCGAAGACCATTCGAACGCTTACCTCGCTGCTGGAAAAGAAGGCAGTGGAGCGAACCGGCAATGGGAGAGGGACGAAGTATCGGCTGAAGTAAGGGCTCATCTGGGTGGACCAGACTGAATCGCCCACCGTGATAAGAAAAGGGACTGTTCTTCCGTGTCCTCCTCCAGCACATCCTTCCGATGTACCGTGACCGGCACGTCATAGCTCTCAAACAGGTCGTCGACAAACGCCTTGTCCATCTTCGGCGTGAACGCACTCACAATGGGAACGACCACGAGGCCGGCCAGCATGGCAATGGCCCCCGCGTTGATGGGCGATGCAATGAATTTTACAAACATATTCACTGTCGTCAGCAGCACGCCGACGGCAAAACTTGCCCATACGCCGCCGCGGGTGACTTTTTTCGAGTACAGCCCGTAGAGGAACGGCGCCAGGAACGCACCGGCGAGGGCGCCCCAGGAGATACCCATGAGCTGAGCAATGAAGTCCGGCGGGTTCAGCGCCAGGACAACGGACAGGACGATGAAGAAAGCCACGAAGACTTTCATGACACGGAGCTGGGTCTTCTCTGACATATTTTCCCAGAAGGTCTTTTTGAAGAAATCCAGCGTCAGTGTGGAGCTCGAGGTGAGGACCAGGCTGGAAAGCGTGGACATGGAGGCCGAGAGTACCAGAACGATGATGATTCCAATTAGGATATCCGGCATGGTGGACAGCATGGTGGGAACAATGTTGTCGAAGGCAATGGTGCCGTCCGGGTTGTGGATGGCCGGGACGTCATAGAGCCGTCCGAAGCCGCCCAGGAAGTAGCATCCGCCGGAGATGATGATGGCGAAGACCGTGGACACGATGGTCCCCTTGTGAATGGCTTTTTCGTCCTTGATGGCATAGAACTTCTGCACCATCTGCGGCAGGCCCCAGGTGCCGAGGGATGTCAGCACTACAACGCCGAGGAGACTCAGGGGGTCCGGGCCGAAAAAGCTGGTGAGGAGACCTTGGGAGCCCTGGAGGGCAGGAGCGGCTACATCGCCCGCGTCTATGAGGGACAGGCGATTTACGGCTGTTAAGAACCCGCCATTGTTGATAAGCACAGCGGCCACAACCGCGCAGATGCCGAACAGCATGATGATGCCCTGGATGAAGTCGTTCAGGGCCGTCGCCATATACCCGCCGAGGATGACATAGAGGCCGGTCAGAATGGCCATGACCCAAATGCAGACGGAGTAAGGAATGTTAAAGGCCATGCCGAACAGGCGGGACAGGCCGTTGTAGATGGAGGCGGTGTAGGGCACCAGGAAGACGAATGCAATGATGGACCCGGTGACCTGCAGCGCCCGGGACTGGAACCGCTTGCCGAAGAACTCGGGCATGGTTCTGGCGTCGAGCTTCTGGGTCATGATCCGTGTGCGGCGGCCCAGGATGACCCATGCCAGCAGGGAGCCGATGAGGGCGTTGCCAAGGCCGATCCAGGTGGAGGCCAGTCCGAACTTCCATCCAAACTGCCCGGCGTATCCGACGAAGACGACGGAGGAGAAATAGGACGTACCAAACGCGAAGGCGGTCATCCAGGGACCGACGCTCCGGCCTCCGAGTACATAGTCATTGACGTTGTGTGCGCTGCGGCTGGAGTAGACTCCGACGAAGATCATGACGCCGAAGAACAGCACGAGCATGATGATTTTTGCTGCCATGGGCAGGGCTCCTTTCCAGGGTGAGTAGTCCTGTCTAGTATAAAATATTTATAGAATATTTGCAAAAGTGAGAGCGGGATTTAGTGATTTTGATACATGCTGAATCATTGCTGTGGCCGACCATCGGATTTGACGGGCCAAATTCTTTCAAAATGAAGCAGAATGAGTGCAGATTTGCTCGGATTATTATTAAATTGGATGGGTTTTGAGTCATGGGGGAGGGGGAATGACCGTTTGTTATTTGTGGCTATAACTATCGGAATCTCTGAAATTATCAATGAGATCCAATAGGTCTTTGTTTTGCTGTCACACACGTGTATTATAAAAAGTGGTAATGAACTTTTTAGAGCAGAACGGACTGCTTTTGAAATAAGCTTAGAAAGGAGCACAATCATGACAAAAGAAAAAGTGTTGGAAATCCTCTATAAGGACATGCACACGGTGTCTGTTGGCACGCTGGATGACGATGGGAAGCCGTATGTGGCGTTCATGGATTTGATGGCGGCGGATGAGTCGGGCATTTATGTGTTCACGTCGGCGAAGAAGAGGCTGCATCGCTACATGTCGAACCACGAATTTGTGTCCATTGCAGCGATGACCCACACGGATGATTTCTTCAACTCCCAGATGATCACATTCAACGGCCGGGTCGAGAATATTGGACGGGACAAGCTGGATGGGCTGCTGGAGAAGAATCCGTACCTGTACAAGCTGTTCCCGAGCGGCAGCCCGGAGGGCATTGCGGGGCTGGATGTGTTCTGCATGCACGACGGGGAGCTGCGCTATCAGGACTTCAGTGTGAAGCCGTTTGCGGATGAGACGTTCCGGTTGAACTAATACCTAGTTAATAAAAAATTGGCCTATCTACCATGAAAAGAAATTAATAAAGGGACTGCGTTGCAATCATTGCGACGCAGCCCCTTTTTAGCTTACTTATTTGTTTGCCTGGATGAACGCCAGAATGTCGGCATAAACCTCATCTTTGCAGTCATCATTATGGATTTCGTGCTTGTAGCCCTCATACAGCTTGCTGGATACCTTAGTGTGGTCCTTCGTGTAGGCGTTGACCATTGCGTTGAAGCCGACCCCATATAGTCCAACCGGATCCTTGGAACCGGAGATGAAGAACATGGGCAGATCCTTCGGAGTTTCGCCGATGGTCTCAGGATCACAGCTCTCGGCAATGAGCTCCAGGCTCTGGCCGTAGCCCCGAATCGTGAAGGCGAAGCCGCAGAGTGGATCGGCCTTGTAGTCGTCCTGGTTCTTCTGGTTCACGGACAGCCAGTCGGTGCTGCCGGTGACGGCCATGATGTCAGCGACTGCCTGGTCGAACTTGTTCTCAGGCTGAATCATACCGACATGTTCAATGGCTTCTCCGAGCTTTTCGCAGGTCTCCGGCGGAACCATGCCGGAACCGCAGAAGATTGCGGCGGTGAGTGAATCGCCATATTCTGCAGCATAGCAGCGGCCGATGAACGAGCCCATGGAGTGGCCGAACAGGTAGAACGGCTTGCCCGGATTCTCCTTCTTCGCCATATCGCTCAGCGTCTTGACGTCCTTGACGAAGATTTCGCCGTCCTGATTGCGCCCGCCGAGGTCGCCTAGCGGATGCTTCGGGGTCACCGAGAGACCGTGGCCAATGTGATCGTTGCCATAGACGGCATACCCGCGGCTGGCGAACCAGCGTGCCATGGAGTCGTAGCGGTCAATGTACTCCGCCATTCCGTGGACAAACTGGATGACACTTGGGCTTCCAGGAAATGGCGTGAATGCGGTAGTCCGGGTCCTTGGACAGGTAATAGAACTCCGTTTTGACAACACCGTTGTTTGCTGCCCCTGCGGCGATGCACGGTACGACCCCAACAGCCGCTGCCATTACCAATGACAGGATGAGCGCGATTAGCTTTTTCATTTCATTCCCTCTTTCATAAAAGTTTAGTTCGCTTTTATCTTACGGGAATCGAAATTATTTTACAATTAGAATTATTTTGTCGCTTTGATTGCTGGCCATGTTCGAGGAACCATCTGATTAGCCCCACAAATTTCTATTGATTTGAAGCAAATCTGAGGAGATTTTTCTGGGATTTCTTTCAATACTGCATGATTTTGAGTCAGTGGAGGGAGGAAATGACCGTTCATCGCCAATAAAAAAATTGGGCGATTTAGTCTTGGAGGCAAAAAGAAGGCGACCTGAGGGCCGCCGTGTCCTAAAACCGCTCACAAATATTTGACGTCTATTTTGCGAATAAGGAGGTTCTCAAATGAATAGACGAAAAATATGGAAGCGAATCTTGTTGAGTGTGTTGGCTGTGTTGATGGCTGCAAGTGTGTGCGTGAATGCGTTTGCGGCGGTACCTTTGGCGAAGAGCGCAACGGTAAGGGTATATGGTGCGGAAAATAACCCACGTACTTATACCTATGAATATAATAGTAATATAAAACAACTTGATATCAGTACAAATGATGTATCGATTGATAGTTATGCTTTCGCCTGCATGGTTGATTATTCTAAAATCAAACAGTATCCGCTACTTCTTACGGCAGTCAATGAGAGATTGGATCACTTTTTTTCAGATGCTTTCACATATCATGAAGCTCAAATTTTTGCATGCAGTGATGCCATATTAAGTGGAAAGATTAGACATATCGAGTGCCACACGTCTTCTACGGATGTTCAAGAATACATTGATTTTAATGTAAATAATGGGCGTTTGATCAGCTTTCGGCATACTGTTTGGCCTAAGGACAATGATCCGGAATATACGGATGTCGAATATACCTATGAAAATGGACGTCTCACAATGATGAAGGAAACCGAACCCTATTATGACCCATGGTATCATTATTACAGTTATGACTCCAAAGGACGTCTGATCGGTGGAAAGTATGAATCAGATATCGAGGATTATTCGTTTCAAATAACTTATGACAGTAACGGATATATTACTAAGATTGAATCACAAGGTTATACAACGACCTATCAGTATAAAAACGGTGCGCTTTCTCAAAGCCATACAATGGAGATGTCAATATTTTTGCAGTCTAAAAACCCACTAATTTATGCTACCTGCAGTTTCGCCTTCTCCAAATCGTATTTTCTTCGATAATCATATGGC
>OMYO01000022.1 GCA_900315285.1 uncultured Eubacteriales bacterium | reverse complement strand
AGGCATATTGTTGATTGTGGTTGATTTTCATTATACCTGAAGGATCGAGCCATTGGCTCTTTTTGTTTTTGAATTTACACCATTATACGGACGTAATCCCTTATTCAGTTTAATTTTTAGACCAAATCAGAATTTTACGGGCGCTTGGTCTAACTTCCTACGGGAAATAAACCGATAGTGGTCGGAATCGTCAGACTAAATCGCCGGAAAAATGGGAAAAGGTCTAACTGGCTGTTATATGAAACAGGGACTAGGACCACAGGGCTCGAATTTCTGGATGTGGTCCTAGTTTGCAAGCTTCGAAGGGCTGTTGCGCCGGGAAAACTAGGACCACCAAGGCTCAAAAGTCGGGTCGTGGTCCTAGTTTCAGCGCCCAGAAGGGCAGCTGCACCGAGAAAACTAGGACCACCAAGGCTCAAAAGCCGGGTCGTGGTCCTAGTTTCAGTGCCCAGAAGGGCAGCTGCGCCGAGAAAACTAGGACCACCAAGGCTCAAAAGCCGGGTCGTGGTCCTAGTTTCAGCGCCAGGGAGGGCAGCTGTGCTAAGAAAACTAGGACCACAAGCGCCCAAAAGCCGGGTCTTGGTCCTAGTTTTTTCGCCTTGGGCCACAACTGCATCGCCCACCAAAAAAATCAAAAATAATGGAGATAAAGAAGGAGCTGTACCGAGGATGGCTTCCGCGCCATCCCGATACAGCTCTACTATTTATTCCGCGACTCTATTCTCTTGCGGCTCTTTATTTACTATCTTCTTTTTCACTGCCATCCCGGCTCCGAACACCTTCCGCACCAGCGGCCCGGCCACAAAGAACTGCCAGATAAGCGCCATGGGATAGTTCAGCAAGGTGGTCTGCAGCCAGGCGGCAATGATCTGACGGCCGGCGTCCTTGAACAGCAGCGTGGCGGCGAAACTCATGAGCGGGCACATCCATGCCACGGTTACGGCCGATACGGCCATGATCATGGAGAAAGGCCCCGTCTTCTGCGGGTTCACAAGCTTGGACGCCGTCTTTCTGGCGATTTTTCCGACCAGAAAGAATTCCAGCACAAAGGCAATGGCTCCCATGATCGGCAGTTCATGGAACGCCTTTAAAAATATTACATTGCTCATGCCGTGCATGCTGATGGCCATGTTGTAGCAGATCATGCCATAGACCATGACAAACACCATCATGATGGTGAAAATGATATCCTGAAATTTTGTTTTGGGCATAAAAAACATCCTCCTAAAAACAGATGACAACGGTGGAATGCAAAGCTGTGTTGTTCGTTATCATCCTCGGAAGGATGTGTCGTTTCCAATCGGACCTCTTTACAATTTGTCAACGATTATAATGGGCGATTCACCAATTGTCAAATGTATTTCCACCTCTTATAATGAAGCTGAAACAACCTTTATAAGAGAGGAGGGTATCTATGGGAACCGAGAACCGGCCGGAATTCCGGTATCAGCCAAACCTCTATGAGAACGACGATATTGTCATGGAGGAGGGTGTCTGCGAGTGCTGCGGCAAGGCTGTAGACATGTACGTGGACCATATGTATGGCATGCGGGACGTGAACTGTGTGTGCCTCGACTGCGTGGCTGACGGCTCCGCCGCGGAGATGTTCCACGGCGAGTTTATCCAGGAAGTGGAGGAAGAGGTCGGCGACGAAGAGACCACCCATGAGCTGACCTGCTGCACTCCCGGCTACAACAGCTGGCAGGGCGAGTACTGGCTGACCTGCTGCAACGACTACTGCGCCTATATTGGCCGCGTTGGAACGGAAGAACTCGAGGAGATGGACATTGCCGACGAGGTCTTCGCAGAGTATGAGGAGCGCGGTGAGTACGAGGACGTCCGGGAAGTGCTGGAGCGGGATGGTTCCGTCCAGGGCTACCTGTTCCAGTGCCTGCACTGCGGCCAGTATCATCTCTGGGTGGACACGGACTGAGGAGGGACTGCCATGTGCACTGCGGTAACCTACAGCACGAAAGACCACTATTTTGGACGGAACCTGGACCTGGAGCACTCTTATCATGAGACGGTCACTGTATCGCCCAGGAACAAGATATTCCCCATGCGGCGCATGGAGGACCTGACCCGTCATTATGCCCTTATTGGCATGGCGTTCGTTGTCGGCGACTATCCGCTCTACTACGACGCCACCAACGAGAAGGGCCTCAGCATGGCCGGCCTGAACTTCCCGCACAGCGCCGTGTACCGCGAGCCGGAAGAGGGGAAGGACAATGTGGCGTCCTTCGAGTTCATTCCGTGGATCCTCGGCCAGTGCGCCACCGTCGCCGAGGCCCGCCCGCTGCTTTCCCGCATCAACCTGACGACGGACGCCTTCAGCGAACAGCTCCCGCCCTCGTCGCTCCACTGGATGATCGCCGATCAGAACGAGGTCATCGTCTTCGAGCAGACCGCCCGTGGCGGCACCATCTACGAGAACCCGGTGGGCGTCATGACGAACGAGCCGCCCTTCGACTACCAGATGACCCATCTGCAGGACTTCATGAACGCGTCGGCGAGCCTACCGGAGAACCGTCTGGTCCCTGGCGCTGAACTAACACCGTACAGCCGCGGCATGGGCGGCATGGGAATCCCGGGTGACCTGTCATCCGCCTCGCGGTTCGTCAAGGTCGCCTTCACACGGATGAATTCTATTTCGGGCGATTCAGAATCGGAGAGTATCTCCCAGTTCTTCAAAATCCTGGGCTCTGTCGAACAGCAGCGCGGCTGCTGCCGCCTAGGCACGGACCCGGACGGCAACGCAGTCTGCGAATACACCATTTACAGCTCCTGCTGCAACATGGACCGTGGAATCTATTACTATACGACGTATGAGAATAGCCAGATCCATGCGGTGGATATGCATAAGGAGGATCTGGATGGCGACGCGGTGGTTGCGTATGAGTTGGTGAAGGGACAGTCTATTGCGACCCAGAACTGAGGAAATTAACTGCAAATCCATTAAATTAAGGTCCTTGGTGCAAAATAAGCGGCAGGGACCCTTTATTTATCTTCAAATGCAAACTTTTTCTGCACCTGGTCGCCGGATTGGTGCCGTCAAATCCATTGACCGGCAGTGAATCGCGCGCTATTATATGCATGCACATGCAAAGAGTTGATCAACGAAAAGAGGAAAATGCATGGAAGAGAAAAAACGCAGCCAGGATCTGGAGAACTGGCTCGCTCTCACGCTCCGGTACCGCAGAAAAGAGCGGGAGATGGAACAGCGGGTCGCGCAGGTCAGTGGGCTGTGCCTGAATGAGTATTATCTGCTGTATCTCCTCAGCAATCGGGCTGAGAAGAAAATTCGGCTGCAGGATGCCCAGGAGCTCATCCAGATGAGCCAAAGTGCCCTCTCCCGGCTGGTGAAACGGCTGGAGGAGAGCATGGAAGAGCCGCTGGTCGTACGCAGCATTTGCAACAAGGATCGCCGCGGGGTGTACATTCGCCTGACAGAGGCGGGGCAGGACCTGTGTGACATTGTGACAGAGGAAATCCGTGGCATTGTAGAAGGTGCTGCGGAGGATATTTGCCGGTAAGACGGCGGGGGACGAAAGAGAAATCTTGCGGATCCTGGGATATTTATATGTATGTACATGCATATAAATGAAGTGAATGAAAAGAATACTGGCATGGACAGGACTATGTGGAGTATCTCCAGCTTATCAAAGAACATGGGCGATGGACGATCATCTCCAAAGCCTTTGACGCATACGTTGACACCTACATTATTGACTAACAGGAGGAATTACTGATGAACGTAAAAGAAGCATTTGAGGCAAGAAGATCCATCCGCTATTTCAGTGACCAGCAGGTCCCGGAGGAGACACTCCGTGACATCGTAAAGGATGCCCAGTGGGCCCCGTCCTGGGCCAACGCCCAGCCGTGGAAAGTGTATATTGCAACCGGCGAGACGGCAGCCGCTATCCGCTCCGGCCACAAACAGCTGGCCTTGACAGGCAACCGTGGCCGCGCCGACATGGAGACTGGCCATCGCACCGACTGGGGCATGAACGCTGCTGTCAACATGCAGAACTGGTCGAATGATCTTCAGCGCTACCTCGGCTACTCTGATGTCGCCCAGTTTTCCATGGCCCAGGCCGAACTGTTTGACGCCCCCGCACTCGTCTACATTACCATGCACAAGAACTCCCCACTCTGGAGCATCTACGACATGGGCGCCTTCGGACAGAGCCTCATGCTCAGCGCAAAGGAGCACGGCGTGGACTCCATGCCCGCCTACGAGGTCGTAAAATTCCCGCAGGAGGCTCGCAAGGCTCTCGGCATTCCGGACGACGAGACCCTCGTCATGGGCTTTGGCATCGGCTATGCTGATGACCGAAAAATCAACGGCTTCCGCAGCGACCGTGTTCCCGTCGACGAGATCCTCACAATAAAAAGCTAATACTCTTCCTTAAAAAGTGCCCGGTCGTTTGATCGGGCATTTTGCTGTCTATCTGGGGCGATTCAGCCCTTTTCCGAAAAAACTCTTTAGTAGCCAGAAAAAGGCACCGTGGTGCTTCGCACCACGGCGTGCCGGGTTTGGGTGTCGTGGTCGTCGTGGTTGTGGTTGTCGTCGTCGTGGGCGTGGTCTTTGTCGGTGTGGTTGGAGTGGTAGGAGTCGTTGTTGTTGTCGGAGGCGTGATTATGGTTTTGGTCGGTGTGGTGGGAGTCGTGGGAGTCGTGGGTGTTGTAGGCGTTGTCGGAGTCGTTGGTGTAGTAGTTGTTGTCTTAGTCGTTGGATTGGTCTTGACCTTCAGATATACCTTCTTCTCAGATGCTGTGCCATCTATCTTGACAACATCTTGTTGGGTTGGATAATGTTTGTTCTTTGAGCCTTTGCCAAGCTGCTCATGTCCATAAATCAAAATCTTTGGTGCTTTAGCAGTCTTGTTGACACCAGTAATAGTGACAGTATCGGGCAATTCTTTCGTAGCAGTCAACTTCAATGTGTTGCCACTTACTGTGCCTTCAACTCCTTCTGGGAATGTCAGAGTGTAAGCTCCAAGAGTACCATTTTCATCAGTTAGTTCCATAGTGTGAGTGGAATTATCTGAGTTAGGAAATACACGAGCTTTCTGTTCGGCTTCATCCTCTGTATCATACATGAAACTTGGTGTCTTGCTGTTCTTGATGGAGTCTTGGACAGCCTTGGCATATTCATCATAGTAAGGTTTTACTGCACTCCAGTTACCATTGGCATAAGTTTGTGCAACAGGCTTGCCACTCTTTGGAGCAACATAATTAAAGTCGGCATCACGCTGACCAACCAATGCCTCCCAAATGAGCAGCTGAGTTGCTAACCATTGTTTACTAGGAGTGTCTGGGTTGTATTTTGTGTTGCCAATATGGAATTTAGCAGTTCCATGAGAACCATAAAGGCAGATTCTTCCCATCAAATCTTCTAGTTGGGAGGCATTGATTCCAGCGTCATTTTTCCCATTAGAATTCATTGCTGTCTTCAATGTGTTGGAAACAGATACGTTGTTCATACTGCCGGTGTTTTCGTTGATTACTCCAACAGGTTCAATACAATACAGTATGTCTCCCTGCTTGCCACCATTATCTGCGCATTTTGGATAATAACAGCTATAGCCTTCAAACTGCCAATCATTGGTCTTAAATGAGCTATGCGAACCTCTATATTGTCCTTGACGGACTTTGACACTGGCTGCCTGCGCTACAATTGGAAATACCATTGACATAAGTAAAGCCAATACCATTACCATTGACATTGTACGTTTTGAAATCCGATGGGTTCCACTTCTGGAACGATGGATTTCATGTTCGGTATTCATTGATGAATTCCTCCTCTAATAATCAACAGATGTTGATGTGAATCGTATTCATCAATTAATATGGGTGAATGGTGATTGTTTGAATAAAGAAAAGACCCGACACTCACAGGAGTGTCGAGTCCACTTATCATGTGTATATCTGAGAATGGTTATGCCTTTGGAACATGACTACTGGAAATCATAAAGCCAAAGAAGTTCTTGTTAGCACCGTAGCTGACATTTGCCTGTACAGGATACGGAGTCAGAAGATTTGCCTTCTTGATAACATCATTCATTTCGCCACCAGCAAAGAGCTTGTTATCAGCTTCTTTCGCCATTGCGTCACCAATATCATTCTGTGGGAACTCCACGCTGACAATCGGCTTGCCTTCATTGTTAGCCTTGGCGATGATGGCGGGCAAGGCGACTTTCATGGCTTCATAAGATGTGAAATACAGATTGTTCTTCTTAAAGTAGTCTTGGTCATCATATTTGCAATCAGACCAATCAGTGGCATATTTCTTACTCCAGTCGCTAAGAGTGAGGCCCATACGTTCTGCCTGTTTCTTAGACATGTTCATGTGAGAATAATCTACTGCAGTAGCAGGCTTATCATTAACGCTAACTGCACCAGTCATGTTTACAACATAGCGTTTACCATCTAATTCAATAATATTGAACGCGTGGTTTCCACCATCCCATTTCCCGTCAACATACCAGCACTTCAGGTCAAGCATATTGCAGAAGTATTTAAACCCTTTAGCAAATGTGTCGCAAATACCACCATGGTTATACAGAATTGCCTGAACAGCACCAACGGTTCCATCACAACCATAGCCATTCATCTTATATGTACAGGTAGTAGCAATCTTGTCATAGACAAACTTCTCTTTGTCATAATCACTACCATTCTTAGGTGCATCCTCAAGCCACGCATCAACATCTTTCATTACTGCCATATATGCTTCAGGGTCATTAAATTTGCTGACATCTGTTGTTGGTTTATCAAGATGTGTACATGCCATCTCGCCAAAATATTCATGGGCCATGTTGTTGTATTTATCATCAAATATATCTGACAGGTCACCCGTACGACCATGACCAGTGGATTTTGCAAACACCGTCACACACGGCACGCAGCAGCATACCGCCATGAGGAACGCCAGCATCGCAGCCATTGTTCGCCGTATTGTACGTGTCATATCCATTAGAACCCTTCCTTTGAGGCGAACCGCGGAGCGGGCCGCTTTTTTAATTATTATTACGGATTTTCGTAAAAATAGACGGGGACTTTTTGGGAGATGTTTTATTTTCTTTTTGGGTTATGAGATCAGTGCATCGCCCATAAGAAAGGGTGGACAAAATCCAACAACGTGTTGTATCGTAATGCTAACAGACGAGCGACGGTTCATCAAGCAACAATTGCGGGGCCATTTGTCGCATTATTTCAAGAGGGTACGGCTATGAATAAGAAACTGGAACAGACGGCCATTACAAGGCAGAATATAGAAGAGGCCTACATGCGTTGCGTCAGGGAGCGGGGCTTCGAGAAGACGAGTGTCAGCGAGCTCATGAAAGTGGCCGGGTACAACCGGGGCACTTTTTATGCTTACTATACCGACATCCTGGATCTGCAGAAGACCATGGAAAATGAGCTCATTGCTGATATTAGCGGGCGGTGTGAGAAACTGTCGGAGAAGCTTGCCAAGGTAAGCTTTGATGAGGTCGCCAGGGAGGCGGCCGGGTTTATCCGGGAAAATGCAGATCGGCTGTTTCTGTTTTTGGAGAACGATCCGACGTTTTCAAAAATGATTACGGAAAAGTTCTCTGAGGTGCTGGCAGAGGTGTTCCCCCAGATGAATGAGCACCCTTACCGCGAATATATCCTGCAGGCATATGTGGCATCGGTCATTGCATCCCTGACCATGTGGCACAACAATGGAGAGCGGGAACCCATTGATGAAATTGCCCGTACGGTCCACGGAATATGGGTGACTGGGATGAAGGTGCTGGAATAGTGACGAGTGTGGCATCAGATGCGGATAACTTTTATACAATAGAAAAGTGAATCGCCCCCTCTATAATAACTACATATGTAGAAAATTATTCTCTGGAAGGAGAGAGGGGCAAATGAAACCAAATGAGGTCGTAGAAAACTACGACGAACAGCTGGACAAGTATACCTCGTATGTGGATGACAGAATCCACAAAGTGGTTGGGGACATTGGTTCCCGTGAGTCCGGTTCTGAGTCCGAACACAAGGCACAGGACTTCGTGGCAGAGGACATGAAGGACATTGCCGACGATATCAAGAAGGAGCCGTTCTCGCTTCACCCGAAAGCCTTCATGGGCTGGGTCACGTGCGATGGAGCCATTATCATGGTCAACGCCATCCTCCTTATCCTGACGCTTTTCGGCGTCTTTAACTCCACCGCACTGAACATCATCATGCTGGTGGCATCGGTATTCTGCCTGGTCTTCATGTTCTTCGAGTTCCTGCTGTATAAACAGTTTATGGATCCGGTTTTCCCGAAGAAGGATACCTACAACGTTGTCTGTAAACGCGAGGCCTCCGGTGAGGTCAAACGCCGTATCATTCTCGGCGGTCATGTTGACTCCGCATACGAGTGGTATTTCACCTATCTGGGCGGCGGCCACTGCATGGTATTTGCCGCAGCCTATGCCATCATCATGATGGTTGTCACATTTGTCATGGACATCCTGCTTCTCTGCGGTGTCGGCGTTAACCCCGGTGCCATGCATGTCATCATGCTGGTTCTGGCTTTTGTGACACTTCCCGCCATGGTTCTGGCCCTCATGTTCGTTCACTGGAAACTGGTCGTTCCCGGTGCCAACGACAACCTGACCGGCGTGTTCGCCGCCATGTCCGTCATGCGTTTCCTCAAGGAGAACGATATCCGCTTCGAGCACACTGAGGTTGAGTCCATTTCCTTTGCCTGTGAAGAAGCTGGTCTCCGCGGTGCGAAGGCCTTCGCCAAGAAGCACAGCGCTGAGTTCGCCGCAGAAGACGGCGTAGAAACCATTGCCATTGATATTGATACGCTCCGTGACTACAACGACATGGGCGTTTACAACCGTGATATGACAGGTACGGTTCATCTTGATCCGGATGCCACGGCTGTCCTGAAGAAGGGCACCGAGGAGGCAGGCCTTGATCTGCCATATCTGAATGTATTCTTCGGCTCCTCCGACGCAGCCGCACTGGTACAGGGCGGCATGAAGGCCGTTCTCCTGGCTGCCATGGATCCGACGCCGGCCCGCTACTATCACACCCGTCTCGATACCCCGGATAACCTCGACCCGAAGACCATTCGCGCTGGTGTCGACTCGCTGATTCGCTCCGTATTCATTTTTGACGAAGAGGGCATCCCCGGCAAAGAATAAGGACAACAGGGCGAAGCCGCTTTAGACGGTCCCTGATGATTCTATCAGTCTGGCGACGGTGTCAGACTCTTTAAAAGCAGCATAGAGATGCTGGAATGAAAAAGGGAAAATCCACTGTATCGGTTGGCGATGCAGTGGATTTTTCTATGTCATAATCTCGATGAATTCGATGGGTGTAATAGCAGGGACCGGGGAGCGGCGGAATGCACTGAGGTCTGTTGTAACAAGGAAGTCGCAGTTCGCAGATTCGGCGCAGGCTGCTTGCAACGCAGAGTCAAGGCCTGGTTCTTGTATGGCCGCCTGTATGGAGTTACTGTCTGTGCTGGCAGGGGCGAGGAGGGAGCAAAGTGATTGGAGTGCAGAACGGCGTTTGTCAGGAGGCCAATTTTGAATGGTGCGTTCGAGGTCGGTAAGGGAGTGAATCGCATAGTAGCCGAGGATTTCACCTTTTGCGCACATGCGTAGAATTTCGGAGACGCTGTATAGGTATTCATCTTGGTTGTTCAGCAGGTACCCTCGGAGCACCTCTGTATCAATCAGTATAGCCGTATTTCTCATGATAGGCTTCCTCTATTTCTTGATGCTGTTGATATTCTGACTCGAGGCGGGCAGCTTCCTGGCGCAGTTTCTCCAGCTGCAGAAAAGCCTCGGAGCGGTCCAACTGTCGGCGGGTATCCAGAGGCGGGGCTTTGATGATAAAGGGGATTCGCCGCTCGCGAAGGGCGGTTTTGGTGTAGGTTTCGTAGAAGCTCTGGCGGGTTTGGCCCATTTCGCGGAGCATGGCGTCAAGTGCTTTGTAGTCATCATCGGAAAGGCGGATACTAATTGTCTTCATTTTGATTCCTCCTAATTCAAATATAGCAGGATTTGATTCAAATTAAATAGAAACTGAGTCACACAGAGGCCGAAACGACCGTTCATTCAAAGTGGCTTTTTCAGTACTTTTCAAAAAAGTTGAGTTAAAAGTGAACCAAATCAGTGAAATTTTGTTCTTTGTAGGTGAAGGGCAGGAGAGAGTGCCCTGAAATTTCAAAAAAAGAGGAGAACATTACGATGAAGAAATCTAGAAGAATTGTCGCCATCCTGATGGCGGTTGCTATGATGTTCGGTGTGTTTGGGTGCATGACTGCGAATGCAGCGGGGTTGCTTTTTGGTTCGTCAACTCCGGAAACTTATGTATATAGAGCTTCCTTCCATGTTACAGATACTACGCTGGGAACAATTCCAGAAGGTGCTTTGGTTCATTTCTATTATTTGAAAACAAGTGGAGTTCCTTCCAGTAAAAATTATGATGGAAAAAGTTATGCATATGTTGATGAGAACGGAAATGCGACTTTTACTATGTCGGTTAGAGCAGATCGCTACCCGAATAGTATCTATTTAACTGCAGTACCGAGCAATGATGAATATGCTGCTGTTCCGAATTTTGATTCGAATGTATCTCTCGGTGGTAGACTGGGTGTAGTTCGTGTCTCTCCTCAGCTTGAGACTTCTTTCTCCACTATTAACTAACCAACTTCTTAATTTCCAATACTTCTTTCAACCGTCATGCTCTGGGCTTCGGCTCGGGGCATGAACGTATTATAGGGGCGTTACAAGCGGAGGGGAATCGTGGTATAATCATTCTCGTAGTAACCCATGTATAACTGAAGGAGGTTCTTTTCATGTTAGACGCTAAAGTTTCGGGACTCATCAATGAGCAGGTCAATAAGGAGCTGTATTCGGCTTATCTGTATCTTGATTTTGCCAACTATTACTATGATATGGGACTGGATGGCTTCGCCAACTGGTATGATATTCAGGCACAGGAGGAGAGAGATCACGCCATGCTGATGCGGCAGTATCTCACCAATAACGGCGTGAAAGTCACTCTTACCGAGATTGCAAAGCCGGATGTGGAAGTTGACTCCCCCATGGCTGCCCTCAAGGCTGGACTTGCCCATGAGCAGTATGTCACGAGCCTCATCAACACTATTTATGCTGCTGCAGATGAGGTTAGGGATTATCGCACCATGCAGTTCCTTGACTGGTTTGTTAAGGAGCAGGGTGAGGAGGAGATGAACTCCGAGGATCTCATCCGGAAGTTTGAGCTCTTCGGAAACGACGCCAAGGGTCTCTATGAGCTCAACAAGGAGCTTCAGGGCCGCGTCTATTCTGCACCGTCGCTGGTACTGTAAGAATTATCCAACAAGTTTTATAGAAATGGAGCCGGTCGGGAGAAATCCCGGCCGGCTTTAAATCGCCCACAAATTTGGGGCCGTCTGTTAATTGAAGTTCCAAATTAGGAGGAGATTTCTATGAAAAACTGGAAGAAATTAGTTGCCATTCTGTGTGCAGCCACGTTGTTGGCGGCCATGTTTGCTGTGCCGGCGTCAGCGTTGACGAGGACGTCGAATCGGCTGGTGCCGAAGCCGGGGAATACGTTTATTGCAGTGCCGGGTGAGTTTCGGACGGATGAGATAGCAGCTGCTGTTGCAGAAATCAATGCTTGGCGGAAAGAGGCCTGCAATCTGCATTATCGTTTCACGCTGAACGGCAACAAATATCATCTGAAGCCAACGGATTATCGACCCATTCACTGGTCCGGCGAGCTTGAGATGATTGCCCAGACCCGCGCCGCAGAGGAAGCACTTCAGTCCGAGAGTGTCGGAATTGATCATAACCGTCCGGATGGTTCTCCCTGTTGGGATGCTGTCTACGACAAGGATGTTCCATCTATGGGCGAGAACTGTGCGGGCGATTTTGGCCTGTTGGCTGGCCTGAAAACCTGGGAAGGCGAGAAACAGTATCTGGATCCCATTACTGGAAAAACTACGGGAAACATTGGACACTGGGCCTGCCTGCTGATCCCTTCGAACAATTATGTTGGAATTGGCACATTCCGCACACTGAATAAGAAAGGCTCTGCCTGTGTTCTTGAGTTGCTTGGTCATGTGGCTGGAAAAGGTAAAAAGCCGACGTCCGTTCCCATGGGTATGGGTGGTGTTGTCACTCAGCTTATTGAGGTGCCTATTATTGATGCACCAAAGTACATCGCCGAAAATTCCGGCGCAGCCATGGCCACCGACGCCATGATCAAGGCCGCCAAGATGGCAGCCGACAACAACGGCTAAACACGAAAATTTGATGCAAAAAATGCGACGAGTTCGTTATAACGAGCTCGTCGTAATTTTTGGCGGAAAATTATGGTATGCTGTAGTCAAAGAGATGGGAGGACATTGCAATGACTGTTTTGGAATTACTGAAAAAGGACCGCAGCTACCGGGGCTATGATGAGTCATATCGCTTTACGGAGGAGCAGCTGCTGCGGTATGTGGAGGCGACGCGGTATTGCGCGGCGAGCGTGAATCGCCAACCATTAAAATATTTTGTTGCCTGCCAGCCGGGCGATGTAGCCACCGTTCAATCCCAGACCCGCTGGGCCCGCGCACTCCCAGACATGCAGCTTCCGCACCCGGGACACTGCCCGACGGCGTTCATTGTCATCTGCCAGGACACGGATATAGACGCAAACTTGCAGCGCTATCAGAAAGATGTCGGCATTGTGGCAGAAGCTATGCTGCTCATGGCCACAGAGGAAGGGCTTGGCGGCTGCATGATAGGAAACTTTACGGCCGGCGAGTTGAAAAAGGCCATTGACCTGGCCGAAAACCTGCAGCCTCTGCTGGTGGTTGCCTTCGGAAAACCGGACGAAAAGATCGTGCTGACCGAGGTGCCGGAGGACGGGAATATCAATTATTATCGCGATGAGAATGATGTGCACTATGTGCCGAAGCGGAGTTTGGATGATATTGTGATTTCGTGAAAGAGTTTCATAGAAGAGAAAAATGCCTGCTGCAAAGTTTTGGCTTTGCAACAGGCATTATTTTCGTTTAGTCTTGGACGTCCAGTTCTGTGACTTCTTTGGGATATACCCGGAGCTCATCTGGGGCATGGAGCGGATCCCATACCTGTGCGAAGAAAGGATCTCCTTTGGCTCGCTTGCCATAGTTCCAGCTCCTGCGCTCGCACTCTGGGCACCAGTGGCCGCCTTCCAGGATAAGCCGGGGGCTTGCCTGGAATTCGTGGCCGAACTGGCAGCGGAATGTCAGCTTTGTGGTCCAGTCACCTTTGGCCATGGTGTCGCTGAGAAGTTCTCCGCCGCGGAATTCCGCGGCCTTTTTCATGTCTTCATGGCCGAGCTCGGATTCGGGCTTTGTCTCGTCGTAGCCGTGGTCGAGAAGTACGACTTTGTCCCAGTCCGTGAATCGCGGAAAACTGCGAATGTCCTCAGGCAAGGACTCCCAGGCCTTGCGGCTTCCCCAATAGGCGTCAATATGGTCCTCGACATTGTCCTCTATGAAATGAATGGTTCCATGGTCCATTCTGCCGAGTTTGTCAAAAGTTTTCTTCATGGCGGCTCCCATGAGCTTTTGGCCACCGGGGAATTTTGTGATGATCTTGGCGGCGGGCAACGCTGCACCTAAGCCCTTCAGGTAACTGTCATAGTAGTACTGCATGCTGTCGCTGCGGAAGTGGAGATAGTTCTCCAGCTTGTCCGAGTCGAGATAGTATTGCCCGTGGAAATTTCTGGTGGCCTGCTCCTTGGGCTTCAGGATATACTGCAGCTTGGTGATACCCAGGGCACCATAGAGGATTTCAAACATACTATAGGTATCGGTTCGACAGGGCGCACCACCGCCGATATTGTAGATATGGCCCCAGAAAGAGGAGTCTAAAGTGCCCTCGGCGTCGTAGCGGGCAAGATGCTCCATGGCGGTGCCGGAGTCGCGGTCGGAAACATATTCCAGAACGTTGTTAAAACAGTTGTGGAACATGATTGGGTCTCGGATGGCACTCATGGCAGGGCCAATAATGCCGGTCTGCCGGAGGCTGACCCAGTATTTTAGGCCAGACTCTATTACATAGCGCTCGGCGGCAACTTTTGAGACGGCATAGTAGTCAAACATGCTAGGCTTGATTGGGTCACCGACCCGTCCCCAGTGAATGGGCGGCATGCGGTCTCCCGTCTCTGCGACGGTTCCAATATAGACAAATTTCACTTTATCCGCACGGCCCTGTTCTTTAATGGCGTCAATGAGATGCTTGGTCCCGCCGTAGTTGACCTCCATGGCTTTCTTCGGATAATAGTCCGCCTTTGGGGAGACAAATGCGGCAATGTGCAGTACAAGGTCTGCTGTGGAGACTGCCAGTTTTACCGTGTCCTTGTCGGAGAGGTCTCCCCAGATAACGCGAAGACCGGGAGTGCCCAGATAAGGACTGAGCAGCTTGTGGTTTTTTTCGGAATTGCGGACGAGGAGCAGAAGATCATAGCTGTCCAGATGGTTTACCATCTTCTTTAGACTCTCAAAGCCCATGGTGCCTGAGGCACCAGTCATGAGTACGGTTGGTTTCATGATCATTCTCCCTTCATGGAGATGGCATTTACCTTACCGTGTTTGATATCCATGGCAAGACGGATGGAGTCGCCCATTGCCGCTTTGATATCATCTGGTGCCACATGAAGCTTTTCAGCGCCTTCCGATTTGTCGATGTAGAGCTCGCCGCACTGCAGGGGCGCAAAGTGGTTAAAGTCAAGCCCGGAGTCAATGCCGCGCTTCTTGTAGTCACGGATAAGACTTTGAGAGCCCAGAGTATACAGCCAGTTTGGAATGGTAATATAGGGCTTCGGTTTCATGCCGAGCTGCTCCTCCATGATGGTGAACATTTCTTTCCAAGAGTAGTTGTACCATCCGAACGGGTAAGCATGGGCGCCTTTGTTGTATTCCAGTGCACCGGCGAGCCCTTCGCCAACCTGGCGGACGGTGACCATGGTGCAGCCACCTTTTGGATAGAATATGGGGGATTTCCCGTCAATCATGTCCGCGAGCAACATCCAGACCGGTTTGCGGCCAGGCTGGGTGCCAAAAATATAGGGGAGTTCGAGGACAGCGACGTCAAAGTTGTCATCGGCAAAAGAGAAAGCCACATTCTCCTGATCAATACGGGAGCGGATGTAGGGGTGGTATTCCGTGAGCTTCAGCTCCGGCCATTTTTTTGCAAAATGGGCAAAATAGGATCCGCAGATGGAGACATGCTTGACCCCTTCTTCCTTGGCAATTTTTAGAAGACGGCGGAGGGGGTCAATGTTGTATTTCTTATATAGATCATAGATGGGGGCAGGACCTTCGACGCGCTCATCGACACCGGCGGCAAAGACAAACCCCTCACAACCCTGAAAATGACGGCGGAGTTCGTCATCGGACATCTCGAGATAGTTACCGTATTCAATTTCCATTTCCGGTGGGAGAACTGCTCCGGTGGGAAGCGGTGGGAGCGCAATGGATACGACCTGATGTCCCCGCTCAATGAGAACTTTTGCTGTTTCGGAACCGAGAAGACCGGTGCCGCCAATCATAAAAACTTTCATGTATGACACAACCCTTCTGTACATTTGTTAAAATTTTTGCTAAGTTTATGATAGCGACACCGTGTCGAAATCACAATGAACAGAAAATTGTGGGATGTTGCCGGGTCGACATCTTGGGAGGAAGTGTCATCAAATGCAGGAACACAATGCCAATCAAAGAGTTCGCTTGACCCGTTCTCTTTTAAAAGCCACCCTGATATCTTATGCTGCAGGAACAGCCGGTATCTGCTGTCAAGGTGAAGGAACTCTGTGAGCGTGCAGGCATTAACCGTACGACATTCTATCTGCATTATGGCTCTCCGGGCGATGTACTGAAGGACATTGAAAAAGACTTTTCCAGTGAGACAGAGGAATACCTCACCAGTATTTCTCCGTCCCTGAACGATGTTATGTATATACAGGCTTATCTTGACTTTGTGGAAAAGAATGCGGACGTTTACCGGATATTATTAATTGAACCGCAAGACCGCGAGTTTCAGAGACAATTCCTTCAGGAGATGATAAGAATAATACAGAGGGAATATGCGCCGACAGTCCCTGAGGAAATACAGGCGGAAACCTATGCTTTTATCCTCCATGGGAATATGGCAATTATTCGCAACTGGATGGACTCAAACTTTCAAAAAGATAAAGCCTCCATTGCTCAGCTCATGTATGATTTGTCAGACAATGCTCTGATTGCTCTGGAAAACTATTCCTAAGGCTGGGCCAGCCTTAGGCGGTCATGTCAGCATCCATCTCGGCGAATTCGTTCAGGATGTCCTTCAAGTCTCCAACACTCAAGGCGTAGAGCTCGCGATTGGACTGGACGCCATACCGCTGCAGAACGGAGTCATAAAGATAGGGGAATTGGGTGCAGTCATAGCTCATATAGATGTCGGAGACGAGTCTGGATTTCATATTAGTGGTAGTCATATTTCTGACCTCCTTCGCGCGGCAAAATGATAGCCTCTGCGTTCATTCCTGAATGCAGAGGCTGAATTTGTTTTCAACAATTCTATAGGATCTTGTTCCGGTAACTTCCCTCAGAACTTCCAACAGAGGCGTCTGCAAACAGGATTTGATTTTTTCGAATACAATAACTAAATATTTCTTTTAGCATCTATATTGTAGCTGTTTTGGGGTGGGAAACAATGGAGGAAGGAGGATTTGGAGTACCATTTAAAGGACAGCGTTCGTTTGGCTGGCGGGGTTAACTGCATTCCTTTCTTTTTGGGGAAATTGCAGTTAAGCGTTGTGGTTCTGGATGAGGAAAATTAACTGCACTTTTGTTTTTTTGAGAAGTTTGCAGTTATGTTTTCTCCCGCCAGGGAGGGGACTTAACTGCAACTGATTTGTTTTGGAAAGACTGCAGTAAAAGGAAGCCATGCCCGGCGGGCACCTTTAACTGCACTTAGATTGATTTGAAGGTTTTGCAGTTAAGAATCAGTGAATCGCCCGGGTGCATATAACTGCAAATTCAGTTGAAAAAGGATTTTGCAGTTAATGGGCGGCAGTTTGAGGGTGGCAACTTAACTGCAATATAGCGGAAAGCAATGATGTGCAGTTAAATTCTGTCCCAATGGGCAGAGCACATTAACTGCATTCCCGCCAAAAAAGAAATTTTGCAGGCAAAAACGCCCCCGACAGCCAAGTCGGAGGCGCCCAAGTAAATATCTTTATTTCAGGTAGTTGACCCCAATCTTTCCCGTATCCACGTTGCGGACAGAATAGGAGTCGCTGGTCTCACCGACAACAAGACCGCAGGCGGGAATGAAGCCTTCGGGGAGCTCAAGTGCGGTGACAAGATCCGGCTGATGAGACAGGGCCATAACGGCACCCCAGATGTGGCAGGCGCCGGCGCCCAGATCCGTGGCGGCCAGAGCCATGTTCTCGACAATGCCGGCGGCGTTGGAGTAGCTGACATTCTCGCGGCCGGGCTCCGGCTTCTTGACGGAGACGAGGATGAACTGCGGAGCACCGTAGAGCGGAACGGCCTTGGGGTTGCCGAACAGGGCGGCACCAGCGGTGTTGATCTTGCCGAGAAGCTCCTTGTTGGTGATGACCGTGAGATGTACATTTTCAAACTGCCCCATACCGACAGGAGCGGCTTTGGCTGCTTTGAGGATTTCGTTGAGGGTTGCGTCCGAGACTGGATCGCCCGTGAAGGAACGGATGGATTTGCGGCTGTAGATGGTATCAAGAGTGTTCATTGACGTTACCTCCTTGATAACAGTTTAGGACGGGAAAATGCGGGCATCAAGAGGCAGTTGGGTGGCGAGTGTCGGCCGGTCAGTTAAGCCTGAGGAACTCCGGCGGAATGGCCCCGCTCAGCCAGATCTGGTCGTTGCAGGTGTAAAACGGTACACCGGCCTCGTAGGCCCGCTTGGCCTCAACAATGAGGATGGCCGGGTTCGGGTCGCGCCTGCTGCCAACACGCTTCGCCCATTCCGGTGTCGGCGAACAGTGCACGTATTGACGCTTCATGGGCTTGAGCCCCTCACGAAGAATGGGTGTAACATTCTTCCAGGGTGTGCCGTGATAGAGAAGCTCCGGTGGCTCGGCCGGTGTCTGCTGGACTACCTGCTTCGTGGAGTGGCCATACATGGCCCGAATTTTGTCGCCCTGGATTTCAAACCGCCGTTTGTCGCCGTTTTCAATGACGTGAGCAAAGTCATCTGGGGTGATTCTCCGGTCGAATCGCCCGGTGTCGTTGATTTTCCTTGCCAGCTTCCTCATGGGGACAAACCCGTTTTTGTCCAGCTCAATGCCGAATTCCTCCGGGTGATGGCGGAGGATGTAGGACATTAGCTTGGAGAGGGAGATGTAGTTCATGGGGGGCCTTCCTTTTGTGTGGGCGATTTACGGGTCTGTTTGGTGCTTACACTTATTTTATCAGAAAAGTAGAGGGCCTGCGCCTTGGTGATGTTCAATGCCATTTGGGGTGGCGCGATATTTCTGGGCGGTTACCTACAGATCTGGAATTGGGCTCTCCTTGTAGGTATAGATTAATGTCTTTTGTGGGCGATTTACCTACACATCCCAAATTTTCAGGAGCGTGTAGGTAGAAATTTTGGGTTGCCACAAGGCAACTTACCTACAATCTTCTGTTTCTCGGGCGGGCGTAGGTAGAGAGAGCTTGCTTTCAAAGAAAAAATTACCTACGCGCTCCTATTAATGAGGAGTGCGTAGGTAAAAGACGCAAGTTAGATTAAGGTGATCTACCTACGCCCAACTTATTTTTCGTGAGGCGTAGGTAAAATCTGGATTGGAAGGGTGGAGAGTCTACCTACGGGATGGGAAATTTTGGAAGATTGTAGGTAAATGGAGTCCAATTTTATGCTTTTACAAATATTGGTCGAATATCTTCTAGTCCTAGAGTTTTGTGTCTTTGATCAATGGGTGATAAAGATAGCATGTAAGTCCTCAATAACAAGAATATTGTCACTATCAAAGTAGAAGCCCCTAGCAAAATATTCACCATTGTCCTGATAGATAACTTCATAGCATGTTTGGGGTTCCGTTTTGCTGTAACCAGAGTCGTTAGAGAGGCTGGTTATACTGTAGCCGTAATTGGGATGCATTTGATAACACCCGAAATAATTTCGAATAGAGTAGCCATTTTCGTCGTGAGAGCAATCCCATTGTCCTGTGGCCTGGTTCTTGGAATCGGGATCAGTATTTTCCTCAATCTCATACGCCTGATTCCCAAAAATTCTCTTCACATCCGCTTTGGTACTCTTGCCGGGAATCAAACCAAATGTGTTAATAATCGAATAGCCCTCCGAATAATTTCCTTTTGCGGTCCCCATTGAAATGTTTCCAAAATCGACAGTGTCAGGATCGCGGATAATATCAATATAATTATATTTCTTCTTTACCCCATCAATGGTCTGATAATAATCAAAGTCCTTCTTGCTCAACTTCGTCGCCGCACTCGCCGGCACCGCCATGCAACAGATGGATACTACCACCAGTACAAAGCTCAACAAAATAGAAGTGAATCGCCGCATTCTCTTATTCTCCTTTCAAAAAAGGCACATCCCGCCGCACAGGGGCGGTGAGGTGTGCCGGGGATCAACGGGTTAAGTCAGGCCTTCTGGATTTCAATGGCCATCTTTTTCAAAAGTTTGTACTTCGAGGCGAAGGACGAACGGGGGAAGGGCTTGTACTCGCCGCCGTAGGGGTCCATGACGTAGACGTTGTTGGCGTCGAATCCGTAGAGAATCATGGTGTGGGTGCCACGGGGGTAGGAGAAGTACTTGTAGTTCCCGTTACTGTCCTTAACGTACCAGGAGTTTACTTTGTCGGGGGTCTCCATGTTGTAGGTCGCCCAGACGAAGCAGGGATGGCCCTTCATGAGCTCGCGGTACAGGTCGCTCGTGCTGGAACCGGTAATGTCGACTGCCTTATATTTGCCGTCCCTGTCCTGGATGGCGTGGTTCATGGCCTTGGTGACAACCGGGGCGAATGCACCATAGCCGGGGTGCTTAGAGGTGTAGCCGCCGCGGGGGTTGCCGGCGAACTTCTCGTAGATGCTGGGGCCGTATCGCTTGCCGTTACGGGTGACAACGTCCTCGCGCGGAATGTAGTTCACCATGTCATCGACGGTGACATTATAGCCGTAGAATTGCAGGAGCGATGCACTGGCTGCTGCCTCGCACCCTGTCAGGTATCTCGGCATCTGGTTGACCTTCGGTACGCTGAACTTGACACCGGTGACCTTGCCATTCTTGATGGTGTACGTTCCGCGATTATACTTGATCTTTCCATTCGTGCTCTTAGATTCCACGCCGTCCTTGAAATAGTAGCCGCTGTTGCCGGATGTCTTGATGCCGGTGAATCCGGTGTCGACATCATCTTTCGTGGTGCCGTCTGAATAGGTGGTAGTCTTAACGACCTTCTTTGTACCGTTCTCGTCAACGACCTTCGGCTCAGAAACAGAGGTAACGGTCGGACCGTCTTCTTCTCCCGGCATGAGGAAACCCAACGCGAACGTGGGCACCGCCGCCGATACTACCATAAGAATGGCCAGCAGCACCGCCGCCACTCTGCTCGTATATTTTTTCATGGAAAACTTCTCTTTCATTCTTCTATTATCCTAATTTCCTAAATACCTAAAAATTCGCGGCTGCTCAGCTGAGCTGTACGCCGACCGATGCCGCGTAGTTCTGGAGACGGGCGCGGTATTCGGAGACGGTGTAGGTCTGGTCGCCGTTGGCATCGAAATAAAAAGTCTGAGCATAGCAGTTGCCGTACTGGCCCTTGGCGTTTTCTGTAGAGGCGGCTCCAGTGCAAGTGTACTGTCCGTTCACGATATTGAGATAGTGTCCGGTCTGTCCACCATTTTTGGTGACGTAGTTATTCTTTTCATCGGTATACCACCCGTCAAAGGGGTTGCTTCCTCCAAATGCGCAGTTCTCAGCGACCTGATACTGCTGTGCGTGACCAATGGCAATTACGGAGTAATCTGCATCCGCCTGTGCCATAGCCATAAGCGTATCAGTAACCTTCAGCTCAGATTTCCCTTCCTGGGCACGAAGCTGATTGCATTTTTCAATGATGTCGAGTGCCTTGTACATGTTCTGCAGGGAAGTGGCATCCTGTGAATCGCCCTTGTGGATATAACTTCCATACTTGGCGCTGTTAAGAGCCTGCAGGGCCTTCGTTGCCCCCACCGACTGGAAGAACCCATACGATGTCTGCTCATCGGGGATGCTCGCTGCCATGGCCGGGAGCGCCAGGGCTGCCGCCATGAGGACCGTCAGGACGACGGAGAGAATTCGTTTGACTAATGTTTTGCTTTTCAAGGTAAAAATCTCCTTTCCTCTTTTTCATGACAATAGACGGAGGTTTTTGGGGGAGTGTTTTGTCGGTGTGGATAATTTTTTTCATCTTCCGCTCTGTGGGCGATGTAGTATAATGTCCGCAGAAGGGGAATGATAATATGAAAAAACTTGTCCGTCTGCTGGCAGCATTGCTGGCGGTTATTATGATTGGGTGCGTGCCGGCGATGGCTGCATCGCCCAAAATGCGGAGTGTGCCCACGGAAATCAATTTCCACCAGAGTGAGGCGCGCCGGGTCACGGGGCTTATCAATGCGTATCGCACGGATAGCAGTGCCTGGTATTGGGATCAGAACAGTAAAGTCAAGGTCCCGGTCCGCATGCTGAATATTTCGCCGCTGTCCTATGACTACGCGCTTGAGCAAATTGCCATGCAGCGTCTGGCGGAAATTCTCTACGGCTCCTATCTGAAGGATCCTGCCAAGCGGCCCGACGGCTCCGACCCGAAGAGCCTGGAAATGTACGGCCAGCGCTCTGACCTGGAGGTCCAGCTCGTGGGACCGGCCAATGCCCAGGAGGCAGTTACACAGATGAAGGGCGGGGATGAGAACTACGCCGCCCAGCCCTATCGTGCCGTCCTCCTCTATAAGGACTTCGGCGCCGTCGGCGCAGCGTTTGCCACCGTTGGCGATTACAACATCTGGGTCCTGGAATTTGCCAAGGACAATTCCGGCATCCGGCCCACCAAGGCGGTGGATGAGAAAAAGACCGTGGACGTTAAAATACCGAAGGACGTGCACCTCCCGTCGGACGATAAGTACGAACTCAAGCAGAAGGGCAGTAAATATGTGCTTCTGCGCAACGGCAAGCAGGCCACCGATGTGACCGGACTGGTACCTGCAGGCGCCGGTCGCAACCAGCAGATCCTCTATTTTAAGGACGGCGTTTACCAGCAGGGCTACTCGGGCCTTGTTAAAGGCGAGGTGAACGGTGAGACCGGCCTGTGGAAGGTCAAGAAGGGTGTTGTGGATGTCGACTACACCGGCCCGTACCAGTACAATGGAACCATGTATACCGTGACGAAAGGGTATGCAGAGAAGAGTAAATAATTAATATTATTAAGGCGTCTTGCCAGCCCGGATGGGCGAGGCGGGGCGCCTTTTCTTTGTGCAATGTGCCGAAAACGCAAATACGAATTGTGGGCTCAAAAAATTCCAACGAACTCGTTGTAACGAACTCGTTGGAATTTTTTTGGCTTTGTTTTTCGTGTCAGAATGGTTTTTCGTATTTGGCCAAGCGACCTTACTCCGTGTCAGCGCTCTTCTGCCCCATCTTCTTCATATACTCATGCTCCTTGGCCAGCTCGTCCCGCAGCTGCTTCGGATGCCACATGGAATTCGTGGGCGTCATGACAGCCTTGTAATCAATGACCGCATTCTGCGCCCGGCTCTCCTGCAGGAATTTGTTGAAGAGGGACTCCTCCGTGATGTGGATGATCATGAGCTCCTCGGGGAAGTCGTAGTCGACGCCCTCCTGGGGAGCACCGAGGCCGGCGGGCAGCATAATATGGAACTGCTCGGCGATGCACTTGTCGAATTCGTTCTTGGGGACCTGCCGAATGCGAAGCCCTAAGGGGCGGCAGATGGACTCGAGGGTCTTATATTTTTCCTCCGGAACATTGAAACAGACAATGCTGCCGGAGCTTCTGGTTGCTTTCATGGTGGATTCTCCTAGTATAATATTAAGGTAATTGATTGTGAGGGAGGGGTGCCCAGTGCTGGAGCGGTGTGAGTTGTGCCCGAGGGAGTGCGGGGTGAATCGCCAACAGGGGATAGCCGGAAGGTGCCACGAAGATGCGACTGTGCGGATTGCCAGGGCGTCACTGCATATGTGGGAAGAGCCATGCATATCCGGGACGCGGGGGTCCGGCACGGTGTTCTTCAGCGGATGTCCCCTGGGGTGTGTCTACTGTCAGAACTACAACATTGCCGACGGCAGCAACGGGGTGCCGGTGACCGGGGAGCAACTGACCGCCATTTTCCTGAAACAGCAGGAGAACGGGGCCAACAACGTGAACCTGGTGACGCCGACCCACTATGTACCGCTCATTGTGCCGGCTCTGGAGCGGGCAAAGGCGCAGGGCCTTACCATTCCCGTGGTCTACAACACCGGGTCGTATGAGACGGTGGAGACGCTGAAAATGATGGATGGCCTTGTGGACATCTATCTGCCGGATCTGAAATATTTCAGCCCGGAGCTGTCGACGAAATACTCGTTTGCACCGGATTATTTCGAGGTGGCATCGGCCGCCATTGCGGAGATGTTTCGGCAGGTGGGAGCGCCGCAGTTCGATGACAACGACATGATGACCCGCGGTGTCATTGTCCGGCACATGATGCTGCCGGGGAATCTGCGGGACTCCAAACGTGTTGTGCGGTACCTGTGGAAGACCTATGGGAACGACATATACATGAGTCTCATGAGCCAGTACACGCCACTCAAGACCGTGGAGCGGTTCCCGGAGATAAACCGGAAGGTCTCCTGGGACGAGTACCACGCGCTGGAAAACTATGCGCTGAACCTGGGCGTAGAGCAGGCCTTCGTCCAAGAGGAGGAAGCCGCGTCTGAGAGCTTTATTCCGGACTTTGAGCACTTTGATGTCAAGGCGTATCTGAAAGCCTGAACGTCAGTCGGCAATGGGCGTGTGGAGAAGGGTCTCATAGAGCTCTTTCTCCTGCGGCGTGCGGAGACTGGAGTCCAAGATGATGTGTCCCTCCGGGCTGTCTTCCGGTGCGAGGATGTCGTGCTGCAGCAGGCGGCGGCGTAACTGCCGTGCCGTGCCGGCTCCGCCGTCAAAAAGAGGAATATTTTCGCCCATGACGGTGCGGATTTGCCTTTTCAGGAAAGGATAATGGGTGCAGCCGAGAACAATGCCGTCCACCTGGCCCCGGTAGGGGCCGATGAGACTGTCCAACAGCTCCAGCATATCCGGGGCGTCCAGGTCTCCCTGCTCCACGCGGCCGGCAAGCCCTTTGCAGAGGACTGGAATGAACTCGGCCTCTCCCTCCAGACGGTGAGAGAGCTTTTGGTATTTCTCCAGCTTCAGGGTGGCCGGGGTGGCCATAACGAGGACTTTACCGTGGGGAAGCTGCTTTGCAGCGGGCTTTAGGGCCGGTTCCATGCCGAGGATGGGAATGTTGGCGTCATACTTGGCGCGGATTTTCGGGGCGGCGGCGCTAGTGGCTGTGTTGCAGGCAATGACAATGGCCTTGCAGCCCTCCTCCACCATGTGGTCCGCAATGGCCATGGCGAGTTTCCGAATGACCCGGGGCGACTTCTCACCGTAGGGCGCGTTGGCCGAGTCCCCGAAATAGTAGAAGTCCTCGTGGGGGAGCTCCTTGCGGAGCTCCTGGAGGACGGAAATTCCGCCGACGCCGGAGTCGAAGACCCCGACGTAGTTCTTATACCTCATAGTCCATGCAGACACGGAGCTTCGTGTTGGGAACAATGAGACCGTCCTTGACGGCTACATGGGCCGGATGTACGGCGTAGCCCTTCAGGGCCTCCTCGTCGGTGACGGTGCTGTCCAGAAGGATGTCGGCGTTGGAGCTCGGAAGCGGGGAGACGCAGACATGGATGTCGGTGAGACCCGGGACAACGCCCTTCAGGTCCTCAAGACCCTTCTTGATCTGCGCACCGAGATCCGCCTTTTCGGCGTCGGTGAGCTCGTCCTTGAACTGCCAGAGAATGACATGCTTGATCATTTCAATTCTTCCTTCCAATAATAGGATTTACATACCTAATCATTTTACCATGAAAGTGTAGAAAACGGACTAAGAATGTAAAATCTGGGATTGCCTGGTGCTATAATACGTCCGATGAGAGCAACGGGGCTTGGAGTTTTCAAAACTCCAGGCCCCGCTGTCATTATTTTTGCTCTGGAGGGGATCCCATGAATGAAAAAAGCGTAATGCCGCGGACCCTTGGCCTCAAGGAATCCATCAGCATGACGGTGGGCACGGTCGTAGGAGTCGGCCTGTTCACCTGCGGCTCCGCGCAGATTGGCAAAGTCGGTTCCTGGATCATTCTGTTCACGCTGGGCGCTCTGCTGATTTCCATCTGGCCGTGCCTGCTCTACGGTGAGATGTCGGCGGCGCTGCCCTGTGCAGGAGGCACGTACAACTACGCCAAGCGAGGACTGAATCGCGTATTCGCCAACCTGGTAGGGTGGCATTACATTGTGGCCGTCGTTGCTATAGGCGCCGGTGAGACACTGGCGTTCTCCAACTACTTCAAGATTCTGTTTGAGCAGTTCCACGTGAACATAACATGGGACTCGCGAATTATAGCGGTCATCCTGGTCACGTTCTTCCTGATCCTGAACTTCCGGGGCATTGAGCTCTCGGGCCGCGCCCAGACCGGATTCATCTTTTTCTTCTGGGCCTGCTCCATTGCCTGGTTCTGCTACATGATCCCGAAGATTCACCTCTCGTATTTCGGCGGAATGAAGATGGACTCCATGCCGCCCTTCAATGAGATGATGTATATCTTCGGCCTCATCTGGTGGTGCTACACAGGCTTTGAGACCTGCGCCTCCATGGGCTCCGAGACGAAGTACCCGCAGTACACGCTGCCCCGTGCACTGAAGATCTCCGTCTTCCTCGTATTTATCTGCAACGCCCTGTTCCAGTGGTTCCTCTGCGGTCTCGTTCCGCATTCGGCTTACCATATCCTTGCTGTAGCAGACGCACCTTATGCAGAGGGCCTCAAGGCGGCCGGCCTTGTCGGATTCCCCATCATCCTGCTCTGCATTGGCATTGCCTTCGGCGGTGATCTCTCCACCATTAACCCCGGCATTGCTGCGCCCGCACGCTACATCTACACCATGGCGGAAGATGGTTCTCTCCCGAAATGGTTCTGCAAGGTCCATCCGAAGCACAAGACGCCGTATACTGCAATCCTTACAGTTGGCATTATCAACTATGTCCTCATTGCCACCGGCAGTATCAACTATATTGCCTCGGTATCCCTGGTCTCTCTTGCCATCTGCTATATGATAGCCTGTCTGGCTTATATCGGACTGAAGAAGAACTATCCGGACATGAAGCGCCCCTATAAGGCTCCGGCTGGTAAAGTCGGCGCGGTGGTCACCATCATTCTCTATATCTTCATGCTGATCTTTGCAGACCGCATGGCGCTGCTCACAGCGGCCATCATCACCGTGTTTGCCATCCTCTACTGGGCGTTCTTCACGAGAAAGCACGCCAACAAGATTCCCACGGTGGAGGAGGAGGTCGGCGTCATTGCCGAGCCGTCCCCCGAGACGAAGAAAAAGCTGGATAATTCGTATCGGCGATGGAAGATCGGCACCATCATCGGCATGGTCGTCTCCCTCGGCATCTATATTATTCCCATGGTCCGCTGAGCGGCTCTGTTCTAACAAAAATTTTCCTTTTCATTGAGTTCGAATTCTTATATAATAGGAGCGGTATATTTTTGTTAAATTACTGACCCATCGCGGGAAGGAGAATTCAATATGAGTTATACACTTGTGCTGATCAGACACGGCGAGAGTGAGTGGAACAAGGCCAACCTTTTCACCGGCTGGACCGACGTAGAACTCTCGGAGAACGGTGTGCAGGAGGCTGTTACCGCTGGTAAGAAGCTGAAGGAAGAGGGCTTCTCTTTCGACATCTGCTACACCTCTTATCTCAAGAGAGCCATCCACACCGCCAACAATGTCCTCGCCCAGCTCGACGAGGAGTGGATCCCCATGGTCAAGGACTGGAGACTCAACGAGCGCCACTACGGTGCCCTTCAGGGCCTCAACAAGGCCGACACCGCTGCCAAGTACGGTGACGAGCAGGTCAAGATCTGGAGACGTTCCTTCGACGTCTGCCCGCCGGAGCTCACCGACGACGACGAGAGAAACCCGAAGAACCAGGCCATGTACAAGAACGTTGACCCGTCTCTTCTCCCGAACACCGAGTCCCTGGAGACCTGCATTGCCCGTGTTGTTCCTTACTACAAGGACGTCATCACTAAGGACATTGCCGACGGCAAGAAGGTCCTCATTGCAGCCCACGGCAACTCCCTCCGTTCCCTCGTCATGTATCTTGACGACATGACCCCGGAGCAGATCCTGGAGACCAACATCCCCACCGCTGTCCCGCTCGTCTATGAGCTTGACGACAACTTCAAGGCCATCAGCCATCACTATCTCCTCTCCGACGAGGAACTCAAGGCCCGCATGGACGCTGTCGCCAACCAGGGCAAGGCAAAATAAGAATATTCCTGTAAGGGGAGTAGTCGGCACGGACTTTCCGTGTACGCTTAGCCGTCAATACACGGCTGCCGCATAGAACGGGCAGCCCGGCTCTGTGAATAATCGACGAGACTTTGCACTGTGGTTTTTGGTAACCGCAGGGCGAAGTCTCGTCTTTTTTAGGCCCTAAAGCCTATATTAAGAATAAGGTCTAGAATGAATTAAGGAGAGAAAATCCATGCAGATTTTTATTCAGATCCTGCTACTCATCGTCGGCTTCGCCATGCTGGTCAAAGGCGCAGACTGGTTTGTGGACGGCGCCGTGGGAATTGCGGAAAAATTCGGCATTCCCTCCCTGGTCATCGGTCTCACCATTGTGGCCATGGGAACGAGTGCACCGGAGGCGGCCATCAGTATTACCGCCGCGGTCAAACAAAGCGCCGCCATCTCCATTGGCAACGTCGTGGGCAGCAACATCATGAATATCCTGCTCATCCTCGGCCTCGCCTCGGTCATCACACCACTGGCAGTACAGAAGAGCACGAAACGGTATGAAATGCCGTTTGTCATTCTCATCTCTCTCGTCCTTCTTTGGGAGGGCTGGGACAAGACTGTCGGCCGTATTGACGGCGTCATCCTGTGGATTCTGTTTATTCTTTACCTGGTCTATATGGGCGTCATGGCAAAGAAAGGCTCCGGAAAAGCGGAGGACGAAATCAGTTTTCCAACCTCTGGCCATATTGAGGGCGGATTTGCTGTGACGCAGACGCCTGCTCAGGTGGCCATGGACAAGCCCATGAAACTCTGGAAAGCAATCATCTTAACGCTGGTTGGCCTTGCGCTTATTATTTTTGGAAGTGACATCACCGTTGATGCCGCCACAAAGCTTGCGGAGTTCGCCGGAATCAGCCAGCGCTTTATCGGCCTTACCATTGTGGCTCTTGGAACTTCTCTCCCGGAACTGTTTACTTCAGTGAATGCCGCCCGCAAAGGGGAGGCGGATATTGCAGTCGGCAATATCGTCGGCTCCAATATCTTCAACATCCTGTTTGTGCTCGGTACGAGTGCCATCATTACGCCGGTGGCCTTTGCTCCGAAGTTCCGTGTGGACGCCATTGTTGCCGTCACCGCTGCAGTTCTGCTCTGGCTCCTGAGCCTCAACAAGAAGCAGGAAATCAAGCGGTGGGGAGGCGCTCTCATGCTGGTATCCTATGCCGGGTACTTTGCATACCTGGTCATGAAATAAGGAGAGTGTATTATCATGAAGAAAATCATCTCTGTGGTAGCAGCTCTTATGCTGTGTGCAGTGGCTGCTGTAAGTGCAAGTGCTGCATCGCCCCTGACATTTGGACCTGGCCCGGTCGTACTCAGTCCGGGAATGCCCACCTATGAGGAAATGACCGGAACCGTGGGTGGCGATGGCATTGCCAACCCGTTTGTCGACTGTGAGAACATGCCGGAGGCTTGCTTGAAAGCCGGTTTCTTTATGTCCGCTCCGTCCGACATTGCCGGTTATCCGTACCGCCATATCTCTGTTATTCCGGGAGAACTTATCCAGGTCGAGTACTCCGGCTGCTTTAATGCATTTACCCTGCGCAAATCCAAGACCATTGAGGGCGAGCGCACTCTGACCGGTGACTACAATGACTATCCGGAGTCCAAGACGCTTGACTTGAATGGCCGCAGCGTCAAGGTCAACGGCAAGAACGGAATCATCAACAACGCTTACTGGACCATTGGCAACCATTCTTATGCCGTCTACGCCGGAGTGGGTATTGATGAGAACACCCTCTCGCAGATTGTTGCAAAAACGCTGTAAATTATATCCCCCCAGGGAGCTTACGGAAACTTTGACGGACTGCTATACTAAAACCATACCGAAGCTTATCCCATAGCTTTCCGTAATCCCATAGCGTGTTTTTCATCCCAAGAACTGGGGCCTGGCTGACATCCCACAGCCAGGCCCCATTGCTATATCTTTCACAGGTATATTTCTCCCCAAGCGGTATGCTTTTGTGGTAAAATATGGTGAGTTCAGACACAATGTGAAGTCTGTACCGTATAACAACAGTATCGAAAAGAAAGAGGGAACTGTCCTATGGTAACAACCATAACAGGAACTGCCCTGCTCGTGGCACGCATTCTTGCGCTTGTCATCTTCCTCGGCATGTTCGGTGTCCTTGTTACAGGAAAAGTGGAGCGCCAGTGGGTCACGCTGACCTGCGGCGGTCTGGTTCTCGCACTGGTCTTTGGCGCATGCTGCCACTCGGGCTCGGCTATCTGGAAGTCGCTGAACCTTGGGAGCATTATCAAGCCGACATTCTGGTACGGGAGCGCGGCGGAGGAGTCGTTCGGCATCAGCTGGTCGACCATCCTGTTTATCTTTGGCGTCTGGGTCATGGTCGAGGCCATGTCCCGCTCGGGCTTCTTCAAGTGGGTCTGTCTGGCGCTGGCAAAAGCTGTACACTATAAACTGATTCCGCTGTTCATCGTCTTTATGCTAATCTCGGCATTCCTCAGCATGTTCATCGGAAGTATCACGGTCATTCTGTTCCTGGCAGCTGTCACCGTAGAGCTGTCACGGCTTCTGAAGTTTGACCCCATCCCCATGGTTCTGGCGGAGGTCTTCTGTGCCAACCTGGGCGGCGCGGCCACTATGGCAGGCGACCCGCCGAACATCATCATTGGCACCGCTGTCGGTTTCACATTCTTCGACTTCTTCTCGAACACCGGTACCATGGTTCTTATCAGCCTTGTCATCATCATGATCTTCTTTCTGCTGGTCTGCCGGAAGGATCTCAAGAAGAGCGAGGCGAATCGCCCGGAGAACGTGAGCTACCCGGACGCCAAAGAGGCCGTCACCAATAAGAAAGCCTTCGGCGTCAGTGCTTTCGTCTTTATCCTGACCATCGTCCTTCTTATCACGAATAAGCAGACGGGTCTTACCATTACCACCATCGGTCTGTTTTCCGGACTACTTGCTCTTATTGGCACGGCCATTACGGTCGGACCAAAGGAAGGCCTGGACGTCCTGAAGAAAATTGACTACAAGACTCTCTCATTCTTCGTGGGTCTGTTCCTGGTCGTCGCTGGCCTCCAGTATACCGGCTGTCTGGAACTTGTTGCCCAGTTCATCCGTAACGTCAGCGGTGGTAATCCGTATGTCGTTGTTGCCATTATCCTTTGGGTATCTGCCATTGCCAGTGCCTTTGTCGACAACATCCCGTTTGCCGCTACTATGGTTCCGGTCATTCAGGCCCTTGCCACCCCGGCAGTACCACTTGACGTTCTGGCGTATACGCTCTCCATTGGTACCGATATCGGCGGAAACGCAACCCCCATTGGCGCATCGGCCAATGTCGTTGGTACTTCCATTGTCGCCAAGGAAGGCCATCCGGTCACCTGGGGCAAGTACTGCAAGTATAATGCACCGGCTACCATCATCGTCGTGGCAAGCTGCATGCTCATGATCTATGGCCGTTATTTCTGGTTCGCTTAAACCGGAATCGGCTCTGAAGTGTAATTAATTCAAGGAGAAATATCTATTATGGATGACCAGATTATTATTTCCATAAACCGGGAGCATGGCAGTCTGGGACACGAAGTGGCCGTCCGTCTGGCGGACAGCCTGGGCTATGATCTCTACGACCGGGACATTCTGACCCAGCTTGCAGAGGACAGCAATATGAGTCCGGATGCGCTCCATGCCTTTAAAAAATATGATGAGAAGCGCCGCAGACCTTTCGTTTCCCGCAGCGTCAATGGCTATACGAACTCTCTGGAGGACATCATTACGGAGAAAGTCCACGACTATGAGCGCAAGCTCGCAGAGTCCGGCAAAAACTTTGTTCTGGTCGGCCGCTGCGGCAATGAGGTCCTGATAGATGAGCCCGGTCTCATCAGCGTCTATATCTATGCGGATGAGGACAAAAAGGTCAAGCATATTATGAAATCCCGGAACAAGGATGAGAAAGAGGCCCGCAGGGAAATCAAGTCCGTGGATAAACATCGCCGGGACTACTATGAGCACTACACCGGCAAGGAGTGGAAAGACTTCCGCAACTATGATCTCGTCCTGAACTCCTCCAAACTTGGACTGGACGGCACGGTGGAAATCATCAAGAACTTCGTCGCCCTAAAGAAATATCACATGAACGGCGAGTTCCCGGATCAGGACTGAGACCTGTAAAAATAAGAATCTGACCCCACAGTCGGGCGCATGGCAGAAAATCCCATCTCTGCGGTGCGTCCGGCTTTTTTTGGCAATTTTCGTGAGTTTGTGCGGTTCTGAATACAACAATTGCAAATGTTAAATAATGGTTAAAATGGCTTTCAAACGTTGCAGAACGCAATGCCGTTTATTGATGAGGAAGAAAGGAAGACCATTTTGCACAGATTCAAAAAAATTCTGGCACTGCTGCTCAGTGCCGTATTGGTCGTATCCACCTGCGCTTGCGCTGCCTTCGCAGCATCGAAGCCGAAGAAGGAGGACAAGCAGAAACTGAAACTTATGCATTTGGCTGACGGCCATGTACTGGCCCAGTCACTGCAGGATGATAACAAGGGTTATCACCACATGAGAGACAAAGAGCCCAAGCTCCTCTCCGAGAGCCAGGCCATCTTTGACAAACAGCTCGAAAAGGTCCGCGAGGAGAAGCCGGACATTCTGGTTATGACCGGCGACCTCACCAAGGACGGAGAGGGTGAGAGCCATGAGGTCATCGCCGCCGAGCTCGAGGAACTGAAGAAGGAAATGCCGAAGATGCATATCTACATGATCAACGCGGAACTCTTTAAGAAGTATTATCAGCACGTCATCTATGATGACCCGACCATCATTGCCCGGTTCACGCCGGCTCCTGGAAAAGTAGCTGGTCAGATGTCCTATGCAGCCCGTCCTTGCAAAGGCTACACGTTCATCGCCATAGATTCCAATGCATACAGCAGCGACAACACCGATGACGGCCAGGACGAGCACCAGACCCGCGGCGCCATTACTCCGGATCTTGAGAAATGGGTCCTCGGACAGATCAAGGCAGCCCGCAACCGGGGCGATGCAGTCATTGGACTCATGCATCACAACATCGTTCCCCACTTCACCATGCAGTCTGTCTTGGAGACCATGTATCTGGTAGACGACTATAATCGCCTTGCCACGGAGTTCGCCGATGCCGGCATGCACTTCATGTTCACCGGCCACACCCATTCCCAGGATGTCGCCAAGTTCCGCACGGCCAAGGGCAATGATATCATCGACATTGAGACCGGCGCCGGTGGCGCTTATCCATCTCCGCTTCGTATTCTGGAGACGGAACACAGCACCAAGGATGGCAAGGAGACCCTCTCTATGAAGGGAACTACCGTTGACCACCTCAGCATCAACTACTACGATGCCATTGCCAAGGAGCAGCGCGACATCCCCGATGTCAGCCAGTACGGCAAGGAGAATCTTTTTACCAAGACCATGTTCCACGGTTACTTCGGAATCATCCTTGAAGATACCTTCTCCAGCCTCGGTATGGAGTGCCCGCAGGTCGTAAAAGATGAGGCCAACACCCTCCTCGACAAGGTCTGCGATATCCCGGTAACCGACGACGGCAAGTACACTGTCCTCGACTATGCAAACTACATTTATTCCGGCAACTGCGACGGCACTGATAACGGTAATTATCCGGAGTGGGTCAAAGAAGGCAACAGCAAGATCCAGAACGGCGCTCTCATCAACATGATCGTCGCCACCGCAGCGGTATGGCTCAACAGCCTTCCGTCCGATGTCGCTATGAGCCTTGTGAAACAGGCTCTTCCGGAGGACCTCCTGAAGTCCATGGACCTGAACCCGTCGGTTGATGTATACAAGCCTATTGTCAATGCAGCAGGCAAGTTTACTGGATTCCGCGGCCCGGTCCTGAAGACCATTGACGGACTCCTCTATGATGTCATTATCTCGTTCAGCAATGATACGAACTATCCGGATGACCGCGAGTTCTCTGAGGTCATGACCACCGTGGCACCTGGCGTCATGAATGACGGCAAGGATTACAGCCCGGCCGACAGCCCGAAAAACGACACGACAACCTATAAAGTCCTGAAAGCTGTCCTGAAAGAACTCGAACCCTCGACTTGATTTAACAAAACAGCTGTATCATTCTACGGTATAATAGAGATACCGCTAATGCCCCTTCTGCATGGAAAGCGGAAGGGGCATTTTGGATGAAGAAAAGGAGAGAACAGATTTGAAGACATGGAAGAAGATCCTCGCCCTCGTACTGACGGCGGCCATGCTAATGACCGTGATGGCCTGCAGCGCATCGGCGAAATCCACCGGCTCCTCCGCTAAGGCGAAGCTGAAAATTGCCTCCATTGCCGACCCGCATGTCATTGCCAACGACCTGCTTGCAGACAATACAGGTTATTGGCACATGCGCAACAAGACCCCGAAAATGCAGTCGGAGACCGAAGCCATCCTGGACGCCCAGCTGGATAAGGTCCGGGAGGAGAAGCCCGACGTGCTTGTCATCCCCGGAGACATGACAAAGGACGGCGAGGCGGAGACGCACCAAATCATTGAGAAAAAACTCGAAAAGCTGAAAAAAGATATGCCGAAGCTTTTCATCTATGTCATCAACGGCAACCACGACCAGAACAACAAAAACGCGGAAAACTACGCGGCCCCTATGGTGGATGGAAAAGCTGCCAAGGCGACCCGTACATCGCCCGAAATGTTCCGGGAAATATATAAAGTCACCTATGAGGATCCGAGCATTATTGCCCGCTTTACGCCGGCCCCTGGCAAGGTGGCAGGGCAGGAGTCCTATGCGGCCCGCCCAGTACCCGGCTTCACGTTTATTGCTGTAGACACGAACTGCTACAGCTCGGACAATACGACCACCGGCAAGGATGAGCACCAGACCCGGGGCGCCATCAGCCCGGAGCTGGAGCAGTGGACTATGGACCAGATCAAGGCCGCCCGCGACCGGGGCGATGCAGTCATCGGCATCATGCACCACAACATCGTCCCCCACTTCACCATGGAGTCCACCATTGAGTCCATTTATCTTTTGGACGACTACACCCGCATTGGAAGCGAGTTCGCTGACGCCGGCATGCACATTGTCTTCACCGGCCACACCCACGAGCAGGATGTCACCCAGGGTCGCAGCGCCAAGGGCAACGACCTCTTTGACATTGAGACTGGATCCGGTGCCGCCTATCCGGCTGCCATGCGTATTGTCGACGTGGAGCGCGGAATGAAGAACGGCGGCGAGACGCTGAAAATGACCGGTCGCACCATTGATCATCTTAGCATTAACTATTATGACGCCGTTGAGCAGAAACAGCGCTACATTCCCGACGTCACCGAGTATGCGCGGAACAACATGCTGACGCAGACAATGCTCGAGGGCTACCTTACTGTTAACCTGGAAGACGCTTTTGCCGGTCTCGGCATGGAGTGCCCGCAGGTGGTCAAGGACGAGGTCGTCAAGCTGGTGGACAACGCTTGCCGCATTCCTGTTACAGCAGATGGGAAGCACACACTCATTGAGTTCGCCGACTATCTGTACTGCGCCAATTGCGCGGGCACCGACGACGGCAACTATCCGGACTGGGTCAAGGAGGCCTTCGGGCAGATTGAGAACGGGGCCATTCTGAATCAGGTCTCCGCACTGCTCGCCATTTGGCTCAATACCCTCCCGGGCGATGTAGCCTCTGACCTCATCCGCACCCTCCTCCCCGCCGACGCCCTCTCTGCCCTCAACTTAAACCCGCAGACGGACGTTTACAGCGCACTCATCAATGCCGCTGGAAAGTTCACCGGGTACCGCGGTCCGGTCAAGAAGGCTCTGGACAGCCTGCTCTATGACCTGGCCGACTCCTTTGGCCATGACACGAACTACCCGGACGACCGGGAGTTCACGGAGACCCTCACAACAGTAGCCTCCGGAGTCATGAACAACGGGAAGACCTGTAATCCTGCAGAGTTCACAAAAGACACTCCGGAATACAGGGCACTGAAGGCGGTCATGAAGGCGCTGCAGCCGAAGAACTGAAGAAATTTATTTGTTAGGGACTGTACCTTTGCGGGTGCAGTCCTGTTTTTTGTGGGGAGTGAGAAACTGGGAGCTTTGGGTATCCGAGTGATAATACTGGAAGGGAGGGTAAAGACGTTCCCTGTAGCGCGGAAAATCGGATTTTTAACTGCAAGTTCTTTGATTTTTTGGATTTGCAGTTAAACTATTTTCACCAGGGGGATGACTTTTAACTGCACATTGGAATTTTTTATCTATATGCAGTTAATTGTATGTGGTGGAATTATGTGATTTAACTGCATTTGCTTTGGAATTGGCAAAGTGCAGTTAACCTTTTTTTACCTCGGTGGCCATTATTAACTGCACCAAGGCTGACTGATAAGGTTTGCAGTTAACTACCAGCATAATAGGGGAATCATGTTAACTGCACTTCTCTCGTTTTTGGAGAATTGCAGTTAGGAGGCCTTGTCTCGATGGCACTTATTAACTGCACAAAGGAAGAAAAATAAGGTTTGCAGTTAATTCCATGCTTGATAGGGGGATGATGTTAACTGCAATTCTCTTATTTTGGGAGAAAAGCAGTTAATTGACTGGCCCTTGTTGGTCTTTATCCGGCAACTGGGCACCATTTACTACTTTCCCCTTATTTAGAAAGGAAAAGGTGGTAGGTAGCATTCAGCAACCGTTGACAACCTACCCATATTTCCCTCATCTCCCTTGCATCCTCTTCCAAGTAAACCGATCTGCCCGAGCCCCAATAAATCCCACAACGAAAAATCAGCGAGCACACCGTGCTCGCTGATCTCAGATTATATGATATTATTTTGCTGCCTTGACCGGGATGGGGCTCGCCGCAATCATCTCCGGCGGGAGCTGGGGCTCGGTGGCAAGGGTGGCAGTCGGAACCTGATAGACCATCATCTCCGGGCCAGGACCCATGAGGCCGGGAGCCGGGGGATACACACAGTCGGGGCCTTTCGGCGGGACCGGCTTTTTATTGCAGCACTGGCATTTGCAGTCTTTACCGCAGGTGCACTTGCCGCCGGGCTGGCAGCAGCCACAGTCCTTCTTGCAGCAGCAGCACGGAGCGGGAGCCGGTGCCGGAGCGGGGCAGACAGTCGGAACGGGAACCGTAGGTGCTTTTACCTGGACAGCTCCGGTCTGGAGCTTCGGGTTTGCCTCGGAGTCATATACGAAACCCTGACCGTTGTTGGAGGCACCGACGTAGAGAGAACTCTTGGCGGATGCGGTGACGGCCATGGCACTTACCATGCAGACCAGTGCAAAGACGGCTGCGAGGATTTTGGTGAATTTTTTCATGGGATAATAACCTCCTTGTAAAACACTATATTACGCCTTTTTGTCGGTTTCTTCAAATTCTTCCGCCATGGTGTCGACGATGTCGGTCTCGGCGTTGTCGGGGTGGGAGCCATTGGGCTCCTCCCGGCGTGTGTCGCTGAGGAAAATGGACTTGTCGAATTGGCCGTTGTGTTTGGCAACGACGGTGGTGCAGACGGCATCACCGGTAATGTTGACGGCGGTGCGGCACATGTCAACGATTCGGTCGACGCCCATGATGAGCGAAATGCCCTCAATGGGAAGACCGACCGAGGACAGAACCATAGTGAGCATGACAAGGCCGACGGTGGGAATTCCCGCGGTGCCAATAGAGGCAATAACTGCGGTCAGGATGACGGTGACATAGTCAATGGGCCGGAGCGGAATACCATAGGCCTGCGAAATAAATACTACGGCAACGCCCTGCATGATAGCTGTGCCGTCCATGTTTATAGTCGCCCCAAGGGGGATGGTAAAGGAGGCTACATCGCGCGAGACGCCGATATCCTTCTCCATGGTCTCAATGTTCAGCGGGATGGTGGCGTTGGAGGAGTCGGTGGAGAAGGCGAACAGCATGACCGGGAAAAACTTCTTCAGGAACCGGAACGGGCTCACCCGGGCGCCAGTCCACAAAATGGTCATATAGACCACAAGAACCTGAATGACCAGGACGAGCAGCACGGTCAGAAGGTACTTGAGCAGCGGGGCCATGGCGCGGGCACCGACGGTGGCGAACGTCTTGGCAATGAGGCAGAAGACGCCGATAGGGGCAACCTTCATGACCATCATGGTCATTTCCATCATGATGTCGTTGAACTGCGAGAAAAAGTTGCTGACGGTCTGTACCTTGTCCCCCAGCTTCCCGATAATGACGCCCACAATGAGGGCAAATACGATGATGGGCAGCATGTCGCCGTTGGCCATGGACTCGAACACATTCTTCGGGATGATATTCAGCAGCGTGTCCGGAATGCTGGAGCGGTCAACTGTCTGCAGTTTTTCGGTGCTCATCTGGATGGCACTGAGATTCAGACCAACACCGGGCTTCGTGAGCCGGGAGAAGAACAGGGCCAGCGTGAGGGCCAGTGTTGTCGTCAGGAGATAGAGGCCGATAATGCCGCCGCCGATCCGACCGAAAGATTTCGTTCCGCCAATTTGCGCCGTGCCGCAGACCAGAGAGCAGAAGACAAGCGGGATGACGAGCATCTGCATGAGGCGGATAAAGCCCTGACCGAGGACATAGAATACGCCGTTTACGACATATTTCTGCACCCCGGCGGACCCGGACGCAAAGGAGTAGAGCAGTGCGCCGGTGACAGCGCCGAGAACCAGGGCCAGCAAAATGACCGTCGTCAGCGACATCTTCTTCTTTTTCTTCGTATTCTCCATTGGCTATTCCTCTTTCAGAAGCTGCAGAAAGTCGTGCAGCAGGTTTGCAGTAATTCCCCAGATGGCGCCCTCAGAGGGGGTGGGGTAGTAGTAGAAGGTACGGGGCGGCATGGTACGGCTCACGGGCGATTCAGCCATCAATTTCCCAAGCGGTAGTGTAAACACATGGTCCACCTCTGCCTTGGAAAAACTGCCCTTGTAATTATCCAGAATGCCGAGAACTCCAGTGACCGGGCGGCCCTTTGGGCCGGGCCGGGTGTTCATGGTACGCAGCACGCGAATTTGTTCCCGGGAGACGAGGAGTTCTTCGGTGGTCTCCCGGACAGCGGCAACTTCCGGAGTTTCGCCCGGCTCCATGGTGCCACCCGGAAAGCAGATGTCCCCGGGCTGAGCAATGCCGGCGCTTCGCACCTCAAACAGCACGTCGTAGCTGTTGCCATTTGGGAGGAGCGGGATAAGCACTGCTGCAGGGCGCGGCCTTTTTACTCCCATGTCTTCCAGACCTCGGGCTGGTAGCCCACTGTGGCCTGGCGGCCGTTGCGGACGATAGGAAGTTTCAGGACTTGCTGGTTCTCTAGGATTTTTTCCTCCTGATCCTCCGGGCGGAGATATTTGATGAGGGCCAGAGTGTCCTGGTCTTTGCAGTTCTCATCCAGCATGGAATCAATGCCGCCCACGGCCTGTTTGACACTTCGAAATTCGCCTTTGCTCAGGCCTTTCATCTTCATGTCGACGGATTGAAATTTGATGCGTCGCTCCTTGAAAAAGCGCTCGGCCTTCCTCGTGTCGGAGGATTTCTTCGTGCCGAAGATCTGGATATTCACGGGAATCTCTCCTTTTACCGATAATACAAAATTATACCATTGATGTTACCTGGTGGAAATGGCGGGAAATACAAGAAAAGACGTGCGCCGGGTGAAAACCCTTTGCACGTCTTCTCCTGCTGTAAAAAAGCTTTATGGACTATTAGTGGCAGCAGCCGCCCTCGTCGTGGCCATGGCAGTTGCCGCCCTCGTGGTCGTGATGGTCACAGTGTACATTCGGGTCATACTGCAGGGAGTTGGCCAGGAACTGCTCAACAGCGGCGTCGGCATTTCCAGAGACTCCACCGAGGAGTTGGATTCCACAGCTGCGCAGTGCGTTCTGGGCGCCGCCGCCAATACCGCCGCAGATCAGTGTGTCTATTCCATTCTGCATAAGCAGGCCGGCCAGTGCGCCGTGGCCCTGTCCGTTGGTGTCCAGGATGCCGGAGCGGACAACTTTGCCGTCCTCGACCTCGTAGACTTTGAATGCCTGGGTCTTTCCGAAGTGCTGAAAGATGTTTCCGTTGTCATAGGTAACTGCAATTCTCATAACATTGTCTCCTCGCTTGATTTTCGTGCTCTGCACAATGGCGCAGCAGCCCTTTTCACACATTCTCTGACAGTAGGGGATGGCGGAGCCGTCACAGAGCCGGTAATTTCCCCCGGCAATGCGCAGTTCCCGGCCGTTCACCAGGGCGTCGGCAATTTTGTGCCTTGCGGACTCATAGATTTCCGTCACCGTGGTGCGGGAGATGTCCATGATCCTGGCGCACTCCTCATGGGTGGCGCCCTCCAAGTCCACGAGCCGAATGGTTTCGTATTCGTCCACCTGCAGGATGACTGGTTCCCGGTCCGTGCCCTGCTCCGGGCCGAATGTGCCGAAGGCGGGCTCTTCGCAGATGCGCCGGCAGCGCGGGGGTCGCGGCATCTCCTCATCTCCATTTCCGTCATATGTCGAAAACTAGTATAGCGCAATTCGGTGGGCGATGCAAGTTCTCAATGCATGAGCCACTCTGCGAGGACAATAGCGTGGTTATGCTCCGGGTCTTTTGCGCCGTATAACAGAGTTACATTGCCGCCTTTCAGCATGCTGTTGATCTTTTCGCGGTATTTCGCGGCTTCTGGATTCTCATCCAGCTCGGCGGTGTAGAGGACTCGAAATTCCTCAAATTTTTCTGGATCGTGGGCAAACCATTTCCGGAGTTCTGGGCTGGGCGCAACGACCTTCCACCAGCCGTCCAGGGCGGCACGCTCCTTCTTCACGCCCCGAGGCCAGAGCCGATCCACGAGAATGCGGGTGCCGTCGTCCGGGGCGGGTTCCTCATAGATTCGTTTGATTTTCAGTGAATTTGCCATGTATATAACGTCCCCTTTCTTTCTGTACTTCGATGATAGGTTTCTATAGAAGAAAAAGCAAATCGCCAAAGCCATTCGAAAATAGAATAACATGATATTACAAATAGCAATTTGCTATTTCATGTTTGTCAACTTATGATGAAAATATAAAATGGTAAGGAGGAGCAGGATGCAGAAGAAATGGATGGCAATTCTCAGTTGCGCCCTCTGTCTTGTGTTGACAGTTGTGACGCTGAGTACCGCTGCGGCCCGGAATGACAGAAAGAAATACCGAAACGAGGTTTTGAAGATGACACAGAAATGGGATAAGACATTTCCAAAGAGCGACAAGGTAAACCATAGAAAAGTTACATTCCGCAACCGGTATGGAATTACGCTGGCAGCAGACATGTACACACCGAAAAAGGCGAGCGGCAAAGTGCCAGCCATTGCGGTCTCCGGCCCGTTTGGCGCCGTAAAGGAGCAGTGCTCGGGTCTGTATGCCCAGACTATGGCAGAGCGCGGGTTCCTCACCATTGCGTTTGACCCGTCGTATACCGGAGAGAGTGGGGGAGAGCCGAGATACACTGCATCGCCCGATATCAATACCGAGGATTTTATGGCAGCCGTAGACTTCCTCTCCACAAACCCGAAGGTGGATCCGGACAAAATTGGCATTATCGGCATCTGCGGATGGGGCGGACTGGCGCTGAACACCGCGGCGCTGGACACCCGCGTCAAGGCGACCGTCGTCTCCACCATGTATGACATGAGCCGAATCAGCGCCAACGGATACTTCGATCAGGAGGACAGTGAGGAACAGCGCTACGAGAAAAAGAAAGCCCTCAATGCCCAGCGGACGAAGGACTATAAAAATGGCACCTATGACCGGGCTGGCGGCGTCGTGGACCCGCTGCCGGAGGACGCACCGTACTTCGTCAAAGACTATTATGACTATTATAAGACGCCGCGCGGGTATCACCCCCGTTCGCTGAACTCCAATGAGGGGTGGAATGTGACCGGCTGCATGTCGTTCATGAATCAGCCCATCCTGCAGTACAGCAACGAGATCCGCTCTGCTGTCCTCATCATGCATGGCGAGAAGGCCCATTCCTACTACATGGGCAAAGATGCTTACAATAATATGATGAAGGGAAATCCCTGCCCGGAGAACAAGGAGTTCCTGACCATCCCGGGGGCCAGCCATACGGACCTGTATGACGGCGGCGGGAAGAATGCCATTCCGTTTGACAAGCTGACGGAGTTCTTTAATAAGTATTTGAATGCGTAAATAGGCAGAAAGATAGGGCTGTACCGTTTCGGTGCAGCCCTTAAATTATACGTGGAACCGGTCATACTCCTGGAAGCAGTCCAGGCAGAGTTTCTTTCCGTTCCGAATCCGGATCCAGTTTGAACCGGTGGCCTCGCCGCACTGCTCGCAAGTGTAGTTCTCGAAGATGCGGGCATGCTCCGGCAGCTGGATGCGGACTTCTTTGACATCGAACAGATCTTTCGGGTCCTGATTCATGAACCAGTCCAGCATCTTCTCTCGCGGGACACCTTCTGGCCAGGCCTTCAGGACGAGGCGGACCGACTTGCCAGTTGTCCGGTTGTAGAAGGAAAAGGCCTGCTTGCCAGTCATGTGGAACAGGAGATTTCCTTTTCCGACGCTAGTTCCGAGGATGACCTGGATGGCGTCGACGCCGCAGGCGTCGGTCTCGGTGACACAGACGACCTCTTCATCGCCCGAAAAATTCAGGCCCAGGAGGTCAGTGGCGTAGAGAGCTGCCTTGAATCCAATGGCAAGTCCTCCGCAGACGTGGCCGTGGAATTCAGCACATTTTTTCCATAAGGTTTTCTCGTCCATAGTTCACACCCCAATTTTCTCTGCCTGTGCGGCGATTCGCTCTCCGAAAACCTCACAGAGTTCCTGTCTCTCATCGGCTATGTCACGCACAATGGTGGGACCCATATGGATGATATACGGGCGACCATAGGACATACCGCTGGAGTATACCATCATGCCCTTGACCAGCATATGGGTGATCATCGTCATGACTGCCTGCTCTCCGCCGCCGCCAAACGGGCTGTTCTCTGTGGCAAATGCGCCGCCGAGTTTGCCAGCGAGATTGACGTTCAGGCGGGTGTCAAACCACTTTTTCAACTGCCAACACATGTTGGCCACATAGGTTGGCGTGCCAAAGATAAGAGCGCTGCAGCTCTCGAGATATTCCTTATCCGGGTTGTCGTCGTCCTTCAAATTGAAGAGACGGACCTCGTCGGCGCCACCCTTCTTTGCGCCCTCAGCGACCCATTTGGCACATTTTTCTGTTGTGCCGGTCTCGCTGTAATAGATAATTCCGACCTTCATGGTAAATCCTCCCTTAGGGATAAATTGAACTGTCGTTCTAATTCCAATATACCTGTATTCCCGGGGGAAAGCAAATAGGCTGTAGAAAATGTCGGTTTCTGAACAAATTGTTCGAGGATAAGGACGGTTACCTACGTTTTGCTCAATTTGATTCTGTTGTAGGTAGAAAAATCGGGTTGCTATAGAACAACTTACCTACACGGTTCGAATTTTCTGGGCGATGTAGGTAACTTCTCGCGACTGCCAGTGGACTATTTACCTACACCACAGGTGATTATTGTGATGAAGTAGGTAAATCGCCCCGGCTACCCATAAGCAACATACCTACACCTTCAATAAATCAACAGGATAGTAGGTAAAATCCCCTTAGTCGAGCAGATTTTCTACCTACTCCTAGCGAGCTTGGAAGAACCCGTAGGTAAACGCCCACAAAAAAAGACTGCACCCGCCGGTGCAGCCTTCATTAATTCACACGCTTAATATCCGAATAGACCCACGTCCCCTTATCCTTATAGTGGAACATGAATCCATTCTTTTTCTTCTCGTACTGATAGTTCGCGTCGCAGACATAAGTCTTCCCGCCTTGGATAACCTCGTTCCAGGAATGGGGCCCGTAACCGCCGGAGGCATAGGGGACTTTGCCCTTCATAACGTGGCAGTCATACCCCAGGATTCTTGCCATTTCATAGAATGTGCAGGACATTACATAGCAATTTCCCACTTTGTGGTCAAAACCATAGTTGGCATACCGATCAACGGACCAGGAACCATCAACCGGCACAACGTACCGGTCATATTTGATTTTGGATGCGCTCCACTGGAAGGCATTTTTCAGCTTCCAGCCGACCGAGTCCAAAACTTTCTTGGCGCTGACAATGACCTTTGTGGTGCAGACACCCTGATCATTAAACGAGTAGGTGACTCCGCCAATTTTATGTTCTCCGGCAGACAGCTGTGCCTCACCGTTTTGGAGGAAATAGACACCGGTTTTATTTCCGAAGAGTCCGGTATAGTCGGTTCGTACTTTTCCGCCTTTCAGCAGGTACATTTCCCCGGAGGATTCCGTCAGTCCGCTCTTTTTGGAATATTCTCCATTTTCCAGGTAACAGATGCTCCCGTCGCTGTCTGTTGCGAACCCGGTGTATTGCAAGTCTGGAAGGCCGTTCTTAAAAACAACATTCCCTTTGTCCGTCTTGACAATGCGCGATTCACTTGCTGTCCCTGCTGCAGACGCCGGGACGGCAAAGGCCATGGAGGCCACAAATATTAGCGCAAGTACTGTGGCTAAAAATTTCCTCATTTTTCCGCGTTCTTCAGAAGAGTTTCCCACTCTTTGACAATGCTGCGGTCCGCAAAGTAGTCAATGCGCATGGACTTCTGGACACGGGCGAGAGTGTTGCCGGTGATTTCTCTGGCCTTCTCGTTGCCGGCCTTCAGGATGTCATAGACAGAGTCTATGTCGTTGGCCCATTTCTCACGCTCCTGGCGGATGGGTTCCAGCGTGCTGTTCAGGACGTTGTAGAGGAACTTCTTGCAGGTGCCGTCACCGAGACCGCCACGGGTGTAATGATCTTTGAGCTCGTCCAGGTTCTTGTACTCGGGAAGGAACTCGGCAAAGTGCTCGTCGGTGCAGAAGGCGTCGAGATAGGTGAAGACGACGTTGCCCTCCAGATGGCCCGGATCCTCAATGCGCAGGTGCTGCGGGTCGGTGAACATTTTGCGGTTGATCTGATTCTTGATGGTCTTGGCAGAGTCGGACAGGTAGATGCAGTTGCCGAGCGATTTACTCATTTTCGCTTTTCCATCCACGCCCGGAAGGCGGCGCTGGGCGTCGTTCTCCGGAATGAGAGCGGTGGGGAGCACGAGGGTCTCGCCGTAGATGCGGTTGAAGCGCTCAACGATTTCCCTTGCCTGCTCAATCATGGGGAGCTGGTCCTCACCGACAGGGACGACAGTGGCGTCGAATGCGGTAATATCTGCGGTCTGGGAGACCGGGTAGGCGAAGAAGCCCACCGGAAGACCCTCGTCCTCAAAGCCGCGCAGCTGGATTTCCGCCTTGACGGTGGGGTTTCGGGCAAGACGCGCCGTGGTGACCAGGTTCATGTAATAAAACGTCAGGGCATGCAGGGCCGGGAGCGTCGACTGGACGCAGATATTGGACTTCGTCGGGTCAATGCCGACGGAGAGATAGTCGAGGACGACGTTGATGATATTGTCACGGATTTTTCCGGGATTGTCGGCGTTGTCGGTCAGGGCCTGGTCGTCGGCGATCATGATATTGATCTGGTCGAACTCGCCGGAGTTCTGCAGCTCAACGCGGCGCTTCAGAGAACCCACATAATGGCCGAGATGCAGCCGGCCGGTGGGACGGTCAGCCGTCAGGATGATTTTCTGGTTCGGTTCACTCATTTTCGTACTCCTTCAGAAATTCGTTACCTATTAATAATACCATAATTGGCACTGCTGTGCCCAATGGATTGGGGCGGCGCTGCTCAGGAGACCACTTTTAGTCCGATGACGCACCCCACAAGACCGATAAGAAGCAGGATTCTCGCCACGGAGATAGGCTCCGTCTTTAAAAACATGCCAATGACAACCGTGAGGGCAGCTCCAATTCCGGTCCAGACCGCATAGGCTGTGCCGGTGGGAATGGTCTTCATGGCATAGCTGAGGCCCAGCATGCTGAGGAGCATGCCGGCGACAAAGACAATGATGGGAATGGGCTTGTGGATACCATCAATGTAGCCCAGTGCGGTCGCCCAGGCTGATTCGCAGACGCCGGAGAGGATAAGGACAATCCAGTTCATGATATTCCTCCTGTAATTCTTAACAACTGACTATAGTTTGCGGCACTGGAGCAGAGTTTTCAAGAAAAATATTGGCGGGGGGCTTGACCTTTTGCCGGAATATAATTCTACCTTTTGCCGGGGGTAATTTAAGATAGTGTTATCCGGCGCGCAGGAAAAAGAAATAGGGCACTGATCAGCACTCGGAAAGGAAAGGCGTTGTTTACGATGCTTCTTCTCTACTGGCTGTTCTTCTAAGCTGGAAAAGAGCGAAATCCTGTTGAATTGACAGGATTTCGTTTTTATTTCAACTGAAGATGCGAAGGCCTATCTGCGCGTAGATTCGTCGGATGAGGATGCCACGGTCGGTATCCTCTTGGCCTCCGCAATTCGCTTATGTATT